>CAZHSD010000018.1:0-71803 GCA_964534975.1 uncultured Ottowia sp. | reverse complement strand
GCGCCATGCCGGGCGCCTCGTAGATGCCGCGGCTCTTGGCCTCGATGATGCGGTTTTCGATCTGGTCGCACATGCCCAGGCCGTGGCGGCCGCCGATGGCGTTGGCTTCCAGGAACAGTTCCACCGGGTCGGCAATCTCCTTGCCGTTCAGCGCCACCGGGCGGCCTTCCTCGAAGCGCACGCGCACTTCCTCGGCCTTCACATCCACCTCGGGCTTCCAGAACGCCACGCCCATGATCGGGTTGACGATGCGGATGCCGCTGTCCAGTTCCTCCAGATCCTTGGCCTCGTGGGTCGCGCCCAGCATGTTGGAATCGGTCGAATAGGCCTTTTCTGTCGACATCTTGTAGTCAAAGCCGGCTTTCTGCATGAATTCCGACATTTCCTTGCGGCCGCCCAGCTCGTCGATGAACTGCTGGTCGAGCCAGGGCTTGTAGATCTTCAGCGCCGGGTTGGTCAGCAGGCCGTAGCGGTAGAAGCGTTCGATGTCATTGCCCTTGAACGTGCTGCCATCGCCCCAGATGTTGACGTCATCTTCCTTCATCGCGTTCACCAGCATGGTGCCGGTGACGGCCCGGCCGAGCGGCGTGGTGTTGAAGTAGGTGGCGCCGGCGGTCTGGATGTGGAAGGCGCCGCACTGCAGCGCGGCGATGCCCTCGTTGGCCAGTTGCGTGCGGCAATCGACCAGGCGCGCGGCCTCGGCACCGTATTCCATCGCCTTGCGCGGGATGGCGTCGTAGTCGTCCTCGTCCGGCTGACCCAGGTTGGCGGTGTAGGCGTAGGGGATGGCGCCCTTCTGGCGCATCCACAGCAGCGCGGCGGAGGTATCAAGGCCGCCTGAGAAGGCGATGCCGACCTTCTGGCCGACGGGAAGCGATTGCAGGATGGTGTGGGACATGGCGACGGTGGGGCGGGTCCGCCCTGTAGCTTGTAGAAATCGAAACGCTCGATTGTCGGGGCTTTTGTGGCAGCGACGCGGTGGTGCGGCCCGGCTGTGTCATGTCTCCAAGCCAAATTCATCGCCAGCGCAGGCGTCAATTGCGCTAGCTGCTATTGATTCAATAGTGTTTCGGGTGATGTCACGCGGTGATGCATAACGTTTGACTTAAGCAGCCACGTCAGGCATCCGCTTGAAGGAAGGCTTAACCACCACCTGCAGCGACCATCTGGTAGTAGCTCAGGTAGATGTTGCCGGTTTGTGCAGCGTACCTCTTCTTCCTTAGCAGCAGACTTGTGAAGTCAATGCGCTCCTCAAGAACGGCCATGAGATCTCCGCCGTCCATCAACAGAATCGAAGCCCCTCCTGCTTGATGTGCGGCGACGCCGTCGGGTGAGTAGCCGTTGATGGACAAGAAGACGCCAAGAGTGTTTTCAAGCTTGCTTCTGACCTTCTCGGAAAACACCGCGAGGTCAGCCTTGTTTACCAGTTCCTTGTGCCACTTTGCCTCGAACAAATACTCGGTTCCCTCCAACGAGAAAGCACCATCCAGCTGTTCCCCGAGGTTCTTAAAGGACGCTTTTGGGTCAAGGTCGAAAAGCTCGAACAACTCGTACATCACTCGCTCGAGTTCGAAGCCACGTGTCTGCGGGTTGTCAGAGCTAACCAGTGCCATATAGCGGCTGCGAATAGATTCCAGCTTCTGACGAACTGCAGAATTCTCTCGGAGCTTTTTTGCAGCTTGTTCTTGCCTACGTTTTATTTCGTCTTGCTCTGCCTTGAAGTCTTGGTGAGGTTCAACCAATTGCTTAAGCTGACTGACTGCGTTTCTGGCCCGCTCCACTTTCTGAGGACCGTCGTCAAGTGGCTTTAGGTGCGAGAAGTCCTTGAGCTTGCAGAGTTCGTAGCAAATCTTCGTCAGATCACCCAAGTGTTTGCCTGGATTCGCGACAAGAAAATCGACCACGTCAGAGGCGATCTGACGCTTGTAGTTCTCCCAATTGAAGCTAGTTAGTATTCCGGGATTGGAGAGGCATAGTTGCAGGAAACCACGTAGATCGGACTTGTACCAGTAGACAGAGCAAAGCGCCTCCTTGAGAGCGATGGCCGCTGCAGGTGAAAGTTGCTTCGCCATGAGTAATTACCTGTCCGCGGTGGCTAACTTGGTTTATCCATTATATCCACCCTGCAATAGTTAATCTGTATTTCATCAGCATCACTAGCGCGCCCGATAGGCAGTGCCGCGCGAGGAAGCCACAGAAGAGGATCATCCGACAAACGTGGGGACGTGCGGCTAACAATCTGAAATAGACAACAAATAATCCCCTTAGCTCAAGCGGGACGGCGCAAGCAGCTATCGAATCAATGGCTCGTTCACCCGCAGAACGTCGATACCGACTTGGTCGTCAGATACGCCTCCAGCGCCTCCGGCCCGCCCTCCGAGCCGTAGCCCGAATCCTTGACGCCGCCAAACGGCAGCTCAGGCCAGGCGGCGGCAGGCTGGTTGATCCACAGCAGGCCGACTTCCAGCTGCTGGGCGATCTGGTGTGCGTTCTTCAGCGACTGGGTGTAGGCGTAGCCGGCCAGGCCGTAGGGCAGGCGGTTGGCCTCGGCCAGCGCCTGCTCCAGCGTGTCGAAGCCGTGCACCACGGCCAGCGGGCCGAAGGGTTCCTGATGGAACACGTCGGCTTCCAGCGGCACCTCGGCCAGGATGGTGGGGGCCCAGAAGTTGCCGGCCTCGCCGATCTTCCGGCCGCCGGTGGCCACGGTGCCGCCGCGCTTGAGGGCGTCGTCGGTCAGTGCCTGCATGGCGGTGACGCGGCGCTCGTTGGCCAGCGGGCCCATGCGCGTGCCCTCGGCCAGGCCGTCGCCGACGGTGAATTTCTCTGCCTGGGCGGTGAACTTGCGCGTGAATTCCTCGATGATCGGCTTGGCGACCAGAAAGCGCGTCGGTGAGATACATACCTGCCCGGCGTTGCGGAACTTGGCGCCGCCGGCGGTCTTGATGGCGAGGTCGATGTCGGCGTCCTCACACACGATCACCGGCGCGTGGCCGCCCAGTTCCATGGTGGCGCGCTTCATGTGCTGGCCGGCCAGCGCCGCCAACTGCTTGCCGACCGGCGTGGAGCCGGTAAAGGTGATCTTGCGGATCACCGGGTGCGGGATCAGGTACTCCGAAATCTGCGCCGGCACGCCGTAGACCAGCTGCACCACCCCGGCCGGCACGCCGGCATCGACGAAGGCGCGGATCAGCGCGGCGGGCGAGGCGGGGGTTTCCTCCGGCGCCTTGACGATGATCGAGTTGCCGGTGGCCAGCGCCGCCGACAGCTTGCGCACCACCTGGTTGACCGGGAAGTTCCACGGCGTGAAGGCGGCCACCGGGCCCACCGGGTGTTTGGTGACCTGCGCCGTGCCGCGCAGGTCGCGCGGCGGCACGATGCGACCGTACACGCGGCGCCCCTCGTCGGCCATCCAGTCGATCACGTCGGCGGCGGCCAGCACCTCGCCCTTGGCCTCAGGCAAAGGCTTGCCCTGCTCCATGGTGAGGTGGCGGGCGGTCTCGTCGGCGCGCTCGCGGAAGATCTGCGCCGCCTTGCGCATCAGCGCCTGTCGCTCGTGCGCGGGCACCTGGCGCCAGGTCTCGAAGCCTTTTTGCGCGGCGGCCAGCGCGCGGTCGAGGTCGGCCGTGCCGGCGTGCGCCAGGCGGCCGATCTCGGCGCCGGTGGCGGGGTTGAACACGGCCATGGTCTTGCCGTCGGCGGCATCGACCCACTGGCCGTCGATGTGCAACTGGGTGTCGGGGTAGGCGGTGGGCGTGGGGGCGGGCGCGGTGGCGGTGCTCATGCGGCGGATCCTGCGGATTTGGGGTTCGTGACGGGAAACAGACATCCTAGCGGCTGCTGCTTATCCGAGTGCGACGGAGCTGTCATGCGCCCGTGCTAGGGTGTCGGTCTCTGTTTTTGTTGACTCGCCCAAGGAGGACATCCCATGGCCCAGATGATGAAAGCCGCCGTCTTCGTCGAACCCGGTCGGATCGAGCTGGCCGACAAGCCGATTCCCGACGTCGGCCCCAACGACGCGCTGATCAAGATCACCACGACGACGATCTGCGGCACCGACGTGCACATCCTGAAGGGCGAGTACCCGGTCGAGAAGGGTCTGACCGTGGGCCACGAGCCGGTGGGCGTGATCGCCAAGCTGGGCAGCGCCGTGCAGGGCTACCAGGAAGGCCAGCGCGTGATCGCCGGCGCCATCTGCCCCAACTTCAACAGTTACGCGGCGCAGGATGGCGCGCCGTCGCAGGACGGCAGCTACCTGGTGGCCAGCGGACGCTGCGGCTGCCACGGCTACAAGCTCACCGCCGGCTGGCGCTTCGGCAACCTGATCGACGGCACGCAGGCCGAATACGTGCTGGTGCCGGACGCCGAGGGCAACCTGGCGCCGGTGCCGGACGGCCTGACCGACGAGCAGGTGCTGATGTGCCCGGACATCATGTCGACCGGCTTTGCCGGCGCCGAGAACGCCAACATCAAGATCGGCGACACCGTGGTGGTGTTCGCGCAGGGCCCGATCGGCCTGTGCGCCACTGCCGGTGCGCGGCTGCGCGGCGCCACCACCATCGTCGCCGTCGATGGCAACGACCACCGGCTGGAGATCAGCAAGAAGCTGGGTGCCGATGTGACGCTGAACTTCACCAAGGTGGACGTGGTGGAGGAGGTGCTGAGGCTGACCGGCGGCAAGGGCGCCGACAGCGCGATCGAGGCGCTGGGCCTGCAATCCACCTTCGAGCAGGCCATGCGCTGCATCAAGCCGGGCGGCACGCTGTCCAGCCTGGGCGTGTATTCGAGCGACCTGAAGATTCCGCTGGGGCCCTTCGGCGCCGGTCTGGGCGACCACCGCATCAATACGGCCCTGTGCCCCGGCGGCAAGGAGCGCATGCGCCGCCTGATGAACGTGATCGAATCCGAGCGGCTGGACCTGGGCTTGCTGGTGACGCACCAGCGCAAGCTGGATGACATCGTGGAGGCCTACGACCTGTTTGCCAACCAGCGCGACGGGGTGCTGAAGATCGCGGTCAAGCCCTGAGGTTTATGGGGTTGGAGGCGCCGCTGGCCGGGACTCGCCGCGGCGGGCGATCTGCTTTTGACGAAACCCGCAAAGCGGGTTTTCTTTGTTCGCCAAAGGAGCGCTTTGCGCTCGGGGCTTGCTCACTTCGCGAAGCGACGTTACGCAAACACCCAAAGTAGGCAAAAGCAGGCGGCCCGCTGGCCGTGCCCCCTGCGCTTCGCTCCGGGGCAAGCTGCGATGCTCAGGTGTGGGGCGGCGCCGCGGAACTCACTGTGCGGCTGCGCCGCTCCGCTCAGACAGCCGCAGCGAGCCAGAGCACGAAGCACGGCCATGCTGCGCTGCCGCGCCCGCCCCACGCCCCGCGCTTCTCGGCACGGCCAGAGGGGAGTTGAACTTCGAATCGGGGGCCATCGCTGCGCTCGGCCTCGGTTGTGTCTTGCGGCCTTCTTCTGAGTTCCTCTCAGCGCCGGCGCAGGCGGCAGTCGGCCATCAGCACCGTGGTGTCGGCCGGGTTGCCGTTGGCGTCGAAGCGGCTCAGCGTGCCCTCGTCGCCCTTTTCCCACCACTCCATGCCGTGGCCGGGGTCGACGCCCAGCAGGCCGACGTAGCGCACGCCGCTGCCTGAAATGGCCTGGGCCAGGCCGTAGCGGCGTCCTTGCAGGCTGACCACCACGAACTCCGGTGCGTCGCTGCCGCGTGCGCCGGCGACGATGCGCGTCACCTCCAGCGTGCGCGCCGGCCCCTTGGCGCAGTCGTAGCGCAGCGTGCTTTGCTTCAGCGTGAGCGGTTTGAAGGGCGCCTCTTTGGCCTGTGCCATGGCGGCGGTGCCGAGCAGGCCAAGAGCGAACAGGATGGCGGCGAGGCTTTTCATGACGGGGTTCCAGACGGTGCGAGACGAGGTTCGCCCGCGAGCTTAGCGCAGCAGCGGATGCGGGTTCAGTGCGCCATCGGCGCCGTAGATGCCGTAATGCAGGTGCGGCAGCGTTCCTTGCGCATTGCCGGTGTTGCCGACGAAGCCGAGCAGCGTGCCGGGCCGTACCACGTCGCCGGTCCGCAGCTCGGGCGCCCAGTCGTCCAGATGGGCGTAGTAATGCCGTTCATGCGCCGGGCCGAGCACCCAGACCTGCTTGCCGCCCAGCCCACCTTCGTGCACCGACTGCACGATGCCCACCGTGCTGCTGCGCACCGGGGTGCCGCGCGCAGCGAAGATGTCGACGCCCTCGTGCCGGCGTGCGCCGCCATCGCGCGGGCCATGCCAGGTGTCGGCAATGCGGCGCGCGGCCACGCCATCGACCGGCACCGGCAGCGTGGTGGGCGGGTCCATGCGGGTGATCTGCCACAGCATGCGCGGGCGGTCCATGAAGGGCTGCTGCCACAGCCAGGGTGCGATCCACCATGCGGCGATGCCGAGCACGGCCCAGGTCAGCGCGCGTTGCACGCGCCGCGCCCAGGTGCGGCGGCCGGGGGTGAAGGGTTTTCGAGCCACTCCTGGTCCTAGCGCCCATGGAACGAGCGCAGACGGCGACTCGAACAACAGCTGGCCGGGTGCGCTGTCATGCCCCGCACCGCTTGCGACCCCGTCAACCGGCCGCGCCGGCTGCCACCAGCTGGTTCTGCAGGCGCTGCTGCAGCGCCGGTTCCAGCTTCAGCTGCCGGGCCAGCTCGTCCAGGTAGGTACGCTCCATGAAGCTCTGCTCGTCGGCCAGCAGCAGGCTGGCCAGGTACATCTCGGCGGCCAGCTCGGGCGTGGTGGCGGCGCGGGCCACTTCGGCCGGGTCGAGCGGCTTTGCCAGCTCGGTGCGCAGCCACTGCTGCACCTCGGTGGGCAGGCCCTGACGGGCGTACTCGCCTTCGATGATCTCGCGCTCGCGGGCGTCGATGTGGCCATCGGCCTTGGCGGCGGCGACGATGGCCTGCAGGATGGCGCCGCTGTGCGCGTTCGTCTGCGCGGCAGGCAGCCGGTCCACCGTCTGCGGCGTGGGCAGGGCGGGTTGCTGCGCGGGCGGCAGGCCCGCCGTGCCGGCCTGCTGGCGCTGGTATTCGGTGTAGGTGTTGTAGACCATCATGCCCAGCGCCGCCAGGCCGCCGTAGCTGGCCAGCTTGCGCGTCTTCTTGTTCTTGCCCAGCAGCAGGCCGAGCGCACCGCCGGTCAGCGTGCCGCGCCCGAAGTCGCTGTTGACCGCGCCGCCGATGCCGCTGCCGCGCTTGTTCTGGTTGGCGCCGCCGACGGTGGCGCCGGCGGACTTGAGCAGGTGGTCGAGGAAGCCGGTGAGCTTGTTCATGCGTGTGGAGGCTCGGGCGGTTGGAAAACTCTCACATGGGTGCGCTGGGGTGCGATCTCAAGCGTGAGCAGATCCTGATCGGCATGCAAGCGGATGCGTGACGGCGTCCCAGGGGCGTTGGCGCTTCAGGGGCGGTCCGGATCGCTTGTGCAGCCACTAAAAGAGAAGCTGAAAGCTCAGCGTGCCGGCCCGGTGATCCAGCGCGCCGCCTTCTCCGCCATCATCAGCGTCGGGCTGTTGGTGTTGCCGCTGGTGATGGTGGGCATGGCGCCGGCATCGGCCACGCGCAGGCCGGCGATCAGTCCGGCGCGGCCGTCGCGCACCTGCAGGCGCGGGCTCAGCACGGCCAGCGGGTCGTCGTCGCGGCCCATCCTGGTGGTGCCGACCGGATGAAAGATGGTTGACGCAATGTCGCCGGCCAGGCGCGCCAGTTCTTCATCGGTCTGGTACTGCACGCCGGGCTTGAACTCCTCGGGCGCGAAGCGCGCCATGGCCGGCTGCGCCATGATGCGGCGTGTGAGGCGCAGGCTGTCGGCGGCGACCTGGCGGTCGTCTTCGGTGGCCAGGTAGTTGGGCGCGATGGCGGGTGCGTCCTCGAAGCTCGGGCTCTTGATATGGACCGTGCCGCGGCTGGTCGGGTTCAGGTTGCACACGCTGGCCGTGATGGCGGGGAACGGGTGCAGCGGCTCGCCGAAGGCGTCCAGGCTGAGCGGCTGCACGTGGTACTCGATGTTGGGCCACTCGAACCGCGGCGACGAGCGCGTGAAGGCGCCGAGCTGGCTGGGCGCCATGCTCATCGGGCCGCGCCGGCGCAGCAGGTAGTCGAGCCCGATCCAGCCCTTGCCCCACAGCGTGCTGGCCAGCTGGTTGAGCGTCCTGCCGCCGCTGATCCGGTAGACGCTGCGGATCTGCAGATGGTCGTGCAGGTTGGCGCCGACGCCGGGCAGCTCGGCCAGTACCTCGATGCCGTGCCGGCGCAGCAGCTCGGCGGGGCCGATCCCCGACAGCTGCAGAATCTGCGGCGAGCCGATGCTGCCGGCGCTCAGCACCACCTCGCGCGCGGCGCGCACCGTCACCACCTGGCCGCCGCGCACCAGTTCGACACCGGTGCAGCGCAGGCCGGCGTCGCCCCGCTGCAGCAGCAAGCGCTTGACCTGCGCGCCGGTCCACACCGTCAGGTTGGGGCGCCGCTGCGCCGGGCGCAGGAAGGCCTTGGCGGTGTTCCAGCGCCAGCCACCGCGCTGATTGACCTCGAAATAGCCGACGCCCTCGTTGCTGCCGCGGTTGAAGTCGTCGGTGGCGGGGATGCCGGCCTGCTGCGCGGCGGCGGCGAAGGCGTCCAGCACGTCCCAGCGCAGGCGCTGCTTTTCCACCCGCCACTCGCCGCTGGAGCCGGTGCTGAAATTGCCGTGCAGGGCGGCAAAGGCCTGGGCAGTGCTCGAACCCCGGCCGGGCGCGTGGAGATCGAGCTTGTAGTGATCCTCATGCGCCCTGAAGTCGGGCAGGCAGTTGTCCCAGCGCCATTCGTCCTCGCCGGTCAGCGCCGCCCACTGATCGTAGTCGCGCGACTGGCCGCGCATGTAGATCATGCCGTTGATGCTGCTGCAGCCGCCCAGCAGCTTGCCGCGCGGGTAGCGCAGCGTGCGCCCGTTGAGGCCGGCGGCGGGTTCGGTCTGGTAGAGCCAGTCGGTGCGCGGGTTGCCGATGCAGTACAGGTAGCCGACGGGAATGTGCACCCAGTGGTAGTCGTCCCTGCCGCCGGCCTCGAGCAGCAGCACGCGCCTGGCCGGATCGCGCGACAGGCGGTTGGCCAGCAGGCAGCCGGCGGTGCCGGCGCCGACGATGATGGTGTCGAAGGTGGGCTCGCTCATGGCGCTTCTCTGCTGCGGCGGCAGCATGCCACAAGGCGCGCTCGCGCCGCATTGCGGGCAAGCCCGCTCCCACAAAAATGCGCCGCGCAGCAGGCGCCCCCGATGGCCGCGGAGCAGGCCATGCGCGGACGCCGCGGCCGGGGTTTCCCCGGCCGCCAGCGTCGTCCCCCTCCGGGGGGAAGCCGCGTCAGCGGCTCAGGGGGGATTCACCTCACCGGCAAAAACACCAGCAGCGGCGCCGCCACCAGGCCTTGCACGTAGCCGATCACGGCGCGCCGGTAACGCTCGGTCATGTAGCTGGCCAGCAGGTCGAGGCGGCCGATGATCTTGCCGAATTCGCGCTCGAAGCTCAGGTTGCGTGTCTCGCCGGCAATTTCGTTGGCCAGCAGCAGCGGCTGGCCCCTGGCGTCGCGCCGCGTGTTGAGGATCCACAGCGCGATTTCCATGTTGCGCGCGGCGTTGTAGACGTGCTGCGGGTCGACGCCGTCCAGATAGTAGAACTCGTGCTTGCCACCGTGGGCGGTGACGATGGTGTCGAAGCAGGCCAGCACGAAGGCCGCCACGCGGTCGCCCTCGAATTCGGGCGAGAGCGCCAGCGACAGCGCTGCCACGTCGCGCTGCCCGCCAAGCGGCGCCCAGGCGCGGCCGCTCGGCATCACCTGCTCCAGCAGCGACAGCGCCGCTGCGCGCGAGGCGGCGGTCTTGCGCCATTCGGCCGGATTGCGGCGGTACAGCTTGTCGGCCAGCAGCAGCAGGCTGCGCAGGTTGGCCTGCATGGCCGCGTGGGTCATGCGGTTGCCCTCGCTCTGCAGCAGCTCGGACGGCCAGAAATCGGCGCCATGCACCTCGCCGCGGGTGCGTGGCGCGTCGCTGGCGCAGCCGGTGCTCAGCAGCGCGGCGCACAGCACAAGGGCCGTCGAAACGGCCCTGGAAAACCCCCTGCGCAGCACCTGCAGGGGCGCGCAGCCGCAGCGGACTTCAGGCGACGGCGAGTTGTTCGCCCTTGGCGCTCTTGGCACCGGCTGGCGCGGCGCTCGTGCCGGATGCGGCGCTGGCTGGCGACGTGTTGGATGTGATCTCACCGGAGAGCTCGCCTCCTTCCTCGACCACGATCTTGCCATAGCGGATCTTGCCGGTCACCTTGCCGGTGGCGAAGATCACCAGCTTCTGGCGCGCCGTCAGGTTGCCGTCGAACTGGCCGCGCACCTCGGCGATGTCGATCTCGGCGTCACCCTTGAAGATGCCCGATTCGGCGATCTCGATCACGCGCGAATGCATGGTGGCTTCCACCGTACCCTCCACCACCACCGTGTCGCAGTCGGTGATCTCGACGCCCTTGAGCTTGATGTTGGGCCCGACCGTCAGGCGTGCGGTGCTTTCGGTTGTGGCGGCGGCCGCGGCGGCCGGTGTCGTCGATGCAGCGGGCGCCACCGTCCCCGACAGGCTGCTGGCGGCGGCGCCGGCGGAGCTCAGCGTACTCGCGCCGGCACTGCCGAGCGACGAGCCGACCGGGCTGCGGGGAGAGGTGGGTTCGTCGCGCTTGCCGAAAAACGGTCCTTGAAGTGCCATGTCTGCTGCTCCTTTTGTGTGCTCGTAGGTGACAACCGACCATCCTAACTGTCATCCTGGGCAAATCGGCCGCCAAGATGGAAAAAAGCGTAACTGCGGCCGGTTTCAGCCACCGCACGCCGATGCGTGGCCTGCCCGGATTG
This sequence comes from uncultured Ottowia sp., assembly GCA_964534975.1. Taxonomy (GTDB): domain Bacteria; phylum Pseudomonadota; class Gammaproteobacteria; order Burkholderiales; family Burkholderiaceae_C; genus Ottowia. The sequence continues at coordinate 60,933 of CAZHSD010000018.1, read as the reverse complement.
CCCGCGCGCCTGATCCTGACCGCGGCGTGGGCGGCGTGGCATGACACACTGGCGCCCTGGCGCCGTCCACCCGCACGATGAACATTCAGCTTCTGTCCGACCTGCACCTGGAAGAGAACCTCGGCTTCGTGCCGCAGCGGGCGCCGGACGCCGACGTGCTGGTGCTGGCGGGCGACATCGGCTCGTACCAGCCCGGCTCGGGCCTGCCTGCGCTGGGCGACGAGGATTTCGGTCTGGGCCGCTTTGCCGACTGGCCGGTGCCGGTGATCTACGTGCCCGGCAACCACGAATACGACGCGCTTGACTTCGATGCCGCGCACGCGCGCCTGCGCGCCACCTGCGAGCGCCTGGGCCTGATCTGGCTGGAGCGCGAGACGCGGGTGCTGCGCGGCGTGCGCTTCATCGGCACCACCCTGTGGAGCGATTTCGATGCCTTGCTGCCGCAGGGCGCCGACGTGACGCCGGCCGACCGGCTGGCGGCGCGCGCGAAGGCGTTTCGCGCCGCCAACCACTACCTGCGCATCGCCGCCACGCGGCGCCATGGCGCGCCGATGCTGGCCCCGCAGGTGCGGGCGCTGGGACGGCAGTGCCAGCGCTGGCTGCGCGCCGCGCTGGCCGTGCCCTTCGACGGGCCGACCGTGGTCATCACGCACTTCGCGCCCAGCCTGCGCAGCGCCGATCCGCGCTATGGCCTGACGCCCGGCACGGCGGGTTTCTGCAATGCGCTGGATGAACTGCTGCCGCTGGCCGACCTGTGGCTGCACGGGCACCTGCACTGCGCCCTGGATTACCCGGCCGGGCCTTGCCGCGTGCTGGCCAACCCGCTCGGTCACGCCGACAAGGGCGAGCAACTGGCGTTCCAGCCCGCGCTGAGCATCGCGCTGCCGATGCCTTGATCGAGGCGCGCCGCGCCAGGCCTTAGACTTCATGGCACAAGCTTCGCCCACTGAAACCGTAGAGGAGCACCGATGAAGATTCTTCTGGCCGTCGACGGCAGCGCCTACACCAAGAAGATGCTGGCCTACCTGACCACCCACATGGACATGTTCTCCGGCGAACACGAATTCACCGCGCTCACCGTGCAAGGCATCCTGCCGCCGCGGGCGCGCGCCGCCGTCGGCAAGGACGTGGTGGATGCCTACTACGCCGAAGAGGCCGCCAAGGTGCTCGACCCGGTGGTCAAGTACCTCGGCCGCCACGAGCTCAAGGTCAAGAGCCTGTCCAAGGTCGGCAACGCCGGTGAAGTCATCGCCAAGGCCGCCGAGAGCGGCAAGTTCGACCTGGTCATCATGGGCTCGCGCGGCCACGGCGCGCTCGGCAGCCTGGTGATGGGCTCGGTCGCCACCAAGGTGCTGGCCAACTGCGACGTGCCGGTGCTGCTGGTGCGCTGACGCACGCTCGGCGGGCGCTGGAGTTCGGCACGCCGCTGCGATGACAAATGACCGCGCTCTGACGGGCGCATGACTTCGGCTTCGCCTTTAATGCTTGCCCCGGAGAAAGCCGGGGACGTCGTCCTGCGGACGACATGATTAATTCATGCGCCGTCCGGCGCGTCATCGATGCTGCGCCGCAGCGAGGTCATGGCGCGTCAGCGCCGGTCATCGATCAATGCAGCGCCGGCGGCGGCTGGCGCAGGAACTCGACCAGCACGGCATCGAACTCGTCGGGCTGCTCCAGTTGCGGCAGGTGGCCGGCGCCGCGCAGCGTGACCAGGCGGCTGCCGACGATGCGCTCGGCCATCGCGCGCAAGGTCTCGGGCGGCGTCACCGGATCGTGCTCGCCGGCCACCAGCAGCGTCGGCACGTGGATCCCGGCCAGCGCCGCGCGACGGTCGAAGCCGCGCATCGCCGCCAGCGCGCGGCGCCAGGTCGGTGCCGGCACCTGCGACTGGCACCAGTGCGCCAGCTGCACCCCCGCCGGCAGCGCCAGCGGGCTGAGCAGGCGCGCCAGCAGCAGCTCGGCGATCCGCGCCATGTCCTCGCCCGCCTCGAGCCAGGCCAGCTGCTGCGCGATGTGGCGATCGTAGGCGTCGTCGCCCTGCACCTGTGCGGCGGTCGCCACCAGCACCAGCTGGCGCACCAGTTCGGGCCGGCGCAGGGCCAGTTCCTGCGCCAGCAGGCCGCCCAGGCCCTGGCCGACCAGCGCCACTGGCGCGCCGCCGGTCAGCGGCGCCAGCGCCTCGATCAGCGCCGCACAGCTGGCTGCGAGCCCCATCAGGCCGTAGGGCTCGATCGGCGGGCTGTGGCCGTAGCCCGGCATGTCCCAGGCCACGGCCCGAAAGCCCAGGCTGGCCAGCGTCTCGACCTGCGGTGCGAACGCGCGGTGGCCGCCGCCCGAACCATGCAGCAACAGCACCGGCGGACCATGGCCCAGCGTGGTGAAGGTCGGCAGCAGCGGCATCGCCGCATGGTAAGCGCAGGCGCCTGTCGTGCCAGCGGCGCCGGCTGGCGTCGCGTCCGGGCGCCAATCGCTATCATGTCCGTCTGCCTTCCCGATCCGCATGCTTGCTCCCACCCCGGCCTCCGCACCCGCCTTCTCCGCGCTGGAATTCCGCGCCGCGCTGGGCATGTTCGCGACCGGGGTGGCGATCGTCACCACGCGCACGCCGGCGGGCGAACTGGTCGGGCTGACCGTGAATTCCTTCAACTCGGTGTCGCTGGAGCCGCCGCTGGTGCTGTGGAGCCTGGGCCAGCGCTCGATGTCGGCGCCCTTCTTCCTGGCGGCGACGCACTACGCCGTCAACGTATTGGGGGCCGAGCAGCGCGAGCTGGCGCTGCGCTTTGCCGCGCCGGTGGGCGACCGCTGGGCGGGGGTGCCCTGGCGCGCCGGCGCCAGCGGGGTGCCGCTGGTCGAGGGCGCGGTGGCGCATTTCGAATGCCTCAACAAGGCGCGTCACGAAGAGGGCGACCACATCATCTTCATCGGCCAGGTCGAGCACTGCGAGCACCGGGCCGGCGCCGCGCCGCTGCTGTTCCACGGCGGCCGCTTCTACACCGAGCACCCGCTGTGAGCGCCATCCGGGGCGGCCGGCGCCGGCCGGCGACATCGCGGCGTGAGCGCGCGTTCATGTCGTGAGTGACCGCAAGGACCACCTCGACGGCCGCGCCGCCGTCATCCTGCTGGCCTGCTGCCTGCTGTGGGGCTTCCAGCAGGTGCTGGTCAAGGCCACGCTGCCGGAGCTGGCGCCGGTGTTCCAGGCGGCGGTGCGCTTCATCGGCGCCACCCTGATCCTGTGGCTGTGGTGCCGCTGGCGTGGCGTGGCGCTGTTCGATCGCGACGGCACGCTGTGGCCGGGACTGCTGGCCGGTACCTTGTTCGCCATCGAGTTCGCCGCCATGTACGCCGGCCTGCAGTACACCACGGCGGCGCGGCTGACGGTGTTTCTCTACACCTCACCGTTCTGGGTCGCACTGGTGCTGACGCTGCTGGTGCCGGCCGAGCGCCTGGGGCCGCTGCAGTGGCTGGGACTGCTGTGTGCCTTCGTCGGGGTCGCATTCGCGCTGCGCGAGGGCTTCGGCACCGGCGGCGCCGGCCTGACCTGGCGCGGCGACCTGCTGGGCCTGGTGGCCGGCGCGCTGTGGGGGCTGACCACGGTGACCATCCGCGCCAGCAAGCTGGTGCGCATCGCGCCCGAGAAGATGCTGTTCTACCAGATGGCCGTCAGCGCCGCGGTGCTGCCGCTGCTGTCGCTGGGGCTTGGCGAGCGCTGGAACTGGAGCTGGAGCGGGTTCGCGTTCGCATCGATCCTGTTCCAGGCCGCGATCGGTGCCTTCGCCAGCATCCTGCTGTGGATGTGGCTGCTGGCGCATTACCCGGCGACCAAGATCTCGGCCGCGGTGTTCCTGACGCCGATCTTTGCGCTGATCTTCGGCGCGCTGTGGCTGCACGAGTCGGTCACGCCCAGCCTGCTGGCCGCGCTGGCCCTGGTGGCCGTGGGCATCCTGCTGGTCAACCGACGCGGCACGCGCAGGGCCTGAGCCGGTGTCCGACGCGCCGCGCCCGCCCGGGCTGGGCTAAAGTTGCAAAGCCCGCCTGGCGACCCCACTTGAGCAGGCAAGCCAGCAGCAGCATCGCCCCATGGAATTCAAGGACTACTACCAGATCCTCGGCGTTGGCAAGAACGCCACCCAGGACGACATCAAGAAGGCCTACCGCAAGCTGGCGCGCAAGTACCACCCGGACGTCAGCAAGGAAGCCGACGCCGCCGCGCGCATGGCCGAGGTCAACGAGGCCAACACCGTGCTGTCCGACCCCGAGAAGCGCGCCGCCTACGACACCGTCGGCGCGCAGGCCTGGGCGGCCGGCGCGCGCTCGGGCGACGACGTGCGGCCGCCGCCGGGCTGGAACACCGGCTACGAATTCTCCGAGGGCGGGCCGGAGGGCTTTCGCGCCCACTTCGGCGGCGATGGCCAGGACTTCAGCGAGTTCTTCGAGCAAATGTTCGGCCGCGCGCGCGCCGGCGGCGACCCGCGTGGGCGGGCACACGCGGGCGGCGCGGCGCAGGGTCAGATGCGCGGTGAGGATCACCATGCCCGGGTCGAGTTGGAGCTGATCGATGCCTACCGCGGCGCCGAGCGCCACATCATGCTGCGCGGCGCGCGCGTCGACGACGGCGGCCGCGTGGTGCCGGAGGAACGCACGCTGCAGGTCAAGATCCCGCAGGGCGTCAAGGAGGGTCAGCTGATCCGACTGGCCGGCCAGGGCAGCCCGGGCTTCGGCGGCGGGCCGGCTGGCGATCTGTTCCTGGAAGTGCAGTTCCGCCCCGACGCGCGCTGGCGCGTCGACGGCCGCGACGTCACGCAGAAGCTGCGCGTGACGCCGTGGGAAGCCGCCATCGGTGCCGGCGTGCAGGTGACGACGCCGGACGGCAAGACGGTGGAGGTGACGGTGCCGGCCGGCTCCGGCAGCGGGCGCAGGCTGCGCCTGAAGGGGCGCGGCATTCCGTCGTCGGCCACGCCGGGCGACCTGTTCCTGGAGCTCGACATTGCCGTGCCGGGCGCGGTCACGCCCGAGCAGAAGGCCGTCTGGGAAGCGCTGGGCAAGGCCTACCCCGGCTTCGATCCGCGCAGAACCTGAATTCGGAGAGCACCGACATGAGCCTCAAGCCGATCCCCGTTCCCGCCGATCTGGTCGAACTGCTCGACGACGCCGCGCTCAGCCTGCAGCAGCTGGCGCGCGCCTGCGCCAGGCCGCCCGAATGGGTGCACACCCGCGTCGAGGCCGGCGTGCTGCAGCCGCTGGCCGGTGGCGGCGCGGCAGAGTGGCGCTTTGCCAGCACCACGCTGGTGCGCGCGCGCCGCATCGCTGAGCTGGAGCACATGTTCGACGCCGACCCGCAGCTGGCCGCGCTGACCGCCGACCTGATGGAAGAGGTGGCGCGGCTGCGGCGCCAGCTGGATCGCCTGGGGTAGTCGCGGCTGCCCGCGCATGACGGCGCTGGCGCGCCATGACCTCGCTGCTGCGCAGCATCGATGACGCGCCTGAAGGCGCATGAATTGGTCATGTCGTCCGCAGGACGACATCCCCGGCTTTCGCCGGAGCAGGCATTGACTGCGAAGCCGAAATCATGCGCTCGTCAGAGCGCGGTCATTCGTCATCTGTGGTTTGGAGCCAGGTCCTACTGCAATCGCGGCGTGCTGAAGCGCACCGGCAGCACCACCTCGGCGCCGGGCAGTGCGGCGCGGATCTGCGCCAGCGCGCTGATCGCCTGCTCCAGGCTGGCGTAGCGCAGCAGCGTGGTGTCCATGTGATCGTAGTAGCGCACCGTGGCCGCCTGGGCCGTGAGCGCGGCCAGTTGCTGGCGCACCCGCTCGGTCGGCTGCTCGGCGATCAGCACCTCGTGCTGCGTCTGGCCGACCACGCCCTCGGCATCGAGCAGCGTCGTCACCGGCGTGCCATTGGCGGCGGTGCGCGTGGCCAGCACGCGGTACTCGCGGCCATCGATCTGCACGCGCTGCAGTGCGCCCAGCGAGCGGGCCTGCTCGCGGCTCAGCTTCTTGCCGATGGGGAATTCGCTCTGCGCGTGGGTGTTGGAGATCGGCAGCATGGCGGCGCAGGCCAGCAGCAGGGCGGCCCAAGACAGACGATGACGCATCGATTTTCTCCCTGGCGGCGTGACTCGGTTGTGGGTGTTCATGGCGGGTTTCCTCATTGCGCGATGACGCGGGCTTCCACTTCCAGCAGGGCGTCGTTGGCCCGCAGGCCATCGGCAGGCGCGGCGTCGCAGGCGCTGTCCTGCCCCCAGGCTTCGGCGTCCAAGCGCGGGTTGGAGGCCAGCGCGTAGATCTTCCACTTGCCCTGGGCGTTCTCGCCATAGAAGGCATAGCTGCCGGCGCCGTAGCCATAGAACGTCGACTTCGACACATCTGGCCGCAAGAAGTGATCCAGCGGCATCTTCAGCAGCGACTTGGTGCCCGCAGGCGACTCCACCGCGAGGCCGAGCGAGCCCAGGCACAGGTTCTGGGCGCTGATGCGCAGTTGGAACTGGTCGACGATCTCATCCTCACCCTCGAACTCGCCCAGCAGGCTGACCTGCTGATAGTCGAAACCTTCCACTTCGGCGACTTCGATGAAGGGCGGGATGGTCTGTTGGGCGGGTTTGCTGCGCGCCGGCTCCTTCTTGTAGAGCTGCGCCAACTCGACCGCCCTGGCGGCATCGGGCACCCCGAAGCCGTACCAGTTGGAATGCAACTCGCCGGCCGCGTTGCGCGTCCAGCCCAGTTCGACCGGCACCTGGGTGGCGCCCGCTGTGATATGGCTCTTGTCGCCGGCCTGCGCCACGAAATCGTTGCTGCGCAGGTCGAACAGGGCGTTGTAGGGCCGCTGAAGTCGCGTGATCAGATCGCTTCGTGTGCGCTTTTCATACCCTTGGTCAATGGCGCGTGCCGACTGCCGCAGGATGTCGCGCACGTCGCGCCAGCTCAGCTCCGGGTTGGCGCTCAGCATCAGCGCTACCACGCCGCTGATGGTGGGCGCCGCCGAGGAGGTGCCGTTCATGTAGCTGTAGTCGCAGCTGGGGTTGTCTTTCACGCCGGGTATCAGCTCGGACAGGCCGCGCATGAAATCGGTCGGCCGCGAGGGCTTGTCGGTCTGGCTGAAACCCTCCGAGCAGCCGCGGATGTCGGTGGAGAAGATGGTGGGCCCGTCGCCGGTGCGCCCGCTGGCGATCTCGGCATCGCTCAAGCCAGATTTCTCGCCGTAGCGGCCGCCGTCGCCGGACCGGCCTCCCTGCCCATGCTCCCCTCCCATCCCGGTGATCCACACCACCGAGCCGGCGCTGCTGTAGCTGCTGGCCTGGCCCTTGGCGTTCAGGGCGGCGGTGGCGATGACGTTCGGCTCCAGCGCCTCAACATCATTGCCCGGGTTGGTGCAGTCGTAGGCGCCGTACAAGGGGCCGCAATAGGGGACACGAGTATCTCCAATTGTTTCATCGAAGCTGTTACCTGCTGACTTGACGAATACGATCCCCTTGTCGCCGCGCAAGGACTTGAGGCCTCGGATGCCGATCAGTCTGGGTAGGCCTGCGAATGAATACGCTCTAGCACCGAGGTCCCCCCCATACGATGCGTTCATCACATGTGCCTGCTGCGACCAAGGGGCGCCGCCGTAGGCGTCGATGAGGTTCTCCAATGACTGTATCTCCTCGTTCTCATCGCGGTCAGCGCTCGTGTCGACGATCGGCACGCCTCCGATGCTGACTTGGGGCGCGATGCCCATCACGCCCTTGCCGTTTTGTGCGGCGCCGATGATGCCGGCCACGTTGGTGCCATGCGCATTTATGGCTGGGGTCAGCAGCGGGCTGGGATCGTCCGTCTGGGTAATGAAGTTCCAGGACATGCCGTAGTCGGCGTTGGGCGCCAAGTCCTCGTGCTCCAGGTCCACGCCCGAGTCGATCACCAGCACCCTCACGCCCTGGCCCTTGATGCCCTGGCGGTGCACGGCCTCGACGTTCAGGTCGATGCCGCCGCCGTAGGCGCCGGCGTCGGCATGGGTCTGGAAGAAGCTGCCCAGGTAGTTCAGCGCCCACTGGAAGGTGTACAGCGGCTCGGTCTCGCCCGTCTTGCAGGCGTAGGGCCCGGTTTCGGGGCAGGTGGCCACGGGCGGCGTGTCGTCGCCGCCGCCGCAGGCGGTCAGCAGCGCGGCGGCGGCCAGCGCGATCAGTGACGGTCGGAGGGGTTGCATGTGGCCTTTCGGTGTCAGCGCTTGTAGTGCGAGGCTAACTGCGTTCGCCGGTGGGCACCATCCCCGAGTTCAGGTATTCATGGGTTCAGTGCAAGACCGTGGAGCCGCCGCTGGCTGGCCGTGCTGCGGCCGAATGGCGCCTTGTTGGCATGGATTTTTCCCTGGTGCGGGGGAATGGTGGTAGGCGTTCATGGCGGGTCTCCTCATTGCGCGATGATGCGGGCCTCCAGCTGCAGAATGGCATCTTCGGCCCGCAGGCCGTCGGCAGGCGCGGCCTCGCAAGTAGTGGAGTGTCCCCAGACTTCGGGGTCGAGTCGCGGGTTGGATGCCAGGGCGTAGATCTTCCACTTCCCCTTGGCGTTCTCGCCATAGAAGGCGTAGCTGCCGGCGCCGTAGCCATCGAAGTTCGACCGCGACTCGTCTGGCCGCACGAAGTGATCCAGCGGCATCTTCAGCAGCGACTTGGTGCCCGCGGGCGACTCCACCGCGAGGCCGAGCGAGCCCAGGCAGACTTGCTTGGCGCTGATGCGCAGCTGGAACTGGTCGACGATCTGGTCCGCGCCCTCGAACTCGCCCAGCAGGCTGACCTTCTGGTAGTCGAAGCCCCTCCGTTCGGCCACCATGGCAAACGGCGGGATGGTTTGCTGCGCGGGCTTGCTGCGCGTCGGCTCCTTCTTGTAGAGCTGGGCCAATTCGACCGCCCGGGCGGCGTCGGGCACGCCGAAGCCGTACCAGTTGGAATGCAGCGCGCCGGCGGCGTTGCGCGTCCAGCCCAGTTCCACCGGCACCTGGGTGGCGCCGGCGCTGATGTGGCTCTTGTCACCGGCTTGGGCCACGAAGCTGTTGCTGCGCAGGTCGAATAGGGCGCCGTAGGGTTGCTGCAGTTGCGTCGACCGATCGTTTCGGGTGCGCTTTTCATAGCCCTGGTCAATCGGGCGCGCCGATTGCCGCAGGATGTCGCGCACGTCGCGCCAGCTCAACTCCGGGTTGGCGCTCAGCATCAGCGCCACCACGCCGCTGATGGTGGGTGTGGCCGCAGACGTGCCGCTCATGGCACTGTAGTCGCAGTTCGGGTTGTCTTTCACCCCGGGCACGCGCTCGGATACGCCGCGCATGAAATCGGTCGGAGGGGTGGGATTCCTGGTCTGGCTGGAGCCCTCTGCGCAGCCGCGGATGTCGGTGGTGAAGAGGGTGGGTCCGTTCCCTGTGCGGTCACCGGCTATCTCGGCAGCGCTCAAGCCGGACTGCTCGCCATACCGGCCGCCGCTGCCGCTTTCCCCACCCATGCCGGTGACCCATACCACCGAGCCGGCACTGCCGTAGCTGCTGGCCTGGCCCTTGGCGTTCAAGGCGGCGGTGACAATGGCGTTCGGCTCCAGGGCCTCGACGTCGTTGGCCGGATTGGTGCAGTCGTAGGCACCGTGCAGTGGACCACAGAACGGCGCCTCGCTCGTCGGATCCCAGTCGTCGAAAGAGTTGCCCGCCGCCTTGACCAGTACGATGCCCTTGCCTTGGCGTAATTGCTTCAGCGCCCGAATGCCAATGAGGGAAGGCCGGTCCGCGAACGTGTAGGGCTCGAACTCGACCCCGGTGCCGTAAGAGGCGTTCAACACATGCGCCTGGCGGGACCAATCGGCACCGCCGTAGGCGTCGATGTAGTTTTCGGTCGACATCACGCCTGCTGCCAGCAAGGGCACGCCACCGACCCGGGCCAGCGGCGCGATGCCCATTGTCCCCTTGCCGTTCTGCGCGGCGGCGATGATGCCTGCCACCTTGGTGCCATGCGCAACCCGTGTAGGCATCAGCAAGGGGTTGGGATCGGCCGATTGGGTGATGAAGTTCCAGGATATGTCGTAGTCGGCATTGGGCGCCAGGTCCTCGTGCTCCAGGTCCACGCCCGTGTCGATCACCAGTACCCTCACGCCCTGGCCCTTGATGCCCTGGCGGTGCACGGCCTCGACGTTCAGGTCGATGCCGCCGCCGTAGGCGCCGGCGTCGGCATGGGTCTGGAAGAAGCTGCCCAGGTAGTTCAGCGCCCACTGGAAGGTGTACAGCGGCTCGGTCTCGCCCGTCTTGCAGGCGTAGGGCCCGGTTTCGGGGCAGGTGGCCACGGGCGGCGTGTCGTCGCCGCCGCCGCAGGCGGTCAGCAGCGCGGCGGCGGCCAGCGCGATCAGTGACGGTCGGAGGGGTTGCATGTGGCCTTTCGGTGTCAGCGCTTGTCACTGGCACATGCGAGGCTAAGCGCGTTGGCGCCCGGGCGCCATCCCTGAACTCAGGTATTCGGGCGCTGCCACCCGCTGACGGGATTCAGAAGCCGGTGCCGATGCCCAGGCCCCAGTGGCCACCGCGGCTGCCGCCGCCGATCGACAGGTTGACGCCGATCGGCGCCAGGTAGGCCGGTGGGGCCGGATACACGGGGGACGGATAGGCCTGCCGGTATACCGGCGCCGGATACGGCTGCGAATAGGGGTAGGACTGTGAGTCGGCCGGCGCGGGGTAGGGATAGGCGTGACCGCCATACGCGCCCGGCGGCGCCGTCACCATGCCCGAGGCTTCGCTGGCCGCCGGATAGGCCGGCAGCGGATAGCTGGCCAGCGGCGGCGGGTTGACCGGATAGCTTTGCACGCCCGCTATGTCGTACGGCGCGCCGCCGTAGTAAGGATCGCCGCTGACGCCGGGCGCCGACAGTTGCAGCCAGGGACCCGGATCGTGCGCCATGCGGGTGCGGTACCGACGGCCGCCGTACTCGTAGCTGACGTCGTAGCCGGTCATGCGGTTCTCGTAGCGCGTGCCGCAGCCGTCCGGGTGGCCGCCGTAGACGCCGCGCTGCGTCGCCTCGGCGGCGTTGCCGAGCATGGCGCCGCCCAGCGCGCCGAGGATGGCGCCGGCGATGTGGCCGCTGCCCTTGCCCATCTGGCTGCCGATCAGCCCGCCCATCACGGCGCCGACCCCGGCGCCGACACCCGAGGGCGCGCCGTAGGCGCCCGGCGCGCAGTCGGACACCGGCACCTGCTGCCAGACCGGCTGCGCGGATAGCACCCGTGCCGTCACCATCGGCTGGGCGCTGGCGGCGCCGGCGGCGAGCAGGCCCAGCGCCAGGGTCAGGGCAGCGGTGATGCCAGCAGACGATGGTTTCATGGATGCGTTCTCTCCGGCCACGGCAATGAATCATGCGGTTTTGGCATTCAACGCCTGGCCGTGCCCATCCGCGGACGATCTTTACATGCGGCTGCGGCCTTGTGGCAAATCAACGGACGCGCGCTTTCCGTGCGAACCCTCGTCCGTTGCGGCGTTTCCCACCCATAATGCGGCTTCGCATTCCGCATCGACAAGCGACGAGACGACGAGGGTTGAATGAAGGGCAGACAGTTGGTTCTCCGATCCAGGCCCGCGCCGAAGGCCTGGCGGTGACGGGAAAGACTCCGGTGCCGCAGGCGCCCACTTCTGCCGGCGCCGAGGTGCGCGCGGTGGTGGTCGACGACCAGCCGGACGCGGCCGACATGCTGGCCGCCGCGCTGGAGCTGGACGGCTTCGAGGTGCGCACGGCCATCAGCGGCCAGCAGGCGTTGCAACTGATCGAGCAGTTCCAGCCGCACATGGTGCTGCTGGACGTGAGCATGCCCGGCATGGACGGGTGCGAACTGACGCGCCAGTTGCGCGAACGCCATGGCGACGCTATCGTGCTGATCGCCGTGAGCGGCAGCGACCCGCAGGACACGCGCGTCAGCCAGACCTTCGACAGCGTCGACCACTATTTCCGCAAGCCGGTCGACATGGCCGCGCTGCGCCGCCTGCTGACGCTCTGACCGGCCGCCGGGCGCTATGCAGCGGCAGGGCGTGGACCTGCGCGCTGGACGATCAGCGCAAGCAGCCGCATGGGATCCACCGGCTTGACCAGATAGTGGGCGAAGCCGGTGGCCTGGGCGCGCTCGCGGGCACTGTCCTGGCCGTAGCCGGTCAGCGCCACCAGCAGGCAGCCATCGCCCAGGCGCGCGCGCAGCCGCCGCGCCAGCTCGTGGCCGTCCATGCCGGGCAGGCCGACGTCCAGCACCGCCACCTGGGGGCGGAAGTTCTCGACGATGTCCAGCGCCTGTTCGGGCGTGTAGGCCACGCGCAGCTCGTGCCCCTGCAGCGCCAGCGATTCGGCCAGCAACTCCACGGCGTCGCGGTTGTCGTCCACCAGCAGCACGCGCTGGCTCTGCCGTGCCGCCTGCGCGCCGCCGGGCAGTTCGCCCGGCGGGGCCGCCGGTTGCGTCCGCAAGGGCAGGCGCACCACGAAGCGGCTGCCCTGGTCGCGGCCGGCGCTGTGTGCCTCGACCTGGCCCTCGTGCAGCGCCACCAGGTTCTTGACCAGCGCCAGGCCCAACCCCAGCCCACCGTGCGAACGGTCGGCCTCCTGCTGCAGGCCCTGGAAGAAGACGTCGAACACGCCGGGCAGCAGCTCGGGCGCGATGCCCATGCCGTTGTCGGTGACCTCGATCACCAGCGTCTGCGCCTCGGCGCGCGCCGACAGGCGGATCTGCCCGCCCGGCGGCGTGTAGCGGGCGGCGTTGGTCAGCAGGTTGGTGATGATCTGCACCAGCCGGTCCGAGTCGCCCCACCACAGCACCGGCTCTGGCGGCAGCTCGAGCTCGAGCCGGTGGCCGCGCTGCTGCATCAGCGGCTGCGTCATCTCGGCCGCGCGCGCGAGCAGCACCGCCGCGCGCGCCAGCGTCGGCTCCAGCCGGATGCGCCCGCGCGCGATGCGCGAGACGTCGAGCAGGTCGTCCACCAGCCGCGTCATGTGCTTGACCTGGCGCTCGATCACCGCCCGCTCGCGCTCGGCTCCCACGCCCTTGCGGTCCATCACATGCAATGCGCTGACGATGGGCGCCAGCGGGTTGCGCAGCTCATGCCCGAGCATGGCGAGGAATTCGTCCTTGGCGCGCGCCGCCTGCTGGGCGCGCTCCAGCAGTTGCTGGCGCTCGGCGTGCGCGCGCTCGGTGCTGGCGCGCGCCTGCACGCGTGCCGTCACGTTCATGGCCGCGGCCATCAGGCCGATCACCTGGCCTTGCAGGTCGAACATCGGCTCCAGGTTGAACTCGTAGTGGTGGTCCTCCAGCATGCCGCGGCCCAGGTTTACAGCGGATTCGCGGCCGTGAAGGTGTGGGCCGGCCCCATCAGCTTGGCGATGCCGATCGGGGCCTGGCGGATCAGGTTCCGATGTTCTTCGTCGACCATGTCGCGCTCGCGCGCCACCTCGCCGTGGCCGATGGCGTTGGCCAGCGCGTCGGCCAGCTGCTGCAGAAAGCCGCGGTAGCCGGTGTTGGGCGGCAGGCGCGGGTTGAGGCCGACGGCCAGCAAAGTCAGCCCCGCCGCATCGTGGCCGGTCTGTCGCAGCGGCAGCAGCATGGCATCGGTGACCGGCTCGGCAGCGCCCGGCACGGCCAAGTCCAGCACCCGCGGCAGGTGCACCATCTCGCCGCGCGCCAGCGACTCGAAGCTGGCGCGATCGCCGCCCAGGCGCTCGGCCAGCAGGCGCGCGCCTGAACCGGCGCGCGCCGCCGCTGGGTCGTTGGCGATCCTGCAGGCCAGCACCTGGGGTGCGCTCTCGCCCGCATCGCCCCAGCGCAGCACGGCCGTGACGGGCGCGTCCTGCGCGGCGCCCTGCAGCGCGGTCAGCGCGTCGGCGAACAGGTCGGGCGAGCGGTGCGGCAGGCGCGTCAGCGCCTCGGCCACCTGCTGCAGCGCGGCCTGCCGGCGCGCCGCGACCATGCGCGCCGTGGTTTCGGTCGTGATCACCAGCGCGCCGCCAATGGTGCCGTCCTCGCTGCGCGCGGGCGAATAGCCATAGGTCCAGTACACGTCCTCCACCCGGCCGTTGCGGAAGATCGGCACCAGCTGGTCCTCGTGCCAGGTGGATTCGCCGCGCGCCATCACGGCATCGATCTGCGGCCCGATGATGGGCCAGATCTCGGGCCAGCAGTCGCGTCCGCGCTGGCCCATGGCGGCCGGGTGCTTGCCGATGCCGAAGCTGGGGATGTAGGCGTCGTTGTAGAACTGCACCAGCTCGGGCCCCCACCACAGGAACATCGCGTGGCGCGCGCCGAGCATGGTGGCGATCAGGCTGCGCAGCGCGGCCGGCCAGCCATCGATGGGGCCGATCGGTGTCGCCGCCCAGTCGGTGGCGCGCATCAGGCGCGCCGCCTCGCCGTCGCCGGCGAGGAACGGGTATTTGAGCGCGATCGCGTCCTTGCCCTGGTCCATTCGATGCGACCCGCCCATCAATCGACGGCGGCCGAACGCCGGCGCGCGAACTCCTCGTACCAGGCCAGGCTGGCCGGGTTGGCCATGGCCTCCTTGTTGACCACCTTGTCCAGCGGCTGACCGAGCAGCAGCTTCTTGATCGGCAGCTCCTGCTTCTTGCCCGACAGCGTGCGCGGGATCTCGCTGACCTGGTGGATGTCGTCGGGCACGAAGCGCGGGCTGAGCGAGCGGCGGATGGCCTCGTTGATGCGCCGGGTCAAGTCGTCGTCCAGCGTCAGGCCGGGGCGCAGCACCACGAACAGCGGCATGTAGCTCTCGCGGCCCAGGTATTCCAGATCCACCACCATCGAGTCCAGCACCTCGGGGATGCCCTCGACCGCGCTGTAGATCTCGCTGGTGCCCATGCGCAGGCCGTGGCGGTTGATGGTGGCGTCGGAGCGCCCGTAGATCACGCACCACTCGCCCTTGCCGCGCTCGTCGCCGATGCGCAACCAGTCGCCGTGGCGCCAGACGCTGCCGGCGCTGGCATCCAGGTCGCCGCCGCCAGGCCTGCGGCCGTGGCCGGGCGGGTACATCTCGAAGTAGCTGGCGCGGTAGCGCGCGCCATCCGGGTCGTTCACCAGGTACAGCGGCATCGACGGGATCGGCTGCGTGCACACCAGTTCGCCGACCTTGCCGATCACCGGCTCGCCGGCATCGTTCCAGGCCTCCACCGCGGCGCCCAGCATGCGGCACTGCATCACGCCGGGCTGCTGCGGCAGCTCGCGGTTGCCGCCGATGAAGGCGCCGCAGAAGTCGGTGCCGCCGGAGATGTTGCACCACCAGATGTCGCCCCCTCGCTCCACGGCTGCGCCTGTTGCGCTGCCCCCCGAGGGGGCCGTGCCTTGCTCGGGACGGCCCGTCGCTGCGGCTTCGCCCCCACGCTCCCCGGCTGTGTCTGTTGCCCGGCTCCCCGAGGGGGCCTTCGCGCCTTGGGGCGGCCCGGCGGCGCTCATGTCCTGCTGCTTGGCACGCAGCTTGCGGAATTGCTCCGTGCCCCACTGCTGCACCTCGGCTGCCAGCGGCGAGCCGGTGGTGCCGATGGCGCGCACCCGCGACAGGTCACCGCAGGCGGCCAGGTTGACGCCGGCCTTCATGCAGTTGGCGTAGAAGGCGGCGCCGGCGCCAAAAAAGCTGACCTGATGCCGCGCGGCGAAGCGCCACAGCACGCTCCAGTCGGGCGCGTCGCGGCTGCCGCCGGGGCTGCCGTCGAACAGCACGCAGGTGGTGCCCGACATCAGGCCGGCGATCTGCGCGTTCCACATCACCCAGCCGGTCGAGCTGTACCAGTGGTAGCGCTCGCCGAAGCTCTCGGGCGCGTAGCTGCAGCCGATGTCGTTGTGCAGGCTGCCCAGCATCATCATCACCAGGATCATGCCGCCGTGGCCGTGCACGATCGGCTTGGGCAGGCCGGTGGTGCCGCTGGAATACACGACCCAGATCGGGTGCTCGAACGGCAGCCAGAGCGGCTCGAAGGCGGCGACTTCCGGGCCGTCACTGGCAACGGTGCCGGCCCAGTCGGTGCTGCCCTCGAGCGCCGCCGTGCTGCCCAGGTTGCGCTGCACGATCAGGTGCCGCACGCTCGGCAGCGCGGCGCGCAGCTCTCGCACCACGTCGAGGCGGTCGATGTCGCGCCCGGCCCAGGTGACGCCGTCGACCGCGATCAGCACCTTGGGCTCGATCTGCTTGAACCGGTCCAGCACCGCATTGGTGCCCATGTCGGGCGCGCACACGCTCCAGACGGCGCCGAGGCTGGCGGTGGCCAGGAAGGCGACGATGGTCTCGGGGATGTTCGGCATGTAGGCCGCCACGCGGTCGCCCGGCTGCACGCCCTGCGCGCGCAGGTGCAGCGCCAGCGAGGCGACCTGGCGCCGCAGCTCGGGCCAGCTGATCTCGCTCACCTGGCCCTTCTCGTTCTCGCCGATGATCGCCGGCTGCCCGGCCGCGTGCGCCGGCTCGACGTGGCGCAGCACCTGGCGCGCGTAGTTGAGCTGCGCGCCGGGGAACCACTGCGCGCCCGGCATCACGTTGCGGGCCAGCGCCGCGCTTCGCGGCGTCGGCGACTGGATGTCAAAGAAGTCCCAGATGCTTTGCCAGAACGCGTCCAGTTCGGTGGTCGACCAGGTCCAGAGCGCGCGGTAGTCGGCGAACTCGAGGCCGCGCGTCTCGCGCAGCCAGTCCTGGTAGCGGCGCATCAGCGGCAGGCGGGAGGTGGTGGCGGGCTGGTTCATGCGTCGATTATTGGCTTGCGCGCGCCGGCAGCACAATCGGCGTTTTACCGCCATGATCGACGCATGACCGTCCCCACTGCCCGCGCCTTGAGCGGTCTGGCCTTTGCCACGCTGCTGTTGATCGCCCTGGTGTTCGGCGCCAACCACGTGGCGGCGCGGCTGGCGTTCGATCACGGCGTCGACGTGCCGACCGCGGTGGCGGTGCGCAGCCTGGGCACGGCGCTGGTGGTCGGGCTGCTGCTGGTGACTCAGCAGGTGCCGACGCGCTTGAACCCGCGCGAGCGCAAGGCGCTGCCGCTGATTGGCGTGCTGGTGGCGATCCAGAGCCTGTGCCTGTACGCGGCGGTGGCGCGTTTGCCGGTGGCGCTGGCGCTGCTGGCCTTCAACGCCTTTCCGCTGATGACGGCGCTGTGGGCGCGCGTGCTGTACGGCCACCGGGCCGAGCGCGCGCTGCTGGTGGCGATGCCGCTGATCCTGCTCGGCCTGGTGCTGGCGCTGGACGTGTTCGGTGCCGCCTCGGGGCTGGGGGCGGCGGCGCAGTGGCGCGAGATTGGCGCCGGCGTGGCGTTTGCCGTCGCCGCCGCCGTCGTGTTCGGCCTGGCGCTGGTGCTGACCCAGCACGAGGCCGGCGCGCTGGACGGGCGCCTGCGCACCTTCGGCACCATGGCCATGGTCGGCCTGCTGGCCGGCGCGGTGGTGCTGACGCGTGGCGGCCCGGCGCTGCCGGCGGCCAGCACCGGCTGGTGGGGCCTGGGCCTGCTGACGCTGTTCTACGGCACCGGCATCACCATCCTGTTCACCCTGCTGCCGCGCCTGGGCGTGGTCGGCAACTCGGCCATCATGAACGTCGAGCCGGTGTTCGCCCTGATCCTGGGCTGGGTGGTGCTGGGCCAGGCGATCGCGCCGGTGCAGGTGCTGGGCGCGTTGCTGGTGGTGGGCGCGGTGGTCTGGCTTGGCATGCGCAAGCGCAAATAGGACGCGGGGCACGGGCGCTACCATGCGCGGCAATCCCTGCGCGAGGCCTGCATGAGCACCACACCCGATTCCCAGCCGTCCGAGCACAACCTGGACGACACCACCAGCGCCACGCTGGACACCCTGGAAGACGTGCTGGAGGCGGTGCGCGAGCGCCTGCCGGACACCCCGCCCTGGGAGTTCTGCGAAGGCCTGCTGACCGCGCTGCTGTGCACGCGCCGCGCCATCGGCGAGGACGAATGGCTGCTGGCGCTGTTCGGCGTCGACGCCGACGAGGTGTTCGCCAGCGAGGCCGAGCGCACCCGCTTCATGATGGGCTGGCTGGCGCGCGAGGCGCAGTTGCGCGCCGCGCTGCAGGCGCCGGTCGAGTCGCTGGAGGACGAGCGTGCGCTGAGCCCGGCGGTGATGGACTGGCGCGGCCTGCTGGCCAGCCTGCCGGAGGCCGAGCGCCAGGCCGCCGCCGAGGACGAGCTTGATCCGCCGCCGGCGCTGGCGCAGGTCTGGGCCCAGGGCTTCCTGGTCGCGGTCGAGCGCTGGGCCGACGACTGGGCGCCGCCGCGCGACAAGGAGATCAGCGAGCTGATGGCCGACGCGCTGGACTGCATCGGTGAACTGCTGGGCGACGATCAGGGCGCGCCGGCGCTGAACCTGTACCAGGAGAGCGCTGCGCCCAGCGTCAGCCAGGCGCGCTTTGAGGCCTTTGGCGAAGCGCTGTGGGCGGTGTACGACCTGTTCGACATCGCGCAAAGCCTGGGTCCGCGCGTCGATCCGGTGCAAAGCAGGAAGATCGGGCGCAACGACCCCTGCCCCTGCGGCAGCGGCAAGAAGTACAAGAAGTGCTGCGGGATGACGGAATGACCTCGCGGCGCTTCGATGACGGCGCTGCGCGCCATGACCTGAGTCCGGTCATTTCGTCATTGAAGCCGTGCAGCGGTGAAGTCATTCCGTCATGGGCGACCGCCGGCATCCGAAACGAGGCGCGGAGTCCGAGTTGGTCCTGAACTGCGTCTGGATCGGCCTCATTCTCAGCGCCTTCCTGGCCGCGCTGGTGGCGCTGGCGCAGGGTGACCTGACGGTGTTTCCGAAGCTGATGACGGCCATGTTCGACGGCGCCAGGACCGGCTTCGACATCTCGCTCGGCCTGGTCGGCATCATGGCGCTGTGGCTGGGGCTGATGAAGATCGGCGAGCGCGCCGGCATGGTCGATGTGTTGGCGCGCATCGTGAACCCGGTGTTCCGCCACCTGTTTCCCGGCGTGCCGCGCGGCCACCCGGCGCAGGGCGCGATGACCATGAACATCAGCGCCAACCTGCTGGGCCTGGACAACGCCGCCACGCCGCTGGGGCTGAAGGCGATGCAGGAGCTGCAGTCGCTGAACCCGAAGCCCGACACCGCCACCAATGCGCAGATCATGTTCCTGGTGCTGAACACGGCGGGGCTGACGCTGATCCCGACCTCGGTGATCGCGATCCGCCAGACCATCGCCGTCAAGCAGGGGCTGGTGGGCTTCAACGCCGCCGACATCTTCCTGCCGACGCTGGTGGCCACCGCCTGCTCGCTGCTGTCGGCGCTGATCGCGGTGGCGGTGGCGCAGCGCCTGCCGCTGTGGCGTGCCGGCCTGCTGCTGCCGCTGGCCGGCCTGGTGGCGGTGGTCGGCGCGCTGGTGGCCTGGCTGTCGCGCTTCCCGCCCGAGCAGGCGGCCGAGTGGATGGGCGTGATCGGCGCCGGCTTCATCCTGGCGGTGGTGGCGCTGTTCCTGGCCGCCGGGCTGCTCAAGCGCGTGAACGTGTACGAGGCCTTCATCGACGGCGCCAAGGACGGTTTCGGCGTCGCGGTGATGATCATTCCCTACCTGGTGGCGATGCTGGTGGCGATCGCGGTGTTCCGCGCCGCCGGGCTGCTGGACGTGGTGATGGGCTGGATCGCCGGCGCGGTGGCGGCGTTCGGGCTGCCGACCGACTTCCTGCCCGCCGTGCCGGTGGGGCTGATGAAGATCCTGTCGGGCTCGGGCGCGCGCGGGTTGATGGTGGACGTGATGCAGACCCACGGCGTCGAGTCCTTCGCCGGCAAGCTGGCCGCCATCGTGCAGGGCTCGACCGAGACCACGCTGTACGTGCTGGCGGTGTACTTCGGCAGCGTCGGCGTCAGCCGCACGCGCCACGCGCTGACCTGCGCGCTGATCGCCGACGTCGTCGGCCTGGTGGCGGCGGTGCTGGTGGGTTATGCGTTCTTCAAGTGAGTCGATGACCGCGCTCTGACGAGCGCATGACCGCGGCCTGTGGCCATCAATGACGCGTGCTGCGCACGCATGACCGAAGCTTCGTAGCTTGGCGGTGAGCGTAGCGAACTCCAACGATCGGCTGGCGCCTCCAGTCATGCGCCGAAGGCGCGTCATGGATGGCGAAGCCGAGGTCATGGCGCGCCAGCGCCAGTCATGGGTCATCGGCGCCGCTCTTCCACGCCAGCGCCTGCTCGTACAGGCGGTTGCGCGGCGCGCCGCTGATCTCGGCCGCCAGCCGCACTGCGCTCTTCAGCGGCAGCTCGGCCAGCAGCAGGCGCAGCACGCGCTCGCCCTCGCTGTCTGCGGCGGCGCCCGCCTGCGGGTGCAGCACCAGCACGAATTCGCCGCGCCGATGCTGCGCGTCGGCCGCCAGCCAGGCCAGCAGTTCGCGGCAAGCCAGGGTGACGATCTGCTCGAACTGCTTGGTGAGCTCGCGCGCCAGCGTCACGCGGCGCTCGCCGAGCGTGTGCAGCGACTCGGCCAGCGCGTTGATGCGGTGCGGCGCCTCCAGCAGCACCACGGGACGCGCTTCGCGCGACAAGGCATCAACGGCCGACGCGCGCTCACCCGCCTTGGCGGGCAGAAAGCCGGCGAACACGAAGCCGCCGTCGCCCGCCAGTCCTGTGGCGCTGATCGCCGTCGTCACGCTGCTGGCGCCCGGCAGCGGTACCACGCGCTGGCCGGCAGCGGCGCAGGCGGCGACCAGGCGCGCGCCCGGGTCGCTCACCGCCGGCGTGCCGGCGTCGCTGACGTAGGCGATGCGCTGACCGGCCTGCAGGCGCTCGATGAGCAGCAGCGCCGCCTCGGCTTCGTTGTGCTCGTGCAGTGCGATCAGCGGCTTGCCCTCGACGCCGTAGGCGCGCAGCAGCGCCTGCGTGTGGCGCGTGTCCTCGCAGGCGATCGCATCCACCAGCGTCAGCAGGTGCAGCGCGCGCAGCGTGATGTCGGCCAGGTTGCCGATCGGCGTGGCGACCACGTACAGGCTGCCGGCCGGATAATGCTGCGAGCCGGCCGCCTGCCGTGCCGCATCGAGCGCGGCCTGGTAGCTGGGTTTCCCGAGGGAGGCGAGGTTGGTCATGCAAGCTGGCCAGGGCGGGCCATGGCGCTGAGTTTCAAGCGGCCCGGCGGCGCCACCACGCGCACGCGCGGCAACGCGGCCGAGGATGCGGCGCTGGCGCATCTGCGCGCGTCCGGCCTGCGCCTGGTCGAGCGCAATTATCGGACGCCCGGCCGCGGCGGCGGCGAGATCGACCTGATCCTGCGCGCGCCCGACGGCACGCTGGTGTTCGTCGAGGTGCGCTCGCGCGCCGGCATCTCGCACGGCGGCGCCGCGGCCAGCGTCGGCGTGCCCAAGCGGCGCCGCATCGTGCTGGCGGCGCGCCATTACCTGCTGCGCTTTTCGCAACCGCCGCCATGCCGTTTCGACGTCGTGGCGATCGACGGCGAGCAGATCGAATGGCTGCCGGCGGCGTTCTATGCGGCATGAGTGGCGCCATGGCGCAACGCCGGGTTGAAAGCCGCCGCATGCTCCTAAATTTGCACCGAAGCCGGCTTCCGGCGTTATGATCGGCGCCGATGCTCGAGCAACGGATCCAGCGCCACTTCATCGACAGCGCCGACCTGCAATACCAGTGGGCGCAGGGCTCGGCCGGCCCCATTGCGGAAGCGGTGCAGGCGCTGCTGGCCTGCGTCACCGGCGGCGGCAAGGTGCTGGCCTGCGGCAACGGCGCTGCCGGCGCTCTGGCGCAGTACCTGGTGGCCTTGATGGTGGCCGGGCTGGAGCGCCAGCGCCCCGAACTGCCGGCACTGGCGCTGGGCGCGGACGCCGCCACGCTGACCGCGGTGGCGCGACGCGGTGACTACGCCGACGCCTTTGCGGCCCAGGTGCGCGCATTCGGCAGCGCCGGCGACGTGCTGCTGCTGGTGTCGCCGGATGGCAATGCCGCCAACCTGGTGCGCGCCGCGCAGGCCGCGCACGAACGCGAGATGAGCGTGATTGCGCTCACCGGCCGCGGTGGCGGCGAACTCGGCCGCATGCTGCGCGAGACCGACGTGCACGTCTGCGTGCCGCACGAGCGCACGCCTCGCATCCACGAAGCGCAGCAGGTGGTGCTGCATTGCCTGTGCGACGGGCTCGACCAGCAACTGCTTGGTGATGAGGAGATTCCTGCATGAGATTCGTTCAGACCCGGCTGATGAGTGCCGGCTTGGTGACCGTGCTGGTGGCTGGCGGCCTGGCCGGCTGCGCGGCGGCGGTGGTCGGCGGTGCGGCCGCGGTGGGCACGCTGGTGTCGGTCGAGCGCCGCAGCGCCCAGACCCGGGTGGCCGACCAGACCATCGAGGTGCGCGCCGGCAACCGCGCGGCCGAACTGGTCGGCGAGCGCGGCCGCGTCAACGCGGTCAGCTACTACCGCAAGGTGCTGCTGACCGGCGAGGTGGCGACTGAGGACGATCGCCGCCAGGTGCAGGCGGCGGTGGCCGCGGTGCCGGAGGTGGTCGGGGTGGTCAACGAGCTGGCGCTGCTGCCGGTCGCCAGCATGAACCAGCAATCCGACGACACCATGCTGACCGGCCGCGTCAAGGCCCGGCTGCTGGGCACCAACGGGGTGCCCGCCAACAGCATCAAGATCGTCAGCGAGCGCGGCACCGTGTACCTGATGGGACGCCTGACGCGCGCCGAGACCGAGCTGGCCACCGAAGCCGCGCGCACCACGACCGGCGTGCAGCGCGTGGTGCGCGTGATCGACTTCATCAGCGAGCAGTCGGTCACGCCGCACGACCCCGCCGGCAGCGCCGCGGCGCCAGCCGAGGATCCGCAGCCGATCGGTGCCGTGACGCATCCGGTGACGCAGCCGACCATCGTCAATGCGCCGCCGCCGACGCAGCCGATCCAGGTACAGACGCTGCCACCAGCGAAGTGAGGACGACGGCGCCAGCGCCGTCATCGATGGCAGCGCCGAGATCATGCGCTCGATAGAGCGCGGTCATTCGTCATCAAACTCACTTCAGCCGCTTGATCAGGCTCGAAGTGTCCCAGCGGTTGCCGCCCATCCGCTGCACGTCGGCGTAGAACTGGTCGACCAGCGCAGTCACCGGCAGGCGGGCGCCGTTGCGCCTGGCCTCGTCGAGGCACAGGCCGAGGTCCTTGCGCATCCAGTCGACCGCGAAGCCAAAGTCGAACTGGTCCTGCACCATGGTCGGGCCGCGGTTGTCGAGCTGCCAGCTCTGCGCCGCGCCCTTGCCGATCACCTCCAGCACCTGCAGCATGTCGAGTCCGGCGCGCTGGCCGAAGGCGATCGCCTCCGACAGGCCCTGGACCAGCCCGGCGATCGAGATCTGGTTGACCATCTTGGTCAGCTGGCCGGCCCCGCTGGGGCCCATCAGCGTGAAGGCGCGCGAGAAGGCCATTGCCACCGGCCTGACGGCATCGAACGCCGCCGGCTCGCCGCCGCACATCACCGTCAGCTGGCCGTGCTGCGCGCCCGCCTGGCCGCCCGACACCGGCGCGTCGATGAAGTGCAGGCCGCGCTCGCGCGCGGCGGCGTCGAGCTCGCGCGCTACGTCGGCCGAGGCGGTGGTGTGGTCGACGAAGATCGCGCCCGGCTTCATGCCGGCCAGCGCGCCGGTCTCGCCCAGCACCACCGCGCGCAGATCGTCGTCGTTGCCGACGCAGCAAAACACCATGTCGGTACCGGCCGCCGCCCGCGCCGGCGTGTCGGCGCGGCCGACCCGGGCCTGGCCCGACAGCTGCCTCACGAAGGCCTCGGCCTTGGTTGCGGTGCGGTTGTAGACCGTAACGCGATGGCCGGCCAGCGCCAGGTGGCCGGCCATTGGGTACCCCATGACACCCAGGCCGAGAAAGGCGACCTGGTGCGGGGCGGCGGATTCGTAGCTGCGGGGGTGGATTTGGGTGCTCATGGCGGCCGATTCTAGGGATGGCCGCCGGGCCCGTGATTCGTCTGAACGATAAGGACCGCGGAACCGGCCGTCTTCCGGCGACCGGCGCTTCGTCTCGTCAGCCGGTGAAATTCTCCGCAATCCGGGCGTGACCGCGCGCCTCGGCAGCGCTGATGGCGTTGCGGCGCACCAGGTCGGCCAGGCACTGGTCCAGCGTCTGCATGCCGAAGCCCTGGCCAGTCTGCATGGTCGAGTACATCTGCGTCACCTTGCCCTCGCGGATCAGGTTGCGGATCGCCGGCGTGCCGATCATGATCTCGTGCGCCGCCACCCGACCGCCGCCGTCCCTGCGCTTGCACAGGGTCTGCGAGATCACCGCCAGCAGCGATTCGGACAGCATGGCGCGCACCATCTCCTTCTCCTCGGCCGGGAACACGTCGACGATGCGGTCGACGGTCTTGGCCGCCGACGAGGTGTGCAGGGTGCTGAACACCAGGTGGCCGGTCTCGGCCGCGGTCAGCGCCAGGCGGATGGTTTCCAGGTCGCGCATCTCGCCCACCTGCAGCACGTCCGGGTCCTCGCGCAGCGCCGAGCGCAGCGCGTTGGCGAAGCTCAGCGTGTGGGCGCCGACCTCGCGCTGGTTGATCAGGCACTTCTTCGAGTGGTGCACGAACTCGATCGGGTCCTCCACCGTGATCACATGGCCATGGCGCGTCTCGTTCAGGTGATCGAGCATGGCTGCCAGCGTGGTCGACTTGCCCGAGCCGGTGGGTCCGGTCACCAGCACCAGGCCGCGCGGCTTCAGCGCCAGCTCGGCGAACATCCTGGGTGCGTCGAGTTCGGCCAGGGTCAGGATGCGGCTCGGAATGGTGCGCAACGCGCCGGCGGCGCCGCGCGCCTGATGGAAGGCATTGACGCGAAAGCGCGCCAGGCCCTCGACCTCGAACGAGAAGTCGACTTCCAGCTGCTCCTGGTAGCGCCTGCGCTGGCTGTCGCTCATGATGTCGTGCAGCATGCCGAGCACCTGCGGGTGGTCGAGCGGCTCGGCGTCGAGGCGGCGCACTTCGCCGTGCACGCGCATCAGCGGCGGCAGCCCTGCCGACAGGTGCAGGTCGGATGCCTGGTTCTTGACGCTGAAAGCCAGCAGCTGCCTGATGTCCAACGACCCCCCCTTCCCCGATGCGTGCGGGCCTGCGCCTGGGTTTTGATACGCTGGCGCATTATGACGACGATTGCCGGCAATCTTCAGGGTGTGCGCGCGCGCGTTTCTGCCGCCTGCGCCGCGGCGCAGCGCGACCCGGGCACGGTGACGCTGCTGGTGGTGTCCAAGACCTTCGGCGCCGACGCGGTGCGCACGGCCTGGGCGGCTGGGCAGGCAGCCTTCGGTGAGAACTACATCCAGGAAGGCGTGGACAAGATCGCCGCGCTGCGCGATCTGCCGCTGCAGTGGCATTGCGTCGGCCCGATCCAGAGCAACAAGACGCGTCCGGTGGCCGAGCACTTCGACTGGGTGCACACGGTGGACCGGCTGAAGATCGCCGAGCGCCTGTCGGCCCAGCGCCCTGACGGCCTGGCGCCGCTGCAGGTCTGCATTCAGGTCAATATCGACGGCGGAGCGACCAAGTCCGGCGTGGCGCCCGGCGACGCGCTGGCGCTGGGGCGCGCCGTGGCCGCGCTGCCGCGGCTGCGCCTGCGCGGCCTGATGACGATTCCCGAGCCGGCACCGGACCAGGACGCGGCCCGCGCCGTGCACGCGCGCACCAAGATCCTGTTCGACGAACTGAACGCCGCCGGCCTGGGCCTGGACACCTTGTCGATGGGCATGAGCGCCGACCTGGAGGCGGCGATCGCGGCCGGCTCGACCCTGGTGCGCGTCGGCACCGCCATTTTCGGCGCGCGCGCGGTTCGCGCATGACGCAATGACCTCGGCCTGCGGCCTTCGATGACGGCGCCGTGCGCCATGACCCGGCAAGTCATTTTGTCATTGCGACCGCGCCAGCGGCGCAGTCATTCCGTCATCGAAACACCACCGTCCGCTGTCCGTTCAGCAGCACGCGGTGCTCGCCGTGCCATTTCAGCGCGCGCGCCAGCACCTGGCTCTCGGTGTCGCGGCCGACCGCGGTTAGGTCCTCGACCGCCTGCGTGTGGTCCACGCGCGCCACGTCCTGCTCGATGATCGGGCCCTCGTCCAGGTCGGCCGTCACGTAGTGCGCGGTGGCGCCGATCAGCTTGACGCCGCGCTCGTGCGCCTGGTAGTAGGGCTTGGCGCCCTTGAAGCTGGGCAGGAAGCTGTGGTGGATGTTGATGGCGCGCCCCGCCAGGCGCTGGCACATGGCGTCCGACAGCACCTGCATGTAGCGCGCCAGCACCACCAGTTCGGCGCCCTCGCCGTCGATGATCTCCAGCTGCCGCGCCTCGGCCTGGGCCCGGTTCTCGCGCGTGACGACGATGTGGTGGAAGGGCACGTTGTAGCTGGCCGCCAGCTGGTAGAAGTCGCGGTGGTTGCTGACGATGGCGCGGATGTCCAGCGGCAGCAGGCCGCTCCGCCAGCGGAACAGCAGGTCGTTCAGGCAGTGACCCTCGCGGCTGACGAAGATCGCGGCGCGCATCGGCTGCGCCGCCTCGTGCAGCTGCCAGCGCATGCCGAAGCCCGCGGCCAGCGCGCCGATCTGCTCGCGCAGTGCGTCGGCACCCACGCCAGGGCAGGCGAACTGCACGCGCATGAAGAACAGGCCGGTGTCGTGGTCGTTGTACTGCGCGGCCTCCTCGATGTTGCCGCCGCGCTGCATCAGAAAGCCCGAGACCGCGTGCACGATGCCGGGGCGGTCGGGGCACGAGAGGGTGAGAACGTAGGTGTCTTGCATCGGCCGCGATTGTCGCAGGGCGCCGCGCGCGCCGGCCCCTGTCGCGCCGGTGATTCCCGGCGCCGCCGGCGCGCCGCCGAGTCGCTATATTGGTTTTCCCGGCGCTGCGGCCATCGGGCAGCGCGCGACACGAGAAGAAGCCATGCACGCATCCACATCCGTACCCGATCAGCCGCTGCACCAGCACCTGCGCCGCCACGCGCGCGAGCGACCGCAGCAA
Organism: uncultured Ottowia sp.; assembly: GCA_964534975.1. Classification (GTDB taxonomy): domain Bacteria; phylum Pseudomonadota; class Gammaproteobacteria; order Burkholderiales; family Burkholderiaceae_C; genus Ottowia. The sequence goes on along the minus strand of CAZHSD010000018.1, from coordinate 33,999 downwards.
ACCGCCATCGTCTGGTACGGCCGCGCCATCGGCTGGCGCGAACTGGATGACTGGAGCGACGCCGTCGGCGCGCATCTGCAGTCGCTGGGTGTCGGCAAGGGTGACCCGGTGGTGCTGTTCATGAACAACTGCCCGCAGTACCTGGTGGCGCACTACGCGATCCAGAAGATCGGCGCCGTGGTGTGCCCGTGCGGGCCGCTGAACAAGGCGCACGAGCTGCAATACCAGCTCGACGACCTGGGTGCGCGCGTGATCATCGCCGCCGACAAGCTGCTGCCGGTGGTGGAACAGGTGCGTGCGCAGACGCAGCTGGCGCATGTGCTGGCGGTGCGCTACGGCGATCTGCTGCCGCCCGAGCCGAACATCGAGCTGCCCACCGAGTTGCGCGAAGCACCGGAGCCACTGCCCGCCGGCTGCCTCGATCTGCTGCAGATTGCGCAGCAAGGTGCGCAGGCCGGGCATCGGCCGGCGCCGGTGGACATCGCCATGGACGATATCGCGCTGATGACCTACACCAGCGGCACCACCGGCCTGCCCAAGGGCGCCATGCTGAGCTTCGGCAACGCCAGCTTCAAGACGCGCGTGACGGCTGCGTCCAACGGCATCGCCGCGCGGCACGTGGCGCTGTCGGTGGCGCCGCTGTATCACATCGCCGGCATGCTGATGGGCGCCAACGTGCCGATTCTTGCCGGTGCCGCGCAGGTGCTGCTGTACCGCTTCGATGCGCTCGCCGTGCTGCAGGCGATCGAACGCTACCAGGTCACGCACTGGTATTCGATCGCGCCGATGAACGTCGCCTGCATGCAGGTGGCGGATGGCCAGCGCTACGATTTGCGGAGCCTGCGGCGCAATCCGGTCACCAGCTTCGGCATCACTTTCACCGAGCCGCTGGCGCGTCAATGGCAGGCGTTCACGCGCGGGCCGTGCACCAGCTACGAGGCGGCGTACGGCCTGAGCGAAACGCACACCATGGACACCGGCATGCCGCACGATGCGATCCGCTGGGGCACGCACGGGCAGCCGATGCCGGGCGTCAGCATCCGCATCGTCGATGCCGACAGCGGCGCCGAGAAAGCCGTCGGCGAGGTGGGCGAGATCACCGTGATGTCGCCCGGCAACTTCAAGGCCTACTGGAACAAGCCCGAGGCCACCGCGAAGACGCTGCGGGACGGCTGGGTGTGGACCGGCGACCAGGGCAGGATGGACGTTGAGGGCTACCTGACCTTCATCGGCCGCACCAAGGAGATGATCAAGGTTTCGGGCTACAGCGTGTTCCCGGAAGAGGTGGAAAGCATCCTGATCAAGCACCCGGCCGTGGCGCAGGCGGCGGTGCTGGCTGAAGCCGACGCCGACAAGGGCGAGGTGGTCAAGGCCTTCATCGTCAGGAAACCCGGCGCCGAGTTGTCAGCCGACGAGCTGATCGCCTGGAGCCGCGACAGCATGGCGACCTACAAGGCGCCCAGGCACGTGCGCTTCATCGACGCGTTGCCCGCCACCGGCTCGGGCAAGGTGCTGCGGCGCCTGCTGAAGGACCTGGGTTGAGCCAGCGCGTTGCCGATGGGCGCGCCGCCGCGGCCTGGATACCCATGCCCGCAATACTTTTCCGCGGCTTTGCACGCGCTTGACGTGCGCGGGCGACCATGGGCGCATCGCCACGCATGAGGAAAGGAAGCGACCCATGAAAACCGTCTCGATCAAATCCCTGCTGCTGGCCGTCACCGTGGCGGCCGGTGGCTTGGCCGGGCTGGCCTTGCCCACGGCGGCCAGCGCGCAGGCCTACATCAGCGTGCAGATCGGCATGCCGCCCCCGCCGCCGCGCTACGAGGTGGTGCCCGCCGCGCGGCCCGGCTGGGTCTGGGCGCCAGGGCATTACGAGTGGCTGCACGACAACTACATCTGGCGCCGCGGCCACTGGGTGCAGTCGCGGTCGGGCCATGTCTACGTGCCGGCCAACTGGCGCGCCCAGGGCCGGCACTGGGTCTATCAGCCGCCGCGCTGGGACGCGCGACCGATGCGCGCGGCGCGGCCGGCGCCGCGCCAGTGGGACCAGCGCGACTACCGCGACCGTCGTGACGATCGCGGTCGCCGCAACGCCGCCCGCCGATGGGACCGCGATGGCGATCGCGTGCCCGACCGGCGCGACCGCCGGCCGAACGATCCGCGCCGTTACTGAGTTGCCGGCGGTCCGCTCGCGGGTGTCATGCGCCTGAACTCGATGCAGTAGTCGCGCGGCGGCAGTGCCGGCGTCGGCCACACCAGGTCGGCGCCGCTGGCGCGCTCGGGTCGGGTGCGGCTCGCTTCCGAATCCATGGCTGCCGGTGCTGCTCCGGACTGCGCGGAAAGCACCTTGGCGTTCAAGTCCGCCGGCAGGTGCAGCGGCACGCCCAGCGCGCGGTGCACGTGCCCGTTGCCGGCCACCAGCAGCACGGTGCGGCCGGGCTGCCGCGCGGCGCTGGCGGTGTCGGCCATGGCCACGTCGCGGGCGATCTGCACCCGCGTCATGGGCGCGATCTGCGCTTCGGGCAGCAGGTCGCAGTGGCCGTCGCGTATGCGCTGCTGCTGCTCGGCCAGCGCGGCCGGCGACAGTCGCGATTCCAGCCCGGCGTCGCGCATGGCGTTGCGCTGGCGCTCGGTGGGCAGGTTGGCGCCCAGCACCGGCACGCCGGCGCGCACGGCAGCCATCACCACCGGGGCGTAGGTCTTCCAGGGCCAGCCGGCGTCCCGCCAGCCCAGCGCCTGCTGCACCTGCGCCTCGCTGGCATCTGGCGGCAGGCCGGTGGTGCTGTGGCCCTGTTCGGCCATTTCCAGCGCCAGCGCCGCCAGCTGGCCGCGCGCGGCCAGCCATTCGACGGTCTGGCGTTGCAGGCGCTGGTGCGCGGGCGCGTCGTGCTGCTCACCCAGCAGCAGCACGTCGGCGGGCAGCAGGGCGGCCAGGCGGGCCGCCTCCGCGGGGGCCAGCGGCAGCGACGAGGTGCAGGCCGCCAGTACGCCGGCCACGATCAGGGCGGCGATGGCGGGGCGGGCGCGGTGACGCATGGCGCGATACTAAGCGCAGCCACGCGCTTGCGTCATGAGCATGGTGCCGCTGCCCGTTGCTTCGTGCCTGCCCGCTGCGGCGTGGACGCTGTGGTGGCTGAGCCGGTATTTCGAAGGCGGGCGGAGCCGATGGATCGCGCGTGGACTGCCGCACGGTCCGCGTGCGGCCACGAGCCCGTGCCAAAAAAAAGGCCCGGCATGCAGCGCGGGCCTGTTCGCGGGGTGCGGGTGGCGTCAGTGCACCACCACCGGGTTCTGTGCCAGTTCGGCGTAGCCTTCCAGCGTGTCCTCGACCTCTTCCTGCGTCGGCGTGTTCTCCTGCCAAGCGGCGATGCGCTGCTGGAACAACTCGGCCCACAGACCATCGAGATAAACCTCCTTGCCGGAGCGCTTGTCCACGATCTCAAAACCGTGGCGCGCCAGCGCGGGCGTGCCCGCCGGCATCTCGGTGGCGTGCGGCACATCGGGCCGCAAGTGGACGACCACAAAGCTGTCGGAATCGTAGAGCGTGTTCATCAATGCGTTGGCCCCCTTCAGGTTGGGTGGCAGGCAAACATCACCTGCTACCTACAGATGGGAACGCACCAGCCCGATTCAAGGTGTACACGCAGTGCCCGAGTGTCTGTCAGCCGATGCGGACAACCGCCTGGTGCGCCGGGCAGGCTCTAGAATGGCCCGCGCCCGCTATCGGCGCCCGGCCGCCTGGCGCTGCTGCTGGCGCGGTGGGCGGGATCTTCGGCCACTGCACCCATGAAACTGGCAACTTACAAGGACGGCTCGCGCGACGGGCAACTGGTGGTGGTCGCGCGCGACCTGGCGACGGCGCATTACGCCACCGGCGTGGCCAGCCGGCTGCAGCAGGCGCTGGACGACTGGAACTTCTTCGCCCCGCAACTGCAGGACCTGTCCGATGCGCTGAATGCCGGCCGGGCGCGCCACGCGTTTCCGTTCGATCCGGCGCAATGCATGGCGCCGCTGCCGCGCGCCTACCAGTGGATCGTCGGCGACGCCTATTCACGCCACTTGTCGCCGGCGGATGCTGGTGATCAGGACGGCGCCCTGCCGCTGCTGTGCCAGGGCGTCGGCGATGACTTCCTCGGTCCTTGCGACGACATGCTGGTGCAGGACGAGGCCAGTGGCGCCGATTTCGGTGCCGCGCTGGCGGTGATCACCGGCGAGGTGCCGATGGCGGCCACGCCCGAGCGCGGCCTGGATGCGGTCCGGCTGCTGCTGCTGGTCAACGACATCAGCCTGCGCCAGCTGGACGCGCAGGAGACACCCGCGGGCTGCGCCGCGCTGCAGGCCAAGCCGTCCGCGGCCTTCGGCCCGGTGGCCGTCACGCCGGATGAACTTGGCGACGCCTGGCGCGACGGCCGCGTGCACCTGGCGCTACAAACCAGCTGGAACGGCCGCAAGTTCGGCCGCTGCGAGGCCGGTTCGGCGATGCGTCTTGGCTTTGGCGAGCTGATCGCGCAGGCTGCGCGCACACGCCGACTGCGCGCCGGCACCCTGGTCGGCAGCGGGGTGGTCAGCCACCACGCTGACGTCGACGACCGCCGCCAATCGCCGCAGGGCTATGGCTGCATCGCCGACAAACGCGCCGTCGAGATGCTGCAGGACGGTGCGGCGGCAAGCGACTACCTGCGCTTTCGCGACACCGTGCGCATCGAGATGAAGGGCCAGGGCGGCCAATCGGTGTTCGGCGCCATCGAGCAGAAGCTGATGCAGTTCGTGCCCTGAGCGCCGCTGATGGCGCGGGCGCCGCCAGCGTTCAATCGAGGCGGAAGCCGACGTCGATCGTCACCTGCCAGTGCGCGACCTGGCCGTCGACCACGTGGCCACGGGTTTCGGTTACCTTGAACCAGTTGATGTGGCGCACGGTCTGATGCGCCTTGGCGAGCGCTGCGTTGACAGCCTGCTCGATGCCCTGCGACGATGATCCGGTGAGCTGCAGGTGCTTGTAGACGTGGTCGTTCATGATGTGGCTCCTTGGGTGGCTTGGGATGGCTCAGGATTGATAGACGGCCTCGAGGTCCTCGAAGCCCTTGATCTCGATCGGGTTGCCGAACGGATCGAGGAAGAACATGGTCTATTGTTCGCCCGGCTGGCCGGCGAAGCGCAGTTGCGGCTCGATCATGAACTCGGTGCCGGCGCCGCGCAGGCGCTCGGCCATGGCCTGCCAGTCGGCCCGTTGCAGGATCAGGCCGAGGTGCGGCATCGGTACCCGGTGCTCGCCCACGTGCCCGGTCGGCGTGGTCCTGAATGGCTCGCCCAGGTGCAGCGATAGCTGGTGACCGAAGAAGTCGAAGTCGACCCAGGTGGCGGTGCTGCGACCTTCGCGACAGCCCAGCACGCCACCGTAGAAGCGCTGCGCGGCATCCAGGTCGGTGACGTGGTAGGCGAGATGGAACAGGGCTTTCATGACGGCAGGATAGCGCGGCCCTGGCCGAGTGGCGATGGCGTGGGCGACACGCCTTGCGCCCGGGCCGCCGCGCGCTGAGCTGCCTGCGCGCGGGCGAACGCGGGACGCTGCGCCAGATGCTCCAGGTACGCGAGCACGCCGCCCGGCAGCGGCTGCGGCAGATCGAGAAAGCGTGCCAGCATCAGCGCATAGCCGACGGCGACATCGGCGGCGGTGAATCGGCCGGCACACAGGTGGGCGCGACCGTCCGCCAGCGTGGCCTCCAGCGTGCGCAGGCGGCCGAGAAACCAGCGCCCGTAGTCGTGCGCCACCTGCGGCTGCCGGCGCTCGGGTGGCTCGAAACGCGCGTAGCGCAGCACCAGCGTCTGCGGAAAGGTCAGCGTGGCGTCGCTCATGTGCAGCCAGTTCAGGTAGGCGGCGTGATCGGGCTCGTGCAAGCCCACGTCCAGCGCGCCGGGGCTTTGGCGCGCGGCGAGGTATTGACAGCTGGCGACCGATTCGGTCAGCCGCAAGCCAGCCTCGGTGGTCAGCAGCGGCACGGTGCCCAGCGGGTTGAGCGCCAGATAGTCCTTGGCCAGCGCGCGCGGCGGGAACGGCAGCACGCGCAGCTGGTAAGGCAGGTCCAGCTCTTCCAGCATCCAGAGCGTGCGGAAGGAGCGTGCATCGATGCAGTGGTGGAGCGTGTAGCTCATGCCCGGCCAGGCTTGGAAAAGGCCGCGACGCGCCGGACCGTGTCGGGGTCGTCGAAGCAGCGCGCGGCCGCTGCCTGCTCGGCCCGCAGCGCCGCCGCCAGCGCGGGCGAAGCGCCGACCAGCGCCTTCTTCAGCAGGCGTGTGGCCAGCGGGGAGCGCTCGGCCACGGTGCGCGCCATGGCCAGCGCGGTGTCCAGCATCTGCGCGCGCGGCACCACGCGATTGACCAGACCCAGCGTCAACAGCCGCTCGGCCGACAGGCGCTCGCCCAGCACCAGCAGCTCCATTGCGCGCTGGTGGCCCAGCGCCAGCGGCAGCAGGTGCGTGACGCCGCTGGTGACGAAGTGGCCAAGCTGCATCTCGGGGAAGAAGGCGATCAGCTCGCTGCTTGCCACCACCAGGTCGCAGTTGAGCAGCCATTCCAGGCCGCCGCCCACCGCATAGCCGTGCGCCGCGCCCACCACCAGCTTCGGGCCGCCCATGATGGCCGGCGTGATGCGCTGCATGGCCGCGCCCATTTGCCGCGCCAGTTCGGTGGCGTCGCCGGTCGGGGCGGCGTCCTTCAGGTCGGCACCGGCGCAGAAGGCGCGGCCGGCGCCGGTGAGCACGATGACGCGGCTGTCGGTGTCGGCCTGCGCCGTTTCCAGCGCCGTGTGCAGCGCGTGCAGCAAGTCCAGGCCGATGGCGTTCAGGCGCTCGGGGCGATTCAGGGTGACGACGCTGACGACGCCGTCGCGTTGCAGGCTGACCAGGCTCATCGGCGGGTGTCCCCACGCGGGGCGGCTACGATGCAAGCATCTTGACACAGCCGGAGACTCGCCCCATGAGCGCTGCCATCGACTACAGCCGCTACACCACCTTCCACATCAGCCGCCGCGGCCAGGACGGCTGCGTGCTCGACCTGCAGATGAAGGCCAGGAACGGCAAGCTGCCCACCGCCGGTCACGACGGCCATTGGGAGCTGTCCGAGATCTGGCGCGACGTCGACCAGGACGACAGCGTGCGCGCGGTGGTGCTGCGTGGCGAGGGCATGGGTTTTTCCGGCGGTGGCGACCTGGCGCTGGTGCAGGACATGGCGGCCGATTTCGCCGTGCGCACGCGGGTGTGGAAGGAGGCGCGCGACCTGGTCTACAACGTCATCAACTGCGACAAGCCGATCGTCAGTGCCATGCATGGCCCGGCGGTGGGCGCCGGGCTGGTGGCGGGCCTGCTGGCCGACATTTCGATCGCCGCCAGGAGCGCGAAGATCGTCGACGGTCACACGCGCCTGGGCGTGGCCGCGGGCGACCACGCGGCGATCTGCTGGCCGCTGCTGTGCGGCATGGCCAAGGCCAAGTACTACCTGATGCTGTGCGAGGCGGTGACCGGCGAGGAGGCCGAGCGCATCGGCCTGGTCTCGCTGGCGGTCGACGATGAGCAGCTGCTGGACAAGGCCTACGAGGTGGCCAACAAGCTGGCCGCCGGCAGCCAGACCGCGATCCGTTGGACCAAGTACTCGCTCAACAACTGGTATCGCCAGGCCGGGCCGAGCTTCGACACCTCGCTGGCGCTGGAATTCATGGGTTTTGCCGGCCCGGACGTGCAGGAAGGCGTGGCCTCGCTGCGCGAACGGCGGACGCCCAAGTACTGAACGCTGGGCTCCGTGGCCGGCTTCAACCGGTTGACGGGTCGCGCTGCCGTGCTGCGAGCCGGCCTGGGTGTGCCAGGCTGCGAGTCGGCGGCCCGTGACTCGGGCGCAAGATTGACCTCGGACAATTTCCTGACGCATCGCTCGTCCATAATCGCCCGAGATGGAGTCTCTGCGTCGTGCTCGCCACCTCGCCCGCCTGGTGCTGGCGTGGTTCGTGTTCGCGCTTGGCGCGGCCGCCGCCTCGCCGCTGGTTCATCCGCAGGCGATCGAACTGGTGTGTTCCAGCGGTGGCCAGATCAAGGCCATGGTGCTGACCGACGAGGGTGCCGTCGAGTTGGGCGTGAGCCATCTGGATTGCCCCTTGTGCCTGTCGGCTTCGGCGCCGCCTCCGCTGCCTTTCGTCGCGCTTCATCCGTTTCGCTTGCCGGCGCGCGCCTGGACGCCGGTGGCAGCGGCACCGCTGCCGCTCACGGCGGCGCTGCCATGGCAGGCGCGGGCGCCGCCGCCGTTTTCCTGATAGCTATTGATTTCGTAGCTGGTCGTGCGCGCCGCGCATGGATCGGCAATCGGCTTTCAGCATTCAGGAGATCACCATGGAACAGACCATGGGCCGCCGCGGGCGTCGCGGCGCGCTGGCGCGACTGGCCAGCATCGCGCTGGCGGTGTCCGGTGGCGCGGCCTTCACGGCTTGCAGCAAGTCCGCAGACGCCACGGCCCCGTCCAGCGGCTTTCGCGGCTTCGACCTCACCGGCATCGACTACGGGCGTGACTTCAGCCTGCCGGATGCGCACGGGACGCTGCGCACGCTGGCGGATTTCCGCGGCAAGCTGGTGCTGCTGTATTTCGGCTTCGTGCAGTGTCCGGACATCTGCCCCACCGCCCTGACGCGGGCGGCTGAGGTCAAGCGCCTGCTGGGCGCCGACGGCGATCGGCTCCAGGTGATCTTCGTCACCGTCGACCCCGAGCGCGATACGCCCGAGATCCTGCGTGAGTACGTTGCCGCGTTCGACCCCAGCTTCATCGCCCTGCGTGGCGACGCCGAGGCGCTGCAGGCCACCGCTATGGAGTTCAAGGTGTTCTACCAGCGGGTGGCGACCGGCAGCAGCTACACCATGGACCATTCCACGCAGTCCTACGTGTTCGACCATCTGGGGCAGCTGCGGCTGGCCTTGCGCCATGAGCAGACCGCCGCGGACTACGCGCACGACATCGCGCTGCTGATGCCGCAGCATTGATGCGCAGGCGATGTTGCGCTGGGCACGCCCGACCGCTGCACCATGATCTGCCGATACCTGTTTCTCAACCGCGTTTTCGTCATTGAAGGAGTTCATCTATGAAACGCATCGCTCTTGCCGCCGCCACCCTGGTACTGACTGTCGCCGCGCACGCGCAGGTCAGCGTCACCGAACCGTGGGTGCGCGCCACCGTACCGAAGCAGAGCGCCACCGGTGCCTTCATGCGCCTGACGTCGGCGCAGGACGTCAAGCTGGTCAGCGGTCAATCGCCGGTGGCCGGCGTGGTCGAGATCCACGAGATGGCGCACGAGAACAACATGATGAAGATGCGCGAACTCAAGGGCGGATTGGCGCTGCCGGCCGGCCAGGCGGTCGAGCTCACCCCGGGTGGCTATCACATCATGCTGATGGATCTGAAGCGCCAGGTGAAGATCGGCGAAACGGTGCCGCTCACGCTGGTGGTCGAAGCCAAGGACGGCACGCGCCAGAACGTCGAGGTGCAGGCGCCGGTGGTTCCCATCAACACCGCAGCCAAGGCCAGCGACGACCAGGCCGATCATGCCGCGCCAGCGCCGGCGCACGGCGGCATGAAGCACTGAAGCGCCGACCCGCTGCCGACCTGAGCCATGACCAGCTGGCGCGCACGCTCGCTCACGGGGTGGATCACGCTGCTGGTGTTCACCCTGGCGGCGCTGGCGCCCAGCGTGTCGCGCGCGCTGGCCCCGGCCAGCAGCCTTGGCCCTGGCAGCGCGCCCTGGGTCGAGGTCTGCGGCAGCGAGGGCGTGCGCCCCCTCGCCCTGGATGAGACGGGTGCGGGCCTTGCATCCGACGTCGCGGGCCAGAGCTTGCCCGCTCGTTGTGCCACGCAAGGCCCTTTCGCGGGATCGTTCCGTGCCGCCACGCGCGCGCCGGGCCGCTTACGGGACGGCCCTGGCGCGCGGGCCGCCCGAACCCTTCGTCATCTTCCTGCGCACCGTCTAGACGCGCGTCGCGCAGCGTTCGATTGCCGCCAGCGCCACCAGGCGACAGCCGCGGCGAGGGCGCTGCCGATCGGCCGCTTGGTTGGGCGGCGGTGCTCATGGCATGCCTGCCTGCGGGCGGCGCCTGCCTTCCCCGTTCCACAAGAACAGATGATGAAAGCTCCTGCCTTTTCCTTGCTGGCGATTGCCGCCAGCGCATGCATCGGCACCTGGGTCCACTGGCTGTACCCGTTTCGCGGCGGCGCGCTGGACGCGCACTGGCACGACATCGTGGTCTCCTGCTCGATCGCCGCCACGTTGCTGACGCTGCCCGGCATCTGCGCTGGCGCTTTCGCGGCAGCTACCGCAGCGGTGCCAAAACGCCGTACCGCGAGGGCTGAATGCTCTGGCACCACGTCGGCGGCATGGTGTTCGGGCTCACCACGGCCGCCTTCATCTTCAGCGGGCTGATGTCGATGAACCCGTTCCGGCTGATGGACTTCGGCGCGCCGCGCCTGGAGCAGCGCCTGGCGCACGCCGGCGGCGATCTGGCCGCGGTGCGGTTCGAGCTTGATAGCCAGGCAGGCGCTGCGACGCCTGGCCGACACCGCCTTGTGCCCGCGCCGCAGCGGCCGTTGCGGGGGGTGTCCTGAGATGCGCGCCGGCGGCGCCAATGCCTTGATCATCGGCGGCGTGCTGCTGCTGCACGCGGCGGGCCTGTGGGCGCTTCAGAGCGGCCTGATGCGTCCGTCCCTGGAGCGGATCGTGCCGGTGCGCGTCCTGGCCGAACTCATCATCCCGCCACCGCCACCGCCACCCCCACTCCCATTGCCACCCCCATTGCCACGCCCGGTTGCTGTGCCCGTGCCCGTGCCGCCGGCTGCGCCTCCGACACCCGCGCCCGCGCCGCAGCCGGCCAAGCCTGCCGTGAAGCCGCGCGCCGCGCCCAAACCGGCGCCGCGCCCGCGCCCCGCACCCAGGCCGGTTCCGCAGCCGCTGGCGGTGCAGCAGGCGGCACCCGTGATGTCCGCGCCGCCGTCGGCGCCGTCAACGCCAGCGCTGGCTGCGGAGCCCGCAGCCACGCCCTCGCCCGGGCCGGCCCCGGTGATCGCGGCACCACCCGCGCCACCGCCGGCGGTGCTGGTGCAACCATCGTCGAGCGCCGCCTACCTGAACAACCCGCCGCCGCCGTATCCGCCCATGAGCCGGCGCCTGGGCGAGAGCGGCCGCGTTGTCGTGCGTGTGCTCATCGGCGTCGACGGCCGCGCGCAGGACGCACGCATCCAGCGCTCCAGCGGCTTCGAGCGGCTCGACCAGGTGGCGCTGCAGACCGCGCGCGAGCGCTGGCGCTACGTGCCCGGCACCCGCGGCGGCGTGCCCGCGCCCATGTGGTTCAACGTCCCCATCAATTTCGTTCTGGAGTGATCGATATGAACAGTGAATTCGGCCTATTGCATGTGTGGAGTCAAGGGGACTGGGTCACCCGCAGCGTGTTCGCAGCCTTGCTGCTGATGTCCCTGGCCTCATGGATGGTCATGCTGGTCAAGGCCCTGGGCGTGGTGGGCGCCAAGCGCCAAGCCGCGCGGGTGGAAGGCTTCTGGCACGCGGCCGACATGGCCGATGGCCTGACCCGGCTGGGCAACGGCGCCGCCAACCCGTTTCGCCAGCTGGCCATCGAAGGGCGCGAAGCCGCTGCCCACCACCGTGCCACCCAGGGACGGCTGCACCACAGCCTGGACGTGAGCGACTGGATCTCGCGCGCACTGCAAGGCAGCATCGACAGCACCAGCGCCCGGCTGCAATCGGGCCTGGCGATCCTGGCCTCGGTCGGCTCCACCGCGCCCTTCGTCGGCCTGTTCGGCACCGTCTGGGGCATCTACCACGCGCTGATGAGGATCGGCGCCGCCGGCCAGGCCAGCATCGACCAGGTGGCCGGACCGATCGGCGAGGCGCTGATCATGACCGCGCTCGGCCTGGCGGTCGCCATCCCCGCCGTGCTGGGCTACAACGCGCTGGTGCGCGGCAACCGGCATATCCTGGCCAGTCTGGGGCGCTTCGCCCATGACCTGCACGCGCTCTACGTCACCGGCGCCCGGGTCAACATCGCCGCCAGCGCGGCGAACGTCGTGCCGATGAAGAAGGCCTGAACGCTATGGCCGGATTCATGACCGACGACAGCGACGAGGTGATGAGCGAGATCAACATGATCCCATTCATCGACGTGATGCTGGTGCTGCTGATCATCTTCATCATCACCGTGCCGGTGATGAAGCACGCGGTGAACGTGCAGCTGCCGCGCGCGGTCAACGAGAAGGAGCAGCTGCAGCCGCAGACCCTGCGGCTGACGGTGCAGGCCGATGGCAGCTACTGGCTGGATGAGGAAAGGATCGCCGACGATCAGCTGGCTCTCCGCCTGCAGGCCGCGGCCGGCAAGCAGCCGCAGCCCGACCTGCACATCCGTGGCGACCGCGACGTGCGCTACGAGCGCGTGGCGCAGGCCATGGCGGCGGCGCAGCAGGCGGGGCTGTCGAAGATCGGCTTCGTCACCGAGCCGCAGCACTGATTGCCCATCGCCCATCGGCCGCACTTCGGGTAAGCTGCACTGGTACCGTCGGGCTCGGCCGGGGCCCGCGGGCACGATCATCCAGATTCGATCAGCCATCGCGGAGGCCAGCCATGAGTGATGCCAGCACGTTCGACTTCGGCAAGTTCATCCCGGGATTCGACTTCCTGCAGCAGCTGGCCAGCACCGGCTCCGGCGCCTCCGGTCCGGTGCCGGGCCTGGGAAGCTGGGTGGCGCCCACCGTGAGCGTCGAGGAGCTCGACAAGCGCGTGGCCGAACTGAAGGCGGTGCTGTTCTGGCTGGAGCAGAACGCCACCGCGCTCAAGGCCACGATCCAGGCGCTGGAAGTGCAGAAGATGACGCTGTCGGCGCTGGCCAGCATGAACCTGAGCGTGTCCGAGGTGGCCAAGGCGTTCACGCTGCCGACCGCTCAGACGCAGGCGCAGCCGCCGGCCGTCAACGCGCCCATGCCGACCCCGGCGCTGGGTTGGCCGTTCGGTCCCACGACGACGGCGGCCGCCGTGTCGGCCAGTGAGGCCGTGCAGGCGGCGTCGCCGGCCGCGGCGGAGGAGATGGTGGCCGAATCCGAGGCGCAACCCGAGCCGGAACCGGCCAAACGAGCGGCCGGCAAGCGCGCGGCGGCCAAGCCGGCGGCCACCGCGCCGGCGGCGACGCCCGCCGGCGGCCTGGCCGATCCGATGCAATGGTGGGGTGCGCTGACGCAGCAGTTCCAGCAGATCGCCACCAAGGCATTGCACGAAGCCGCGCGTGTGGCGCCCATGGTCGGCATCCAGTCGGGCGCGCCGGACGCCGAGGTGCAGGACGCCGGCCCGCCCGCCGCGCCGGCGCGCAAACCGGCGGCGAAAAAACGCGCTGCCAAGAAGACGCCCGCCAAGGCGGCGAAGAAGGCACCCGCCAAGCGGGCCAGGAAGGCCGCGCCAGCCAAGCCGGCGCCTGCCGCCAAGTCGGTGACGGGCTGGCCGCTGCCGCCGCCATTCAAGCTCGGGCGCTGAGCACCCGCCAATCGCCGGCTGGATGAGCGCGCCGTGAGCTGGTTCCCCTGCGGTCACGCCACCCACCCGCAATGGCGCATGGCCTGCGGCCTGGTGCTGGCGCAGCTGCGCGCGCAGATGGCGCTGCCGGACTACGCCAGCGCGCCCACGCTGGGCCTGCTCTACATCACCGACCACTACGCGGGCGAGGCGCGGTCGATTCTCGATCACCTGCAGGCGGCGCTGCCCGAGGTGACCGACTGGGCCGGCGCGGTCGGCGTCGGCGTCTGTGCGCCAGGCGCCGAGTACATCGACGAGCCGGCACTCAGCCTGATGCTGTGCGAGCTGCCAAGCGACCAGTACCGCGTCTTTTCCGGCGTGGCGCCGCTGGCCGGCGCGCGCGGCTGGACGCCGCACACCGCGCTGATCCACGCCGACGCGAACACGCCCGACGTGGCCGAGTTGGTGGCCGAGATGGCCGGGCGCACCACCACCGGCTACCTGTTCGGTGGCCTGGCATCGAGCCGGGCCGAGGTGCTGCAGTTCGCGGTCTCCGGCGACGGCAACGCGCCCGGCCAGGGCAGGGCCGACGGCGTGTTCAGCGGTGGCCTGTCGGGCGTTGCCTTCGGTGACGGCGTGACGCTGATCTCGCGCGTCACCCAGGGCTGCCAGCCGGTGGCGCCCGAGCGCGCGGTCAGCGCCGTCGACGGCAACGTGCTGCTGGCGCTGGGCGGCGAGCCGGCGCTGGATGTCATGCTGCGTGACCTGGATCTGGCGCCCGGTGCCTCGCGCGCCGCGCTGCAGGTGGTGCGCCGCACCCTGGTCGGCCTGTCGAGCCCGGGCGAGGACGGCGTGCGCCGCACCGGCGACTTCGGCGCCGACGTCATCGTGCGCCACATCATCGGCGTCGACCCGGACCGCTGCGGCGTGGCGATCGCCGACCAGCCCAGGGTGGGCCAGCGCATCGCCTTCTGCCAGCGCCACCCGCAGGCCGCGCGCGCCGACCTGATGCGCGTCTGCGCCGAGATCCGTGACGAGCTGGAATCGGAACAGGTCAGCGCCCATGCCCTGGACGCGCCCGATCCGGACGCGTCGGAGCTGGCGGCGCGGCGCATCCGCGGCGCCGTCTACATCAGCTGCGCCGGCCGCGGCGGCCCGCACTTCGGCGGCCCCAATGCCGAGTTGCAGATCGTCAGCCACTCGCTCGGCGACGTGCCGCTGACCGGCTTCTTCGCCGGCGGCGAGATCGCGCGACATCACCTGTATGGGTACACGGGGGTGTTGACGGTGTTCGTGGATGACGTCGCGACATGAGCTGGGGCCGACCGATCTCGCCCAACCGCTGCGACGCGGATATCCCGGGACCAAGCAGGTGAGGTGGCCATGAAGGATCAAGCCCAGTTCAGCAAGGCGGAACAATCGGCAATGAAGGCGCGCGCCGCAGAACTCAAGGCGGAGGCCAAAGCCAGCAAGAAGCGCTCCGATGGCGAAGCGCAGGTCATGGCGGCCATAAAGAAGATGCCGCAGGCTGACGCAGACATCGCCCGAGCGATCCACGAGATCGTCAGCCAGACCGCACCGGCACTCTGGCCCAAGACCTGGTATGGAATGCCGGCTTATGCCAAGGACGGTGAGGTCATTTGCTTCTTTCAGGCGGCAAGCAAATTCGGAACCCGATACTCATCCTTTGGCCTGAGCGACAAGGCGAAGCTCGATTCAGGTCAGATGTGGCCGACAGCTTTCGCCGTCGTCGCAATCCACCCCGAGGTGAGGAAAAAAATAGCCGCCCTGATCAAGCAGGCGTTGGGGCCATAGCGTTGGCGCCTTATGCGGCTTCACCGCTTTCGCGCGATTCCGTGACGCCGCCGCGGTGATATGGAACCCGGCGCTGGTGATCCGATGCGGGCGGGAGCTTGCGAAGCCCTTGCCGCGCGGCCGCTTCCCTCGTTGATCAACTCGCCACGTGCTGCTCGAAGAACGCCAGCGTGCGCTGCCGTGCCAGCGTCGCTGCCGCCTCGTCCCAGGAGCCGCGCTGGTCGCAGTTGAAGCCGTGCTGCGCCGGGTACAGGTGCACCTCGACCTCGGGATGCGCCTGCCGGAAGGCTTCGACGCCAGCCATCGGCACCCACTGGTCGCGGTCGGACAGCTGCGCCATCACCGGTACCTTCGGCGTGCGAGCGACTTCCGCCGGCGCGGTCATGCCGCCGCCGTAATAGGGCACGGCCGCCGACAGGCCGTCCAGCATGCAGGCGGCGCGCCAGGCGAGCAGCCCGCCCCAGCAGTAGCCGACGATGCCGACCTTGCCGCCGCTGGCCCGGGCGGCGTGGTCGATGGCGGCCTGGATGTCCTGCAGCACGCCGGGTGCCGGTAAGGCCTCGACGGCGGCCTTGTGGGCCATGCCGGCGCGCATGTCGTGCTCGTCGTAGCCCAGCTCGACCCCCGGCTTGACGCGCTGGAAGGTGCTGGGCGCCAGCGCCAGGTAGCCGTCCGCAGCGTAGCCGTCGGCCACGGCGCGGATGTGCGGGTTGACGCCGAAGATCTCCTGCAGCACGACCACGGCGCCCCTGGGTCGGCCGGCCGGTTCGGCCAGGTAGGCGGGAATTTTCTGGCCGTCGGCGGCGGTGAGGTCGATGAACTGTCCCATGCGGATGGCTCCTGTCTTGATGGTGCTTGCGGCGGCCGCGGACGGCTGCCGATCAGGCCAGGCCCAGTTTGCGGGCGACGAAGTCGAGCCGGTCCTGGCCCCAGAACAGCTCGCCGTCGATCACCCAGCTGGGTGCGCCGAATATGCCGGCGTCGATGGCGGCCTGGGTGTGGGCATCGTAGCGCGCCTGGGTGTCGGCGCTGCGCGCGTCCAGCAGGCGCTCGGCCGGCAGGTCGCATTCGGCCAGCAGCTCGGCCAGCGTGCCCTCGCTGGCGATGTCGCGCTCCTCGCGCCAGCAGGCGGCGAGCACGGCGGCGGCCAGCTGCATGGCGGCGGCCATGCCGTCGTGCTGCGCCACGGCGGTGATCAGGCGCGCCGAGGGATTGCCGTCGACCGGGAAGAACTTCGGCTGCAGCGTGAGAGGCAGGCCGAGGTGCTCGGCGAAGCGCTTCAGTTCGGTCAACCGGTAGGCCTGGCGCTGCGGCGCGCGCTTCGGCAGTGGCAGGCCGCCCGAGAGCGGGAAGATGCGCCCGTAGTCCACCGGCAGCACCGCCACCTCGCGCCGGCTGGCGCGCAGCAGGTCGGCGAAGCGTGCGTGGCCGAGGTAGGTCCACGGGCTTTGCGGGGTGAAGTAGTACAGCACGGTACGGCTCATGCGTGTCTCCTGAATAATCGCAGCCGGCACGATTCTTACAGGAGATGGGGCGTGGCAGCGGACAAGGTCTTGCTCGTCACCGGCGGCAGCCGGGGCATCGGCGCGGCGACGGCGCGACTGGCGGCGCGCGCGGGCTGGTCGGTGGCGGTGAACTACGCCACCAATTCGCTCGCCGCCGACGAGGTGGTGCGCGCCATCCGCGCCGGTGGCGGCACCGCGATCGCCGTCCAGGCCGACGTCGCCGACGAGGCCCAGGTGCTGCGCATGTTCGAGCGCATCGACGCCGAACTGGGTCGCCTCAGCGGCCTGGTCAACAACGCCGGCGTGGTCGATGCGGCCGCGCCGGTGGCCGAGCACAGCGTGGCGCGCTGGCGCCGCCTGTTCGACATCAACGTGATCGGCTCGCTCATCTGCGCGCGCGAGGCGGTGCGCCGCATGAGCACGCGCCGCGACGGCGCCGGCGGCAGCATCGTCAACCTGTCGAGCGCGGCGGCGCGGCTGGGTTCACCGGGCGAGTACGTCGACTACGCGGCGACCAAGGCAGCCATCGATGCCTTCACCATCGGCCTGGCCAAGGAGGTCGGCGCCGAGGGCATCCGCGTCAACGCCGTGCGTCCCGGCCTGATCGACACCGAGATCCACGCCAGCGGCGGCCGGCCCGACCGCGTGGCGCAACTCAAGGGTGGCGTGCCGATGCAGCGCGGCGGCACCGCGGATGAAGTCGCACAATTGATTGTCTGGCTGCTGTCCGATGCGGCAAGCTACACCAGCATGAGCCTGATCGACGTGTCGGGCGCGCGCTGAGCGCCCCCGCCGCTCCCATTCCAACCCATGGCCTCAAAGGAATCATCTTGACCGACGCCGCCTCGCCCGAGCATCCGCAGAAGACCATCAAGTACTGGTGGGAGGACCTGCCCATCGGCACCACGCTGGAGATGGGCAGCATCACCGTCGAGCGCGACGAGGTGATCGAGTTCGCCAGCAGGTACGACCCGCAGCCCTTCCACCTGGACGACGAGGCGGCGGCCAGGTCGATGTTCGGCCGCCTGTCGGCCAGCGGCTGGCACACCTGCGCCATGGCCATGGGCCTGATGGCGCGCAACTTCCTGCACGAGTCGTCCAGCCTGGGATCGCCGGGGCTGGAGCAACTCAAGTGGCTCAAGCCCGTCTACCCCGGCGACACGCTGACGCTGCGCCAGCGCATCGTCGAGTCGCGGCCGATGAACTCGCGCCCCGACGTCGGCCTGACGCGCACCATCTGGGAAATGTTCAACCAGCACGGCGAGCAGGTGCTGATGATGGACGGCTACGGCATGTTTCGGCGCCGTCCCGTGGCCGCGGCCTGAGTCGCGCCGGCACGCTGGTTCTCATCAAGCCCCTGGCCGGGTTCAACCATCCAGCGTGACGCCGCGCGCCGAATCACGGTTGCGCAGCACCACGGTGATCTGGCCGTTGGTCTCGATGGTGGCGCGCTCGACCTCGTGCGTGTGCAGGCAGCCGGCGGCGCGCAGGGCGGCCTGAACGTCGTCCTCGGTCAAGCGCTCGCTGCGCAGGGTGCCGGCATCGACCTGGCCGGCCTCGATCAGGCGCTTGGGCTTGCCGTCGATCCAGGCCGCCAGCCGTGGGCTGCGCCAGGCCAGCTGCGACATCAGCACATGGCAGCCGATCAGCGTCAGCGCGCTGATCAGGCCGCCGACGAGCGAGTTGTCGCCGGCGTTCATCGAGTTCTGCACCGCGTTCGACAGGATCAAGAGCAGGATCAGGTCGAACGGGTCGTACTGCCCGATCTGGCGGCGTCCGGTCAAGCGCAGGAACACCAGCAGGAACAGGAAGACGATGACGCCGCGCACGACGAACTCCCACCAGGGCACACTCAGGTCGAACATGGAACACTCCTTCGAGGGATCTCGCCACCATCTTGCCTGAGTGATGTCGACATCGACTGCCGCCCTGCTCGCCGATACCGTGCTGGCGCTGCACACCGCCATCGTGCTGTTCGTGGTCGGCGGGCTGCTGTACGTGCTGCTCGGCCATCGGCGCGGCTGGCCCGGTGCGCGTTCACTGGGATTCCGGCTGGCGCACCTGCTGGCGATCGGCATCGTCGCCGCGCAGGCCTGGCTGGGGCGGCTGTGCCCGCTGACGATCTGGGAAATGGCGCTGCGCCGGCAGGCCGGGCAGACGAGCTACGGCGAGAGCTTCGTCGCCCACTGGCTGGGCCGGCTGCTCTACTGGGACGCGCCGGGCTGGGTGTTCACCGCCGCCTACACCTGGTTCGGACTGCTGGTGCTGGCCGTTTGGTGGTGGCTGCCGCCCGAGCGTCGTCGCCGTTGAAGCACGGTGGTCAAAGCGTGCGCCGCAGCGCCTCGAAGAACAGCTCGGACTGCAGCCGTTCGCCCAGCGATTGTGCCGCCACGCGCGCGGCCACCTCATCGGCCACTGGCGCCAGCGGCCGGCCGGTGGACTGCGCCAGCACCTGCGCCATGCAGGCGCGCTCCAGGTAGTACAGGTCGTCGTAAGCGTGGTCGATGCGCGCGCCGCAGACGATGACGCCGTGGTTGCCGAGGAAGCAGACCTCGGCACTGCCCATGGCGCGCGCGATGCGCTCGCCCTCGCCGTGGTCCAGCGCCAGGCCGTTGTAGTGCGCGTCGATCGCCAGCCGGCCGTGGAAGCGCATCGCGTTCTGCGACAGGCACGGATCGAGCGCGCGCTCCTGCGTCAGCGTCAGCGCGCTGGCGTAGGGCATGTGGGTGTGCAGCACGCAGGCCTGGCCGGTGATTCGGTGCACGGCGGCGTGAATGTACATGGCGGTCGGTTCGACCTCGTGCCGGCCAGCCAGCCTGCGGCCGTGAAAGTCGACCAGCACGATGTCGTCGGTCTGGATCTCGTGCCACAGCAGGCCGCGCGGGTTGAGCAGGAAGCGCTCCGAGTCGTCCGGCAGCTCGATGCTGAAGTGGTTGCACACGCCCTCGGCCAGGCCATGGCGCGCGGCGGCGCGCAGCGCCAGTGCCAGGTCGGCGCGCAGCCGGCGCACCGGCGGGGCGTCGAAATCAAGTGCGGTCGTGCTCGTCATGCCGTGCGGTCCAGGCCGGGTATCGGGTCGCCGCGCAGCAGGCCCGGCCGGCGAACGCCGTGGCCGGACCTGCGCCGGCCGCTGGTGTTGTCCCACCTTGCGAAGCAAGAGGGGGGAAGGTGCGTCAGCGACTCAGGGGGTTGCTTCACGTCATCGTGGCGCGGGCAGCGCGTTGACCCAGGCCACGACCTGCTGCACCGCCTCATCGGTGGCCGCGCGCAGTGCGGCCACGCCGCCGGCGGCGTCAGCCGTGGCGGCCGCGCGCCGCACTTCGAAGGTGCGCTGACCCACCAGGCGCTGCACCCTGGCACCGGGTGCGACGGCGGTCACGCGCAGCCGCACCACGCCTTCGCTGGCGTCGGGCGCGCTGAAGATCTGCGCGAACTCGTCCAGCTCGGCGCGCAATTCCAGTGGCGCCAAGCCGGCGCCGGCTTCGACCACCGGGCGCGTGGCCGAGAACGCTTCGCGCAGCCGCTGCGTCAACAACTGCGGCGGCGACATGGTCCAGCGCGCGCTGGCGTAGGGGCGCGGCTGCTGGCCACCCTCGCTGTAGATCAGGCGGTAGACGATGTGCGTGCCGTCGATGGCGGCGGAGGATTCGACGCGGTCCAGTGCCAGTGCGGGGCCGCTGGGCGCGGCGTTGGCGGCCACCGGCAGCGCCGGTCCCAGGTCGTAGGGTTGCGGGCGCACCGGCTTGTCGGGCAGCGGCACGGCGCACCCGGCCACGAACAGCAGCGATGAAAGCAGGGCGGCTTGCGCGAGGACGGAGCGGGCGCGGGCGGTGATGGATGGCATGTCGAACCTCAACGGGATGTCGCGGCCGCCGGGGCGGGGGGTGGGGGGGCGACCGGCGCCGGCTGGCCAAAGCCGGGCTCGCCCGGGCCGGGCGGGATGGTGCCGCTGCCGTAGATGAAGGCCTGCGGGTTCTCGCTCAGCGAGTTGGCGATGCGGTCGAGCCGGCGGATGGTGCGGCTGGCGTCCTCGGTCAGGTTCTGGATGCGCGGCAGCGTGGTGGCGGTCACGGTGTTGGCGCTCTCGCTCAGCTGCTCGACCACGCCGCCCTTGCCGGTGACCTGATCGACGGCGCGCTTGACGTCGCTGGCCACGCTGTCGAAGCTGGCCACCGTCCGGCGCGTCTGCTGGGCGGCGCCGTCGATGGATTTCATGGCGGCATTGGCCTGCTCGACCAGGCGCGGGATGCTGGTGCGCGCGGGGTCGAACTGCTGCTTGATGGTCTGCTCGGTGGTCTGCGCCAGCTGCTGGGTGCTCCTGGCGGCGGCGCCGACTTCCTTCAGCGCGGCGCTGAAGGCGGCCTGGTTCTCGTCGCTCAGCACCTGGTTGACGCGCTCGGTGATCTGACCGACGCGCTCGGCCAGTTCGCCCGCCAGGTCGGTCAGCTGGCCGAGCGGACTGGGCTTGAGCGGGATGCGCGGCGGGCCGTTGGGACCGGGCGGCAGCGGCTCGGCCGAGCCACCCTGGTCGTCGAGCTGCACGAAGGACAGGCCGGTGACACCCTGGAACGCCAGGGTGGCGAAAGTCGAACGGGTGACCGGGGCGTCGGTGGAGACCGCCAGCCGCACCAGCACGTCGCCGCGGTTGGCCGGATCGAAGTCGATGTCGGTCACCTTGCCGACCGACACCCCCTTGTAGCGCACGGCGGCTTGCGGCTGCAGGCCGCTGACGGCCTCGCTGCTGACGATTTCGTAGCTGACGGTGTTGACCTCGTCGCGCAGCAGCCACATCGCCAGGCCGATCAGCAGGGCGGTGACCACCAGCACGAAGACGCCGGCCGCCAGGGCGTGGGCTTTGTTTTCCATCGTGGGTCTATTGTCCTTTCACGTCTGCGCGGCGCGCGTGCAGCAGCTCCATGGCGCGCTGGCCGCGTTCGCCGAGGAAGAAATGGCGGATGAAGGGATGGTCGAAGGCCAGCACCTCGGGCACCGGCGCGGCGACGATCACGCGCTGGTCGGCCAGCACCGCGACGCGGGTGGACAGCTCGAACAGCGTATCCAGGTCGTGCGTGACCATCACCACCGTCAGGCCCAGCTCCTGGTGCAGCGAGCGCAGCAGGGTGACGAAGGCGTCCGAGCTGTCCGGGTCCAGCCCGGCGGTCGGTTCGTCGAGCATCAAGAGCGGCGGATCCATGATCAGCGCGCGCGCCAGCGCCACGCGCTTGGTCATGCCGCCCGACAGCTCGGACGGCATCTTGCGCGCGTCCTCGGGGCTCAGGCCGACCATCTGCAGCTTCAGCAGCGCCGCCTCGCGCGCCAGCGCGTCCGGCAGCGCGCGCGTCTCGCGCAGCGGAAAGGCGATGTTGTCGAGCACGCTGAAGGCCGAGAACAGCGCGCCGTGCTGGAACAGCATGCCGACGCGCGTGGCGGCACCAAGGCCCGACAGCTCGCGCACCGGCTGGCCCAGCACCCGCACGCTGCCACGGTGCGGCCGGTTCAGGCCCAGCATCTGGCGCAGCAGCACCGTCTTGCCGGTGCCCGAGCCGCCGACCAGGGTCAGCACCTCGCCGCGGTACACGGTCAGGTCCAGTTCCTTGTGCACCACCACCTGGCCGCCGCCGGGGCGCGGAAACACGCTCCACAGGCCACGCACCTCGACCATCGGCTCGCCCGGCTCGGGCAGCGCGGCCGGCGCATCCGCGTGCGCCTCGACCGGCGCCGCATCGATCGGCTCCGGCGTGCTCATCTCGACATCCGTCTCGGCGCTCACATGCCGACCTTCTTGAACAGCACCGCGAACAGCGCGTCGATCAGGATCACCGCCGTGATCGAGGCCACCACCGAGGCCGTGGTGCCCTGGCCCAGGCTCTCGGTGTTGGGCTTCACGCGCAGGCCGTAGTGGCAGCCGATCAGCGCAATCGAAACCCCGAACACCACCGCCTTGCCGCTGGCCAGCCACAGGTTGGACACCGGCACCACCTTGGGCAGCATTTCCAGGAAGTAGCTGGGTGTGATGCCGAGCGTGATGTCGGACGCCAGCATGCCGCCGATCAGCGCCGCCAGCGTGGTCCAGACCGAGATCAGCGGCATCGCGATCGCCAGTGCCAGCGCGCGTGGCAGCACCAGCCGGAAGCCGGCCGGGATGCCGAGCACGCGCATGGCGTCGAGCTCCTCGGTCACGCGCATGACGCCGATCTGCGCCGTGATCGCCGAGCCCGAGCGCCCGGCGATCAGCACCGCGCCCAGCAGCGGACCCAGCTCGCGGATCAGCGCCAGGCCGAGGATGTTGACGATGAAGGTCTCGGCGCCGAACTGGCGCAGCACCTGGCTCATCAGGTAGGCCAGCACGACGCCGATCAGGAAACCCACCAGCGCCGTGATCGGCAGCGCCTGCGCGCCGATGCGGTACAGGTGGCCGGAGAAGTCGCGCCACGGCCCCCACCCGGGCGCCCGCAGCAGGCGCAGGAAGTCCAGCAGCAGCTGTCCCATCAAGGTGACGAAGTCGCGCACCTGGCCCACGCCCTGCAGCACGCCGAGGCCGAAGGCGTCGACGCGCTGCGCCAGCGTGCCGCGGCGCGCCAGCAGCGGCGCTGGCGGGTGCGCGGCGATGCGCTCCAGCAGGGCGCGCTGCTCCTCGTGCAGCTCGAGCTGCGCCGGCCACTGGCGGCCCCAGTGGTTCCACAGCGTCAGCGCGCCCAGGTGGTCCAGCGCGTCGAGCGAGCGCAAATCCCAGGCGCTGGCCGAGCGCGTGCCCGCCAGTGCTGCCGTCACGCGGCGCCAGGCGCGGCGCGCGGTCAGGCTGGCCGCCGTCCATTCACCGCGCGGCACGGCGCGCGTGCCCTGGTCGGTGGGCTGGGTGTCGATGCGGGGGGCAGGGTCCTGCATGGGAATCAAGCGGCGGCTTGGCGCGCCGGTGCGCGCGCCACCCATTGCCGACCCAGCATGGTAGCGGCTCGGCATTCGGCGCAAAACCGCCGCGCGCTGCATGCGCGCGTAGTCCGGCGCCGACAGCGCGCAGTCGTCAGCGTTGCGAGCGCGTGATGTAGCGCCGGCGCCAGAAGATCGCCAGGATGCCCGCCGCCAGCAGCGCCAGCAGCGCCAGCGCGCCCCACATGCCGTGCCAGCTGTGGATCAGGGGCAGGTGCTGGAAGTTCATGCCGAAGAAGCCGGTGAACAGGTTCAGCGGCAGGAAGATGGCGGTGATCGCCGTCAGCGTGCGCATGATGTCGTTGGTGCGGTGGCCCTGGGCACTGAAGTGGATCTGCACCGCGGTCTCGGCCGCCTGCTCGAGCCGGCGCGCGTGGTGCAGCACGCGGTCGATGTGCTCGATG
Organism: uncultured Ottowia sp.; assembly: GCA_964534975.1. GTDB lineage: Bacteria > Pseudomonadota > Gammaproteobacteria > Burkholderiales > Burkholderiaceae_C > Ottowia. Next base: position 9,819 of record CAZHSD010000018.1, on the reverse strand, counting down.
ACGTCGCGCGCGCGCGCCGCCAGCTGGTCCTGCCGCGCCAGCGCCTGCGCCGGGTCGTCGTGGTAGGTGGCCAGCGGCAGTTCGCGCAGCGTGTCCAGCCACTCCTGCATGGCGTCGTGCTGCTCCTCGCACAGGTCCTGCAGCACGTGCAGCTGGCGCCGCGCGTGCATGATGGCGCCCCAGGTCGCGTGGTGGGGGTTCGGTTTGAGCAGTTCGTTCTGCGACTGCTCCAGCGCCGTGGTCAGGTCCTTGCGCAGCTCGAGGTAGCTGTCGACCATGGTGTTGATCATGCGCAGCACCAGGTCGGTCGGGCTGTGCGGCACGCGCCGGCGCGCGCTGGCGGCATCGACGCCGAGCTTGGCGTCGTCGGCCAGGCGCTGGATCAGGTTGACGGCGGTGTAGCAGCCGGCCGGATGCACGCTGATCAGGAAGCGATCGAACACCGCGAAGCCGACCGCGCGTGAATCGATGCGCTCGAACGCCGCCGGCGCCGGCGCCGCACCGAACTCGTCGGCGCCCGCGTCGATGCGGTGGCGGTGGCCGCTGGCGGCGGCGGCGGCGTGCTCGGCGGTGCGTTGCGCCTCGGCCAGCGTCGCCAGGCGGCGGAACACCACCAGGTCGTAGACCGAGGTGCCGTCGTAATGCGAGGGGTGGGTGTCGTTGGCGAGGTCGAGCAGGTGCAGGTCGAGCAGCGCCGAACCGCCCAGGCGCTGCGCCGCGTTCTGCAGCAGGCCCTGCTGGTGGATGAAGTCGGCGCGGTCGAGATAGACCCAGACGAAGCCGTCCGCGGGCGCGGTCTGCGGCAATTGATCGGCAAAGCGCAGGCTGCCGGCGGTGAATTCGATGATCTGCATCACAGTGGATGGCGCAGGACAAATGACGGCGGCTGCGCCGCCATGGCATGGCTGCGCTTCGATGACGGCGCCGCGCGCCATGAAGTGAAACCAGTCATGTCGTCATGGAAGCCGCGCCAGCGCGAAGTCATTCCTCACTCCGTCAGCAGCCGCGCCGCGTCGCGCGCGAAATAGGTCAGCACGCCATCGGCACCGGCGCGCTTGAAGCCCAGCAGCGCCTCCATCATCACCCGGTCGTGGTCGAGCCAGCCGTTCTGCGCCGCCGCCTTCAGCATGGCGTATTCGCCGCTGACCTGGTAGGCGAAGGTCGGCAGGCGGAACTCGTCCTTGACCCGGCGCACCACGTCCAGGTAGGGCATGCCGGGCTTGACCATCACCATGTCGGCGCCTTCGGCGATGTCGATGGCGACTTCGCGCAGCGCCTCGTCGGAGTTGCTCGGGTCCATCTGGTAGACCTTCTTGTCGCTCTGGCCCAGGTTGGCGGCCGAGCCGACCGCGTCGCGGAACGGGCCGTAGAAGGCGCTGGCGTACTTGGCGCTGTAGGCCATGATGCGGGTGTGGATGTGGCCCTTGGCTTCCAGCGCCTGGCGGATGGCGCCGATGCGGCCGTCCATCATGTCGCTTGGCGCCACGATGTCGACGCCGGCCGCGGCCTGGGTCAGCGCCTGCTTGACCAGCTGGCCGACGGTTTCGTCGTTCAGGATGTAGCCGGCCCGGTCGAGCCAGCCGTCCTGGCCGTGGCTGGTGTAGGGGTCGAGCGCCACGTCGGTCATGATGCCCAGTTCGGGAAAGCGCTTCTTCAGCTCCTTGACCACGCGCGGGATCAGGCCACGCGTGTTGGCCGCCTCGCTGCCCTTGTCGTCCTTCAGCCGGGCGTCGATGACCGGGAACAGCGCCATCACCGGAATGCCCAGCGTCACGCAGTCCTCGGCCACCGGCAGCAGCAGATCGAGCGACAGGCGCTCGACGCCGGGCATCGACGCCACCGCCTCGCGCCTGCCCTTGCCGTCGAGCACGAACACGGGGTAGATCAGGTCGTTGACGGACAGCGCATGCTCGCGCACCAGGCGGCGCGTGAAGTCGTCGCGGCGCAGCCGGCGCGGGCGGTTGGCGGGGAAAGGGGCAAGTGGCATGTTCATGGGGAAAATTGTGCCCGATCGCGCCGTGACTCATCCCTGGATGCGGTTGCATGTCTGGCGGCGCCGCGCTTTGCAAGCGATGAAAGCATTTGCTATAGTCATTTTCGGGCGCTTACGCGCCCCCCGCTTTTCCTCCCTGAGCGGGAGCCTCGACGTGTGACAGCAGACAGGCTTTTCAACCCCTGGCCACGTGGCCAGGGGTTTTTTTCCGTCCTCGGCTGGCGGAGCCGACCGCTACACTCAGCGCATGCTCTGGGTCAAGGCGCTGCACATCGTGTTCATCACCAGCTGGTTTGCTGGCTTGTTCTATCTGCCGCGCATCTACGTCAACCTGGCCATGGTGCCGCCCGAGTCGGTGGCCGAGCGCGCGCGCCTGCTGCTGATGGCGTGCAAGCTGTACCGTTTCATGACCCTGCTGGCGGTGCCGGCGCTGGTCTTCGGGCTGTGGCTGTGGCTGGGCTACGGCATCGGGCTGGGGCCGGGCAGCGGCTGGATGCACGTCAAGCTGCTGATCGTCGTGCTGCTGATCGTCTACCACGGGTTCTGCGGGCGCTTGCTGGCTCGCTTCGAGCGCGGGCAGGAACTGCGTGGCCACGTCTGGTTCCGCTGGTTCAACGAGGCGCCGGTGCTGATGCTGCTGGTGGTCGTGATCCTGGTGGTGCTCAAGCCCTTCTGAGCCAAGCCGCCGGCCGCGAGGTGAACCGCTACAAGTCCGCCGCGCTGCCACTGGGGCTGCTGTATGCGCTGCTGGTCATCTACGCCAGCCTGTTCCCGTTCACCGGCTGGCGCGACCAGGGCCTCGCGCCCTGGGCCTTTCTGCAGGCGCCGTGGCCGCAGTACTGGACCCGCTTCGACCTCGTCGCCAACCTGCTCGGTTACGCGCCGCTGGGTTTCCTGCTGGCGCTGGCGCTGATGCGCATGCGCCGCGGCTGGCCGGCGGTGACGCTGGCCAGCCTGGCGGCGGCGCTGCTGTCCTTCACCATGGAGAGCCTGCAGTCCTACCTGCCGCTGCGTGTGGCCTCCAACCTGGATCTGGGGCTGAATGCGGCCGGTGGCTTGGTTGGTGCGGTGACCGCCTTCGTGCTGGAGCGGCTGGGCGCCATCGATCGCTGGCGGCGCTTTCGCGCGCGCTGGTTCGTGCGCAACTCGCGTGGGGCGCTGGTGCTGCTGGCGCTGTGGCCGGTGGGCCTGCTGTTTCCGGCGCCGGTGGCGTTCGGCCTGGGACAGGTCTATGAGCGCCTGGAAGAGGGCCTGGCCGGCCTGCTGGCGGGCACGCCCTTCATCGAATGGCTGCCGGTGCGCGAGCTGGAACTGCAGCCGCTGCTGCCCGGCGCCGAACTGGTGTGCGTGATGCTGGGCGCGCTGGTGCCCTGCCTGCTGGGCTACACCGTGGTGCGCCATCGGGGCCGGCGCGTGCTGTTTGCGCTGTCGGCGCTGCTGGCCGGTGTCGGTGCCTCGGCGCTGTCGGCGGGGCTGAGCTACGGGCCGATCCACGCCTGGTCCTGGATCAACCAGCCGGTCGAGCTGGGCCTGCTGCTGGCCGGCGTGGCCGCGCTGCTGCTGCTGCCCCTGCCGGGTCGGGTGGCGGTGATCGCGCTGATGCTGGTGCTGGTGGCGCAACTGCTGCTGCTCAACACCGCGCCGCAAAGCCCCTATTTCGCCATCACCCTGCAGAGCTGGGAGCAGGGCCGCTTCATCCATTTCCACGGGCTGGCCCAATGGGTGGGCTGGATCTGGCCTTATGCGACCCTGGCTTATCTCACCAGCCGCCTGGGCCGGCCGGATGGCGGGCAGCCGATGCTGGAATCGGCGCGGCCCGCGATGCCGTGGCAGTCCGCACCGGCGGTGGCGCCAGCCGACGGAGCGATAGACCCTTCGGCGGCCCCGCTCTCCGAGCCGGCGCCGCCACCGGCGTCCGCGCCGCCGCCTAGAATCGACGCATGAGTGCTCCGCCTGCATCTTCCTACTACCAGCGCCACATCTTTTTCTGCCTCAACCAGCGCGACAACGGCGAGGACTGCTGCGCGAATCACGGCGCGCAGGCCGCGTTCGAGCATTGCAAGGCGCGCGTGAAGGCCGAGGGCCTGGCGGGGCCGGGCAAGGTGCGGGTCAACAAGTCGGGCTGCCTGGACCGCTGTGCCGCGGCGCCGGTGGCGGTGGTGTACCCGGAAGCCGTCTGGTACACCTACGTGGACCAGAGCGACATCGACGAGATCGTCGATTCGCACCTCAAGCACGGGCGCGTCGTCGAGCGCCTGCTGACGCCGCCGCACCTGGGGCGTTGATCATTTCGTCACTGTGCCCCGTGCCGCCTGACGAGCGCTGGTACCGAAATGGTCGGCGAAGCATTTTTCCGCCAGCATGATTCGCCTCGCTGAATGAGTGTACAGACCCGATCCCTGATGCTGCGCGGTCCAGCCGGCGGCATCGAAGCGCTGGTGGACCTGCCGGAACCCGACCTGTTCGGCGTGCCGCACGGCACGGCGGTGCTGGCGCACCCGCACCCGCAGTTCGGCGGCACCATGACCAACAAGGTGGTGCAGACCATGGCACGCGCCTGCGTGCAATGCGGCTGGCGCGCGGTGCGCTTCAACTTCCGCGGCGTCGGCGCCAGCGGCGGTGCCTACGACGAGGGCCGCGGCGAGGCCGAGGACATGCTGGCGGTGGTGGCGCACACCGCGCCCGCCGACGCCGTGCTGGCGATCGGCGGCTTCTCCTTCGGTGCCTTCGTCGCCGCCCAGGTGATCGCCAACCTGCATCCCGTGCGTCCGATCGCCAGGGCGGTGCTGGTGGGCACGGCGGCCTCGCGTTTCGAGGTGCCGCCGGTACCGGCCGAGCTGCACGAGCAGACGCTGGTGCTGCATGGCGAGCACGACGACACCGTGCCGCTGGCCGCGGTCATGGACTGGGCGCGTCCGCAATCGCTGCCGATCACGGTGGTGCCCGGTGGCGAGCATTTCTTTCACGGCCAGTTGACGCTGCTCAAGTGGCTGATCACCCGCCACATGCGTGGTTGAGGCGGTCGGTATTGCCGCCTGCACAATTGCCCTGCTTTCCCATCCCGATCATGAACCGCTTTCTCAAGTCACTTGCCTCCTTCGTTCTCGCCGCCGCCGCGCTGACCAGCCATGCGCAGGCGCCGCAGCCGCCCGAGGTGGCGGCCAAGGCCTATCTGCTGATGGACGTCACGGCGGGCCAGGTGCTCGCCGGCCAGGAGGTCGACGCGCCGGTCGAGCCGGCCTCGCTGACCAAGCTGATGACCGCCTACCTGGTGTTCGATGCGCTCAAGGCGCAGAAGATCAGCCTGACGCAAACCCTGCCGGTGTCCGAGCGGGCCTGGAAGATGCCCGGTTCGCGCATGTTCATCGACCCCAAGATGCAGGTGCCGGTGGAGGACCTGGTCAAGGGCATGATCGTGCAGTCGGGCAACGACGCCACCGTCGCGCTGGCCGAAGGCGTGGCCGGCACGGTCGAGCGCTTCGTGCAGCTGATGAACGACCAGGCCAAGGTCCTCGGTCTGAAGGGCACCACCTACCGCAACCCGGAAGGCCTGACCGAGCCCGGCCACAGCACCACGGCGCGCGACCTGGCGACGCTGGCGACGCGGCTGCTGCACGACTTTCCGGAGTACGTGCACTACTACACCATCAAGAAATACCGCTATCCGGGCACGCCGGCCAGCAACGACACCAACCGCAACCTGCTGCTGTTTCGCGACCCCACGGTCGATGGCCTGAAGACCGGCCACACCAAGGCGGCCGGCTACTGCCTGGTGGCCACGGCCAAGCGCGATTTCCCGAATCTGCCGCAGCGCCGGCTGCTGTCGGTGGTGCTGGGCGCGACCAGCGAGGCCGCGCGCGCCAACGAGTCGCAGAAGCTGCTCAACTGGGGCTACACCGCCTACGAGGGCGTCAGGCTGTTCGAGGCCGGCCAGGCGGTGGCCAGCCCGAAGGTCTGGAAGGGCAAGACCGGCGAGCTCAAGCTGGGCCGCAGCGAGCCGATCGTGGTGGCGGTGCCGGCCGGCACGGCGGGCCAGCTCAAGACCGAGATCGCCCGGCCCGAGCCGCTGGTGGCGCCGTTCCAGCAGGGCCAGGTGGTGGCGACGCTGAAGGTCACGCAGGGCGAGCAGCCACTGGCCGAGTTTCCGCTGGTGGCGCTGGAGACGGTGGAGCAGGCTGGCTTCCTGGGCCGCGCCTGGGACGCGATGCGGCTGTGGATCAAGTGAGTCCTGCATCGCACCATTGCGGCTGAAGCCGCGCCACGCTATACTTTAAGGCTTTCCCGCATTTGGGGCGGGAGATGTCGCGTGCGCGCATGAGGTGCCGGCCATGGCTTGGCACGGGCTTTCCGAGGCTTTTGCAGCGCGCAGGTTTTCAAGCGTTTAGGGACGTTTTTCAATGCCAACTATCAGTCAACTGGTGCGTCACGGGCGGGCCGTCGAGACGACGAAGTCCAAGAGCCCGGCGATGCAGAACTCGCCGCAGCGTCGCGGCGTGTGTACCCGCGTGTACACGACGACGCCGAAGAAGCCGAACTCGGCGCTGCGCAAGGTCGCCAAGGTGCGCCTGACCAACGGCTTCGAGGTCATCTCCTACATCGGCGGCGAAGGCCACAACCTGCAGGAGCACAGCGTGGTGCTGGTGCGCGGCGGCCGGGTCAAGGACCTGCCGGGCGTGCGCTACCACATCGTGCGCGGCTCGCTCGACCTGCAGGGCGTGAAGGACCGCAAGCAGTCGCGCTCCAAGTACGGCGCCAAGCGCCCGAAGAAGGCCTGATCGGGCAACTGTCATTTTTTGGTGCTTGAATCGGGATGCTGACGGCCCCGGATCGAGCGTAGTGGCCTTGCTGGTCGAGGTCGAGTAAGTGCAGGCCCCGGATGGGTCTGCCGGGCGAGCGAAAGCACAGGACGACTTTCGGCCGCCAACTGAAGCAATTGAAGAGGTGAAACATGCCACGTCGTCGCGAAGTCCCCAAGCGTGAAATCCTGCCGGATCCCAAATACGGCAACGTCGAGCTGTCCAAGTTCATGAACGTGATCATGGAAGGCGGCAAGAAGGCGGTCGCCGAGCGCATCATCTACGGTGCGTTCGAGACCATGGAGAAGAAGAGCGGCAAGGATCCGCTGGAGCTCTTCATCACCGCCATCAACAACGTCAAGCCGATGGTCGAGGTCAAGAGCCGCCGCGTCGGTGGCGCCAACTACCAGGTGCCGGTCGAGGTGCGACCAGTGCGTCGCCTGGCGCTGTCGATGCGCTGGATCAAGGAGGCGGCCCGCAAGCGCGGCGAGAAATCGATGTCGCTGCGCCTGGCCAACGAACTGCTGGAAGCCAACGAGGGCCGCGGCGGCGCCATGAAGCGCCGTGACGAGGTGCACCGCATGGCCGAGGCCAACAAGGCGTTCAGCCACTTCCGTTTCTAAGCACCGTTCGGCGTTCAGCGTGTCGCGTTGAGCGTGCGAGATGCGCGAGCCCGCGGCTCGCGGTTCGTTTCGCTGAACGCTCAACGCTCAACGCCCAACCCCACAAGGACCCATCATGGCTCGCAAAACCCCCATCGAGCGCTATCGCAACATTGGCATCTCGGCGCACATCGACGCCGGCAAGACCACCACGTCGGAGCGCATCCTGTTCTACACCGGCGTGACCCACAAGCTGGGCGAAGTGCACGATGGTGCGGCCACGACCGACTGGATGGAGCAGGAGCAGGAGCGCGGCATCACCATCACCTCCTCGGCGGTGACCTGCTTCTGGAGGGGCATGGACCTGTCGCGCCCCGAGCACCGCATCAACATCATCGACACCCCGGGCCACGTCGACTTCACCATCGAGGTCGAGCGCTCCATGCGCGTGCTCGACGGCGCCTGCATGGTGTACTGCGCCGTCGGCGGCGTGCAGCCGCAGTCGGAGACCGTGTGGCGCCAGGCCAACAAGCACAAGGTGCCGCGCCTGGCCTTCGTCAACAAGATGGACCGCACCGGCGCCAACTTCTTCAAGGTGGTCGAGCAGATGAAGCTGCGCCTGCAGGCTCACCCGGTGCCGATCGTGATCCCGATCGGCGCCGAGGACGGCTTCAAGGGCGTGGTCGACCTGATCAAGATGAAGGCCATCCTGTGGGACGAGGCCTCGCAGGGCATGAAGTTCGAATACGCCGACATCCCGGCCGAACTGCAGGCGACCGCCGACGAGTGGCGCGAGAAGATGGTCGAGGCCGCCGCCGAGTCCAACGAGGAGCTGATGAACAAGTACCTCGAGTCGGGTGAGCTGAGCGAGGAAGACATCATCGCCGGCCTGCGTCAGCGCACCATCGCGACCGAGATCCAGCCCATGCTGTGCGGCTCGGCGTTCAAGAACAAGGGCGTGCAGCGCATGCTGGACGCGGTGCTGGACTTCCTGCCCTCGCCCAAGGACATCCCGCCGGTGGCCGGCACCGACGACAACGAGCAGCCGGTCACCCGCGAAGCCGACGACAACGAGAAGTTCTCGGCGCTGGCGTTCAAGCTGATGACCGACCCCTTCGTCGGCCAGCTGACCTTCGTGCGCGTGTATTCCGGCGTGCTGAGCAAGGGCGACACGGTCTACAACCCGGTCAAGGGCAAGCGGGAGCGCATCGGCCGCATCGTGCAGATGCACGCCAACGAGCGCCAGGAAATCGAGGAAATCCGCGCCGGCGACATCGCCGCCTGCGTCGGCCTGAAGGACGTCACCACGGGCGAGACCCTGTGCGACCCGAGCGCCATCATCACGCTCGAGCGCATGGTGTTCCCCGAGCCGGTGATCTCGCAGGCGGTCGAGCCCAAGACCAAGGCCGACCAGGAGAAGATGGGCATCGCGCTGTCGCGCCTGGCGTCGGAAGACCCCAGTTTCCGCGTGCGCACCGACGAAGAGTCGGGTCAGACCATCATCTCCGGCATGGGCGAGCTGCACCTGGAGATTCTGGTTGACCGCATGAAGCGCGAGTTCAACGTCGAGGCCAACGTCGGCAAGCCGCAGGTGGCCTACCGCGAGACCGTGCGCAAGACCGTCACCGACGTCGAAGGCAAGTTCGTGCGCCAGTCGGGCGGCAAGGGCCAGTACGGCCACGTCGTCTTCACGCTGGAGCCGCAGGAAGCCGGCAAGGGCTTCGAGTTCGTCGACGAGATCAAGGGTGGCGTGGTGCCGCGCGAATACATCCCCGCCGTGCAGAAGGGCGTGGAAGAGGCGCTCACCAGCGGCGTGCTGGCCGGCTACCCGGTGGTCGACGTGCTGGTGCGCCTGACCTTCGGCTCCTACCACGACGTCGACTCGTCGGAGCAGGCCTTCAAGATGGCCGCCATCTTCGGCTTCAAGGAAGCTGCCAAGAAGGCCAACCCGGTGATCCTGGAGCCGATGATGGCGGTCGAGGTGGAAACGCCCGAGGAGTACGCCGGCAACGTCATGGGCGATTTGTCCAGCCGCCGTGGCATGGTGCAGGGCATGGACGACATGGTCGGCGGCGGCAAGACCATCAAGGCCGAGGTGCCGCTGTCGGAGATGTTCGGCTACGCCACCACGCTGCGCTCGATGTCGCAGGGCCGCGCCACCTACACGATGGAGTTCAAACACTACGCCGAGGCGCCGAAGAACGTGTCGGACGCCATCGTGGCGGCGCGCACCAAGTGATGTTTCCCGGTGCGCCTTGATTGGCGCGCCCGTCTGCGATCCGGGGCCGCCATGTGCCCGTGCATGGCGAATCCAGCACCCGGATGCAGACGTAAAACCCGGACACGGGCGTTTGTTCTTTACTGGAGTTTTTTGACATGGCAAAAGAGAAATTCGAGCGCAGCAAGCCGCACGTGAACGTGGGCACGA
>CAZHSD010000017.1:0-71979 GCA_964534975.1 uncultured Ottowia sp. | reverse complement strand
CTCAACGCTCAACGCTCAACGCTCAACGCTCAACGCTCAACGCTCAACGCTCAACTTTGATGTTGTCTCGCACCGCCGACCACCTGTTCTGGCTGTCCCGCTATACGGAGCGCGCCGTTCTGTTCGCACTCGCGAACAGGGTGCGCCGGCACCACAACACCGCCGCACGCGCAAGCGTGTCGGGGTTCGAGGCTTGAGGGGCCGGGCGATGTTGTCACGCACCGCCGACCATCTGTTCTGGCTGTCCCGCTATACGGAGCGCGCCGTTCTGTTCGCGCCAGCGAACAGGGTGCGCCAGCACCACAACACCGCCGCACGCGCAAGCGTGCCGGGGTTCGAGGCTTGAGGGGCCGGGCGATGTTGTCACGCACTGCCGACCATCTGTTCTGGATGTCTCGCTATACGGAGCGCGCCGAGAACACCGCCCGCATGCTGAACGTCCACTACGAGACCGCGCTGCTGCCGCAGTCGGCCGCGACGTCCGAGGCTGGGTGGCGGGGCGTGCTGTCGATCAGCGAACTGCTGCCGGCCTACACGCAGCGCCATGGTGCCGTGAGCGCGGAGCGGGTGATGGAGTTCATGGTGCTTGACGGCCAGAACCCGGCCTCCATCGTCGCCTGCCTGAAGGCGGCGCGCGAGAACGCGCGCGCGGTGCGCGGCGCGCTGACCACCGAGGTCTGGGAGACGCTCAACCAGACCTGGCTGGAGGTCAGCCGCCGCAGTCGCAGCAACGCGTTCCGGCGCAATCCGGGCCAGTTCTTCGAGTGGGTCAAGTTCCGCTCGCACCTGTCGCGCGGCGTCACGCTGGGCACCATGCTGCAGGACGAGGCCTTTCATTTCCTGCGCCTGGGCACTTTCCTCGAGCGTGCCGACAACACCGCGCGCATCCTGGACGTCAAGTTCCATGCGCTGGAGAGCGACTTCTTCGGCGCCGGCGACGAGCACGATCTGGAGTATGACTTCTATCACTGGTCGGCGATCCTGCGCAGCGTCAGCGCGTTCGAGATCTACCGCAAGGTCTACCGCGACGTCATCACGCCCGAGCGCGTGGCCGAGTTGCTGATCCTGCGCGAGGACATGCCACGCGCGCTGCACCACTGCATGAGCGGCGTGCTGCGCAAGCTGCAGCAGATCGGCGCCGACCCGGCCGGCGACCTGATGCGCCATGCCGGCCGCCTGCACGCCGAGCTGCGTTTCGGGCGCATCGACGAGATCCTGGCCACCGGGCTGCACGCCTTTCTGACGCGCTTTCTGGAGCGGGTGAACCAGCTGGGCGAATACATCAGCCGCGACTTCCTGGTGACCGCGTCTGCGGCCGACGCCAGCGGCCAGTGAACATGGACCGGGCGCGCCATATGGCAGCATTGCGCTGATTTCACGCCGAAGCGCCCATGTTCGCCTACATCCTCAAGCGCCTGTTGCTGATGATTCCCACGCTGCTGGGCGTGTTGCTGCTGACCTTCGTGGTGATCCAGTTCGTGCCGGGCGGGCCGGTGGAGCAGTACCTGGCCGAGGCGCGCGCGGGCGCCGGCGGCGGCTCGGCCGAAGGCGGCGGCATGGCCTACCGCGGTGCGCAGGGCGTGGATGAGCAGCGCCTGGCCGAGATCAAGAAGCTGTACGGCTTCGACAAGCCGGCGCACGAGCGCTTCGTGCAGATGCTGGGTCAGTTCGCGCGCCTGGACCTGGGGCGCAGCTTCTTCCAGAACAAGGACGTTTGGACGCTGGTGAAGGAAAAGTTGCCGGTGTCGATCAGCCTGGGGCTATGGACCTTCTTCATCAGCTATTTCATCAGCGTGCCGCTGGGCGTGGCCAAGGCAGTGCGCGCCGGCAGCCGCTTCGATCTGGTGACCACGCTGCTGGTGCTGGTGGGCTACGCCATTCCCGGCTTCGTGCTCGGCGTGGCGCTGCTGGTGATCTTCGGCGGCCAGCTGCAGTGGTTCCCGCTGCGTGGGCTGACCTCGGCCAACTGGGACGAACTCAGCCTGGGCGGCAAGGTGGTCGACTACCTGTGGCACATCACTTTGCCGGTGACGTCGATGGTGCTGGGCAGCTTCGCGGTGACGGCGATGCTGACCAAGAATTCGCTGCTGGAGGAGATCCGCAAGCAGTACGTGCTGACCGCGCGCGCCAAGGGCCTGAGCGAGCGCCAGGTGCTGTGGAAGCACGTGTTCCGCAACGCGCTGATCCCCATCGTGACCGGCTTTCCGGCCGCCTTCATCGGTGCCTTCTTCACCGGCGCGCTGCTGATCGAGACGCTGTTCTCGCTCGACGGGCTGGGCCTGCTCAGCTACGAGAGCGTGATCCGGCGCGACTATCCGGTGGTGCTGGGCACGCTGTACCTGTTCACGCTGATCGGCCTGCTGACCAAGCTGGTCAGCGACCTGACCTACGTCTGGGTCGATCCGCGCGTCAAGTTCGATTGAGACACGCCTTCCCGATTTGTCATACAATGGATGACAAGCGAACCCCAAGGAGCTGTCATGCGCGTCAATGCCCGGTTTGAAGGCGAGGCCGAGGCCCAGATCGCCTACCTGGCCCAGGCCACCGGCATGGGCGTGAGCGAGGTGCTGCGCACCAGCGTGCAGCACTACTACGAGCTGGTGCGTGCGCGGCGCAGCGGGCTGAAGCACTTGTCGGCCTTCATTGGCCAGGGCGACAGCGGCCGCAGCGACGTGGCCAGCAGCTACAAGACGCGCTTGGATGAAAGCTGGTCGGCCAAGCATGGTGCGCCCGCCAGCGCAGACCGTGCCGTGCACGAAGCGCATGTGTCCTGGGATGTTGGCAAGCACAAGGGCGGCGGCGCGTGATCATCGCCGACGCCGGTTTTTTCTACGCGCTGGTGGATCGCAGTGACGCCTGGCATGCCCGCGCCGTGGGCGCCCTGGGCACCAAGGACGAGGGCTGGATCACCACCTGGCCCGTGCTGACCGAGGCCACGCACCTGCTCACGCGCTGGATCGGCACCGACGCCGCGCAGGCGTTGCTGCGCGAGGTGGCCGATGGCGCGATCGCGGTGTGGAACTGGCCGCTGACGCAAACCGAGCGCATGGTTCAGCTCATGGCGCGCTACGCCAGTCTGCCGATGGACCTGGCCGATGCCTCGCTGGTGCTGCTGGCCGAGGACCTGGGCCATGGCCGCATCCTGACCACCGATGCGCGCGACTTCGGCGCCTACCGTTTCAAGAGTCAGCGGCCATTTCGGAACCTGCTGCAGGAAGCGCCGCATGGCTGAGATCCCCGCGCCGCCGGCCATGGCTAGGCCGCCGGATCCGCCCGCCGGTGCGGCGCAGCCCTTGCCGCCGCTGCCGTCGTCGGCGCCGGCATCGCTGTCGCCGCGCCACCGCGCCTGGCTGCGTTTCAGGCGCAACCGGCTCGGCTTCTGGAGCCTGCTGGTGTTCGTGACCCTGGTGGTGCTGAGCCTGGGCGCGGAAGTCATCTCCAACGACAAGCCGCTCGCGGTGCGCTACGACGGGCAACTGTACTTTCCGCTCGTCAAGGCCTACCCGGAAAAGACCTTCGGCGGCGACTTCGAGACCGAGACCGACTACCTCGACCCCTTCATCCGCCGGCAGTTCTCCGAGGACGGCAACTGGGCCATCTATCCGCCCAACCCCTACGGCTCGAAGACCATCAACTACTTCGCCAAATCGCCCAACCCGGCGCCGCCCACGGCGGACAACTGGCTGGGCACCGACGACCGCGGGCGCGACTTGCTGGCGCAGCTGATCTACGGCTTTCGCGTCAGCGTGCTGTTCGCGCTGGGGCTGACCGCGGTGGGCGTGGTCCTGGGCGTGGCGGCGGGGGCGGTGCAGGGCTTCTTCGGCGGCAAGACCGACCTGGCGTTCCAGCGCTTCATCGAGGTCTGGGGCTCGATGCCGGAGTTGTACCTGCTGATCATCTTCAGCGCCATCCTGGCGCCCAGCATCGGCCTGCTGCTGGTGCTGCTCAGCCTGTTCGGCTGGATGGGCCTGTCGGACTACGTGCGCGCCGAATTCCTGCGCAATCGCCAGCTCGACTACGTCAAGGCAGCGCGCGCGCTGGGCGTGCCCAACCGGCAGATCATCTGGCGCCACATCATGCCCAACAGCATGACGCCGGTGGTGACCTTCCTGCCGTTTCGCATGAGCGCGGCGATCCTGGCACTGACCTCGCTCGACTTCCTGGGCCTGGGCGTGCCGCCCGGCACGCCGAGCCTGGGCGAGCTGCTGAGCCAGGGCAAGAACAACATCGACGCCTGGTGGATCTCGCTCACCACCTTCGGCGTGCTGGTGCTGACGTTGCTGCTGCTGACCTTCATGGGCGACGCGCTGCGCGATGCGCTGGATCCGCGCAAGGCAGGGGCATGAAGCACCCCCTGAGTCGCTCGCGCGCCTTCCCCCTCTCCTGCAGGAGGAGGACAACGCCGATGGCCGGCGCAGGTCGGGCCATGGCGTTCGCTGGTGTGGCCGGCTCCGCGGCCTGCGCAGTCCACACCTTGGGCGGAAAGTGCCCATGAAGAACGCCTTGCTCGAGGTGCAGGACCTGCACGTCGCCTTTGGCGCCAAGACGGTGGTCGAGGGCGTGAGCTTCGCGATCGAGCGCGGCGAGAAGCTGGCGCTGGTGGGCGAATCCGGCTCCGGCAAGACGGTGACCGCGCTGGCGCTGCTGCGCCTGCTGCACGACGCCCGCGTCAGCGGACGCGCACTGTTCGACGATGGCGAGCGCGCGCGGGACCTGCTGGCGCTGCCGGAGCGCGAGCTGCGCGGCCTGCGCGGCGACGACATCGCCATGATCTTCCAGGAGCCGATGACGGCCTTGAACCCGCTGATGACCGTCGGCGAGCAGATTGCCGAGGTGCTGCGGCTCAAGCGCGGCAGCGACCGCGCCGCGGCGGCGCGGGCGGCAGCCGAACTGCTGGCGCGCACCGGCATCCCCGACGCCCAGCGCCGCGCCGGCGCCTACCCGCACCAGCTCTCGGGCGGCCAGCGCCAGCGCGCCATGATCGCCATGGCGCTGGCCTGCGAGCCCAAGCTGCTGCTGGCCGACGAGCCGACCACGGCGCTGGACGTCAGCCTGCGCGGGCAGATCCTCGACCTGCTGGGCGAGCTGCAGCGCGCCAACGGCATGGCGGTGCTGCTGATCACGCACGACCTGAACCTGGTGCGACGTTTTGCCGACCGCGTGGCGGTGATGCAGCACGGCCGGCTGGTGGAGCAGGGCGCCACGGCGGACATCTTCCATACGCCGCAGCACCCCTATACACGCAAGCTGATGGCCAGCAAGCCCGAGCGCGATGTCGACGAGCGCCCGCCCGAGCCTGGCGCCACGCCCGCGCTGGCGGCGCAGGACTTGCGCGTGGTGTACCCGACGCCGCTGCCCGGCATCCGCGGCTGGTTCAGCAAGGGCGAGTTCGTCGCCTTGCACGGCGCCGATTTCAGCATCCCGCCAGGGCGGACGCTGGGCGTGATCGGCGAATCCGGCTCCGGCAAGTCCACCCTGGCGCAGGCGGCGCTGGGCCTGCTGCCACGCAAGCAAGTGGCGGGCGAGGTGCAGGTCGCCGGCCGGCGCTGGCAGCTGAAGGCCGCCGCCGACAAGCCGCTGCGCCGCGTGGTGCAGGTGGTGTTCCAGGATCCGTTCTCCTCGCTGTCGCCGCGCATGACGGTGGAGGAGATCGTGGGGGAGGGCTTGCTGGTGCACGTGCCGGAATTGACGGCGCCCGAGCGCGCAGCCCGCGTGCGCGCGGCGCTGGCCGAGGTGGGCCTGGCCGAGCAGCAGTTTCCGAACCTGCTGGCGCGCTACCCGCATGAATTCTCGGGTGGCCAGCGCCAGCGCATCGCCCTGGCGCGGGCGCTGATCGTGCAGCCGCAGCTGCTGGTGCTGGACGAACCCACCAGCGCGCTCGACGTCACGATCCAGAAGCAGGTGCTGGCGTTGCTGCAGCAGTTCCAGAAGGAGCGCGATCTGAGCTACCTGCTGATCACGCACGACGTCGATGTGGTGCGCGCCATGGCGCACGAGGTGATCGTGCTCAAGGACGGTGCGGTGGTCGAAGCCGGCAGCGCGGCCGAGGTGCTGGGCGCGCCGCGCCATGCGTACACGCAGAAGCTGCTGGCGGCGGCCTGAGGCTCACAGCGCCGCCGCCGCGCCCGCCGCCGCGCAGGCCGCCACCACGATCCACGGCGGCACGCGCCAGCGCATCAGCGCCAGCAAGGCGAGCGTGGCCAGCAGCCAATCCAGCGGCCGGCGCAGCCCGTGCGTGCCGACCGGGTCGATCAGCGCCGCCAGCAGCACGCCCACCACCGCGGCGTTGACGGCCAGCAGGGCGCGCCGCGCGCGCGCATCGCGGCGCAGCCGTTGCCAGAACGGCAGCGCGCCGGCCAGCAGCAGGAACGCGGGCGTGAAGATCGCCAGCAGCGCGATCAGGCCGCCCGCCCAGCCGCTGGGCGCATCGACGCGCGCCGCGCCCAGAAAAGCCGCGAAGGTGAACAGTGGGCCCGGCACCGCCTGTGCGGCGCCATAGCCGGCCAGGAAGGCGTCCTCGCCGACCCAGCCCGGCGGCACCACCTCGGCCTGCAGCAGCGGCAGCACCACGTGTCCGCCGCCGAACACCAGCGCGCCGGCGCGGTAGAACGCATCGACCAGGGCGACCAGCGCGTGCGCGGCGCCGCTGCTGGCGGCCGACAGCACGGGCAGGCCCAACAGCAGGAGGAGGAACAGGCCCAGCCACAAGCCGCCCGCGCGCACCGAGACGCGTGTTTCGCCGCTCGGGGAGGCGACCGCGTCCATTTGTGGCAGGCGCAGCACGCCCGCCAGGCCCAGCATGGCGGCGCCCAGCATCAGGCCGACCTGGGTCCACGGCGTCGGCCACAGCAGGGCCACGGCGGCGGTGGCCAGCGCCAGCAGGCGGCGCGGCCAGTCGGGGCAGAGCTTGTGCGCCATGCCCCACACGGCCTGCGCCACCACCGCCACCGCCACCACCGTGAGGCCGTGCAGCGCGCCTTGCGCCAGCGGGTGGGCCATGTCCCAGCGTGCCATCCCCAGCGCCAGCAGGATCAGCGCCAGCGCCGAGGGCAGGGTGAAGCCGGCCCAGGCTGCCAGCGCGCCCGCATAGCCGGCGCGCTGCAGGCCCAGGCCCAGCCCGACCTGGCTGCTGGCCGGCCCGGGCAGGAACTGGCACAGTGCCACCAGTTCGGCGTAGGCGGCTTCGCTCAGCCAGCGCCGGCGGCTGACGAACTCATCATGGAAGTAGCCCAGGTGCGCCACCGGCCCGCCGAACGAGCTCAGGCCCAGGCGCAGGAAGATGGCCAGGACGGCCCAGGGGCTGTCCCGCAGCCGGTCAGGTGTGGCGGGATCGGGATCGGGCAGGGCGGCAGGCATGGCGGTGCCGAGCATAGCTGCCGCCGATGACGGTTTCCCGGCCCCCCCGACTTGCGGTCCTGGCGGCGGCGCCCTGCGGCGTCGGAGCGCGTAGGTCCTTGTCAAGCGGGCGGTTTTGGTGCTAAAATCGCCCGCTTGACGACCACATGGGCGGCCTTGCACCCGCCCATTTTTTATGCCTGCCGGCCAGGACTTTTGGGGCGGCGGGTGAATTGATTGAAACAGGCGGGTTCTTACAGCACAACGTGGCACTGCAGCAGACGATCGACGACACCGTGCGTGGCCTGGGCTACGAATTGGTGGAACTGGAGCGTTCCGCCGGTGGCCTGCTGCGCGTGACGATCGACTGGCCCTGGTCGCCCGGCGATCCGGTCGACAAGCTGGTGTCGGTGGACGACTGCGAGCGCGTCACGCGCCAGCTGCAGTACGTGCTGGAAGTCGAGGGCGTCGACTACCAGCGGCTGGAGGTGTCCTCGCCCGGCATCGATCGACCCTTGCGGCATGCACGGGACTTCGAGCGTTTCGTCGGCGAGCTGGTCGATGTGGTGCTGAAACAGCCGATCGGCGCCGCTGCTGGCGGCCAGGTGCACGCCAACCGCAAGAAATTCCGCGGTGTGCTGCACCCGCTCGCCGACGGGCGCTGGCAGATCAGCTGGCGCGACGAGCCGCCGGCCAGGCCCGGCCAGCGCGTCAGTGCCAAGCGGCAGCCGGCGCCGGAGCAGGCACTGGGGTTCGAACTGGACGAGTTGCAGTCGGCGCGGCTGGCGCCGGTGGTCGATTTCAAGGGCCGCAAGCCGGTGGGCGAGCGGCCGGAAACAGGTGGATTGAGCGTTGACGGCGGCCATGGCGCCTGACCGCGCGGCCGTATCGAGAGCATTGGAGCTGTTGAAATCATGAATCGCGAACTGTTGATGCTGGTGGAAGCGATCTCGCGCGAGAAGAACGTCGAGCGCGACGTGGTGTTCGGCGCCGTCGAGGCAGCGCTGGCGCAGGCCGCCAAGAAGCTGTACGAGGGCGAGGTCGACCTGCGCGTGGCGATCGACCGCGAGACTGGCGAGTACGAGACCTTCCGCCGCTGGCACGTGGTACCCGACGAGGCCGGCCTGCAACTGCCCGATCAGGAAATCCTGCTGTTCGAGGCCAAGGAGCAGATCCCCGACATCGAGGAGGGCGAGTACATCGAGGAAGGCGTCGAATCGGTGCCGATCGGCCGCATCGGCGCCATGGCGGCCAAGCAGGTGATCCTGCAGAAGATCCGCGATGCCGAGCGCGAGATGCTGCTGAACGACTTCATGAGCCGCGGCGAGAAGATCTTCACCGGCACCGTCAAGCGCATGGACAAGGGCGACATCCTGGTCGAGTCCGGCCGCGTCGAAGGGCGCCTGCGCCGCAGCGAGATGATTCCGAAGGAGAACCTGCGCAACGGCGACCGCGTGCGCGCCATGATCATGGAGGTCGATTTGACCCTGCGCGGCGCGCCGATCCTGCTGTCGCGCGCGGCGCCCGAGTTCATGATCGAGCTGTTCCGCAACGAGGTGCCCGAGATCGAGCAGGGCCTGCTGGAGATCAAGAGCTGCGCGCGCGACCCCGGCAGCCGCGCCAAGATCGCCGTGGTCAGCCACGACAAGC
Organism: uncultured Ottowia sp.; assembly: GCA_964534975.1. Classification (GTDB taxonomy): domain Bacteria; phylum Pseudomonadota; class Gammaproteobacteria; order Burkholderiales; family Burkholderiaceae_C; genus Ottowia. Next base: position 62,994 of record CAZHSD010000017.1, on the reverse strand, counting down.
GGGTCGACCCGATTGGCACCTGCGTCGGCGTGCGCGGCACGCGCGTCAACGCCGTCACCAACGAGCTGGCCGGCGAGCGGGTCGACATCGTGCTGTGGTCGGAGGACCCGGCGCAGTTCGTGATCGGCGCGCTGGCGCCGGCCAACGTGTCGTCGATCGTGGTCGACGAGGAAAAGCACGCCATGGACGTGGTGGTCGACGAGGAGAACCTGGCCATCGCCATCGGCCGCGGCGGCCAGAACGTGCGCCTGGCGTCCGAGCTGACGGGCTGGAAGATCAACATCATGGACGCCGACGAGTCGGCGCAGAAGGAAGCCGAGGAGACCGGCGCCATCCGTCAGCTGTTCATGGACAAGCTGGACGTCGACCAGGAGATCGCCGACATCCTGATCGAGGAAGGCTTCACCAACCTGGAGGAAGTGGCCTACGTGCCGATCCAGGAGATGCTGGACATCGAGGCCTTCGACGAGGACACCGTCAACGAGCTGCGCGCGCGCGCCAAGGACGCCCTGCTGACGCTGGCGATCGCGCGCGAGGAGAAGGTCGAATCGGTGTCGCAGGACCTGCGCGACCTCGAGGGCCTGACGCCGGTGCTGATCGCCAAGCTGGCCGAGGCGGGCATCAGCACGCGCGATGACCTGGCCGACCTGGCCGTTGACGAACTGACTGAGATTACTGGGCAGTCCGATGAGGACGCCACGGCTCTGATCCTGAAAGCGCGCGAACACTGGTTCGCCGATCAAGAGTAAGGGTATGGAGACACGCACCGAATATGACGAACATTACCGTTGCCGATTTCGCGAACGAACTCAAACGCCCCGCTGATGCGCTGCTGGAGCAGCTGCAGGCGGCCGGCGTGGCCAAGCAGTCGGCGTCCGACGCGCTGACCGACAGCGACAAGCAGCAACTGCTGAGCTACCTGCAGGCCAGCCATGGCACCGGCGCCGCGCGCAAGAAGATCACGCTGACCAAGAAGACCACCAGCGAGATCAAGCAGGCCGACGCCACCGGCAAGGCGCGCACCATCCAGGTCGAGGTGCGCAAGAAGCGCACCTTCATCAAGCGCGACGACGAGCCGGTGGTCGCACCGGCCGAGCCGGCCGCCGCCGAACCGGCACCCGTGCCCGTGGCGGCGCCGGTGATCGACGCCGCCGAGCTCGCGCGGCGCGAGGATGAGGCTCGCCGCCAGGCCGAGCTGCTGCGCCGCCAGGAAGAGGACGCCGCCGAACGGCGCCGCCAGCGCGAGGAGCAGGAGCGCGCAGCGCAAACGCCGGCCGCCGTACCGGCGGCAGCCGAGCCCGCCGTGGCAGCGCCCGCCGAACGCGCGCTCGAAGCCGCGCCGGAATCAGAATCAGCGTCCGAATCCGTGCCGGCACCCGCCGCTGCCGCGGTCAGCCGGGAGCCGGTTGCCGCGCCCGCGCCGCAATCCGCAAGCGACATTGCCGCCGAGGCGTCAAGCCCGGAAGACGAGGCCGCGCGCGCCCTGGAGCAGGAGGAAAGCCGCCGCAAGGCACTGGCCGAAGCCGAGGCGATCCGCGCCATGATGGCGGCGCCGCGCAAGGTGCTGGTGGCCAAGAAGCCCGAGGAGAAAAAGCCCGACCTCAAGGGCACGCTGCACAAGCCGGCCGGTGCCGCCAAACCCGCCGGCGCACCCGCCGCGGGTGCCAACAAGGAAGTCAAGTCGGCCAAGCTGTCGTCCAGCTGGGCCGGCGATCCGTCCAAGAAGAAGGGCATTCCGACGCGTGGCGACTCCAGCGGCGGCCGTGGCGGCTGGCGCGGTGGCCCGCGCGGCGGGCGCCGCGGCGAGCGCGATCGCGGTGATGACCGCGCCATTGCCCAGGCGCCGGCCGAGCACCGCGTGCTCGAGGTGCACGTGCCCGAGACCATCACCGTGGCCGAGCTGGCGCACAAGATGGCGGTCAAGGCCTCCGAGGTGATCAAGACGCTGATGAAGATGGGCCAGATGGTCACCATCAACCAGCCGCTGGACCAGGACACGGCCATGATCGTGGTCGAGGAAATGGGCCACACCGCCGTGATCGCGGCGCTGGACGATCCCGAGGCCTTCACCGAAGAGGAAGTGCAGGCGCAGGCCGCCGAGGCGCTGCCGCGTCCGCCGGTGGTCACCGTGATGGGTCACGTCGACCATGGCAAGACCTCACTGCTGGACTACATCCGCCGCGCCAAGGTGGCGGCGGGCGAGGCCGGCGGCATCACGCAGCACATCGGCGCCTACCACGTCAAGACCGAGCGCGGCGTGGTGTCCTTCCTGGACACCCCGGGCCACGAGGCCTTCACGGCCATGCGGGCGCGCGGCGCCCAGGCCACCGACATCGTGATCCTGGTGGTGGCCGCCGACGACGGCGTCATGCCGCAGACGCGCGAGGCGGTCAAGCACGCCAAGGCCGCCGGCGTGCCGATCGTGGTGGCGATCACCAAGTCCGACAAGCCCGAGGCCAACCCCGAGAAGATCAAGGGCGAGCTGGCGGGCGAGGACGTGGTGCCGGAGGAATTCGGCGGCGATTCGCCCTTCGTCTCGGTGTCGAGCAAGACTGGCCAGGGCATCGACGAACTGCTGGAACAGGTGCTGCTGCAGGCCGAGGTGCTGGAGCTGAAGGCGCCGGTGGAGGCTGCCGCCAAGGGCCTGGTGATCGAGGCCAGCCTGGACAAGGGCCGTGGCCCGGTGGCCACCGTGCTGGTGCAGTCGGGCACGCTGAAGGTGGGCGACGTGGTGCTGGCGGGGCAGACCTCCGGCCGCGTGCGCGCCATGCTGGACGAGGACGGCAAGTCGGCCAAGGCGGCCGGACCGTCGATTCCGGTCGAGATCCAGGGCCTGGCCGACGTGCCGCAGGCCGGCGACGACTTCATGGTGCTGGCCGACGAGCGTCGCGCGCGCGAGATCGCCACCTACCGCGCCGGCAAGTTCCGCAACACCAAGCTGGCCAAGCAGCAGGCCGCCAAGCTGGAGAACATGTTCGCCGACATGACGGCCGGCGAGGTCAAGCAGTTGCCCATCATCATCAAGGCCGACGTGCAGGGCTCGCAGGAGGCGCTGGCGCAGTCGCTGCTCAAGCTCTCCACCGACGAGGTCAAGGTGCAGGTGGTGTACGCCGGCGTCGGTGGCATCAGCGAGAGCGACATCAACCTGGCGATCGCCTCCAGCGCGGTGGTGATCGGCTTCAACGTGCGCGCCGACGTCGGCGCGCGCAAGCTGGCCGAGGGCAACGACGTCGACATCCGCTACTACAGCATCATCTACGACGCCGTCGATGAGCTGAAGACGGCGATGTCCGGCATGCTCGCGCCCGAGCAGAAGGAAGAGGTCATCGGTACCGCCGAAATTCGGACCGTGTTCGTGGCCTCCAAGATCGGCACCGTGGCCGGCTCCTACGTCACCAGTGGCGTGGTGCGGCGCGATGCGCATTTCCGCCTGCTGCGCGACAACGTGGTCATCTACACCGGCGAGCTGGAATCGCTCAAGCGCGTCAAGGACGACGTGCGCGAGGTCAAGGAAGGCTTCGAGTGCGGCATCAAGCTGAAGAACTACAACGACATCAAGGAAGGCGATCAGCTGGAGTTCTTCGAGATCAAGGAGATTGCTCGCACGCTCTGAGCATGACTGCGCTTTGCGCATGACCTCGCCGCTGACGCGGCGTCGATGACGAAATGACCTGAATCGGTCCTGCTGCGAAGCGGCGTCATCGATGGCACAGCCGAGGTCATGGCGAGCGCGGCGAGCATCATCGATCGCATGGTCCGCAAAAGCTCCGTCCCCAACCGCGGCTTTCGCGTCGCCGACCAGATCCAGCGCGATCTGGCGGAGTTGATCGCGCGCGAGCTGAAGGACCCGCGCGTCGGCATGGTGACGCTGAACGCGGTCGAGGTCACGCCCGACTACGCGCATGCCAAGGTCTACTTCAGCCTGCTCACGGGCGATCCGGCCGAGACCGAGGAGGCGCTGAACCACGCCGCCGGCCACCTGCGCAACGGCCTGTTCAAGCGCCTGCACATCCACACCGTGCCGACGCTGCACTTCATCTTCGACCGCACCACCGAGCGCGCAGCCGACATGAACGCGCTGATCGCCAAGGCGGTGGCCTCGCGCTCCAAGGACGACGACACGCCATGACGCGAGCCGCTCCTCGGGCACGGGTCGAGCGGCGCCCCGTGCACGGGGTGCTGCTGCTCGACAAGCCGCTGGGCCTGTCCAGCAACCAGGCGCTGCAAAAAGCCAAGTGGCTGCTGCGCGCCGAGAAGGCCGGCCACACCGGCACGCTCGATCCGCTGGCCAGCGGCGTGCTGCCGCTGTGCTTCGGCGCCGCGACCAAGTTCAGCCAGCTGCAGCTCGATGCCGACAAGAGCTACGAGGCCACCATCCGCCTGGGCGTGACCACCAGCACCGGCGACGCCGAAGGCGCGGTGCTGCATGAGCGGCCGGTGCCGGACATCACGCCCGAACAGCTTGAAGCCGTGTGCCAGCGTTTCCTCGGCCGCATCCAGCAGCTGCCGCCGATGCACAGCGCGCTCAAGAAGGACGGCAAGGCGCTGTACGAATACGCGCGCCAGGGCATCGAGGTCGAGCGCGCGCCGCGCGAGGTCGAGATCCACGCACTGCAGCTCAGTCTGGTGCCGGATGCGCCCGGCGATCCGGTCGTCGAGCTGAGCGTGCGCTGCAGCAAGGGCACCTACATCCGCACGCTGGGCGAGGACATCGGCACCGCGCTTGGCTGTGGCGGGCATCTGACGCGCCTGCGCCGCATCGCCACCGGAGCGTTCGACGCCGGCCAATGCGTCACGCTGGAGGCCCTGGAGTCGATGGACGACGCGCAGCGCCTGGCGCAGCTCAAGCCGCCCGAATGCCTGCTGGCCGATCACAGGCACGTCACCTTGGCCGACGATGATGCCGGACGCTTCCTCAGCGGCATGCGCCGGCGCGGGCCCTGGCCCGAGGCCGAGCGCGTGGCGGTGTTCGGGTCGCAGCCCCGCGCGCTGCTCGGCACCGCCCACGTCAAGGCGGGCGAATTGATTCCCAACCGACTCCTCAGCCCACTCGAAATCCAGCAGATCCTCCAAGCCGCACCTGAGCGCGGCGTGACTTCCCGGTAGACCGATTTATGAGCAAGCAAATCCGCAACATCGCCATCATTGCCCACGTCGACCACGGCAAGACCACCATGGTCGACCAGTTGCTGCGCCAGAGCGGCACCTTCCGCAGCAACGAGAAGGTGGACGAGCGCGTGATGGACTCGGGCGCCATCGAACGCGAGCGCGGCATCACCATCCTGGCCAAGAACTGCGCCGTGTCCTGGCAGGGCACGCACATCAACATCGTCGACACGCCCGGCCACGCCGACTTCGGCGGCGAGGTCGAGCGCGCGCTGTCCATGGTCGATGGCGTGGTGCTGCTGATCGACGCCCAGGAAGGCCCGATGCCGCAGACGCGCTTCGTCACGCGCAAGGCGCTGGCGCTGGGCCTGAAGCCCATCGTCGTCGTCAACAAGGTCGACAAGCCGGGCGCGCGTCCGGATTACGTCGTCAACGCCGCGTTCGACCTGTTCGACAAGCTGGGCGCGAGCGATGAGCAGCTCGACTTCCCGGTGGTCTACGCCAGTGGCCTGAACGGCTGGAGCGCGCTGGAGCAGGGCGAGCCGGGCGAGCAGTGGGGCGACGACATGACGGCGCTGTTCGAGACCATCGTCCGGCACGTGCCGGCGCATGAGGGCGACGCCCAAGCGCCGCTGCAGCTGCAGATCTCGTCGCTGGACTACTCCACCTTCGTCGGCCGCATCGGCGTCGGTCGCATCAACGCCGGCACGCTCAGGCCCGCCACCGACGTGCTGGTGATGGAGGGGCCGGATGGCAAGCGCTACAAGGGCCGCGTCAATCAGGTGCTCAAGTTCGAGGGGCTGGAGCGCGTGCAGGCGGCCGTGGCCGAGCCGGGCGACATCGTGCTGGTCAACGGCATCGAGGACATCGGCATCGGCGTCACGCTGACCGACCTGTCCAAGCCGCAGCCGCTGCCGATGCTGAAGGTGGACGAGCCCACGCTGACGATGAACTTCAGCGTCAACACCAGCCCGCTGGCCGGACGCGAGGGCAAGTACGTCACCAGCCGCCAGGTCTGGGACCGCCTGCAGCAGGAGTTGCAGAGCAACGTCGCGCTGCGGGTGGAGGAAACCGCCGAGGAGGGCGTGTTCGAGGTCTCCGGCCGCGGCGAGCTGCACCTGACCATTCTGCTGGAGAACATGCGCCGCGAGGGCTACGAGCTGGCCGTCGGCAAGCCGCGCGTGGTGCTGCGCGACATCGATGGCGAGCGCTGCGAGCCGATCGAGCTGCTCACGGTGGACATCGAGGAGAGCCACCAGGGCGGCGTGATGCAGGCGCTGGGCGAGCGCAAGGGCGAGCTGGCCAACATGGAAAGCGACGGCCGCGGTCGCGTGCGGCTGGACTACCGCATCCCGGCGCGCGGGCTGATCGGCTTTCAGACCGAGTTCCTCAACCTGACGCGCGGCACCGGCCTGATCAGCAACATCTTCGACGGCTACGAGGCCTACCGCGGCGAGATCGCCAGCCGCAAGAACGGCGTGCTGATCAGCCAGGACGATGGCGAGATCGTCACCTACGCGCTCGGCAAGCTGGACGACCGCGGCCGCATGTTCGTCAAGCCGGGCGATGCGGTGTATGAGGGCATGATCGTCGGCATCCACAGCCGCGACAACGACATCGTGGTCAACCCGGTGCGCACCAAGCAGCTGACCAACTTCCGCGTCAGCGGCAAGGAGGACGCGATCAAGATCACGCCGCCGATCCTGCTGACGCTGGAGTACGCGGTCGAGTTCATCGAGGACGACGAACTGGTCGAGATCACGCCCAAGAGCATCCGCCTGCGCAAGCGCCACCTGAAGGAGCACGAGCGCAAGCGGGCCAGCCGCGAGGCGGCATGAGAGCGCCGGCCTGAAGTGTGGCAACCCCCATGAGCGGCCCCCGCTGGAGCCACGCCCGCGCCGTCTGGGTGATGGTGCTGGTCACCTTGCTGTGGTCCACCGCCGGCGTGGTCACGCGCCAGATGCAGGTGGCCGAAGGTTTCGAGGTCACCTTCTGGCGCAGTTTCTTCACCGTGCTGTCGCTGCTGGTCATCCTGCCTCTGTGGCAGGGACCGGGCGTGTTCGCGCGCTTTCCCTGGCGGCGGCGCGCGTTCTGGCTGGCCGGTCTGTGCTGGGCGACCATGTTCACTGCCTTCATGGTGGCGCTGACCATGACCGGCGTGGCGCGCGTGCTGGTGACGATGGCGTTCGGACCGCTGCTGACGGCGCTGCTGTCACGCCTGGTGATCGGGCACCGGCTGCCGGCACGCACCTGGGCGGCGATCGTCGTCGCCGGTGCCGGCATGGCCTGGATGTTCGCCGGCCAGCTGGGCGGCAGCACCAGCGCCCGTGAGTGGCTGGGCTCGCTGATCGCGCTGGGCGTGCCGCTGGCAGGTGCCGTGCACTGGACCATCGCACAACGCGGCCAGGCACAGGGCGAGCCGCTTGATCTGGTGCCCTCGGTGCTGATCGGTGCCGTGATCTCCAGTGCCGTCACGCTGCCGCTGGCCTGGCCGTTTCAGGCCAGCGGGGGCGACCTGGCCTGGCTGGCGTTCCTCGGCCTGACGCAGCTGGCTATCCCGTGCGTGCTAGCGGTGCTGTGCGCGCGCGTGCTGGCCGCGGCCGAGGTATCGCTGCTGGCCCTGCTGGAGATCGTGTTCGGCATCGCCCTGGTGTGGTTGATCGTGGGCGAGGCCCCGCAACCCGAGGTGCTGGCCGGCGGCACGCTGGTGATTGGCGCGCTGGTGGTCAACGAGTTGCTGGGCTGGCGCCACCAGCGCAAGGGCGGGGCGAGCATCAACCTGGCCTGAAGCCGCGCCGGGCGCGCTGCCGCCGTCTGGTCAGTGCCTGCGGTCCTCGCAGCGCCACTGAGATGGCGACATGCCGAACTGGCGCCGGAAGCTGCGGCTGAAGCCGGCCGCATCAACGAAGCCGTAATGGCTGGCGATGTCGCCGATCGGGCGTCCGGCCATGGCTGGATCGCGCAGGGCGTCGCGGCAGCGCGTCAGCCGGGCGTTCAGAATGAATTCGGACGGTGTCAGATCGGCTTGCTGGAACAGCCCGTAGAGGTAGCGCCGCGAGACCCGGAACGCCGCCGCCACCGACGTCGGTGACAGCTCGGGCTCGTGCAGATGCTCCAGGATGTAGTGCTGCATCTGCATCAGCTGCGCCTGCCGCCAGGGCTGCGCCTGCGTGTCGCCGCTTTGATCCTCGCTCAGGTGCAGACCCAGCATGTGCAGGATCGAACTGGCCGCCAGCTGTTGCGCGTTGGGTGTCAGACCGGACTGTTCCTGCAGCGCCAGGTGCAGCATCTGCATGGCCATGCGGCCACAGCCGTGCTGGGTGCTGAAGGGGCGCGCCAGCGCGTGGCGCATGAAGGGCTGCCAGGTCGTCAGCTGTTCGCCGGGAATCTTCAGCACCAGGAAGTGGGCCCCTTCATCCACCTCCACTTCGTAGGGCATGGTGGTATCGTAGATGGTCCATTGGCCCGGCTTCAGCAAGGCGGCCCGGGACGACTGGCGAACCTCGCTGCGCTGCGCCAGTTGCATCGTCAGCTTGTAGATCGGTGCTTCGGAGCGCGCCGCCAAGGATCGGCTGCGCCGCACCGACTGGGCATTGGTGCGCAGTTCGTTGACCTGCATCCACCCCAGCGACTCGGTGGCCGCGGTGCAGTGAAAGCGGGTGTGCCGCGACACGTTGACTTCCAGCGGAACGAAGGCGGCGCTGATGCTCTCGGCCCAGTGGGCGCTGTCGTCAAAGCGTTGCGGCGGCGTGTGCAGGAGCATGGGTCGTGGGGCGGGGCCCGAAAAATCACGCCGATCTGGCGGCGGTCGGCATTCGAATCGACGCCCACCAGCAAAAACTTGTAGCAGCTTCAATCCGGAAGACATATTGGTATTAATACCAATCGGCGCGCATGCGGGAATTCCCCAATACCCGGTGCACGGATGGGCAAGACCTCGTGCACGGTTTGACAAACCCGCAGGGCAGGGTCGTGCCTAGACTGAAGCACAGTTCAATCCGATGGAGGGTGTCGTATGTCCAGCGCGGTCGTAGATTCCGTGGCCACCGTTTCCGCGCGTCCCGAGTTGGGCGCCATTCGCGAGTTCATGCTGATCGATGGCAAGCCGGTGCGCGAGGGCGGCGGCGCGCCGATCGCCGTGCACGACCCGGCCACCGGCGAGGCGATCGCGCAGCAGATCGATGCCGGTGCCGAGCAGATCGACCAGGCGGTGCGCGCCGCGCGCAGGGCATTCGAGGATCCGGCCTGGCGCGACATGCTGCCGGTGGCGCGCGAGCGCCTGCTGCTGCGCCTGGCCGATCTGGTCGAGCAGCACGGCGACGAACTGGCGCGACTGGAGACGCTCAACAACGGCAAGCTGCTGGCCATTTCCCATGGCCTCGAGGTCGGTGCCGGCGCCCAGTGGCTGCGCTACATGGCCGGCTGGGCGACCAAGATCACCGGCGACACGCTGTCGCTGTCGATTCCGTTTCCGCCCGGGGTCAGCTACCACGCCTACACCCGGCCCGAGCCGGTCGGCGTGGTGGCGGCCATCATCCCCTGGAATTTCCCCTTGCTGATGGCGATCTGGAAGATCGCGCCGGCGCTGGCCACCGGCTGCACGGTGGTGCTCAAGCCGGCCGAGGAAACGCCGCTGACCGCGCTGCGCCTCGGCGAACTGGTGCTGGAGGCAGGCTTTCCGCCCGGCGTGCTGAACGTCATCACCGGCCGCGGCGAAACCGCCGGCGCGGCGCTGGTGGCGCACCCGGGCATCGACAAGATCGCCTTCACCGGCTCCACCGAAGTCGGCAAACTGATCGGCCAGACCGCGATGGCCGGCGTGAAAAGAGTCTCGCTCGAGCTGGGCGGCAAGTCGCCGGTGATCGTGCTCGACGACTGCGACGTCGAGCGCGCGGTGCAGGGCGCCGCCGCCGCCATCTTCTTCAACCAGGGCCAGGTTTGCACCGCCGGCTCGCGCCTGTTCGTGCAGCGCGGCCTGTACGACCAGGTGGTGGAGGGCATGGCCGCCGCGGCCAGCGGCATGACGCTGGGCTCGGGTTTCGACGAGCAGACCCAGATCGGCCCGCTGGTGTCGGCGCGCCACTGCCAGCGCGTGCTGGACTACATCGGCGTCGGCAAGGCCGAGGGCGCGCGCGTGCTGGCCGGCGGTGCGGCGGCCGAGCGGCCGGGCTACTTCGTGCAGCCGACGGTGTTTGCCGACGTGCCGGCCGATGCGCGCATCGCGCGCGAGGAGATCTTCGGCCCGGTGGTGGTGGCGCAGGCCTTCGACACCCTGGATGAAGCGGTGCGGCTGGCCAACGACAGCAGCTACGGCCTCGGCGCCAGCATCTGGAGCAACGACCTGAACCGCGTGCAACGGCTGATCCCGCGCATCAAGGCAGGCACGGTCTGGGTCAACACGCACAACATGCTGGACCCGGCGATGCCCTTCGGCGGCTTCAAGCAATCCGGCATCGGGCGCGAGCACGGACGGGCGGCGATCGAGATGTACCTCGAGAGCAAGTCGGTCTGCATCGCCTACGAATAGAGGCGGGCCATCGTCCGGTGAAGCGGGAATCGACGGAGGCTGAAGCGCATGCGCCTCGGCGACCCTGAAGGGACGCCTGACAGGGCTGGGGGTGGGTTGGCGCTGGCTGAGAGCCGGCTTCGTGAGAGGGCGCTGGCAGCGGCCAGACGGGCTTGAGCAGACAACAACGAAGGAGACACCCATGCACAGAGCACAGCGGCGAAGCGCCTGCGCGCTGGCGTTCAGCCTGGCTGCGCTGGGCGCGGCGCCCGGCGCGATCGCCGGTGACCCGAGCACGCGCGACTGGATCCCGGCGCCGCCTGGCACCAACGTGATCGCGCTCTATGGACTTGGCCTGAAGTCGCATGGCCTGTACGATCGCGGCGACCGCATCGACGGTGCCGAGGTCGGGGTCAGGGGCCTGGTGTACCGGCAGATGCACTACCGTCAGTTGTTCGGCAAGACGGTGCAACTGGAGTTCATCGTGCCGGTGTTTCGAACGCATCTGGACCTGCCTGGCGCCCCGCGCGATCAGTTGACCGGCGTGGGTGATGTCACGGTGGGCTCCGCGATCTGGCTGCACAACAACGAGGAAACCCGCACCTGGCTGGCCTGGGAGCCGTTCATCACGCTGCCGGTGGGGCGCTATCGCTCCGACCGGCCGGACACCTCGCCGGGCAAGAACCGCTGGTCGACGGTGCAGGACCTGGCCTTCGTCAAGGGCGTGGGCGAGTCCTCGTTTCTGGAAGCCGTCGCCGAGGTCGAGATCTTCGGGCGCAACAGCAACTGGATGGGCCAGACGCTGAAGAAGAAGCCTTCCTGGCGCTTGATGGCCCTGGCGTCGACCGACCTGGGTGCCAACACCTACGCCGGCGTGCGGTATCGCTTCGAAACCGGCGGCAAGGAAACGGTGGCCGGCTCTACCTTGGTGCCCAGCGTCAAGAAGCATCAGCTGGCGCTGGAGCTGACGCACCAGATCAACCCGTCCCACCAGGTCCAGCTGCAGTACGTGCACGACGTCAAGGTGGACAACGGGCCCAGGCTGCGTGGCGTGCAACTGCGCTACGCCTACATCTTCTGACCAGCATGGGGGCATCCATGAAATCATTTCCCAGCTTTCGATCCATGGCGCGCGCAGCCCGACCGGGCGCGCTGGCGGCCACCCTGGCCTTGCTGATGAGCGCCGGCATGGCGCAGACCGACTCTCCCCTGGCCGCGATCGGCGAGCCGATGGAGAAACTCACCGACGGCCACGTGCTCGAGCCGGCCACGCCGCACCGCCTGTACGTGATGGACGCCGCCTTCCACCACCTGGTCGACAGCCGGATCCAGATCTACGACGGCGACACGTTCAAGTTCCTCGGCATGGTACCGACCTCCTTCAACGGCCACATGACGGTGTCCGCCGACGGGCGCGAGATCTACGTCATGACGACCTACTACGAGCGGCTCAATCGTGGCAAGCGCATCGACGTGATCGAGACCTGGGACGCGATCACGCTCGCGCCCAAGTACGAGGTGGTGATTCCGTCGAAACGCGCACAGGCGCTGAACTACCGCAACTACCTGCAGCAAAGCAGCGACGGTGGCCTGCTGTTCATCCAGAACGCCACGCCGGCCGCGTCGGTGTCGGTGGTCGACCTGAAGGCGCGCCAGTTCACCGACGAGATCACCGCCACCGCGGGCTGCTGGAGCGTGATCGTGCTGCCTTCCAGGCCGCGCAGCTTCACCACCATCTGCGGCAACGGCACCTTGCTCACCATCGACATGGACGAGCAGGGCCGGCCGGCCGGGCAGCAGCGCAGCAAGCGCATGTTCGACGTCGCCAAGGACCCGATCTTCACCCACACCGAGCACCTGGGCGACAAGTTCTTCTTCGTCTCGTACAACGGCAACGTCTACGGTGCCGATTTCAGCGGCAAGGAGGTGAGCTTCGAGGAGCCCTGGCCGCTGCAGGAAAAGGGCGACGAGGGCAAGGGCTGGCGGCCGGGCGGCTACAACCTGCTGGCGATCAATCGCGCCAACCGCCGCCTGTACGTGGGCATGCACACCAACGGCAGCGAAGGCTCGCACAAGACACCTGCGGAGGAAATCTGGGTCTACGACCTGGACAGCAAGAAGCGTGTCGCGCGCATCCCGGGCGGGGACGCCTTGTCGATGTCGGTGTCGCAGGACCCGCAGCCGCGCCTGTTCACCATCGACGGCGGCAACGTGTCGGTGTACGACGCCACGCCGGTGGCGCCGGTCCTGCTCGGCAAGATCGAGAGCGCCGGCGAAACCGCGCTGCAACTGGAGCCGCAGCCGTGGAACGCGAAATGATCACCGACCCGACGGTGGTGCTGGCCAGCGCGATCGCGCTGGCCGCCATCCTGCTGCTTGGCGCGCTGGAAAAGCTGCGCGACCTGCCGCGCTACAGCGGCGCCGTGGCGGCCTACGGCCTGCTGCCGCCGGCGCTGGTGGGCGCTTTCGCCGGCCTGCTCGTGCTGGTCGAACTGGCCGCCGGCCTGCTCCTGCTGCTGCCTGCCGGGGCCCGGCTGGCTGGCGCCTGGCTGGCGCTGGGACTGCTGATGCTGGTCACCTCGGCGCTGCTGCTGAACCTGCTGCGCGGACACACCGACATCGACTGCGGCTGCGGTGGTCCGGCGCAGACGCAGGTCGGCCTGAGCTGGTGGCTGATCGCCCGCAACGCCTTGCTGCTGGCCTGCTGCGTGCCGACGCTGCTGCCCGGCCAGCCGTCGCGCGCGCTGCAATGGATCGATGCGCCGGCCTTGCTGGGCGCCACCCTGGCGATCATCGGCCTGTACTTCACGGCCAATCATCTGATCGCTTCGCACACCCGCTTCACCCGGCCGGCCACCTGAGCGCCGACCGACCGAACACAAGAAGGAACATTCATGGACGCCCTGATCATCTCCAACGTTCTGCTCTGGATCACCGTGCTGTGCCTGGTGCTGGTGGTGCTGGCCCTGTCGCGCCAGATCGGCGTGCTCTATGAGCGCGTGGCGCCCATGGGCGCGCTGACCATGGACAAGGGGCCGGCGGTCGGCGACGAGGCGCCGCGCTTCGAACTGCCCGATCTGCGCGGCCAGCCGGTCGCCGTCGGCGGCAGCCGCGCGCACAGCCAGCTGCTGTTCTTCCTCTCGCCCAGCTGCCCGGTGTGCAAGAAGCTGCTGCCGATCCTGAAGTCGGCGGCGCGCACCGAATCCGGCTGGCTGCGCATCGTGCTGGCCAGCGATGGCGAAATGCCCGAGCACCTGGCCTTCTACCAGCAGGCGGCGCTGCAATCGTTCCCGTATCTGCTGTCGACCGAGCTGGGCATGAGGTTCCAGATCAGCAAGCTGCCCTATGCGGTGCTGATCGACGAAACCGGCGTGGTGCGCGCCAAGGGACTGATCAATTCGCGTGAGCAGCTGGAGAGCCTGTTCACGGCCAAGGAGCTGGGCGTGGCGTCGGTGCAGGACTACCTGGCCGGCGGCGCGCAAGACCGTCACCGTGCCCTGGGCACCAACCCTGAGGAGAGCAGCAATGCAATGGCTGGATAACTGGAGCGAGCGCGGTGCGCGCTCACTGGCGCACGCCAGTTCGCGGCGCAGCGTACTGAGCCGCGTCGGCAGGATCCTGCTGGGCACCGCCGTGGCCCTGCCGGTGCTGCCGCTGGCGCGCAACGTGCAGGCGGCGGACAAGAAGGCGCCGCAGACCGACGAGCACGCGTGCGACTACTGGCGCTACTGCGCAGTCGACGGTTTCCTGTGCAATTGCTGCGGCGGCAGCGCCACCAGCTGTCCGCCCGGCACCAGCGCCTCGCCGATCTCCTGGATCGGCACCTGCCACAACCCGTTCGACGGCAAGGACTACCTGGTCAGCTACAACGACTGCTGCGGCAAGGCCGCGTGCGGCAAGTGCATGTGCGCCAATGCCGTGCGCGAGCGCCCCGGCTACCAGATCACCTTGCACAACGACATCAACTGGTGCATGTCGAACGAGTCGTCGATCTTCCATTGCACGACTTCGGTCATCGTCGGGCTGGCCAAACCATGACGCCGCGGGCTTGGCTGCGCCCGCTGCTGGCGGCTGCGGCGTGCGCGGTTTACGTGGCCGCGGCGGCCCAGCAGCCCGCCGCACCCGCGACTTCGGTGGATACCGCCCGCAGCGATTTCTTCCTGCACTGCGCCGGCTGCCATCGCTTCGATGGCCGCGGCAGTCCGCGCCACGGCATCCCCGACTTCCGCGACTCGGTCGGCTGGTTCACCCATCTGCCCGCAGGGCGCGAGTACCTGGTGCGCGTGCCCGGCTCGAGCCAGTCGCAACTGAGCGACGCGGAGCTGGCGGTGGTGCTCAACTGGATGCTGCACGAATTCAGCGCCGCGCAGCTGCCCAGGGACTTCCAGCCCTATACGGCGCAGGAAGTGACGCGCGTGCGCACGCCGCCATATCAGGACATCGTGCCGGTGCGCCACGCGCTGGAGCGCGCGCTGACGACCGATGGCCGGGTGCTGGCCGAATACACGTTCGGGGCCGACCGCAAGCCCTGATGCCGGCTGGCCGCGACCGTCGCGGCCAGCTTGCGCACCGACCGCGCGGAGACGGGGATGCTCCGCCGGCGGTCCTCAGGGCTTGGCGAGGTGCCAGTTGCCGCCCACGCCGTCACCCAGCCGGTCACCCGGCTTGGCGTCCTTGGCGTAGTAGTACAGCGGCAGGCCCTTGAAGGCCCATTGCCGGCTGCCGTCGGCGCGCGTGATGATGGTGTAGTCGCCCAGCGGCACCGCGGTCGCGGTCACGCCCAGCGGCGGCCAGTTGGCGGCGCAGGCGTCGACGCAGCTCGACTTGCCGCTGCCCGCCACGTCCTTGGCGAATATGTACAGGGTGCGGCCGTCGGGGCCGATCAGCGTGCCGTCCACGGCCTGGGTCGGCGTGCTGGGCTTGGCTGTGGTGGGCGCGGTGGTGCCGCAGGCGGCCAGCAGAGCGGCGGTGGCCAGGGTGGCGGCCAGTGTCTTGATGTTCATTGTGAGACTCCTCTTGGCAAAGTGGACAACCGAGCCAGTGTAGTGCAGCCCGCCCGGCATCGATGTCGGACAAACCGCCGCGGCCAGGTGCGGGCCAGGGCGCCGCGGGCCGCGCGACGCCCGCTGCACGGAGGCGTCACTTCAGCTTCTGCTTCATGGCGCGCTCGACCTCGCGCTTGCCCTCGCGTTCCTTGATGGTGTGGCGCTTGTCGTGCGTCGCCTTGCCCTTGGCCAGCGCGATCTCGCACTTCACGCGGCCGTTTTTCCAGTACAGCTTGAGCGGCACCAGGGTGTAGCCTTTTTGCTCGACCTTGCCGACCAGTCGCTTGATCTCCTCGGCGTGCATCAGCAGCTTCTTGGTGCGCACCGAGTCCGGCCGCACGTGCGTGCTGGCGGTGCCAAGCGGGTTGATCTGGCAGCCGATCACGAACAGCTCGCCGTCGCGCACCACCACGTAGCCGTCGGTCAGCTGCGCCTTGCCGGCGCGCAGCGCCTTGACCTCCCAGCCTTCCAGCACCATGCCGGCCTCGAAGCGTTCCTCGAAGAAGTAGTTGAACGCGGCCTTCTTGTTCTCGGTAATGACCGGATTGGGGGTCTTTGGTTTCTTGGTGGCCATCTGGAGAATATGGACGCCGCGGCGGGCATTGCAAGCCGGGCGCGGCGAGCGGCTTTCATGTCGGCCCTAGAATCGGCGCAGCCGCGCATTCTATGAAATCCGTTCACAAGTCCGTTCTCATCTGGTATGCGGCGCAGGAGATGTTCGACCTGGTGGTCGACGTCGAGCGCTATCCGGAGTTCCTGCCCTGGTGCGACCACGGCAAGGTGCTGGAACCGCTGCCGGACGGCATGATCGCCGAAGTCGGCATCGCCTTCAAAGGCGTCAAGCAGGTGTTCACCACCCGCAACGAGCATGTGCCCGGTCGCGAGGTCAAGCTGCATCTGGTCAGCGGCCCGTTCTCCAGGCTGGAGGGCGTCTGGACCTTCACCCCGGTAGGCGGCGAGGGCCAGCGCGCCTGCCGCGTCGATCTGAAGATGCGCTACGGCTTTGCCAACAAGCTGCTGGCCTCGCTGGTCGGCCCGGTGTTCGACAAGATCGCCGCCAACCTGGTGGACGCCTTCGTCAAGCGCGCCGAACAGGTGTACGGCGCCGCCGCGGCGTGAGCGGGGTGATCGAGGTCAGCCTGGTGTACGCGCCGGGGCAGCGCCAGGTGCGGGAGTTGGTGCTGAGCCTGCCGGCCGGCAGCACGTTGCAGGCCGCGCTCGCGGCCAGCGGCTGGCTGGAGCAGCATCCGGAGCTGGCGCAGGATCTCGACGGCATCGCCGTCTGGGGCCGCAGGGTGCCGCTCGATCAGCCGCTGCGCGCGCACGACCGCATCGAGATCTGCCGGCCGCTGCGCGTCGATCCCAGGCACGCGCGGCGCGAGCGCTTCGATGCCCAGGGCGCGCGCGCGGCGGGCCTGTTCGCACGGCGGCGGCCGGGCGCCAAACCCGGCTACTGAGCCGCACGCCCTGCGCGCCGCTGCCGCCGGTGCGCCACGCGTGTGCTGGATGAGGGCGGGCGGCAGCGCGAAAACGCTTCAGTACAATTCGCCTTTTGGAGCCCGTTCCCATGCGCCTTCTCGGCAAAGCGCTGACTTTCGACGACGTTCTGCTCGTCCCAGCGTACTCCCAGGTCCTGCCCAAGGACGTCAACCTCTCCACCCAGTTCTCGCGCGACATCCGGCTCAACCTGCCGCTGGTGTCGGCCGCCATGGACACCGTCACCGAGGCGCGGCTGGCGATCGCCATGGCGCAGGAGGGCGGCATCGGCATCGTGCACAAGAACCTCACCGCCGACGAGCAGGCCGTGCAGGTGGCCAAGGTCAAGCGCCACGAATCCGGCGTGCTGCGCGATCCGGTCGTCATCACGCCCGAGCACACCGTGCTGCAGGTGATGCAGCTGTCCGACGAGCTTGGCATCAGCGGCTTTCCGGTCATCGACCATGGCCGCGTGGTCGGCATCGTGACCGGGCGCGACCTGCGCTTCGAAACCCGCTACGACGTGCTGGTGCGCGAGATCATGACGCCGCGCGAGCGCCTGGTCACGGTGCCCGAGGGCACCAGCCACGCCGAGGCCAAGGCGTTGCTCAACAAGCACAAGCTGGAGCGCCTGTTGATCATCGACGAGGAGGACCGCCTGCGCGGCCTGATCACGGTCAAGGACATCACCAAGCAGACCACCTTCCCCAACGCCGCGCGCGACGCCGACGGCAGCCTGCGCGTGGGCGCCGCGGTCGGCGTCGGGCAGGGCACCGAGGAGCGCGTCGAGGCGCTGGTCAAGGCCGGCGTCGATGCGCTGATCGTCGACACCGCGCATGGCCACAGCCAGGGCGTGATCGAGCGCGTGCGCTGGGTCAAGCAGAACTACCCGCAGGTCCAGGTGATCGGCGGCAACATCGCCACCGGCGCCGCGGCGCGCGCGCTGGTCGAGGCCGGCGTGGATGGCGTCAAGGTCGGCATCGGTCCCGGCAGCATCTGCACCACCCGCATCGTGGCCGGCGTCGGCGTGCCGCAGATCACCGCCATCCACGACGTGTCGACGGCGCTGGAGGGCACCGGCGTGCCGCTGATCGCCGACGGTGGCGTGCGCTATTCGGGCGACATTGCCAAGGCGATCGCCGCCGGCGCCAACAGCGTGATGATGGGCGGCATGTTCGCCGGCACCGAGGAAGCGCCGGGCGAGATTGTGCTGTACGGCGGGCGCAGCTACAAGAGCTACCGCGGCATGGGCAGCATCGGCGCCATGCAGCAGGGCAGCGCCGACCGCTACTTCCAGGAGAGCAGCACCGGCAACCCCAACGCCGACAAGCTGGTGCCCGAGGGCATCGAAGGCCGCGTGCCCTACAAGGGCAGCGTGGTCTCCATCATCTTCCAGCAGGCCGGCGGCCTGCGCGCCGCCATGGGCTACTGCGGCTGCGCCGGCATCGAAGACATGCGCGCCACGGCCGAGTTCGTCGAGATCACCGCCGCCGGGATTCGTGAGTCGCACGTGCACGACGTGCAGATCACGAAGGAGGCGCCGAACTATCGGGCCGACTGATGGTCGGTTCGCCAACTCGGCCGGACGTCAATCCTCCACCGGCGGCTTGACCAGCAGCACCGGCACCGGCGAGTCGTCGATCAAGCGGCGCGACACCGACGCGCCCTCGATCAGCCGGCGCAGCGGGCCCAGTGCGCGCGAGCCCATCAGCACCATGTCGCAGCGGTGCAGCTCGATCAGGTCCAGCATGCCCTGGACCGGGTCGCTGGAGATGAAGGCGGTCTCGAACGGCACGCCGGCTTCCTGCAGCAGGCGTGCCGAAGGTTCCATCAGGTCCTCGGCGGCCTCCATGGCCACTTCCGCGATCTGCGCTGGGTCGGGCGCCGTCACGATCTCGTAGAACGTCGCCGGCTCCTGCACGTTGGCCAGCACGAAGCTGGCCTTGAGGCCCTCACGCACCAGTTGCAGGGCAAAGCGGGTTTCGTGCAAGGAGAGTTCGGTGCCGTCGACAGGGAGCAGGATTTTCATGGCCGGGATCTGTTGGTGAACTACACAAATCATAGCGAAGCGCATCGAACCGGTCTTGAGCAGGATCGTGATGTGTCGATCGCACTGCTTTTCCCGGCTGGTGCAGCGGTCAGTGGCCGCGCGGCCACAACAACCGGTGGGGTCGCGCCTGGGCTCTTCAGCGCCGCGGCTGGCCGCCCGAGAACTCGCCTGCCGCCGGCATCGGCGGCACTGCCGATGCTGATGCCGATGCTGCTGGCGCGGCGGGCCCGGCCTCCGATGCGATGTTCGCCGGTGGCCCCGCCTTCGGGTCCTGCGTGGCGCGCGCCAGCAGCGGCGCGCAGTGCTCATCGTCGTCGGCGCCCGGCACCGTGATCGGCACCAGCACCAGCGCGCCCGGCGCTGCCACCAACGCCGCGATGGCCGCGGCGGCGCGCACGATCAGCGGGCCGGGCTTGACGCCGACATGGGCGTTGGCGAACGGCCCGCGCACTTCCAGCGGCGTGCGCAGCGAGAACAGCTTCAGCTCGTAGGCCTTGGGGTCGATGTCGATGTCGAAGACTTCGCGCCGCATGTCGGCGGTGCCGGTGACCTCGATCAAGGCTTCATCGGTGTTGAGCTTGACGTTGCGCATGTGGGCAATGCCACTTCTCACCGGCACGTCGGCGATGGCGCAGCGCAGCCGCACCTCGTGGTCCTGGCCGAACAGCTTGGTCATGATCACGCTGCCCAGGTTGAGCCCGGCCATGTCGAGCAGCAGGCTGCTCATCACGCCGTCGCGCACGTACAGTCGCGCTTCGCCGTTGGCGCTGCCCAGGATCTGCGCCACCGAACTGCCCCGGCCGTCCAGCGCCACGCCGCCGTCGAGGCGGCCCAGGCTCTTCTTCATCAACTCGATCTTCGGAAACAGCGCCGACAGTTTCAGGCCATCGACGTCGCCGCGCAGCGAGACCTGCATCGGCCTGGTGCGCGAGTTCATCAGCACCTGCGTCTTGAAACGCCCATGGGCGACGCCGAAGTCGAGCGGTGCCAGCTTCAGCACCGCGTCGTCCATCACGGCGTGCACGCGCAGGCTGTCGATCGGCACCGCCTCGGGGCGTTCGACGCGCTGGCCGGCGTAGTGCAGGTCGAGATCCATCACGCTCCAGCGCTGGGTGTCGAACGGATCGTCGGGCAGCACCTTGCCGGGCCGCGGCTTCTTGTCGGGCGAGCTGGGCTTGGCGCCGATCACCGGGCCCAGGTCGACCAGGCGCAGCAGCTTGGATTGCAGCTTGCCGGTGAGAAGCGGGCGTGGCTTGCCCGAGGTGTAGCTGAGGTCGCCGCGCAGATCGCTCTTGCCGACGGTGCCGCTGAACTCGCGGTAGTCCCAGACCGCGCGCTCGGGCTCGAGCTTGCCGACCAGGTGGCCCCGGGTTTGGAATGGCGGCGTGTCGGGCAGCACGATGCCGGTGAGCGGGTACAGGTCGGCTAGGCTGCCGCCCTTGAGCGCGACCTGGAAATCAACACCCGACAGATCGCGCGGGTTGGCGATGATGCCCTCGGCCTCGGTGGCCAGGCGCCCGGCCTGGGCGTTCAGCTTGAGCGGGTAGTCGAGTTGCTCGTCGCGCAGCGACAGCAGCTGGCCGGCCTTGCCCGAGCCCTTGACCTCGGCCTTGCCGTGCCAGCCGGAGAAGTCGAAGCCGACGCCGTAGCGCCCGCCGTCGCTGTCGTCCGGTGCCAGGCTGTCGACGGTGGCGGCCAGGCTCAGCTGGCGCGGTGCGTCGTCGTACGTGAGCTGGCCCTGGCTGAGCAGCAGCCTGCCCAGCGTCACGCGCCAGCTGCCGGTGCCGGAGCGGTCGGCGAAGTCGATGGTCCAGTTGTTGCGCTCGTCCTGGCTGCGTTCCATGCGCACGTCGGGTTCGCTCAGGGCGACGCTGACGATGTCGATGCGGCGCGCCAGCAGCGGCAGCAGCGCGATGTCGGCCGAGGCGCGCCCGATCTGGGCGAAGTGCGGCCCCTTGGCCGGAAAGTCCGGCGGGTTGCCGATCAGCACGTCGTGCGCGTGGATGATGGGCGTCGGCACCCAGCGGCGCCAGCCATCCTCCCGCCGCAGCGGCCATTGCCAGTCGAGGTCGAGCGGTCCGCGGATCTCGAACTCGCGCCCGATCGCCTGCGATACCTTCTCCGACACCCAGGCACGCGAGCTGTTCCAGTCGTTCCAGGTCAGCCAGGACAGCGCCGCGACCAGAGCGATCGGCAGCGCCAGCAGCAAGCCGGTCGCCCAGCGCAGCGGCGAACGTGCAGTGGGCGTCGGGGCGGTGTCGGTACTCATCTCCAGGTGGTGGCCGGGCGTGCTGCGGCGTGGCAGACACAGGTGGGCACGAGGTTCGGTTGCGTCTCATGCTAGCCACCAACAAGGTCATTGGCGCGCCTGAATCCGGGCTCGCGTGCTTCTCCTACAGCAGCTCGCGGGCCACACCAGCCGGCCGCCGCGCCTTGTCCGACAAACGCCCCGATCGCCGGCCCGGGAAACGGCAGCTCTCGTTTGCGCACACGCAGGTGTCCGCCACGACGAAATACCCAGTTTCAGTGATTGACGGCAGTCACGTCCATGTCTCAGGATGTGTCCCGTGATTCAAACGGCTTCGAGGAGGACAAGGTCCGGTGGCCTCGAACTTCGTCAGAAACTGAGCTTCATGCCGACCCAAGGAGAAAAAATGACCCGTCATATCCCAGCCGTGATGGCGCTGGCCTCTGCCGCGCTGCTGCTTTCGGCCTGCGGCGGCGGTAATGAGCCGGAGAATCCGCGCGCGGGTGAGGATTTCACCACCACCATTTCGGTGGACGACAAGGTGGTGCTGGAAAGGGTGGACACGCTGTACGCCGTGACGCACGACGGCCAGCTGGTCAACACCGAGGATGCGCAGACGCTTCCCGAAATCCTGTTTCCGGTTGCCAAGACGCTGACCGTGCATGACGGCAGCGTGATCACCGCGCGCGGGGCCACCCTGGCCGACCCAGATGAAGTCAAGGCGTTCTTCACACAGCTGTGGGCCGAGTTGAGAGCCCACTACGGCGACGTCGCGGCCGCCGACCTGGCAGACCAGATCGAGGATCTCGACCAGATGATCGCCGAGCTCTATGCCGTCTACAAGGACTCGGGGCTTGCGCTCGCGGCGTTCGTCGATTTCTACGAGGCGCTGGATGAGTCGCCCCACTTCGCAGCGCAGGACGACGCCGAACGGGAGCTGACCCGTTTCCTCGCCGAGACCGGCATCAACCATGCCGGCCTGCTGGCCGCGCTCGAGGCCAATGGCTTGGGCTGGAGGCAGTTCCTGGCGCTCATGGCCGAGCGTGGACAGAGCTTCAACGATCTGCTGATCGCCCATGGCGGCTCGGCGCATGGCCTGCCCATGCCCGAGTTCGTTGCCAGCTACGCCTCGACGCAGGACCAGGAAGGCCCGAAGCTGGTCAGCGGCGGCTACGACCTGGCGATCACCGCGTCCCAACTGATCTGGGAAATCATCAAGGACAGCATGCCGCGACTGGAAGTCGACGGCGCCAGAACGACGATTCTGGCCAAGGCGGACCGCGATCCCACGAACTATCTTGGAGCGGTGCGCGAGGAGTCCTCGGCGGTGACCATCGATCGACGCGGCGGCTTCAAGGGCAGGACGCATCACTTCGTCGCCAAATTCAATGTGGTGGCCTACTACCGCGCCAAGCACCCCGACTTTGGAGGTTTCTGGCTGCCCTCGGTGTATTTCAATGTGCAGAAGGCGGAAGTGGCGGGGCCGGGCGGCCGACTGAACGTTGGCGCAACCATCAGTCCGATCGCCAACCTGGGCAGCGCCGATACCCCCGTGCCGCAGTTCGACATCACCACGACGGTCAAGGCGTCGGGCTGGTGGATCAAGAGCTGGTCCGAATCCCAGACCTTCATCGTCAACGGCCAAAGGGGCCCTTGGCTCAACACCGCGAAATGATGCTGGGACCAGCCGTCAGGTGGCACGCGCGCGCCGGCCGATGCCGTCCCGGCATCAGGCCGGGCGGTGCGAGCCGTGCGGACCTTGGATACCTTTACACCTTCACACGCCATGAACATCATCCAAATCAGTGCCGGGCGTGACCGCTCGGTCATGCTGGCCGCGGACGGCACCGCCTACGCCCTGGGCGCGGTCGAACTGCTGGCGCCGAGCCTGCCGCCGGACTACCCGCAGGACCTGTGCCTGTCGAATCCGACCGAGATCGGCCACCGGCGCTTCGCGCAGCCGATGCCGCTGGCGATCAACCCGGGGCGGCGCTTCGTCAGCGTCGCGGATGGGTTCGCGGATACCGTGGTGGTGCAGGGCGACGGCGTGATCCTGTCCTGCCGTCCGGTCGTTTCGCGTGAGCGCGGCAGCCAGGCGGCTGCGGTTCCTGGCTTGCCACCCCATGCCAGGCAGTTGGCGCTCAGCGAATCGGCGGGTTTTGCGCTGTACGCGGACGGCTCGGTGTGGTCCTGGGGCATGAACGCGAACGGGCAGCTGGGCCGTTCCGCCGTCGCGCTCGCTGCTGCGCCTGGCGCGATCGATGGACTGCCACCGATCGAGATGGTCGTCGCCGGCCATGCGCATGTGCTGGCGCTCGATCGCCAGGGCAGCGTGTGGAGCTGGGGCGCCAACGCGGCCGGCCAGCTTGGCGTCGGTGACCTGCGCCAGCGCGGCCAGCCGGTCAGGCTCGATCTGCCGCGCCCGATGCGGCGCCTGGCCGCTGGCGACACCCACAGCCTGGGCGTCGACGACACCGGCCGCCTGTGGGGCTGGGGTGCCAACCAGTTCGGCCAGGTCGGCAACGTCATGGGCATGCCAGCCGAGCAGCGCTTCCTCGCCCGGCCGCAGCGCGTGCGTGCCGGCTTCGAGCTGGCCCACCTGGATGCCGGCATGTTCTACAGCGCCGCCGTGACGACCGATGGCGATGTGTTTGCCTGGGGCTGGAACGGCCTCGGCCAACTGGCCGCGCACGGGCTGACGGCGTCGGCGACGCCGCGCCGCATTCGGGGCCTGCAGGGTGTCGAGCGCCTGGCTGCCGGCCTGGGCCACGTGCTGGCACTGAACGGGCAGGGCGTCCTTGCTTGGGGCGACAACCGGGCCTCGGCTTGCGGTGCCTCGCCGTCCACCCCGATCCAGTTCGAACCGCGACCGATCGCGATCGCCTGACATGAACGCCGGAGCCGCCATGAACCCCATTCACGATCCCGCCTTGCTGAACCGCCGCGACACCCTGCGCTGGAGCTTCGGGCTGTCGCTCGGCTCCATGGTCGGGCTCGGCAGCGGCCTGACCGCCTGCGGCGGCGGCGACGCCGACCCGGTCACCGTCGACACCTTGCCGGAGGCGCCCAGCCTGATGCCCAGCGGCGGCCAGCTCGACATGGAGCTTGTCGCGCGCTACACGCAGGAGACTCGGACCCTGGTGGTGCGCGACGATGCCGGCGCGGCCGCGCCGCCAGCATATCCGGGGCCAGGCAAGGAGATCCAGACCACGCTGCGCAGCTTCAACGGTGCCTACATGGCGCCGACGCTGCGCGTCAATGCCGGCGACACGCTGCGCATCAGGCTGAACAACCAGTTGCCGGCCAACGTGCCCGGGCAGTCGCCGATGCGCGACCTGAATTTCCAGAACAGCACCAACCTGCACTTCCACGGCCTGCACGTGGATCCCAAGGAGATCCGGCCCGGCGTCTACGGCGACTACGTGGTGGATTCGGCGGACGCCGGCGTGCTGCCCGGCGCCGCGCGCCAGCACGAGATCCACATTCCGGCCGACCATCCCAGCGGCATCTACTGGTACCACCCGCACCTGCACGGCGCCACCAATACGCAGGTGGTGAGCGGCATGTTCGGCGCCATCCTGGTGCAGAACCCGAAGGAGGGTTTCGTGGCGCCGGGCGAGTTGCGCGAGCGTGTGATCTTCGTCCACAAACTGTCGCTCAACGCCGATGGCAAGACCGATTCGTTCGCGGATTCCGGCGCCAGGGCTTCCGACTTCGTGCTCAATGGCGTCTATCAGCCGACGCTGGTGATGCGCCCTGGCGAAGTGCAGATCTGGCATTTCCTCAACGTCGCCTCGTTCTACCCGTTCAACCCGGTACTGGACGGGCATCAGCTGCAGTCCTTCGCCCGTGACGGCAACGTGTTCGATCAGGTATTCGTGCCGGTGGACCGCGCCACCGCGCCGCTGACGACGGCAGACGGCCAGATCGACGTGCAGCACTGGCCCGGCAACGCGCTCTATCCGGGCGGTCGCCTGTCGCTGGTGGTCAAGGCCAGCGACACGCCGGGCGAGTTCTTCCTGCGCAGCGTCGATGCGCCGTTGCGCCAATATCCCGAGGAGATCGTCGCCCGCGTGGTGGTGGAGGGCGAGCCGGCCGCCATGGCCATGCCGTCGCCGGCGCGCCTGCCGGTCTACGACGACCACGGGCCGATCACCGATGAGGAGCTCGCTCGCCACGGGGGCAAGCAGCGCAACCTGGTGCTGGGCATTCTGCAGAAGGACGATCCGCGCGTGGCACGACCGATCCCCGAGGGCGAGCAATGGTTCAATCCCGGCAGTGCGCCGGGGCGCGAGTTCGTGTTCGCGACCGGCAACTTCGGCCCCGAGCTGGCCATGACGCCGTACCAGTCCTCGCTGACGCCGACCCAGACCGTGGCGCTGGGCAGCGTGGAGGAATGGACCATCCACAACCTGGACGGCTACCCGCACCCGTTCCACATCCACGTCAACGACATGTACGTGGTGCGGGTCAACGGCGAGGCGGTGGAGCCGTTCTGGTGCGACACCCTGCCGATTCCGCCGTTCGGCAGCTTCAGCTTCCGCATGCGCTTTGCCGACTTTAGCGGCAAGTTCGTATGGCACTGCCATGCCCTCAATCACGAGGACATGGGCATGATGCAGCTGGTCGACGTGGTCTGAATGACCGGCGCTGCCGCGCCGCTGAGCTTGGTCGGCGGCCGTCGATGACGCGCCTGGCCGCGCATGATGAAGCCATGGCGCCAGCCGCGCCGCCATCGCGGCTGGCCGGGATGGCACATCCGAGGCGCGGTCGCCGGGCCGAAGTCAGAGGTGCAGGCCGAGCGCCAGCGTTGGCTCGGCGGCTCGGCGGCGGCGCAGCTTTTTCTGGCTGGTACCCGTCTGAGCGCCACGCGCGGCGCGGCGGCTCGGCTGCGCGCTGTCGACGCGGCGCTGGATGTGCGCCAGCGCTTCCTCGACCTGGTCGATCAGGATCAGGCACAGGTCGCCGGCCTTCAGTCGGTCCATGGCGTGGTCGATGGCGATGAACTCACCGTGGATCTCGTCCACCTGCCGGGTGCGCGTGGCGGCCTGCAGCCCTTCGCGCAGCAGCGCCAGCACCTCGCCATCGGCGCGGCCGCGCTGGCAGGCGTCCTGGTACAGGATCACGTCGTCGAAGGCGGCGCCCAGGATGCGGGTCTGGCCGCGGATGTCCTCGTCGCGCCGGTCGCCGGCGCCGCTGATGACCACCGAGCGGCGCCGCGCCCGCATGTTCTCGACACCGGCCACCAGCGCGGCGATGGCGTCGGGGTTGTGGCCGTAGTCGGCGATCACCGTGGCACCGGCGTAGTCGAACACGTTGAAGCGGCCCGGCACGCCGTGCAGGTCGCTGATGAAGCTGGCCAGGCCCTTCTGGATGGCGTCCCACGGCGTGGCCACGGCCCAGGCCGCCGCCACCGAGGCCATCACGTTCTCGACCTGGAAGCCGATCTGCCCCTTGCGCGTCAGCGGCACGCGTGCCAACGGCAGGCGCTTCATGAAGGCGCCTTCGACGCACACGATGTCGCCGCGGTCGACGAACAGCACGCGCTTGCCTTGCGCCATGTGGGTGGCGATGACCGGATGGTGGCCGTCCCGGGCGAAGAAGGTCACGCTGCCGGGGCAGTGCGGCGCCATGGCCACCACGGCCGGGTCGGCGGCGTTGAGCACGGCGGTGCCGGTGGGCGCCACGTTGAGCACGATCACGCGCTTGAGCACCTTCAGGTCCTCCAGCGTGGTGATGTAGTTCAGGCCCAGGTGGTCGCCGCCGCCCAGGTTGGTGACGATGGCGACGTCGCACTGGTCGAATGCCAGGCCCTCGCGCAGCAGGCCGCCGCGCGCGGTCTCCAGCACCGCGGCGTCGACGTCGGGGTGCGCCAGCACGTTGCGTGCGCTCTTGGGGCCCGAGCAGTCGCCCGAGTCGATCTGGCGGCCATTGACGTAGACGCCGTCGGTGTTGGTCATGCCCACGCGCAGGCCACGGGCCTTCAGCAGGTGGGCGGTCAGGCGCACGGTGGTGGTCTTGCCGTTGGTGCCGGTGACCGCGATCACCGGGATGCGGCCGTTGCCGCCATCCGGGTACATGTGGTCGATCACCGCCTTGCCGACGTCGCGGCCCTTGCCGAACGAGGGGCTGATGTGCATGCGCAGGCCGGGCGCGGCGTTGACCTCGACGATGCCGCCGTTCTGCTCCTCCAGCGGCTTGACCACGGTCTCGCACACCACGTCGACGCCGCAGATGTCCAGGCCCACCGTCTGCGCCGCCTCGATGGCGCGCGCGGCGACTTCCGGGTGCACGCTGTCGGTGACGTCGGTGGCGGTGCCGCCGGTGGACAGGTTGGCGTTGTTGCGCAGCACCACGCGCTGGCCCCTGGCCGGGACCGACTCGGGCGTCAATTGCTGCGCCGCCAGGCGCGCCACGGCAATCGCGTCGATGCGGATCCGCGTCAGCGAGGTGCCGTGGCCCGCGCCGCGGCGCGGATCCCGGTTGACCTCGGCCACCAACTGACGCACGCTTTGCCGGCCGTCGCCGATGACCAGCGGCGGGTCGCGCCGCGCGGCGGCCACCAGCCGGTTGCCGACCACCAGCAGGCGGAAGTCGTGGCCGGGCAGGTACTTTTCCACCATGACGGTGCCGTACTCCGTCGCCGCTTGGTAGGCGATGTCGAAGTGCGCGCGTTCGGTGATGCCGACCGTGACGCCCTTGCCCTGATTGCCGTCCTGCGGCTTGACCACCACCGGCAGGCCGATGTCCAGCGCCGCGGCCCAGGCGTCCTCCAGGTCGCTCACCGGGCGGCCCAGCGGCACCGGCACGCCGGCGGCGTGCAGCAGCCGCTTGGCCAGGTCCTTGTCCTGCGCGATGGCTTCGGCGATGGAGCCGGTGCGATCGACCTCGGCGGCCTGGATGCGGCGCTGCCGGCTGCCCCAGCCCAGCTGCACCAGGCTGCCCCGGGTCAGGCGCTTGATCGGGATGCCGCGCCGGAGGGCGGCCTCGACGATGGCGCCGGTGGACGGGCCGAGGCGCTCTTCTTCATCGAGCTCATGCAAGCTGGCCAGCGCGGCGGACAGATCGAAGCTTGCGCCCGCGGCCGCGGCGCGGCACAGCTGCTGCGCCTGCTCGAACGCCAGCCGGCCCACGGCCTCCTCGGTGTACTGCACCGCGACCTGGAAGGTGCCTTCGATCTCGGTCGGCGTGGTGCGGCTGAAGGTGACCGGGCAGCCGGCCTGCGCCTGCAGCGCCAGTGCGGTCAGCTCCAGCGCGTGTGCCATCGAGATCGGCGTGCTGGGCTTGTTGGTGTGCAGTGCGCCGACGCCGGGAAACAGCTCGCGCAGGCGTTGCTCGAACTCGGGCGTGGTGTCCAGATCGCGCTCGGCGCCGGGGTCGCAGGTGACGACGGCTTCGATGGCGGTATGGCGGCTCCATAGGTTGGGGCCGCGCAACGCGCGAATGCGGGTGACTTCCATGGGAATCCTAGGCGTGAAAAATACGATCGGGCAAGCGGTGCGCGGATGCGTCAGTGGACGGCCGCAGGCTGCGGCGCTTCATCGAAATGCAGCAGGCCGGCACGGATTAGGTCCGGCGGCACGCCCAGCGCCCAGGCCGCGGCCACGGCGGCGGCAACGTGCGGGCGCACATCGCCCGGCAACTCGTGCGTCAGCAGCGAGAACGCCGGTACCGCCAGGGTCATCAACAGCTGTTGCTCGACACCGGTCAGCAGTGCGATGCTGTCGCCGCGCATCAGCACCGCGCGACCCTTGCGCGCCCGGTGCGCGGCCAGCGCGTCGCTGTCGGCGTCCAGACTGTAGAGCAGCACCTCGCCGTCGGAGTGGGCGGCCAGTTCGAGCACCTCGGGATCGTCGGCGTTCAGCACCGACGCCCCCTGCGGCAGCACCACGTCGATCTGGGTGCGCACCACGTTGGGCATCTGCTCGGCCTCGGTGACGTACAGGTCCTCCAGGCCCGCCGGCGCGGGCATTGCCATCACCACGCCGACCTGGCAGCGGTCGTAGGGCAGGCCTTCGGTCAGGATGTGGCGCGGCGAGGTTTCCAATACCGCGGCCTGCACGGTGCGGTTGATCAGCATGCGCTCGCCGTGCGCATAGCCGAGCGCGCTGGCGCCGGACAGGCGCCGCTGGCCGAGGAACAGGCCGTCGCGGCAGGCCAGCGCGGTCTGCCGGCCATGCAGTTGCAGCAGCCAGGCGATCAGGCGCGGCGCCAGCGCGCTGCGACCGTTGCCGATCACGCCGACGATGGGGATGCGGCCGCTGGCGGCGGGAAACAGGTGTTCGACGATGGCGTCGCCGACCGGCTGGGCGCGGCCGACGGCGGGCTTCAAGTGCATCAGCAGGGCCGGGCCGGCGTGGATCCCGACGATGGCGCCGCCCTGGGCCGCCAGCGGCTTGGTAATGTCCGCGACCACCAGGTCGATGCCGGCAATGTCCAGGCCGACCACGCGCGCGGCCAGCGCCACCTGCGCCGCCACGTCGGGGTGCACCTGGGCGGTGACGTCGGTCGCCAGGTTGCCGGTGCGCTGCACCACCGCCGATTCGCCGCGCGGCAGCACGCTGGCCGGCGTCAGGCCCTGGCGCTGCAGCAGCAGCACGGCATCGTCGTGGCGCAGGATTTGCAGCGGCAGGTGCTCTTCCTCACCGCGGCGCGGGTCGGTGTTGACCTGCGCGTCGATCAACTGCGCGATGCTGGAGCGGCCATCGCCGCTGACGCGGACGACCTCGCCCCGGGTGGCGGCGGCCACCTTGCCGCCGACCACCAGCAGGCGGTGCTCCTGGCCGGGAATGCAGCTCTCCACCACGACTTCCGCGCCGTCGGCCGCGGCAGCACTGAAAGCGCCAACGACATCGTCCCGCGTCATGAGATCGAGCGAAACGCCGCGCGCGTGGTTGCCGTCCGAGGGCTTGACCACCACCGGCAGGCCGATGTCC
The DNA here is from genome assembly GCA_964534975.1 of uncultured Ottowia sp. Lineage (GTDB taxonomy): Bacteria > Pseudomonadota > Gammaproteobacteria > Burkholderiales > Burkholderiaceae_C > Ottowia. Next base: position 32,627 of record CAZHSD010000017.1, on the reverse strand, counting down.
TCGGCCGCTTCCCAGGCCTGCTCGGCGCTGGACACCGTGCGGCCTGCGGGCACCGGCACGCCGGCGGCGGCCAGCAACTGCCTGCTCAGGTCCTTGTCGCGCGAAATGCCTTCCGCGATCGCGCTGGTGCGGTCCGACTCGGCAGTCCAAATGCGATGCTGGGCGGCGCCGTGGCCGAGTTGCACCAGATTGCCCTCGTTCAGGCGGATGTGCGGAATGCCGCGCTCGCTGGCGGCGTCGACGATGCAGGCGGTGCTGGGGCCCAGGCACTGACGGTCGACCAGCTGGGTCAGTCGGGCAACCGTGGCGGCGACGTCGCAGGGCCGGTCGTTGATGGCGGCCATCACCAGATCGCGCGCCGATTCGATCGCCAGCCTGCCGACGGCCTCGTTGCGGGTGCGGATGACCACCTTGTAGACGCCGTGCTCGTGCGTCATGCGTGCCTTGCCGAAGCCGGTCTTCATGCCGGCCTGGGTCTGCAGCTCGAGCGCCACGTGTTCCAGGATATGGCCGGGCCAGGTGCCGTCGCGCAGCCGCATCAGAAAGCCGCCGCGGCGGCCGATGCTGCAGCGGTGCTCGATCAGGCCGGGCAACCAGGCCGTGAGGCGCTCGTAGAAGCCGGGCAGGGTGTTGGAGGGGAAGTCCTCCAGCTCGCCGATGTCGACGATGGCCTCGATGACCGCGCGGTAGGTCCAGATGTTGGGCCCGCGCAGGTGCACCATGCGGCGGATGACGATGTCGGCGAACTGCCGCGTCGGCCGCGCCGCCGCCGGCGGCGCCAGTGCGGCCACGGCCGACAAGGTGGAGGGATACAATCCGCCACCGCTCGCCGAGCCTGGCTCGTGCTGATCGATTCGCCTCATTTGCGCTGCGCTCGCTTTCCGTCGTTCATCGTTCTTGATCGGTCGCCGCTCCTCGCTGCTGCGACCTGCCTGTGCCTTCAATCCATGTCATCCGTTGCCCCCGTTTCCAGCGCAGCATCCGGACCGATGGCACCGGCTGCAGCCGAAGGGGCGCCGCTGCAGCCATCAGAAAACGTGCTGGGGCTGCTGGAAGTTGACCTGGACCCGCAACTGCATTTTGGCCGCGGCCTGCTGCTGATTACAGACCAGCGGCTGATCTCCCGGTTTCCGAATGAAACCGCATGGCGCAGCTGGGATCTGCGCCCCGGCCTGGTGCTGGCGCACCACGACCACGCCGGGGTCGGCACGCTGCAGCTGCGTGATGCCGAGCGGCAACTGGCGGTCTGGCGCTTCACGCTGGGGCGCAATCCGGCCGCCTTGAGGCTGCTGGGCCAGTTCGACCAGGCGCTGGCCGGGGCGACGGCTTTCCAGGCACCGGCACCGAGCGCCCCACCGGTGGAGGTCGAGGAGGCGGATGGCGCGAGCGACGACAAGCCGCCATCCACCTGGACCCTGCTGCGTCTGTGGCGCTTTGCCCGCCCGTACCAGTGGCAGCTGCTGGCCGGCTTCCTGCTGATGCTGGCGGCCACCGCCGCCACGCTGGTGCCGCCCTACCTGACCATGCCGCTGATGGACGAGGTGCTGATCCCGTTCCAGAACGGCCAGCAGATCGACACCGGCTACGTGGCGCTGCTGCTGTCCGGCCTGCTGGGAGCGGCGCTGCTGGCATGGGTGCTGGGCTGGGCCAAGACCTACATCCTGGCGCTGGTGTCCGAGCGCATCGGCGCCGACCTGCGCACCAGCACTTACGAACACTTGCTCAAGCTTTCACTTGAGTACTTCAGCGGCCGGCGCACCGGCGACCTGATGGCGCGCATCGGCTCGGAAACCGACCGCATCAACCTGTTCCTGTCGCTGCACCTGCTGGACTTCGCCACCGACGTGCTGATGATCGTGATGACGGCGGTGATCCTGTTTTCCATCAACCCCACGCTGGCGCTGGTCACGCTGCTGCCGCTGCCCGTGATCGGCTGGCTGATCAATGCGGTGCGCGGCCGTCTGCGCACCGGTTTCGAGAAGATTTCCCGCGTCTGGTCCGAGGTGACCAACGTGCTGGCCGACACCATTCCCGGCATCCGCGTGGTCAAGGCCTTCGCGCAGGAGGACCGCGAGGCCGGGCGCTTTCGCGAGGCCAACCGCAGCAACCTGATCGTCAACGACAAGCTGAACAAGCTGTGGTCGCTGTTCTCGCCCACCGTCACGCTGCTGACCGAGATCGGCCTGCTGGTGGTGTGGGCGGCCGGCATCTGGCTGGTCAGCCGCCAACAGATCACCGTCGGCGTGTTGACCGCCTTCCTGGCCTACATCGGGCGCTTCTATTCCCGGCTCGATTCGATGAGCCGCATCGTGTCGGTGACGCAGAAGGCGGCCTCGGCCACCAAGCGCATCTTCGAGATCCTGGACCACGAATCCAGCGTGCCGGAGCCGAAGCACCCGGTCGCGCTGGGCCACGTCGAGGGCCGCATCGAGGTCAGGAACGCGGCGCTGCGCTACGGCAACCGCTCGGTGATCCGCGGTCTCAACCTGAGCATCGCGCCGGGCGAGATGATCGGTCTGGTCGGCCACTCGGGTTCGGGCAAGAGCACGCTGGTCAACCTGATCTGCCGCTTCTACGACGTCACCGAGGGGGCGATCGAGGTCGATGGCGTGGACCTGCGCCAATTGCGCGTGGCCGACTATCGGCGCCACGTCGGGCTGGTGCTGCAGGAGCCGTTCCTGTTCTTCGGCACCATCGCCGAGAACATCGCCTACGGCAAGCCCGAGGCCACGCGCGAGGAAATCGTCGCCGCCGCGCGCGCGGCGCACGCGCACGAGTTCATCCTGCGCCTGCCGCAAGGCTACGACTCGCTGGTGGGCGAGCGCGGCCAGGGCCTGTCGGGCGGTGAGCGCCAGCGCATTTCCATTGCGCGCGCGCTGCTGATCGACCCGCGCATCCTGATCCTGGACGAGGCCACGGCCTCGGTCGACACCGAGACCGAGCGCGAGATCCAGAAGGCGCTGGACAACCTGGTGCGCGGGCGCACCACCATCGCCATCGCGCACCGCCTGTCCACGCTGCGCAAGGCCGACCGCCTGGTGGTGCTGGACAAGGGCCTGAAGGTGGAGGAGGGCACGCACGGCCAACTGCTGGCCCGGCGCGGCGCGTACTGGCGCCTGTACGAGGCGCAGGCGCGGCAGGAGAAGGCCGAGCGTGAGCGCATGCTGGTGGTCGACGAGGCCGACCTGGCGCCCGCATCTCCCAGCGCGCCGGCCGCCGGCCCGAAGGAGGAACGGCCATGAGCGAGAAGGCCCGGTTCGGTCTGCGCCGCGATGCCTTCGGCCGCCTGGTGCTGACCGATGCGCAGGGGCAGGAGCACCCGGATGTGGTGGCCGTGCGTGCGTTTCCGATCTCGGCGCCGGACGAGGGGGTGAGCGTGGTCGATGCCGACGGCAACGAGCTGGCCTGGGTGCCGCGGCTGAGCGCGCTCGATGAACCGCGCCGCGCCATGCTGGCCGAGGCGTTGGAGCAGCGCGAGTTCATGCCGCGCCTGCTGCGCGTGAGGGCCGTGAGCAGTTTTGCCACGCCCAGCACCTGGGATGTCGAGACCGATCGCGGACCGACCAGCTTCGTGCTCAAGGGCGAGGAAGACATCCGCCGCCTCGGCCCGGCCCTGTTGATCGTCAACGACGCGCATGGCGTGCAGTACCTGATCCAGGACCTGCTGGCGATGGACCGGCACAGCCGCAAGCTGCTCGACCGGTTCCTGTAGGCTGCGCCATCCCGGCGCTGGTGGCAGTGGCGCGCGGCTGCGCGCCGCCTGCGTCAGACGTGGCAGCCGGCGTGGATGTCGTGCGCCGCGTCGTAGACCTTGGTCTGCACGCCCAGCAGGCCCAGCGTGGAATGGAAATAGTAGTCGTGCGACAGTTGTTCGTCACGCAGCCTGGCCAGGCAGCCGAGGCTGATGTGACTCTGTTGCTGGAAAGCCGGCGACAGCCAGACGATCCACGGCACCTGCTTTTGCGCGTCAGGCGCGAAGCGGTAGGGCAGTCCGTGCAGGTACAGGTTGTTCTCGCCCAGCGACTCGCCGTGGTCCGAGACGTACTCCAGCGCCGGCGCCCACTCGGCGTCGTGCCGCTGCAGCCAGTCGATGGCCGCGGCCAGGAAATGATCGGTGTAGACAATGGTGTTGTCGTAGGCGTTGACCACCTGCTCGCGTTCGCACTGCTGCAGCGCGTTGGTGCTGCACTCGGGCAGGAATCGCTTGAACGCCGCCGGCGCGCGCTTGTAGTAGGCCGGGCCGTGGCTGCCCATCTGGTGCATGAACACCACCACGCCGCGTGCGCGCCGCTCGGCCGGCAACTGCGCGATGCGCTCGTCCAGCCCGCGCAGCATCGCCTCGTCGAAGCATTCATCGTCGCTGCACAACTCGCTGGCTGCGGCCTGGAGCTGCCGGTAGTCCAGCCTGGGCACGCGGTCGCACACGCCCTTGCAGCCGCCGGGCTGGTTGTCCAGCCACAGCACCGCCAGGCCGGCGCGCTGCAGCACGTCGACCAGGCCCTCGGTGTTAATTTGGCGATTCTCGAAGGCCTCGCGCCCCAGGTTGGAGAACATGCACGGCACCGAGGCGGCGGTGTTGGTGCCGCAGGACCAGACGTTGCGCAGGCTGAGCACGCCGCGCGCGGCCAGCTCGGGCGTGGTGTCGCGTGCGTAGCCGTTCAGGCCCAGGTGGTCGGTGCGCGCCGTCTCGCCCAGCACCATGATCAGCAGCGGCGGCCTGGCACCGGCGCTCAGGGCGGGCAGCCGGGCGTCCTCGCCCAGCGGCGCCACCGCCACGCCGTTGCGCTGGATCGGTTTGCGGCCCAGGCTGGCCACGGCGTAGAACGAGTTCAGCGGATTGATCAGGTAGCGCAACTGCGTGTGGTTGCGCATGGTGGCCGACAGATCCTGAAAGAACAGGCCGCTGGCGCCGAGCAGGCCGGCCAGCGCCACCGAAAACAGGATGGCGTTGTGGCGCCACTGGCGCCCCGGCCTGTCCCAGCGCAGGCGCAGGCGCCACAGCAGCGCCACCGGCAGCACGCCCAGCACCAGCAAGGCGCCCAGCAGGCGCAGGCTGAGCAACTCGCGCGCCTCGCGCGCATCGGTCAGCAGCACATTGACCATCATGCTGCGGTCGATCACCACGCCGTAGCTGAGCATGAAGTAGGCACCGCCCGCGGCCGCCAGCAGCACCAGCGTCAGCGCCGGCCGCAGGCTCCAGCGCCAGGCCAGCAGGCTCAACAGCATCACGTGGACGGCGGCGATCATGAAGCCGAACGCGACGCCGAAGGCCAGCCCGCGCCCGTTGGCCAGTTCCGGCAACTCGGCCAGCGCGCGCCACAGGGCGAGGTTGGCGATGCCGGCGATCCACAGCGCCGCCAGCACGATCAGCGTGGCGGGCCGCGGCGACCAGGGCGAAGGTCGTGAACGGGTCGGATCGGTTCGCGCGGGAGCGGGCAGAGTAGCGGCAAGCGGGGCAGGCATGACGCACCAGTCTGCCGACGCTGCCTGAAGACAGGCTTAAGGCAGCTTCGTCACAAGCCCAGCGTGTCGGCCAGCTGCCTGACGCGCGCACTCACCGCCGCGTCCATGCCGATCGGCCGGCCCCATTCGCGCTGGGTCTCGCCGGGCCACTTGCTGGTGGCGTCCAGTCCCATCTTGCCGCCCAGGCCGGCCACCGGCGAGGCGAAGTCGAGGTAGTCGATCGGCGTGTGCTCGATCAGCAGGGTGTCGCGCACCGGGTCCATGCGCGTGCTCATGGCCCAGATGACGTCTTTCCAATCGCGCGCGTCGATGTCCTCGTCCACCACCACGATGAACTTGGTGTAGAGGAACTGGCGCAAATGGCTCCACACGCCCATCATCACGCGCCGCGCGTGGCCGGCGTAGGCCTTGCGGATGCGCACCACCGCCATCCGGTAGCTGCAGGCCTCGGGCGGCAGGTAGAAGTCGACGATTTCGGGAAAGGCGCGCTGCAGCAGCGGCACGAACAGCTCGTTCAGCGCCAGGCCCAGCATGGCGGGCTCGTCGGGCGGCTTGCCGGTGTAGGTGCTGTGGTAGATCGCGCCTTCGCGCAGCGTGACGCGCTCCACCGTCAGCACGGGGAATTCGGCGCGCTCGTTGTAGTAGCCGGTGTGGTCGCCGTAAGGGCCTTCCAGCGCGTGGCGCCAGCCGCTCGCGTGGCTGGCGTCGGGGTGGATGTGACCCTCCAGCACGATCTCGGCGCGCGCCGGCACCTGCAGCGGCACGCCGATGGCGGCGGCCAGCTCGGTGCGCGCGCCGCGCAGCAGGCCGGCGAACTGGTATTCCGACAGGCCGTCGGGCACCGGCGTGACCGCCCCCAGCATGGTCGCCGGGTCGGCGCCGATGGCCACCGCGACCGGGTAGGGCTGGCCGGGGTGGCGCGCGCAGTGGTCGGCAAAGTCCAGCGCGCCGCCGCGGTGCGCCAGCCAGCGCATGATGAGCTCGTTCCGCGACAAGACCTGCTGGCGATACACGCCCAGGTTCTGGCGCGACTTGAGCGGCCCGCGCGTGATGGTGAGGCCCCAGGTGATGAGCGGCGCCACGTCGCCCGGCCAGCAGTGCTGGATCGGCAGGCGCGACAGGTCGACTTCGCCACCTTCCCACACGATCTGCTGGCACGGCGGCTGGCGCACGGTGCTGGGTGCCATGCTCCACAGGGTCCTGAGCAGCTCGCGCTTGCCCCACAGCTCCTTCATGCCGCGCGGCGGTTCGGGCTCCTTGAGTTGCGCCAGCACCTCACCAAAGGCGCGCAGCTCGCTCAGATCGGCGACGCCGAGTGCGCGCGCCACCCGGCCGGTGGTGCCGAACAGGTTGCTCAGCACCGGCATGCGGTGGCCGGTCGGGTGCTCGAACAAGAGGGCCGGACCGCCGGCGCGCAGCACGCGATCGCTGAGCGCGGTCATCTCCAGCCGCGGCGACACCGGCTCGGCGATGCGGCGCAGCTCACCCGCAGCCTCCAGCTGGGCCATGAACTCACGCAGATCGTGGGCTGGCGTTTTGGCGGTCAAATCAAGCTCCAGCGCTTGCCAGACGCATGACGCGCCTGACGGCGCATGATCCCGGCCGGCCGGCCATCGATGACGGCGCTGCGCACCATGACCAGAGTCCCCGTCATTTCGTCATCGACGCGCAGCGGTGTCATTCCGTCATCAATGCCTGCGCTGCACTCGGGATTCAGGCGTGATCGACCTCGGGCTCGGCCAGGGTGCGCAGCGGCTGCGCGCGCAGGTCGGCCTCGACGTGCTGCAAGACCTCGGCCGCCTGGGCCGGATCGAAGTCCTCGTGGGTCAGCTTCTTCACGCCGTACTGCTGCAGCTGGTAATGCCGCTCGGGCACCACGCCGTGGCGCGCCAGGCAGCTCTTGGCGCAGTTCAGCGCACAGCCGTCCAGGGCGATGATGGGCCGGCCCGATTGCGCCAGCCGGACCAGCGAGGGCACGTCGCCACCGACGCCGGCAATGCAGGACATCTCGGCCATGCCGAGCCGGTCGAGCCTCAGCGCCACGTGGTTGGCCAGCTGCGCCGCGCTGGAGCAGCCTGAGCAGGAGTACACCAGCGGGTGCTCGGCGCCGGAGCGTGGATGGCTCATCCGCGGCCTCCGGAGAACAGGTTCGGAAATGGCGGCAGCCGATCGGCCAGCCCGGGCGCCCAGCGCGAGAGCACGGCGCGCGGTGCCCAGTGGCGCGGATCGAGCACCGGCAGCTCGATGGCGTCGAGCGCGTTCTTGACCACCAGGCCGAGTTCGGTGTCGCCTTCCATCACCAGGCGGCGGTTGAAGAACAGTGTGTCGGGGTCCTGGCGGCGCTGCGCCAGCAGCAGGAAGTCCTGTGCGTTGGCGCTGATCGCCAGGTCGGGCGCCGCGTGCGGTGCGCTGGGCGCGAAGCGCTGGCCATTCCAGACGAAGTCGAAGGCCAGCCGCGCGTCACGCACGCGGATCGACAACTGCTTGTTTTCGAGCAGCGTCGTCACGTCGTTCGGCAGGTGGCGCGACAGCGCCAGATTGATGGCGGTCACCAGCAGCATCGAACCGGGGTAGGCCGGCAGGCGCGCCAGCACGGCGCCCACCGGGCGCGGCAGGGTGAATGGGGGAGGCGGGGTGGTGCTCATGTGCGGCGATGGATTGGAAGAACGGAGATTCAAGGCTTGCCGAGCTTCTGAACGCAGAGGACGCCAAGGTGGCGCAGAAGACGCAAAAAATAATTGTGTGTCTTGCTTCTCGGGCGATGCGGTGGTTGTCGGATGGGCGGCGGCTATGGGTTGAATCGAATCACCGGCTCTTTTTCTGCGCTCTTTGCGTGACTTCTGCGGCTTCTGCGTTCCGGCTGTTGTCCGCGGTTCACGCCAATGCCGGCTGTACCAGATCCAGCCCGGGCCTGCCGTGCCAGTAGCCGTTGCAGGGCGCCTCCGGCATCAGCGCTCGCATGCGATCGAGCGCGTCGGCATCCGGCGGGGCGGCCTGGCGTGCGGCATCGAAGGCGGCGATCACCTCGGTCATGTGCCGCGACTGCGGCGACAGGCGCAGCAGGTCGACCCCGAGCGCGCGCAGCGCCGGCATGTCGCCGATCAGGTTGTGCACGCGCGCCGACTGGGTCTGGATGCCGTTCAGCACCAGGAAGGATTCGCCCTCGCGCGTTTGCAGCAACTGCCCGTCGGGATGCTGGATGCAGCTGAAACCGCAGTCGTCCTTGGGCAGGTTGTAGTGGCGCGCGGTGAAGCAGCGCGCCGAGAACGCCAGCGGCATGCGGCCGTAGGCGAATACCTCGGTTTCCAGCCCCACGGGCCGGGCCTGCTGCAGCAGCGCCAGGTCGCTCTGGCGCATCTCCAGCGGCATCACCCAGCGGCTGGCGCCCAGGCCCGCCATCCAGTTCAGCGCATCGGCGTTGAACAGGTTGAGCTGCGGCCCGGCGACGAAGGGGCGCTTGCCGGCCAGGTTGTGCACCGCGCCCATGTCATTGGCTTCGACCAGGAATTCCTCGTTGCGGGCGATCTTGTGCATGGCGGCGACATCGGAGCCCGATTCGAGCAGCACCATGGTCGACAGCACCGCCTGCTTGCCGGCATCGCGCAGCATGCGCGCGACGTCGATCCAGTCGGCCAGGCGCAACTCGTGCCGGCGCGAGCACACCGCCTCGCCGACGTAGACCACGTCGACCGGCGTCTCGGCCACCGCCTGGTAGAACTCGAATACGGTGTCGCGCGGCCAGTAGTAGAGCAGGGGGCCGAGGGCCAGCTTCATGGGCTTCATGTCCTGATGCATCATTTCCAGGGCCGGTGGTAGGCACCCAGCGTGTGCTGCTGGCCTTCGGCCACCTGATCCAGGCTGGCCATCCAGGCCGTCCTGGGTGCGTACAGATGGCCCTGCGCCATGCAGTGGTCGATGGCCTCGCGCCAGACCCTGGTCACCTGGGCCACGTAGGCCGGGCTGCGCTGGCGGCCCTCGATCTTGAAGGCACGCACGCCCATCTTGACCAGTTGCGGCAGCAATTCCAGCGTGTTGAGGCTGGTGGGCTCCTCCAGCGCGTAGTAGCTGTGCTCGCCGTCGACGTCGAAGCGGCCCTTGCACAGCGTTGGGTAGCCGGCGTTCTCGCCTTGCCCATAGCGGTCGATCAGCACGCCGTTGAGGCGCGATTCCAGGCCCTGCGGCGTGTCCTGCCAGCGCACGAACTTGGCCGGCGAGCACACGCCGTGGGTGTTGGGCGATTCGCCGGTGGCATACGACGACAGGGCGCAGCGGCCTTCCACCATCACGCACAGGCTGCCGAAGCCGAACACCTCGATCTCCACCGGCGTGCGGTCCACCACCTGGCGCACCTGCTCCAGCGACAGCACGCGCGGCAGCACCGCGCGCTGGATGCCGAACTGCTGGTGGTAGAAGTTGATGGCGTCGTGGTTGGTGGCCGAGCCCTGCACCGACAGGTGCAGCCGCAGGCCGGGATGCCGCTCGCAGGCGTAGCGCATCAGGCCGGGGTCGGCCAGGATCACGGCGTCGACACCCCACAGCGCCGCCTTGTCCAGCGCCGCACGCCAGGGTGCCGGGTTGCTGGCCTGGGGGTAGGTGTTGAGCGCCAGCAGCACCTTGCGCCCACGCGTGTGGGCGTAGGCGATGCCGCTCTGGATCGCCGCCTCGTCGAAATTCAGGCCGGCGAAGTTGCGCGCGTTGGTGGCGTCGCGCAGCCCCAGGTAGACGCAGTCGGCGCCCTCGTCGACGGCGGCCTTGAGGGCGGGCAGGCTGCCGGCGGGGCAGACCAGTTCAGGCGCCGCGACGGCATCGACGGCAGGCCGGGTTGCTTGGAAATCGGTCAAGGCTGCGCTCTTTCGGCTGGCAAACCGGAGCCGCCGCCCTGAGGCTGATCACGCCTTGCGCGCACTGGCTCCGCACAAGTCGGCAACCTTAAGGCGTGTGCGCCCGCCCGGAACTGATCTTCATCAAGGGAAAGCGCTTAATCCCGAATGAATTGGTCGGGATTTAAGCGTGGCGGACAGCGCCTCGCCAGCCGACGGGCGGCAGCCCGATGCCGGTGGTCGAACGCCCGCCGCGCGGCTCAGGCGCCGAAGAAGCTCTTCAGCTTGTCGGTCCAGCTCTCGGTGCTGGGCGAGTGCTTGCCACCGCCCTTGCGCAGCGATTCGTCGAATTCCTTCAGCAGCTTGCGCTGATGCTCGGTCAGCTTGACCGGCGTCTCGATGCTGATGTGGCAGTACAGGTCGCCCGGGTAGGACGAGCGCACGCCCTTGATGCCCTTGCCGCGCAGGCGGAACTGCTTGCCGGCCTGGGTGCCGTCGGGGATGTCGATGGCGGCCTTGCCATTCAGCGTCGGCACCTCGATCTCCCCGCCCAGTGCGGCGGCGGCGAAGCTGATCGGCACCACGCAGTGCAGGTCGTCGCCGTCGCGCTCGAAGATGTCGTGCTTCCGGATCCGGATCTCGATGAACAGATCGCCCGGCGGGCCGCCGTTGGTGCCGGGCTCGCCGTTGCCGGTGGAGCGGATGCGCATGCCGTCGTCGATGCCGGCGGGGATCTTCACCTCCAGCGTCTTCTGGTTCTTGACCTTGCCCTGGCCGTGGCAGCTGCCGCAGGGGTCCTTGATCAGCTTGCCGCTGCCGCGGCAGTGCGGGCAGGTCTGCTGCACGCTGAAGAAACCCTGGCGCATCTGCACCACGCCCTGGCCATGGCAGGTGCCGCAGGTGGTGGCGCTGGTGCCGGGCTTGGCGCCGCTGCCGTGGCAGCTGTCGCATTCGTCCCAGCTGGGGATGCGGATTTGCGCCTCCTTGCCGGCGGCCGCTTCCTCCAGCGTGATCTCCATCGCGTAGCTGAGGTCGGCGCCGCGGTACACCTGCCGGCCGCCGCGCGCGCCGCCGCGCTGCTGGCCGAAGATGTCGCCGAAGATGTCGCCGAACGCCTCGGCGAAGCCGCCGAAGCCCTCGGCGCCCGGGCCACCGCGCATGTTGGGGTCCACCCCCGCGTGGCCGAACTGGTCGTAGGCGGCCTTCTTCTGCGGGTCGGACAGCATCTCGTAGGCTTCCTTGGCCTCCTTGAACTTGGCCTCGGCGCTGGCCGCCGCGTCACCCTGGTTGCGGTCCGGGTGGTACTTCATCGCCAGCTTGCGATAAGCCTTCTTGATCTCATCGTCGCCGGCGTTCTTGGGAACACCCAGGACTTCGTAGTAATCGCGCTTGGTGGCCATGAGAGAGGTTGAGCGTTCAGCGTTCGGCGTTTAGCGAGTTGCGCAGGCCATTCAGTAGCCCGTAGAGCCGATCAATCACGTTCTGTAGTTGGGTCACGTCCGTGGAAGACAAAAACCCAAGTTCTGCGGACAACAGAACCTGGGTTTGCAGCTCGTTGAGGGAGCCGCGCGCAATGGTAACGAAGCCGGAGAAATCTTTCGTTGTCGAGCGGCCAGCCCCTTCCGCCAGATTGGATGGGATGGATACGCTGGCGCGGCGCATCTGGGACTTCAGTCCGAACTCCTCCACCTTCGGAAAGTGCTCGGTGAGTTGGTAGGTCAGCTTGGCAAGTTCAAATGCCACCTGCCAAGCCACCAATTCGCTGAAATTCCGCACGCTCAACGCTTAACGCCGAACGCTCAACCGTCCTTCTTGACTTCCTTGACCTCGGCGTCGACCACGTTGTCGTCGGCTGCGGCGGAAGAGGCGCCACCCGCGTCGGCGCCCGGCGTGGCGCCCGCACCAGCCGCCTGGGCGGCGGCGGCCGCGTCGGCGTACATCTTCTCGCCCAGCTTCTGGCTGGCGCTCATCAGGGCCTCGGTCTTGGCGTCGATGGCGGCCTTGTCCTCGCCCTTGATGGCTTCCTCGACCTCCTTGATGGCGGCCTCGATCTGCTCCTTCTCGCCGGCTTCCAGTTTGTCGCCGTGCTCGCCGAGCGACTTGCGCACGCTGTGCACCATGGCATCGCCCTGGTTGCGCGCCTGCACCAGCTCAAGCTTCTTGTGGTCCTCGGCGGCGTTCAGTTCGGCGTCCTTGACCATCTGCTCGATCTCGGCTTCGGACAGGCCCGAGTTGGCCTTGATGGTGATCTTGTTCTCCTTGCCGGTGCCCTTGTCCTTGGCCGACACGTGCAGGATGCCGTTGGCATCGATGTCGAAGGTCACCTCGATCTGCGGCAGGCCGCGCGGCGCCGGTGGAATGCCTTCCAGGTTGAACTCGCCCAGCAGCTTGTTGCCGGTCGCCATCTCGCGCTCGCCCTGGTAGACCTTGATCGTCACCGCCGGCTGGTTGTCGTCGGCGGTCGAGAAGGTCTGCGCGAACTTGGTCGGGATGGTGGTGTTCTTGGTGATCATCTTGGTCATCACGCCGCCCAGGGTCTCGATGCCCAGCGAGAGCGGGGTGACGTCGAGCAGCAGCACGTCCTTGCGGTCGCCCGAGAGCACCTGGCCCTGGATGGCGGCGCCGACGGCGACGGCCTCGTCGGGGTTGACGTCCTTGCGCGGCTCCTTGCCGAAGAACTCCTTGACCTTGTCCTGCACCTTGGGCATGCGCGTCATGCCGCCGACCAGGATCACGTCCTGAATGTCGCCGACGGCGATGCCGGCGTCGGTGATGGCGGTGCGGCAGGGCGCGATCGAGCGCTCGATCAGCTCATCGACCAGGCTCTCCAGCTTGGCGCGGGTGAGCTTGATGTTCAGGTGCTTGGGGCCCGAGGCATCGGCCGTGATGTAGGGCAGGTTGATGTCGGTCGAGGTGGTCGACGACAGCTCGATCTTGGCCTTCTCGGCGGCTTCCTTCAGGCGCTGCAGGGCCAACACGTCGTTCTTCAGATCGACGCCCTGGTCCTTCTTGAACTCGCCGATCACGTAGTCGATGATGCGCTGGTCGAAGTCTTCGCCGCCCAGGAAGGTGTCGCCGTTGGTGGCCAGCACCTCGAACTGCTTCTCGCCGTCGACGTCGGCGATCTCGATGATGGAGATGTCGAAGGTGCCGCCGCCCAGGTCATAGACGGCGATCTTGCGGTCGCCCTTTTCCTGCTTGTCGAGGCCGAAGGCCAGCGCCGCGGCGGTGGGTTCGTTGATGATGCGCTTGACTTCCAGCCCGGCGATGCGACCGGCGTCCTTGGTGGCCTGGCGCTGGCTGTCGTTGAAGTAGGCCGGCACCGTGATCACGGCCTCGGTGACCGGCTCGCCCAGGTAGTCCTCGGCGGTCTTCTTCATCTTGCGCAGGATCTCGGCGCTGATCTGCTGCGGCGCCAGCTTCTTGTCGCGCACCTCGACCCAGGCGTCGCCGTTGTCGGCGGCCACGATGGCGTAGGGCATCAGGTTGATGTCCTTCTGCACCTCTTTCTCGCTGAACTTGCGGCCGATCAGGCGCTTGACGGCGTAGATGGTGTTCTTGGGGTTGGTGACGGCCTGGCGCTTGGCCGGCGCGCCGACCAGGATTTCACCGTCTTCCTGATAGGCCACGATGGACGGCGTGGTGCGCGCGCCTTCGGCGTTCTCGATCACCTTGGTCGAGTTGCCTTCCATGATGGCCACGCACGAGTTGGTGGTGCCCAGGTCGATGCCAATGATCTTTGCCATGTTTGTTCTCCGCGAAAGTGGTGAATTCAGATGTTCAGAAGGTGGTGGGCGAAGCCTGTGTTTTCAAGATGACGCGCCTCTCGGCGCATGACTTCGTCGCTGCGCGACATCAATGACGAAATGATGCCTGCGACGGTCATGGCGCGAAGCGCCGTCATCGATGCGAAGCGAGATCATGCGCCGCAGGCGCGTCATCGCGCTCATTTGGGCGCCGTCACCGTGACCAGCGCCGGGCGCAGCACGCGCTCGGCGATCATGTAGCCCTTTTGCAGCACGCTGACCACGGTGTTGGCTTCCTGATCGGCGGGCACCATGCTGATGGCCTGCTGGTTGCCGGGGTCGAACCGGTCGCCCGCGGCGGGATTGACTTCCACCACCTTGTTGCGCTCCAGCGCGGCGAGCAGCTGGCGCAGCGTGGCCTCGGTGCCTTCACGCAACTGCTCGGCGGTGGCGCTTTCGACCTTCAGACCGGCTTCCAGGCTGTCGAGCACCGGCAGCAGGCTCTCGGCGAAGGATTCGACGGCGAACTTGCGGATCTTGGCCACTTCCTCGTCGGCGCGGCGGCGGGCGTTCTGGGCTTCGGCCTGGGCGCGCAACGACTGGTCCTGCAACTCGCTCAACTGGCGCTTGAGCTGGTCCAGCTCGGCCAGCGCGTTGTCGAGTTGCGCGATGGCATCGGCCTCGTTGGCCGCCACGGCGGCTTCGAGTTCTTCGGCACTCATGGGGGGATCGGATGGCTTGCCTGGAGTCGGCGTCTTGGGAGGGGTCGGGGATTCGGACATGCTCGGCTTGAGAATTCGTTCTTGAGAATGGCGATCGCGGTCACAGGTGGCTGCGGCCGGGCGCTTTTCAAGGGCGGGCGGCGCAGAAATCCACCGAAAAAAACCGAAGGGCACACGACAGCGCGCCGAAATCGGCGCCGTGGCCGGGAAACCTGGGCGCTCGGCGGGTCAGGAAGTGCCTGGGCGCGTCAGCCCGACACGCCCAGCAGCTCGACGTCGAACTTCAGCGTGGCATTGGGCGGGATCACGCCGCCGGCGCCGCGCGCGCCGTAGCCCAGCTCGGGCGGGATGATCAGGGTGCGCTGGCCGCCCACCTTCATGCCGGCGACGCCCCGGTCCCAGCCCTGGATCACGTGTCCGGCACCGAGTGGGAACTGAAACGGCTGGCCGCGGTCGCGGCTGGAGTCGAACTTGGCGCCTGGCTGGCCGTTCTGGTAGAGCCAGCCGGTGTAGTGGACCGTGACCGTCTGGCCGGCGCGGGCTTCGGCGCCGTCGCCGGCGGTGGTGTCGGTGATCTGCAGTTCGCTGGTGTTCATGGCGTCTGATGTGATGGGAGGACTTATTTTTTCTTGGCCTGCGCCGCCACCCATTTGGTGGCGAAAGCTTGCAGGTCCGACAGGCGCTTGGTCAGATCGGTGCCGCTGGGGGTGAGACTGTAGCCGTCCGAGCCGTGCGTTACCAGGCTGGCGGCACGCAGCTCCTTCAGGCGGGTGTTCAAGGTGTTGGGGGTGATGCCGCCGACGCTGTCCTGCAACAGGCGGAAGGTCTGGGGGTGGCCGTCGCGCAAGGCCCACAGCACCCGGATCGCATAACGGGCCTCCAGCAGCGCGAGCAGCTGGCCGGTGGCCGCGTTTTCCTTTGTACTCATGTCCCGCTTCTCCTCGTGGTGCACCGGAATGCGTGACCTGACTATATCTCAATTTTGTAGCACGCTAGCACTTTCATAGCTTCCGGCGACGCATGCACGTGGGCTACGCGCTACAGATTCGGGAACTGCCAGGGCTGCCGGGGAAAACCCTAGCCTCGATATACCTTTTGCAACAAGCGGATCAGGGTCTTGCGTTCGGCTGCCGTCAGGGCGCCGGCAGCGTCCTTCTCGAGCTCGAAAGCGGTGCGTTCGGCCTGTTCCATCAGGTGGTGACCGGACTGGTTCAAGTGCAGGCCGAGCGCCCGCCCGTCCAGCGGGTGCGGCCGGCGCTCCAGCAGGCCGCGCTTTTCCAGCGCGCTGATCTTGCCGACCAGGTTGGGCGGCAGCAGGCTGAGTGCGTCGCACAGCTGGCGCGAGGTGATGCCAGGGTTGTGCCGGATCACCGACAGGATCGAGAAATCCACCGGCCGCAGGCCATATTCGGCCATGCGCGGGACGAACTGGTCGATCACCGTCAACGCGGCTCGGCGCGCGTTGTAGCCGACCAGGGTCTCCAGGTAGCTGGTGTCGACCGTGGTCACGGCGTCCAGGGCCGCCAGATCGAGTTCGGTTGGGCTGTTCATGTCGTGGCGGCGGTGAGCAGGCGCTGGCCGATGATGGCATGGCGCAGATCGAACTCCGGCAGGATCCAGTGCCGCGCGGCGCGCGCCGGCGCCAGCCAGCGCTCCGGTTCGGGCGCACCGGCGGCGGCGGCCTCGATGCCGGCGCAGGCCCAGCCGAGCAGCGCAACCGCCACCGCCCGCAGATAGTCGTCCGCGACCCAGTAGGCGAGGGTGGCGTCCCGCGCGCAGGCCGCCACCAGATCGCGGGTCAGGGCCTGCAAGCGGCGCAGCTGGGCGGCGACTGCGTCCGCCAGGGCGCCGGAGGCCAGCGTGTCGCCGGCTTGCTGAAGCAGCGCGCACAGGCCGGCGCCGCCGTCGGCCAGCACCTTGCGCAGCAGCAGATCGATGGCCTGGATCTCGTTGGTGCCCTCGTAGATCATGGCCACGCGGGCGTCGCGCACATGCTGCTCGATGCCCCACTCGCGCACGTAGCCGTGGCCGCCGAACACCTGCAGGCAGTCGCTGCCGCCGTGAAAGGCCTGCTGCGTCCAGGCGGCTTTCAGCACCGGCGTGGTCAGCTGGCACCAGCGCTCAGCCTGCTCACGGCGCGCGGCGTCGGGGTGGTGGCGGGCGATGTCGAGCTCCAGCGCGGTCTGGTAGGCCAGCACCCGGCCGCCGTCGATCCAGGCGCGCTGGGTGTCGAGGATGCGGCGCATCGCCGGATGGTCCTGGATCAGGCTGGTTTCCCTGGCGCCGGGCGCGCGCATCTGGCGCCGTTCCCTGGCATAGGCGGCGGCCTTCTGCCAGGCGGCGTCGAGCAGGCCGATGCCTTGCAGCGCCACGTGCAGGCGCGCCGCGTTCATCATCACGAACATGGCGGCCAGGCCCTTGCCGGGTGCGCCGACGATCCAGCCGCGGGCGTCATCGAAGCGCATCACGCAGGTCGGACTGCCGTGCAGGCCCATCTTTTCCTCGATGCGCTCGCAGACGACGGTGCTGCGCGAGCCATCGGGGTAGAACTTCGGCACCAAGAACAGCGACAGCCCCTTCGGCCCCGGCGGCGCGCCGGGCTCGCGCGCCAGCACCAGGTGCACGATGTTGTCGCTCAGATCGTGCTCGCCGCCGGAGATGAAGATCTTGCTGCCGCTGATGGCGTGCGTGCCGTCGGTCTGCGCCACCGCGCGGGTGCTGCACAGCCCGAGGTCGCTGCCGGCCTGCGGCTCGGTCAGGCACATGGTGGCCAGCCATTCGCCGCTGGCGATCTTTTCCAGGTATTGCGTCTTCAGCGCCTCGCTGCCGTGGTGCCTGAGGCATTCGTAGGCGCCGTGCAGCAGGCCCGGCGCCATGGTCCAGCCGTGGTTGGCGCCGCTCAGCATTTCATACAGCTGCGCCTCCAGCACGGCCGGCAGACCCTGGCCGCCGTGCTCCGGGTCGGCCGCCAGCGCGGGCCAGCCGGCCTGCCAGAACTGCTGGTAGGCGTCGCGGAAGCCGGGCGGCATGGTGACGCGGCCGTCATGCCAGCGCGCGCCCACCTCGTCGCCGACGCGGTTGAGTGGCGCGATCACCTCGCCGACGAACTTGCCCGACGCTTCCAGCACCTGGTCGGCCAGCGCCGCGTCCACCTCGGCAAACGGCGCCAGCGCCTGCCATTGGGCGGGCGCCTGCAGCACCTGGTGCAGGATGAAGGCGCGGTCGGCGGTGATGGGCTGGTAGCTGTTCATGTCGGCGCCCTCGGGCGATGGGGCGGGCTTGGCCGCGGCCGGTCCTGGTCGCGGGCCAGACCGATTCCTGTTTCAAACCG
Source organism: uncultured Ottowia sp. (assembly GCA_964534975.1). Lineage (GTDB taxonomy): Bacteria > Pseudomonadota > Gammaproteobacteria > Burkholderiales > Burkholderiaceae_C > Ottowia. The sequence goes on along the minus strand of CAZHSD010000017.1, from coordinate 14,545 downwards.
GGATTCAAGCCGGCGTTCAAGGCCATGGCGCCAGCGCTGGACGACCAGGCGCTGGCGCCATGCCAGGCAGGCAAGGCCCTTACTCGACCTTGAACTCGCCGTTGGTCACCTTCATCATCACGCCGGTGTCGGGGGTGTAGCCCCAGTGGTCCTGCGCGGTCCAGTTGAGCACGCCGTGGGCGAGCACGGTGCGGCCCATGGTTTCGAAGGCATCGCGCAGCGCGGCGCGGAATTCGGGCGTGCCGGGCTGGGCCGTCTTCATCGCGATCGGCACCGCCTTTTCCATCACGATGATGGAATCGTAGGCGTGGCCGGCGAACTGGTTGCGCGAGCCGGGACCATAGGCCTTCTCGTACTGCTGCACGAACTTGATGGCTTCCTGCTTGGCCGGGTGCGCATCGGGCAGTTGCTCGGCCAGCACCGCCGGACCGGAGACCACGAAGGTGCCTTCCACGGTCTTGCCGCCGACGCGCATCAGGTCGCGCGTCGCGGCGGCGTGGGTCTGGTAGATCTTGCCCTTGTAGCCGCGCTCGCGCAGCGCCATCTCGGGCATGGCGGCGCCGCTGCCGGAGGCCACCACCAGCATGGCATCGGGGTTGGCCGACACCAGCTTGAGCGCCTGGCCGGTGACGCTGGTGTCGGCGCGGGCGAAGCGCTCGACCTGCACCATCTTGATGCCGGCCTGCTCGGCCTGCGGCTTGAAGTCGTTGAGCCAGATCTCGCCATAGGCGTCGCTGTAGCCGAGGAAGCCGACGGTCTTGATGCCCTGTTTCTTCATGTGCTCGATGACGGCGTGGCCCATCACGGCGTTGGATTGCGGCATGCGGAACAGCCACTTGTCCTTGCCCGCGGCGACCCCGACCGGCGACCAGGCGACCTGCGGCGTGCCCGATTCCTCCGCCACCTGCGCCATGGCGGCGGCCACCGGCGTGGCGACCGAGCCCATCAGCACGTCGACCTTGTCGGCGGTGACCATCTTCTTGGCGTGCTGCACGCCCTGCGTCGGGTCGGTGGCGTCGTCCATCACGATCACGTTGAGCTTCTGGCCGGCAATCTCCTTCGGCCACAGCTTGACCTGGTTGCCGACCGGGATGCCCAGGCCCGAGGCCGGGCCGGTCATGGGGGCGATGACGCCAATGGTGATGTCGGCCAGCACGGCGCCGCTGGCGGCGAGGGCGGTGACGGCCACGAGTGCCTTGAACTTGAAGCGGAACATGCTTGGAGTCTCCTGGTTGGGGGTGAAAAAAGCCGCGCGAGTGCTTCAGGTGCACTTCTGTTTGATGAAATCGGGGATCGGGATCGCCTTCAGACGGTCCGGGTCATCGTCCGGGTGGATCACGAAGGCGCGCCGCTCGGTGCCTTCGCACAGGATGTCGTCGCCGCGCCGCACCACGTGCTTGTGGATGAACACCTTGCGACGCCATTCGGCCACATGGGTCTGCACCTGCAAGGTGTCACCGTAGGTGGCCGGCTTGTAGAACTTGGTGTGGATCTCCAGCAGCGGCGTGCCGACGATGCCGGTGGTCTTGTTCAGCTCGCGCCAGGGCGGCACGCCGCATTGCATGAAGAAGTCGAGCGAGGAGGCGTCCATCCACTTGCAGAAGTTGGGAAAGAAGACGATGCCGGCGGGATCGCAGTCGCCGAACATGACGTTCACGACATAAACGGTGCTCTTGCTCATGTTGTTGTCGGGGTTTTCGAGAGTCGATCGAGCGGCAGTGGCCAGCTCGGGTGGCGGGACGAGATCGTGGGTGGGCGGCAGGGACATTGCGGTCCTTCAGCGCGGCGCCATGCGCAGCGCGCCGTCGAGGCGGATCACTTCGCCGTTCAGGTGGCCGTTGCTGACGATGTGGCAGGCGAGCCGGGCGAACTCCTCCGGCTTGCCCAGGCGCGGCGGAAAAGGGATCGATGCCGCCAGCGAGGCCTGCACCGGCTCGGGCAGGGTGCGCATCAGCGGCGTGGCGAACAGGCCGGGCGCGATGGTGCACACGCGGATGCCATGCTGCGCCAGATCGCGCGCCATCGGCAGCGTCATGCCGACCACGCCGCCCTTGGACGCGCTGTAGGCCTGCTGGCCGACCTGGCCGTCGAACGCGGCCACGCTGGCGGTGAACACCATGGCGCCGCGCTCGCCGTCTTCCATCGGCTCCAACTTGGCGCAGGCGGCGGCGAACAGACGCGCGGCGTTGTACGTGCCGATCAGGTTGACGTTGACGACCTTGGCGAAGTCTTCCAGCGATGCGGCGCTGCCGTCCTTGCCGATCACGCGCCTGGCGGTGCCGATGCCGGCGATCTGCATCAGGATGCGCGCCGGGCCGTGCGTGGCGGCGGCCTGCTCGATCGCGGCCTGCATGGACGCGCCGCTGGTCACGTCGGCCTGGATGGCGAGGCCGCCGATTTCCGACGCCACCTTCTGCGCGTTGTCGAGGTTGAGGTCGAGCACGGCCACCTTGGCGCCCAGACGCGCCAGTTCACGCGCCGTGGCCTCGCCGAGGCCCGAGCCGCCGCCGGTGACGAGAGCTGCTTGCCCTGTGATCTGCATGGTTCTTGTTCCTATAGTGAGTGGCTTGAGCGATTTTTTTTGGACGGTCACGGAGCAGGTCAATCCAGCGAACGCCGTGGCCTCATCTCCCCCGGCCACCGGCGTTGTCCCCCCTCCCGCAGGAGAGGGGAAAGGCGCGTCAGGCACTCAGGGGGGTGCTTCATGACTCCGGGTTCTCCAGCAGCAAGGCCATGCCTTGCCCGCCGCCGACACAGGCCGAGCTGATGCCGTACCTGACGCCGGAACGCTGCATCTCGCGCGCCACCGTGATCGTCAGGCGCACGCCGGTGGCCGCCAGCGGATGGCCGAGCGCGATGGCGCCGCCGTTGACGTTCAGCCTGGCCAGGTCCAGGCCGAGCTCCTTGGCCACCGCCAGCGTCTGGGCGCCCTGCGCCTCGTTGACCTCGATGCGGCCGATGTCATCCAGCGTCAGGCCGGTGCGCTCCAGCAGCAGACGGATGGCCGGCGCCGGGCCGATGCCCATGATTTCGGGCGGCACGCCCACCGCGGCGGCGGCCACCACGCGCGCCAGCGGCGGCTTTCCGTGGGCCTTGGCGTAGCTGCCCGAGGCCACGACGGCCGCGGCCGCGGCATCGACCAGCGCCGACGAGTTGCCACCGGTCTGTACGCCGCCCTCGAACACCGGGCGCAGCTTGGCCAGCACCTCGACGGGCGAGGGGCGCGGGTGCGTGTCCTGCGCGATCTCGCTGGTCTTGCCCAGCAGCTTGATGCCGCGTGGACGATAGCCCTCCAGCTCGAATTTCTCGCTCACCACCGGCACGATCTCGCCGGCCAGGAAGCCGCTTTGCTGCGCCGCCACGGCCCTGGCGAAGGACTGGTGGGCAAATTCGTCCACCTGTTCGCGCGTGATGCCGTATTGCTTCGCCAGATTCTCCGCCGTCTGGATCATGTTGATGCCGGCGGCCGGGTCCTTCAGCGCCTCCCACATGTAGTCCTTGAAGCCGACCGGCGCGCCCAGCTTGAAGCCGGTGCGGTTCTCGAACGAGGCGATCGGGTTGCGCGTCATGCTCTCGGTGCCGACCACCAGCGCCGCCTCGCAGGCGCCACCCTGGATGTGCTCGCCGGCCTGGCGGAACAGCTCGAAGCCGGTGCCGCAGATGCGCTGCGCCATGATCGCCGGCACCTCCAGCGGCACGCCGGCGTACAGGCCGACCAGGCGCGGCAGGAAGAATTGGTCGAAATCGCCCGGCGCCATGTTGCCGCACACCACCGAACCGATGTCGGATGGCGCCACGCCGGTGCGCTTCAGCGCTTCGCGTGCCGCCTTGATGCCCAGGTCGGTGGGCGACACATGGCCCAGCGCGCCGCAGTAGTCGACCATCGGCGTGCGCACGCCGTCCAGTATCCAGACGTCGTCGAAGGCGGTGAAGAATCCTTTGTGCTTCATGTTCCAGTTTCCTGTTCGTTCGAATGACTGCAATGACCTCGCTGCGCTTCGATGACGGCGCTGCGCGCCACGACTGGATAGATCATTTCGTCATTGACGCCGCGTCAGCGGCAAAGTCATTTCGTCATAGATCGATGCCCGGCTTGATCACGATGTGCCCCGGCGTCTCGTCGTACAGCGCCTGCACCAGCGCGTCGCGGTGCTTGAGCACGGCGCGCTGGTTGATGCTGCCCTTGTCGGTGACTTCGCCCAGGTCGATCGAGGGCGGCTCGGCCATCAGCATCAGGCGCGTGACGCGGTTGGCGCTGCCGGTGGCGGTGAGCGACAGGTCGGTCACCAGGCTCTGGAATTTCTGCAGCACCGAGGGTGTCCGCAACACCTCGCTCATCGGCGCCTCGGGCGGCAGCCCGGCGAGCGAGCGCACCGCCTGGGTCGGGAACACCAGCGCCCCGACTTCCTTGCGGTTCAGGCCGGTGACCACCACGTCCTGGATGTAGGGTGCGCCGCCGGCAATGACCCGCCCGCGCAGCGGCCCGACGCTGACGAAAGTGCCGGTGGCGAGCTTGAAGTCCTCGGCGATGCGGCCGTCGAAGCGCAGGCCCCTGTCCCGGTCCTGCGGGTCGATCCACAGCACCGCGTCGCCGGTGCAGAAGAAGCCTTCTTCATCGAAGGCCTCGGCCGTGGCCTCCGGTCCGCGCCAGTAGCCGGGCGTGATGTTGGGGCCGCGGTAGCGCAGCTCGGTCTTGCCTTCGATCGGCACCAGCTTGCATTCCATGCCGGGCGTGGGCAGGCCCAGCTCGCCGGCCTTGATGTCGGGGCCGCTCGGAAACAGGCCGTAGGGGCTGGACTCGGTCATGCCGAAGCCGCAGGTCATGATGATGCGCTCGCCGACCTCGCGCTCGGCGCTCTCGAACAGCGAATCCCACACCGGCTGCGGCAGCGAGGCGCCGGCGTAGAAGAACATCTTCACGCGCGAGAACAGCGTGCGGCGCAAGGCGTCGTCGGTCTTCATGGCATTGGCGATCGCCTCGAAGCCGGTCGGCACGTTGAAGTACAGCGTCGGCGCGATTTCTCTCAGGTTGCGCAGCGTCTCGCCGACCAGCGCCGGCGTCGGCTTGCCCTCGTCGATGTAGAGCGTGCCGCCGTTGTTGAGCACCATGCCAACGTTGTGGTTGCCGCCGAAGGTGTGGTTCCAGGGCAGCCAGTCGACCAGCACCGGCTTTTCCTCGGTCAGGATCGGCATCGAGTGGCGCATCTGCTGCTGGTTGGCGCACCACATGCGGTTGGTGTTGATCACCGCCTTGGGCAGCTTGGTCGAGCCGCTGGTGAACAGGAACTTGACGATGGTGTCGGGACCGGTGGCGGCCTGCGCCGCGTCGACGGCGGGCGTTGGCTCGGTGGCCAGCAAATCGGCCAGCAGCGTGGCCGCGCGGCCCTTGAGCATCGGGTGCTCGGCGTGGCGCGACACCACGATTTCGCAGTCGGCCGGCGTCGTCGCCGCCAGCGCCGGGCCGTAGCGCTCGCCATCCTCGGCCCAGATCAGGCCCGGCGTCAGGGTGTCGACGATGTGGCGCAGCTTGCCATAGTCCTTGCTGATGGTCGAGTAGGCCGGCGAGGCGGGCGAGAACGGGATGCCGACGTAGATGCAGGCCAGCGCCAACAGCGCGTGGTCGATGCCGTTGTCGGACAGGATCACCACCGGGCGCTCGGCCGACAGGCCGCGGTCGAGCAGCGCCTGGCCGATGCGACGCGCCGCATCCAGCGTGTCGGCATAGCTGACGCGGCGCCAGTCGCCCAAGCGGCCATCCGCCAGGCGCTCGCGCTGGGCGACGAAGGTCGTGTCGGGCGTCTCGCGCGCCCACTGGATCAGGCGGTCCGACATGCGCTCGCCGAACGCCGCCAGGGGCTGCTCGGCACGCAGGTATTGCACGCCGCCGTCGGCGCCGCGGACCTGAACCTGCGTCACACCAAAGGCGAGGGGACGGTATTTGGCTTGGGAGGTGGTGGTGGCCGTCATGGTATTTGTCTCGCTCCGGGGTTCTGGTGGCAATGACAAAATGACCTCGCTTCGCTTCGATGACGGAATGAATCAACGCCGTCATGGCGCGCAGCGCCGTCATCGATGGCGCCAGCCGAGATCATTCCGTCATGCCTTGCGCACTTTCGTGCCGGCCTTGCCTTCCAGGAAGTCGCGCACGCGCTGCTTGGCCTCGGGCGCGGCCTGGGCGATGGCGCTGATCAGCGCCTCGGTCATGAAGCCGTGGTCGGCCGGTTGCTCGGCGATGCGCGGCAGCGCGTGCATCAGCGCGTAGTTGGTCAGCGGCGCGTTGGCGGCGATGCGCTGGGCCAGCTCCATCGCCTTGTCGAAGGCGCTGCCGGCCGGCACCAGGTACTGGGCAAAGCCCAGGCGCTCGCCGTCGGTGGCGTTGTAGACGCGGCCGGTGAGCATCATGTCGGTCATGCGCGCGACGCCGATCAGCTTGGGGATGCGCACCGAGCCACCGCCGCCGACGAAGATGCCGCGCGAGCCTTCGGGCAGGGCGTAGAAGGTGGTCTCGTCGGCGACGCGGACGTGGCTGCTCGCGGCCAGTTCCAGCCCGCCACCCACCACGGCGCCGTGCAGGGCCGCCACCACCGGCACCGGGCCGTACTGGATCGCATCCAGCGCGGCGTGCCAGCTGCGCGAGTGGTGCAGGCCCTGGCCGGCGTCGCGCTCCTTGAGCTCCGACAGATCCAGGCCGGCGCTGAAATGCTCGCCCTCGCCATCGATCACCGCCGCGCGCACGCTGGCCGGCAGGCTCTGGAAGGTGTCGCGCAGCGCGGCGATCAGACCGTCGGACAGCGCATTGCGCTTGGCCGCGCGCGTCAGGCGCACCACGGCGATGTCCTTCTTCTTGCCGACAAGCTCGAGCGTGAGATCCTTGCTGGGTTTGGGCATGCTGTCTCCTTGCAGCGAATTATGGTTATTAACCATAACTATATGCAAGCGCTGGAACAGCCTTTTTCGTCGGGGTTTACCCGTGATTGGTGCGGCGGCTGCCGGCTTGGCAAAATGGGGTTTCGCCAGCGCGTCATGTGCCCCTGGCAGTCATCCAGACAGGAGAGGATCCATGACCCGACGCCGTTTCTTGCTCGCCAGCGCAGCCACCACCATCTGGCCGCTGGGCGCGCTGGCGGCGGCGTATCCCAGCAAGCCGATCAAGATCGTGGTGCCCAACGCGCCCGGTGGCGCCGCCGACATCACCGCGCGCACGGTCGGCGAGCATCTGGCCAAGACGCTGGAGCAGCCGGTGGTGATCGAGAACAAGCCCGGCGCCGGCGGCGTGGTCGCAGGCCAGAGCGTGGCCACGGCGGCGCCCGACGGCCACACCCTGCTGCTGATCTCCAGCGGCACGGCGGTCAGCCAGGCGCTGTTCAGCTCGCTGCCGTTCGATACCTTGAAGGCCTTCAGGCCGGTGGCGACGCTGGCCACCTTCGATCTGGTGATCGTGGCGAGCGAGGGCGGCGAGTTCAACACCCTGGCCGACCTGCTTGCCTACGCTCGCGCGAATCCGGGCCAGCTCAACCTGGGCACGCCCAACATCGGCACCACCCAGCATCTGGCGGCCGAGCTGTTCAAGACGGCTGCCGGGCTCGACCTGCAGGTGGTGCCGTTCAAGGGCACGCCGGATGTGATCACCTCGATCCGCAGCGGCCAGTTGCACGCCGGACTGGACATCCTGAGCCCGCTGCTGGCGCAGATCCAGGGCAAGGCGCTGCGGCCGCTGGCGGTGACCGGAGCCAAGCGCTCGCGTGTCCTGCCGGACGTGCCGACGGCGCAGGAAGCCGGCGTCAAGGACCTGGACGCCACGTCCTGGAACGGCCTGGCGGTGCCGGCGAGGACCCCTGACGCGATCGTCGAGCAACTCAACCTGGCGGTCAACGCCGCGCTGGCCGACGCCGGCGTGCGGCAGAAGCTGGAGACGCTCAACCTCGATCCACACCCCGGCACGCCGCGCGCCGCCGCCGAGATGCTGAGCGCCGACGTCAAGCGCTGGGGCGAAGTGATCGCCAAGGCCGGGATCGAGCGTCAGTGAGGCGCTTGCTGGTCGTGGTTCTGATGGCAGGAGAAAGCACATGACATCGGCTGTCCGCATCGGCCTGATCGGCTATGGCGAGGTCGGCAAGATCTTCAGCGCTGGCTTGTTGGCTCAGGCAGGCGTGGCCACGGTCGGCGCCTGGGACCTGAAATTCGCCCGTGCCGACACGGCACCGTTCGAGCGCGCGCACGCAGCGCAAGCCGGCGTGCAGGTTTTCGATTCGGCACCGGCGCTGTGTGCGGCGAATGATCTCGTGATTTCGGCGGTGACCGCCTCCAGCACCGGGGCCGTGGCGGAGGAAGCCGCGCCACACATCCGGCCGGGTGCCCTGTTTCTGGACCTCAACTCGGCCTCGCCGGGCGTCAAGCAGCAGTGTGCGCACCTGATCGACGGCGCCGGCGCGCACTACGTCGAGGCCGGGGTCATGACCTCGGTGCCGCCCTACGGCATCCGCGTGCCGATGCTGCTGGGCGGCGCGCAGGCGGCCGCGCTGGCGGCGCGCCTGAACGCCTGGGGCATGGACGCCAAGGCGGTGAGCGACTGCATCGGCGTCGCCAGCGCGATCAAGATGTGCCGCAGCGTGATGATCAAGGGCCTGGAAGCGCTGGTGATCGAGAGCTACGGCGCCGCGCGCGCCTACGGCGTCGAGCAGCATGTGCTGCCGACGCTGCAGGAGACCTTTCCCGGCATCGACTGGAGTGGGCAGGGCGCCTATTTCTTCAGCCGCGTGGCGCAGCACGGCCAGCGCCGCGCGGAGGAGATGCGCGAGTCGGCGCGCACGGTGCAGGAAGCCGGCTTCGAGCCCTTCATGGCGCGTGCGATCGCCGACAAGCAGCAGTGGGTGGCCGACCAGGCCAGGGTCGGTGTGTTCAAGGACGTCGACAAGGGCGCGGCCTGGGAGGCCTACGCCGATGCGCTGCTGGCGGCGTGCCGGCATGATCGGGACTGAACAGCCGGACGCCTCTGCGTCCAGCAGTGCGCCGTCCGGCTCGGTTCAACAAGGCATCACGCCATGCCCTGGTGGCGCAGCAGTGCGTCCAGCGTCGGCTCGCGGCCGCGGAAGGCCTTGAACGACTCCATCGCCGGGCGGCTGCCGCCGACCTCCAGGATCGCCTGGCGGTAGCGCCGGCCGGTCTCCACGCTGGGCGTGCCGTCCTCGGCCGCGGTCTCCTCGAAGGCCGCGTAGGCGTCGGCCGACAGCACCTCGGCCCACTTGTAGCTGTAGTAGCCAGCCGCGTAGCCGCCACCGAAGATGTGGCTGAAGGTCTGCGCCATGCGGTTGAAGGCCGGCGGCTGCAGCACCGCGACCTCGGCGCGCACCGCGTCCAGCAGCGGCTGGAAGTCCTGCGCCGGATCGTGCTGGCTGTGCAGCAGCATGTCGAACAGGGCGAACTCGATCTGGCGCAGCGTCTGCATGCCGGCCTGGTAGTTCTTGGCCGCGACCATCTTGTCGAACAGCGCGCGCGGCAGCGGCTCGCCGGTGTCGACGTGGGCCGTCATGTGGCGCAGCACCGACCATTCCCAGCAGAAGTTCTCCATGAACTGGCTCGGCAGCTCGATCGCGTCCCACTCCACGCCGCTGATGCCCGAGACCGCATGTTCGTCGACCTGGGTCAGCAGGTGGTGCAGGCCGTGGCCGAACTCGTGGAACAGGGTGGTGACGTCGTCGTGCGTCAGCAGCGGCGGCTTGCCGCCCACGCCTTCGGCGAAGTTGCACACCAGCTGCGCCACCGGCGTCTGCAGCGCCTGGCTGTCGGGGCGCAGCCAGCGCGCGCGCACGTCGTCCATCCAGGCGCCGCCGCGCTTGCCGGCGCGCGCGCCGGGGTCGAGGTAGAACTGGCCGATCAGGCGGCCGTCGCGCTCGATGCGGTAGAACTCGACCGAGGGGTGCCAGGTGGGCGCGCTGTCGCGCCGGATCGCGACCTCGAACAGCGTCTCGACGATCCGGAACAGCCCTTGCAGCACCTTTGGCGCCGGCAAGTACTGCTTGACCTCCTGCTCGCTGAAGGCGTAGCGCGCCTCCTTCAGGCGTTCGCCGACGAAAGGCCAGTCCCAGGCCTGCGGATCGTCCAGACCAAGCTCGGCGGCGGCGAACTCGCGCAGGTCCTGCACGTCGCGCTCGGCATGGGGCCGCGCCTTGGCGGCCAGCTGATGCAGGAACTCGATCACCTGCGCGGGCGAGCGCGCCATCTTGGGCGTGATCGAGACCTCGGCGAAATTGGCGTAGCCCAGCAGCGCAGCCTCCTCGCGCCGCAGCTGCAGGATCTCGCGCATCAGCGGCGCGTTGTCGAAGCGGACCGCGTCGCCTTCGGCCTGGTCCGAGGCGCGCGTGACGTAGGCGCGGTACAGGCGTTCGCGCAGCCGCCGATGGCTGCCGAACTGCATCACCGGCAGGTAGCACGGCAGCTTGAGCGTGAGCTTGTGGCCGTCGCGGCCATCGGCCTTTGCGGCGGCACGCGCGGCCTGCTTCACGTCCTCGGGCACGCCCGCCAGCTCATCCTCGCCGGCGTACCAGGCGTAGGTGTCGGTGGCATCCAGCGTGTTCTCGCTGAACTTCTGGCCCAGCTCGGCCAGCCGGTCCTGGATGGCGGCGAAGCGCGCCTTGGCCTCGCCCTGCAGCTCGGCGCCGCCGAGCACGAAGTCGCGCAACGCGTGGCGGCGCGCTTCCTGCTGCTCGGGGTTGAGCGTGGCCGGGTCGATCGCCTTGTACTTGGCGTACAGGCGCTCGTCCGAGCCGAGCCGGGTCCAGAACTCGCTGATCTTCGGCAGCGCCGCGTTGTAGGCGGCGCGCAGCTCGGGCGTGTCGGCGACGGCGTTCAGGTGGTTGACGGCGCCCCAGGCGCGGCCAAGTCGTTCGGTGGCCACGCCCAGCGTGGCCGACAGGGCCTGCCAGTCGGCCGGGAACTCATCGGTGGTGGCGCGCGCCAGCGCGGCGCTGGCCTCATGCAGCAACTGGTCCGTCGCCGGTGCCACGTGCTCGGGGCGGATCTGGTCGAACAGGGGGAGGTCGGAGAAGTCGAGCAGGGGATTGGGCATGGGAGATCAGGTGGAGTCAGGCTGGGGATTCTCAAGCCATTTGCCCAGGCCTGCTGGCCAGCCGGGCGATGCCGCAGGGCGCCGCCGGTACCCTGTCTGGTGGGCGGTCCGGCTTTCATTCAGCGCCGGGCCCGCAGCTCGAGCCCGACGAACACCGAGCGCCCGGCGGCCGGCTCGAAGAAGCGCCCATTGCCTTCGTTGACGATGACCGAGCCGGCGTAGCGCCGGTCGGCCAGGTTGTCGATGCGCAGGAACGGCCGCAGGCGCCAGTGGCCCCGCGTGAAGTCGTGGCGCAGGGTCAGCGCCAGCACGGTGGCGGCGCGGGCGAAATCGCTGTTGGCGTCGTTGACCGCCACGCGGCCGAGGTGGCGCGCCTCCAGCCCCAGCGCGGCGCCGCCGGCCCAGGGCGGCCGCCAGTCGAGCTGCGCGTACCACTGCTGGCGCGGGATGCCAGGCATGCGCTTGCCTGCCGGCACCACGTCGTCTGGGTTGGTGCAGGGCGGCGCGCTGCACTTGTCGTAGCCATCGCGAAAGCGCGCCTGCATGAAGGTCGCGGCGCCCAGCAGCGCGAAGTCGCCCCATTCGGCGTCCAGCGCCAGCTCCAGCCCATGACGGCGCGTGCGGCCGGCGTTCTGGAAGGTGGCGCGTCCGCCCTGGTTGAGCGCCGGCACGATCTCGTTGCGGGTCCGCACCTCGAACAGCGTCGCCGTCCAGCCGCCCCAGCCATGGCGGCCGCGCAGGCCGATCTCGGCGCTGCGCTGGCGGCTGGCGCGCAGGAATCGGTTCAGGCCGCCGACCGGGCGTCCGTCTGCGCCGCGCGCGTAGGCGGCCTCGTTCAGTGTCGGCGTCTCGAAGCCGCCACCGACGCTGGCAAAGGCCTGCAGGGCGGGGGCCAGTTGCACGCGGCCGCCGATGACCGGACTGAAGCCCGAATACCGCGTGCGCCCGCTGTCGTCGCCATTGCCCGGCACGATGTAATGGTCGCGCGAGCTGAACGCGACGCGCGAATAGCGCAGCCCGCCGGCCAGCGTCCAGCCGGGCGTGCGCCACTCGGCCTGCAGGTAGGGCTCCAGCGCGTCGGCGCGGTTGGTCTCGTCGCGCCGCAGCTGGCCCCGCACGCCCAGGCGCTCGCCGATGAAATTCTCGTGGCCCTGGCGCCGCTCGTGCTGCCGGCTCCAGGACAGGCCCGCGACCAGCCCAAGCGTGGCGTCGGCGTGGATGGGCCGCTCCAGCCGCCAGCGCGCATGGGCGCCGCCGTAGGCGCGGTGCAGGTCGATCACGCCGCCGGCCGAGGTCGGTGCGGCTTGCGCAGCGGGTGGAATGGCCTGGTATTGCCAGACGCCGCGCTGGCCCAGCCAGCCCATCAGCTCCAGCCGCTGCTCATGGTTCAAGCGCTGCTCCCAGGCGGCGCCGAACTGGGTCTGACGCACCGTCTTGCGCGTGTCGTAGCGCAGCGCGTTGGCGGTGCTCTGGCCAGGGTCGGCGTCGAACTCGGCGCGCGACAGGCCCAGCGGGTCGTCGGCGCGGCCCTGGTGGTGGTTCAGCAGCAGCACCAGGCGGCCATCGGCGGTCTGGCGCGAGAGCTTGAGCTTGGCCGTGCCCTGCGCCGCGCCGCTGTGCGGGCGCGTGCCGTCGGTGTGAAAGCCGCTGGCGGTCAAGGCATATGACCAGCCCGCTTGCTCCGGTGGCGCGCTGCGCCCCAGTGCCTGCGCCGACAGGCGCCACAGCCCGTCGCTGCCGGCCGCGAAGCCGGTGCGCCACTCACCGGGCCAGCGGCCATCTTCGGTGTAGAGCGACAGCACGCCGCCGCTGGAGGCGCCGTACAGCGCGGCAAACGGCCCGCGCAGCACCTCGATGCGCTCGGCGGCGGCCAGCGGGAAGTGGCTGGTCTGGCCCTGGCCGTCGGGCGTGCTGGCCGGGATGCCGTCCACGTACAGCTTGAGTCCGCGCACGCCGAAGCTGGCGCGGCTGCCGAAGCCGCGCACCGACAGCTGCACGTCCTGGGCGTGGTTCTGCCGCTCGCGCACGATCAGGCCGGGCACGCGGCCCAGGCCTTCGGCCAGGCTGACCTGTGGGCGCGCGGCGCTCAGTTCGTCGGCGCCGACGACCTCGATCGAGGCCGGCGACCGCCAGCGGTCCAGGCCAGCGCGGCTGCCGCGCACCACGATCGGGGCCAGGGCGCCGTCGTCCACCGGTTCCGGTTGCACGGCGGGGCTTTGCGCCCAGGCCGGCAACAGCGCCGCGAGAAAGGGCAGCAGGGCGAGGGTGCGCTGCCTGCCCGCCATGGCCTTCAGGCCGAGGCGCGTTCGGCCGCCTCGATGGTGTTGACCAGCAGCATCGCGCGCGTCATCGGGCCGACGCCGCCCGGCACCGGGGTGATCCAGCCGGCGACCTGACTGACGCCGTCGAAATCGACGTCGCCGCACAGCTTGCCGGCGTCGTCTCGGTTCATGCCGACGTCGATCACCACCGCGCCCGGCTTGACCATCTCAGCCGTCACGACATCGCGCTTGCCCACTGCGGCGACGATCACGTCGGCCTGGCGCGTCTGCGCCGCCAGGTCCGGCGTGCCGCTGTGGCAGATGGTGACGGTGGCGTTGGCCGCCAGCAGCATCAGCGCCATCGGCTTGCCGACGATGTTGCTGCGGCCGACGACCACGGCATGCTTGCCTTTCAGGTCGCTCATGCCGATGGATTCGAGCATCCTCATGCAACCGTAGGGCGTGCAGGGCCGAAAGCCTGGCTGGCCGACCATCAGCGCGCCGGCGCTGGCGACGTGGAAACCGTCGACGTCCTTCTCCGGCGCGATGGCCTCGATGACGGCGTTGGCGTCCATGTGCGGCGGCAGCGGCAACTGCACCAGGACGCCGTGCACCGCCGAGTCGGCGTTGAGCGCGGCGATGCGCGCCAGCAGCTCGGCCTGCGGCAGGTCGGCGGGATAGCGCTCCAGCGCTGCGATGAGCCCGGTCTGCTCGCTGTCGGCCACCTTGTTGCGCACATAGACCTGGCTGGCCGGGTTGTCGCCCACCAGGATCACGCTCAGCCGTGGCTGCACGCCGCGCGCCCTGAGCGCGTCCACGCGGCCTGCCACTTCACTGCGAACCTGCTGGGCCAGGGCGTTGCCGTCGATCAATTGGGCTGTCATGGTGTCCACAAATCAAGGCGCTGACAGCCCCGTCAATCGGGCGCGATCAGCCATCAATCACGTCGTGCGAATAGTCGCTTGGCGCGCATCAAATGCAGCGAGACGATGGGTCGTGGCGCAGGCCGCGCGCGGGGCGCCGCAGCCGACCCAGCAGCGAGCTCACTTCTGCCCCAGCGCGATCTTGAGCAGGTCGGCCACGGTGTTGGCGCCCAGCTTCTCCATGATGTTGGCGCGGTGCGCCTCCACCGTCTTGATGCTGATGCCCAGATCGGCGGCGATCTGCTTGTTCAGGCGGCCGGCGAGGATGCGCTCCAGCACCGGCGCCGCGCGGCCGG
>CAZHSD010000016.1:0-74242 GCA_964534975.1 uncultured Ottowia sp. | reverse complement strand
CCATCCAGAACGACATCCTCAAGGAGTTCATGGTCCGCAACACCTACATCTACCCGCCCGAGCCGTCGATGCGCATCATCGGCGACATCATCGAGTACACGGCCCAGCACATGCCGAAGTTCAACTCGATCTCGATCAGTGGCTACCACATGCAGGAAGCCGGCGCCAACCAGGCGCTGGAGATGGCCTTCACCCTGGCCGACGGCAAGGAGTACGTGAAGACGGCGCTCGCCAAGGGCATGGACGTGGACGCGTTCGCCGGCCGCCTGTCCTTCTTCTGGGCGGTGGGCATGAATTTCTACCTGGAGATCGCCAAGATGCGCGCGGCGCGCCTGCTGTGGTGCCGCATCATGAAGGAGTTCGACCCGAAAAACCCGAAGTCGCTGATGCTGCGCACGCACAGCCAGACCAGCGGCTGGAGCCTGACCGAGCAGGACCCCTACAACAACGTCGTGCGCACCACCATCGAGGCCATGGCGGCGGTGTTCGGCGGCACGCAGTCGCTGCACACCAACGCGCTGGATGAAGCCATCGCACTGCCGACCGAATTTTCCGCCCGCATTGCGCGCAACACGCAGCTCATCATCCAGGAAGAGACGCACATCACCAACGTGGTCGATCCCTGGGCCGGCAGCTACATGATGGAGAAGCTGACGCAGGACATGGCCGACGCCGCCTGGGCCATCATCGAGGAGGTCGATGCCATGGGCGGCATGACCAAGGCCGTCGATTCGGGCTGGGCCAAGCTGAAGATCGAGGCCGCGGCGGCCGAGAAGCAGGCGCGCATCGACTCGGGCAAGGACGTGATCGTCGGCGTCAACAAGTACAAGCTGGCCAAGGAAGACACGGTCGAGATCCTGGAGGTCGACAACGTCAAGGTGCGCGAATCGCAGATTGCCCGCCTGCACGGCATCAAGCAGACGCGCGACGACGCACAGGTGCGGCAGGCGCTGGACGCGATCACGGCCATCGCCGAAAGCGGCAGCGGCAACCTGCTGGCCGCCGCCATCGACGCCATCCGTGCCCGCGCCACCGTGGGCGAAGTGAGTGATGCCATGGAAAAGAGCTTCGGGCGCCACCGCGCCGACACGCAGAAGGTGACCGGCGTCTACGCCGCCGCCTACGACGGCGCCGAGGGCTGGGAACGGCTGAAGGCCGAGATCGATGCCTTCGCCGAGGCCGAGGGTCGCCGCCCGCGCGTGATGATCGCCAAGCTGGGCCAGGACGGCCACGACCGCGGCGCCAAGGTGGTGGCCACGGCGTTTGCCGACCTGGGCTTCGACGTCGACATCGGCAGCCTGTTCCAGACGCCCGAGGAATGCGCGCGCCAGGCGGTCGAGAACGACGTGCACGCGGTCGGCGTCAGCACCCTGGCCGCCGGCCACAAGACACTGGTGCCGGCCATCCTGGCCGAGCTGAAGAAACAGGGCGCCGACGACATCATCGTCTTCGTCGGCGGCGTGGTGCCGCGCCAGGATTACGAGTTCCTGTACGAGGCCGGCGTGAAGGGCATCTACGGCCCCGGCACGCCGATCCCGGCCAGCGCCAAGGACGTGCTGGAGCAGATCCGGAAGGCCAGAAGCTGAAGGTGGTATTACAATAATACAGTAATACAAAGGAGTCCGGCATGAGCTTGTCCGTCCGTCTGGATGCCGACCTTCAGCAGGCTTTCGAGCTGGAGGTCAAGCGGCTGAAGACCACCAAGTCGCAATACGTCAACCAGCTGCTGCGCCAGGCACTTCAGCCGCGCGACCCGATGCTCCTGCTGGAGGACATCCGGCGTCAATACGGGATTGCCGAGCCCGGGCCGGAGACGCCGCGCACCGACAAGGCGCGCACGTCGCGCGAGCGTTTGCGCCAGATGGCGCAGGACAAGCACCGTGCGCGTCGCGCTGATTGATACCGGGCCGCTGGTGGCGCTGTTCGATGACGCCGATCGCGACTACGAACGCTGCAAGGGCCTGCTTGGCAGCTTGCTGGCCGCACGGGTGCGTGTGGCGACGACCTGGCCCTGCGTGACCGAAGCCAGCTACCTGCTCGCGCCCGCCAACCACATGGCGCTGCTGCAATGGCTGCACGCGGGGGCGGTGGCGGTGCAGGCCTTCGACGCCGATGTGCTGGACGACATGCTCGGCTGGATGAAGCAGTACACCGAACCCAGCAAGTCGGTCATGGACTTCGCCGATGCCTCGCTGTACTGGCTGGCGCAGCACCTGGACAGCAACTTCGTCCTCACCCTGGACGTGCGCGATTTTTCGCGTTATCGCCTGCCCGATGGCCGGGCGTTCGAGATTCTGTGAATCCCGCCATGCATCCCACCGTCGAAGCGATCACCGAAGCGGGTGGCCCGGCCCAGCGCCGCGCCATCGCCAAGGCCATCACGCTGCTCGAATCGACCCGCGCCGACCACCGTGCGCAAGGGGATGCGTTGCTGACCGCGCTGCTGCCGCACACCGGCCGATCGCTGCGGCTGGGCATCAGCGGCGTGCCGGGCGTGGGCAAGAGCACCTTCATCGAGTCGCTCGGCGTCTACCTGATCGAGCGCGGCCACCGCGTGGCGGTGCTGGCCATCGACCCGTCGTCCACCGTGTCGGGCGGCTCGATCCTGGGCGACAAGACGCGCATGGAGCGCCTGTCGACGCTGGACAAGGCCTACATCCGCCCCAGCCCCAGCAGCGGCACGCTGGGCGGCGTGGCCGAGAAGACGCGCGAGTCCATGCTGGTGTGCGAGGCCGCCGGCTACGACGTGGTGCTGATCGAGACCGTGGGCGTCGGCCAGTCCGAAACCGCGGTCAGCGGCATGGTCGACATGTTCGTGCTGCTGCAGCTGCCGAACGCGGGCGACGATCTGCAGGCCATCAAGAAGGGTGTGATGGAGTTGGCCGACCTGGTGGTGATCAACAAGGCCGATCTCGATCCGGCCGCCGCCACCCGGGCGCGGGCGCAGATCCAGTCGGCGCTGCGCCTGTTCGGCCTGCACGGCAATCCGGAGCGCAGCACGCACGAGGCCGTCGGCGGCCATGAGACTGGACCCAGCGACGCCGCCGCCGAACGCTGGCAGCCGCAGGTGATCCAGATCAGCGGCCTGAAGGGCGAGGGACTGGACGAGTTCTGGTCTGCCGTCGCACGCTTTCGCCAGCTGCAGACCGCCAGCGGCCGGCTGGCGGCGCGGCGCCAGCAGCAGTCGCTGGCCTGGATGTGGGAGCGCATCGACGCCGGCCTGAAGACCGCCTTCCGGGCACATCCCGAGGTGCGCGCCGCCTTGCCGGAAGTGACGCAGGCCGTCGCGCTGGACCGCCTGCCGGCCTCGACCGCCGCGCGCCGCCTGCTGGCGCTGGCCGGCATGGGAGCGGTGGCGTGACGGCGATGGCGCTGTCGCGTCAGGATCTGGAGCGCATCACGCGTTCGCCCGGCTGGCGCGCGCGCCGCATCGAGGTGTTCGATACCGCCGAGGGCAAGGTGCTGGTCAAGGGCCAGCGGCCGGCCCGCCATCCGGCGCGCTATCGGCTGCTGAATGGTCTGGCGCGTCTGGTCGGCGTTTCGTTTCTCAAGGCGGTGCCGATGCACGGCGGTGCCCAGGCGCAGCGGATCGAGGTGGCTCGCCTGCGCGCGCTGCGCGACGCCGGTGCCGCCGTGCCGCGCGTGCTGCACGTGGCGCCGGACCACATCGTCATGCAATGGCTGGGCGATGCTGAGCTGAGCACGCTGCTGCGTTTGGGCCATCCGCATGCTGCGGCGTTGTGGCGCCAGGGGGGCGACGCCCTGCAGCACATCCATGCGCAAGACCAGTACCTCAGCCAGGCGTTTGCGCGCAACCTCATCGTCGACACCCGCAGCCAGCCGCCGCGGCTGGCCGGCATGATCGATTTCGAGGACGATCCGCTGGAGTCGATGAGCCTGCTGGAGGCGCAGGTGCGCGACTGGCTCAGCTACCTGCACAGCACGCTGTGGATGCTGGCGCCGCTGCTGCCGCAGGACCAGATCGATGCGCAACTGGATGCCTGGATGGCGAGTGAAAGCAGCGAGTTGCGCCAGTTGTTCCTGCGCGCCTGCCGCAAGCTGGCCTGGCTGCGCCGCCTGCCGCGCCAGCGGCGCTTCGGCCGCGACACCGTGGCGCTGCAGGCCGCCGCCGCGGCGGCGCACCGTTATGTCCAACGTCACGACGGCGCCGCCGCCGTGTCGACACCCTCCTGATTGAACCCTGAAAGCGAGCCACGAGCCATGAAACCGATTCTTGAACAACTCGAACAAAAGCGCGCCGCCGCGCGCCTGGGCGGCGGCCAGAAACGCATCGATGCCCAGCATGGCAAGGGCAAGCTGACCGCACGCGAGCGCATCGAGGCGCTGCTCGACGTCGGCAGCTTCGAGGAATGGGACATGTTCGTCGAGCACCGCTGCGCCGACTTCGGCATGGATCAGACGCACATCCCCGGCGACGGCGTGGTGACGGGCTACGGCACCATCAACGGCCGCCTGGTGTTCGTGTTCAGCCAGGACTTCACGGTGTTCGGCGGCGCGCTCAGCGAGGCGCACGCGGAGAAGATCTGCAAGCTGATGGACCAGGCCATGAAGGTCGGCGCGCCGGTGATCGGCCTCAACGACTCGGGCGGCGCGCGCATCCAGGAGGGCGTGGCCTCGCTTGGCGGCTACGCCGAGGTGTTCCAGCGCAACGTGATGGCCAGCGGCGTGATCCCGCAGATCAGCATGATCATGGGCCCGTGCGCGGGCGGCGCGGTGTATTCGCCGGCCATGACCGACTTCATCTTCATGGTCAAGGACACCAGCTACATGTTCGTCACTGGCCCCGAGGTGGTCAAGACGGTGACGCACGAGAGCGTCACGGCCGAGGAACTGGGCGGCGCGCTGACGCACAGCACGCGCAGCGGCGTCGCCGACCTGGCGTTCGAGAACGACGTCGAGGCGCTCTTGATGCTGCGGCGCTTCTTCAACTACATCCCGGCCAGCAACCGCGAGAAGGCGCCGTATCGGCCGACGCAGGACAAGGCCGACCGCGCCGACCTGAGCCTGGACACCCTGGTGCCCGACAACCCCAACCTGCCCTACGACATCAAGGAAGCCATCGTCAAGACGGTGGATGATGCCGAGTTCTTCGAGCTGCAGCCAGACTACGCCGCCAACATCGTGATCGGCATGGCGCGCATGGACGGGCAGGTGGTCGGCATCGTCGCCAACCAGCCGCTGGTGCTGGCCGGCTGCCTGGACATCAAGAGCAGCATCAAGGGCGCGCGCTTCGTGCGCTTCTGCGATGCCTTCAACATCCCGGTGATCACCTTCGTCGACGTGCCCGGCTTCATGCCCGGTACGGCGCAGGAGTACGGCGGCATCATCAAGCACGGCGCCAAGCTGCTGTACGCCTACGCCGAGTGCACCGTGCCCAAGGTCACCGTGATCACGCGCAAGGCCTATGGCGGCGCCTACGACGTGATGAGCTCCAAGCACCTGCGCGGCGACGTCAACCTGGCCTGGCCCAACGCCGAGATCGCGGTGATGGGCGCCAAGGGCGCGGTCGAGATCATCTTCCGCGAGGACAAGAACGACCCGGAGAAACTGGCCAGGCGCGAGGCCGAATACAAGGCCCGCTTCGCCAACCCCTTCGTCGCCGGCGCGCGCGGCTTCATCGACGACGTGATCCAGCCGCACGAGACGCGCAAGCGCATCTGCCGAAGCCTGGCGATGCTCAAGGACAAGAAGCTGGACAACCCGTGGCGCAAGCACGGGAACATTCCGCTGTGATGGGATGAACATGTCAAACAAGACTGAACTAAAAAAATGGGTGAAGGATGCGCTGCGTCAGCACGGGGGCAGCGCAAGCCTTCTAGATGTCGCCAAACACATATGGACAAATCATGAATCCGATTTGCGTGCAGCAGGCGATTTGTTCTACACGTGGCAGTACGACATGCGTTGGGCTTGCACCGAACTTCGCAAAGATGGCGATGTTGAAGAACCTTCCAAACGTGGCGTTTGGAAGCTGGTTGCGGGACGCTGAGAAGGAATAGAGAAATGTTCAAGAAAATCCTCATCGCCAACCGCGGCGAAATAGCTTGTAGAGTCATCGCCACCGCCAAGAAGATGGGCATCGCCACCGTCGCGGTGTACTCCGACGCCGATCGCCACGCGCGCTTCGTGCAGATGGCCGACGAAGCGGTGCGCCTGGGGCCGCCGCCCTCGCGCGAGTCCTACCTGCTGGCCGACAAGATCATTGAGGCCGCCCAACAGACCGGCGCGCAGGCGATTCACCCCGGCTACGGCTTCCTGAGCGAGAACGAGGCCTTCGCCAAGCGCTGCGAGGACGAGGGCATCGTCTTCATCGGCCCCAAGCACTATTCGATCGCCGCCATGGGCGACAAGATCGCCTCCAAGAAGCTGGCGGATGAAGCCAAGGTCAGCACCATTCCGGGCTACAACGATCCCATCGACACGCCCGAACAGGCGGTCGAGATCGCCAAAGGCATCGGCTACCCGGTGATGATCAAGGCCAGCGCGGGCGGCGGTGGCAAGGGCCTGCGGGTGGCCTTCAACGACAAGGACGCGTTCGACGGCTTCACCAGCTGCCGCAACGAGGCGCGCAACTCGTTCGGTGACGACCGCGTGTTCATCGAGAAGTTCGTCGAGCAGCCGCGCCACATCGAGATCCAGGTGCTGGGCGACGCGCACGGCAACGTGGTGTACCTGAACGAGCGCGAATGCTCGATCCAGCGCCGCCACCAGAAGGTGATCGAGGAGGCGCCGTCGCCCTTCATCAGCGATGACACGCGCCGGGCCATGGGCGAGCAGGCGGTGGCGCTGGCCAAGGCCGTGAAGTACCAGAGCGCCGGCACGGTGGAATTCGTGGTCGGCAAGAACCAGGACTTCTACTTCCTGGAGATGAACACGCGCCTGCAGGTCGAGCACCCGGTGACCGAGCTGATCACCGGGCTGGACCTGGTCGAGCAGATGATCCGCGTGGCGGCGGGCGAGAAGCTCTCGTTCACGCAGGCCGACGTGAAGAAGGTCGGCTGGGCGATCGAGTGCCGCATCAACGCCGAGGACCCGTTCCGCAACTTCCTGCCGTCCACCGGGCGCCTGGTGCGTTTCGAGCCGCCGGAACAGAACCTGTTCCAGGGCCAGGCGACGACCGATCTGGGGGTGCGCGTCGACACCGGCGTGGTCGATGGCGGCGAGATCCCGATGTACTACGACTCGATGATCGCCAAGCTGATCGTGCACGGCAGCGACCGTGCCGACGCCATCGCCCGCATGCGCGAGGCGCTGAACGGCTTCGTCATCAAGGGCGTGCAGAGCAATATCCCGTTCCAGGCGGCGCTGCTGGTGCACCCCAGGTTCGTCGCCGGCGACTTCAACACCGGCTTCATCGCCGAGCATTACGCGCTGGGCTTTCGCGCCGAGGACGTGCCGCACGAGGACCCGCCCTTCCTGCTGGCGCTGGCGGCGCACCTGCACATGTTCTATCGCAACCGCGCCAGCGGCCTGCAGGGCCAGTTCTGGGAAGGCTTCAAGCGCCTGCCGCGGCGCGACTTCACGGTCTGCGCGCTGGGCGAGGGCGGCGCCAACACCTACACCCGCGTCACCGTGGGCGAGACGGCGCCGGGACAGGCCACGCCCATCACCCTGCACCTGGAGGGCGGCGACAAGACCTACCACATCGACATCGACCGCTCGCTCGGCGACACGCGCATCACCGGCAGCGTGGATGGCCGGCGCTTCACGGCGCAGATGGAGCGCGGCAAGACCAAGAACCCGCTGGTCACCCGCGTGATCCACAACGGCACCCAGCTCGACGCCATCGTGATGCACCCGCGCACCGCCGAGCTGCACCGGCTGATGCCCTACAAGGCGCCGCCCGACATGAGCAAGTACGTGCTCTCGCCCATGCCGGGCCTGCTGGTGCAGGTGGCGGTGCAACCGGGCCAGGAGGTCAAGGCCGGCGAGCGCGTGGCGGTGATCGAGGCCATGAAGATGGAGAACGTGCTGTTCGCCGCCGCCGACGGTGTGGTCAAGGAGATCAAGGCCGAGCAGGGCGCCAGCCTGGCGGTGGACCAGGCGATCGTGGAGTTCGAGTAGGCGATGCGCTTGCAGGTGACGGTCAGCAGGGCTAAAATATAACGATTGTTATAACTTTCTCCAGTGCCGGAGTCCGCCATGCCTACATCCCTTGCCCTCAAAGTCACCCAGATCGGCAATTCGGTCGGCGTTATTCTGCCCAAGGAGGTGCTGGCGCGGTTGAAGGTAGGCAAGGGGGATTCGCTGTTCGTCACCGATCTGCCTGACGGCGTGGCGCTGCGGCCCTACGACGCCGAGTTCGCCGAGCAGATGGAGTTGGCGCGCGAGATCATGCGCAAGCGGCGCAACGTGCTGCGTGAACTGGCCAAATGACCGCGGCCAATGACGTGTGGCGCTGGCTGCCACGCGACGTGCTGCTGGCCGTGCACGAGGAGCAGTTGGCCGAACATGGTGGCGCGCCCGGCCTGCGCGACGAAGGCCTGTTCGATTCCGCGCTGGCACGGGCGCGGCAACTGGCGCACTACGGAGAACCGGACGCCGCCGACCTGGCGGCGGCCTATGCTTTCGGCCTGATCCGCAACCACCCCTTCATCGATGGCAACAAGCGCACCGGCTACGTGGCGGCAGAATTGTTCCTGCTGCTCAATGGCTACGTGATGACGGCCAGTGATGAAGGCGCGGTGCTGACCACTTTGTCCCTTGCCGCCGGCGACATCGACGAAGCCGCCTTCGCCGCCTGGCTGCGCCGCCACCTGCAGGCGCGCTGACCGTGCACCTGCTCAAGCTGCCGATCCACGCCACGCCCGGTGCCAGGCGCACCGAGGCGGCGGGCGCGCACGGCGAGGCGCTGCGCGTGCGGCTGGGCGCGCCACCGGTGGACGGCAAGGCCAACGCGGCGCTGATCGCCTGGGCGGCGCGCGCGTTCGGCGTGCCCAGAAGCCAGGTCGAGCTGATGCACGGCGCGGCGGGGCGGCAGAAGATGCTGGGCATCAGCTTCGGCTCGCCCGCCGACCTGGCGGCGGCGCAGGCGCTGGTGGCGCACTGGATGGCGGGCGAGGCCTGAGGGCCGAAGCCAGGCAGGCATGCGGGCGTCCGAATCTGAGCGTGACACCCTGGCTGCCGCGACTGGCAGGGCAGGCGCTGGCGCCTTGACGCGGCGCCATTTCAATCATGCCCTGCTGGCCCTGGGTGCGCTCGGCGCCGGCGGCCCCACCACCGCGCAGCGCGTCGGCGGCTCAAGTGCCGCGATGGCAACGCCGGTGTCCTGGCCGCCCGCGGCACCGGTCCTGGCGGCGCAGCATCGGCGCGCCTTCGGCGGGCTGGCGCAGCGCATCGACCAGCAGTTCGCCGACGTGCAAAGCGTGGTGGTGGTGCATCGAGGACATCTGGCGTTCGAGCATTACCGCCGGGCTCTCAGCGCAGACAGTCTGCAGGACACGCAATCCGTCACCAAGAGCGTGCTGGCGCTGCTGTTCGGCTGCGCGCTGGCCGATGGGCACGTGCGCGGCACGCAGGAACTGGTGGCCATGCGCCTGCCGCAACTGCTGCGCCTGGGTGCCGACGCGCGCGTGCAGCGCCTGCGCTTCGAGCACCTGCTCAGCATGACGGCCGGCTGGCCCGGTGAGCAGACCGCGCGGCGCGACCGCGACGACGACCTGCGCCAGATCGCGCTGCGCCCCTTCGTGGCCGAGCCGGGCACGCGCTTCGCCTACGACAACGGTGCCGCCAACCTGCTGGCGCTGGCACTGCGCAACGCCGTCGGCCGGCCGCTGGTGGACTATGCACGCGATCGCCTGTTCACGCCGCTGGGCATCCATCGCTTCGACTGGCGGCGCGGTGCGCAGGGAAATGAACTCGGCGCGCTGGGCCTGTCCCTGAGCGCGCGCGCCATGGCGCGACTGGGCGAGCTGGCGTTGGCCGAGGGCCGCTGGCAGGGCCGGGCGCTGGTGCCGGCCGACTTCGTGCGCCGGGCGACCGAAAGACGGAACGGTGGCGGCGCGCCGCTGTTCTCGGCCTACGGCTATCTGTGGTGGGTGTCGGCCACCGCGCCCAGCCGCCGCGCCGAGCGCCGCACCGCCATGGCCAACGGCTACGGCGGGCAGTGGATCTACGTCTACCCGCCGCTCGATCTGGTCGTGGCCGCCACCTCGCGCCGCACGCCCGAGAGCATGGCGCGCGGCCAGGCACTGACCTTGATCCGGCGCGACGTGCTGCCTGCCGTGCGGAGACTGCGCTGAGCATGGTTCACGTCCTGGTCACCGCCGCGCTGGCGCCGCTGCTGCTGTGGCAGGGTCGCCATGTGCGCCGCGTCACGCCGCGCCTGCCCGAGCCCGACGGGCCGCGCGAGGGCGCGGCCGGCCACGGCCCGCCGCTGCGCCTGCTGGTGCTGGGCGACTCGGCCGCGGCCGGCGTCGGCGTCGAATCGCAGGACGCTGCGCTGACGGGCCGCCTGCTGGCCGAGCTGGCGCCACGCTACAGCGTGCACTGGCGTCTGCTGGCCCACACCGGCGACGCGCTCGCGCAAGTGGCGCAGCGCCTGCCGGCGCTGGCCGGCCAGACCTACGACGTTGCCGTGCTGTCGATCGGTGTCAACGACGTCACCGGTCGCACGCCACCCATGCGCTGGGCATCCGACTACGCCGAGCTGCTGGCGCGGCTGCGGGGCGAGCATGGGGTGCGCCACAGCGTGCTGACGCTGGTGCCGCCCATGCATCTGTTTCCCGCGCTGCCGCAGCCGCTGCGCTGGTATCTGGGCCTGGGTGCGCGCCGCCTCAACCGCGCCCTGGGCGAGCTGGCCGAGCGCACGCCGGGCTGCGCCTTGATGGCGGCGCCGTTCCCGCTGGACCGCGGACTGATGGCGCGTGACGGCTTTCACCCCGGCGCGCGCGCCAACGTCCTGTGGGCACGAGCGGCCGCCGCCGCCATCCATCGCTGCCATCAGGACGGTTTCGCTTCGGCTGCTAAGCTCGAGCCATGACCGCTTTCGCTCCCGATTCGTCCGCCTGCCTGCTGATCGTCGACGTCCAGTACGGCTTCATGCCGGGTGGTGGCCTGCCAGTGGCCGGTGGCGATGCCATCGTGCCGGTCATCAACCGCATCGCACCGCGCTTCGGCAATGTGGTGCTGACCCAGGACTGGCACCCGCTCGACCACGTCTCGTTTGCGGCCAACCACCCGGGACGGCAGGCATTCGAGACCATTCGGCTGCCCTATGGCGAGCAGGTGCTGTGGCCGGTGCATTGCGTGCAGGGCACGCGCGATGCGGCGCTGCACGACGATCTGCACGTGCCGCAGGCGCAACTCGTCATCCGCAAGGGTTTTCACCGCGAGGTCGACAGCTATTCGACCTTTGTCGAGGCCGACCGCAGCACTTCCACCGGCCTGGCCGCGTACCTGAAGGCGCGCGGCATCGGGCGTCTTTACCTGTGCGGGCTGGCGACCGACTACTGCGTGCACTGGAGCGCGCTGGATGCGCGCGCCGAAGGCTTCGAGGTCGCGGTGATCGAGGATGCCTGCCGCGCCATCGATCTGAACGGCTCGCTGGCAGCTGCCTGGCGCGCCATGGACGCAGCCGGGGTCGAACGCACGCACTCAGAAGCCCTGCTGGCGCAAGGCTGAATCCGTTCACCACACCCATCGAGAATTCTCACCATGACCCGTCCCTTCAAAGTCCTCGGCATCCAGCAGATCGCCATCGGCGGCCCCGACAAACTCAGGCTGCAGCGCTTGTGGGTCGACATGCTGGGCCTGGAGAAAACCGGCACTTTCCGCAGCGAACGCGAGAACGTCGACGAGGACATCTGCGCCATCGGCAGCGGCCCTCACAAGGTCGAGGTCGACCTGATGCAGCCGCTCGATCCCGAGAAGAAGCCGGCCGTGCACGCCACGCCGCTCAACCACGTCGGCCTGTGGATCGACGACCTGCCGAAGGCCGTGGAGTGGCTGACGGCACAGGGCGTGCGCTTCGCCCCGGGCGGCATCCGCCGGGGCGCGGCGGGCTACGACATCACCTTCCTGCACCCGAAGGCGAGCGATGAGTTCCCAATCGCGGGCGAGGGCGTGCTGATCGAGCTGGTGCAGGCGCCGCCGGAAGTGATTGCGGCGTTGGGGAAGTCGTAGTCGGTGGCGTCAGCCGGTGACCGAGCGCAACACCTCATCCGGGGTCGAGCGCGTCAGCGTCTTGGATACTTCGCGCACCAGCCGGCTCTGCACCTCCTTGTGCAGCAGCGGCCGCATCTGGCCCAGCGTGGTGGGGTCGGCGGCCAGCACCAGTTGCTGGAACGCGCCGCCGTGGGCCTGCTGGTAGAGCCAGAGCGCCAGTTGCTTGGCGAAGGTGGCTTCATCGGTGTCGCGTGGTGAATCGCCTTGCGGGCGCGAGCCGGCCGGACCTTCGCTGAGCAGATCCTGCGGCTTCAGCGCCTGCTTCTCGACCAGGCGGGGCGACTCCTCGGAGCCTTGATTGACCAGTACCCGCGCGCCGTGACCATCGGCCACCACCACCCATGCCCGTTCCGGAACGCTGTGCTTCGATGCCATGAGATTTCTCCTTGCCTGAATGCTCTCAACCGCAAGCATAAGCCAGCGGCCGGCCAATCGGTGCCGGCCGCGGCGCGATGCGCACCAGGGGCATCAGACGTCTGCTTTCGCGGCCGCCGGGGCGCCTACGCCATGGGGCGCTGACACGCCCCAAGTGCGCATCGATGGTGCCCACGCGCTGTGCCGCTGCGGGGACCGGTCTCCGCCGTTCAGCGCCTTGGCAATGGACTTGATCCAGTTGTCGTTGAAGATGGCGATCTTCGCAGCCCCGAGCCTGTGCGGTTCCAGGGCCGACGCACAGTCGACCGCGTGTCGTCCGTGGGGCCGCTACGTGTAAACTTTCGTGTCATCCGGCCGCTGAAGGGGCCGCAGGCGCAGATACGGCGAGGGAGAGCGAATGGCGGGCTTCAGGTTTGGCGTGTACGTGCTGTGGCTCACGGCCTTTGCCATGTCGGGGCCGCTCATGGACTCCGGCGCTGCGTTGACCTGGTTTGCCCTGCCGCACGCACTGGCCCTGCTCGCGCTGGGCCGCTGGGCCAGCCCTGAACGGCTGCACGCGCTCTTGCCCGCCGCCGCCATGGTTACCATGGGCGGCACCGTGAGCTACGCCGTGCCGGAGCTCGGGCAAGAATTCGTCCCCGCACCGTGGCTGGCAGCGCTGGTGGGCCTGGCGGCGGCGCCGCTGTCGCTGGGCGCCGCTGCATGGTTGGCGCTGCAGCGCCGGCCCGTGATGGCGGCGGCGCTGGGCCTGTGCCTGGGGAATCTGGGCAGCGTGGCACTGGCCGCGTGGCCGGTGCCGGCGTGGGTCAAGCTGGCGCTGGTGGCCGGTTTGCTTGCCATGCTGGTCTGGCCGCGTCTGCCCGCCCGACAGATGCGGGTCGAACCGGCCCGCGAGCCGATACCCGATGACGGCCCTTTGTTCATTCCGCTGCTGCTGTTCCTGGTCGCGTTCCAGGTCGTCAGCGGATTGATGTACAGCCACCTTTGGCCGGCCTACCGGCAACATGATGCCGGGCCGGGGTGGGAATTGCTGTGCTACGTGGCCAGCGTGGCGCTGGCGTTGCGCTGGGTCTCGTCCCGCGCATTGGCCTGCGCGCTCACGGCCGTGCTGCTGTCGATGGCGTCTTTCAGCCTGTACGCCACGCTCGCTGCGCCGTGGGGCAGCCGCGCGGCGATGTACCTGATGATGGCGGCCACCGGCATCGTGGATCTGCTGCTGCTGGCGCAGATCCTGCGTCAGAAAAGCCTTTACCCTGCCTATGGGTATGGGGTGGGCGCCCTGGTGCTGGGCATCGCCCTGGGCGATGTCCTGTCGATGGGCTTGTCGGCGTCCGTATTGCCGGCCGTCTTTGCCGCGCTGATTATCCTGAACGTGGGCATGGTGGTATTGACCGGATGGCGGTTCAGCCCGCAGGGCGGGCGGGTCGTGGCGGCGTCATTCGCCGTGGAGAATCCTCCCCAAGCGGATTCTTCGGGGCCGATATCGTCGCCAGAGGAGACTGTAATTACGCTGCCCCCGGAGATGGCTGCCTTGCTGTCGGAGCAGGAGCAACGCGTGATCATGGCTTCCGCCAGCGGCTTGCCCTACCGCGAAATCGCCATCGAACTGGGTATTTCCGAGTCGTCCGTGAAAACCTACATGCAGCGCTCGTTCCGCAAGCTGGGTATTTACCGGCGCGACCAACTCGCGCGCATTCTCGTCTCATCGACGGCGCTGCCTTGAGCAGGGGAGGCGATGCCGCCTCGCGCCGGAGTTGCGGCGCCAATCCTGCACCGCCATGGCGGCGGTCGGCCCAGGTCCGGGCGCCCATTAATTAATTTCTGCCGGATTTCCTGTTCCGTTCGGGTATCCGCGGCCGCCACCTTTTGTGCTCCTGCAGGGCCTGGCCGCCGGCGGTGGCGTCAGGTCCACAACACGCCGCCTGCTGTGGGCGGAACGCGACGGGACGGCGTTGCGGTCGGCAGCGGATGACAGCGGACGACAAGTTGGTTGACATGCGATGACATGACACGCACGGGCATCGACACCTATCCTGAGAGAGGTGAAAGCGGCAGTTTGCCGTTTGCATATTTCCAATCGTCTCAGGAGTAATCGAAAGATGAGAGCAACCCTTCCCGGGAAAAAACGAGGTCTTGTCGCAAGCCTGTTGTTGAGCGCCGTACTGGTCGCCTGCGGCGGCGGCGACGACGAGCAGACCGAACCGACGCCAGGCACCACCGTGGTGCAAACGGTGGATCCTGCCAGGTCCCACACCGTCGGCACGCTGGCGGAAAACGGCTGGCAGGTGCAGGCACCGGCCGGTGTGTTCGGCGCCGAGCCGGGCGTTTTGAAAGTGCGCACGCCGGGCTCGGATGAGCGGGCGGCCCTCCAGGTGCCCGCCGGCGCCCAGGTGCTGGCGCTGTCGAAGGACGACAAGGAAGGCGTGCGCCTGAGCGAGCCGGTTCAAATCACCGTGCCGATCCCGGCCGAGTTCAAGGACGCCCAGCCGTGGGAGCTGGTCTACGGCTATCACATCAATGGCGAGTGGGAATACTGGCCGCTGAAATCTGTCAACATGGAAGCGGGCACCGCGGTGATCGAGGTGCAGCACTTCAGTTGGCTATGGGGCGCCGCCAAACCCGACCGCCAGACGCTCGTCCGGACCCATGCCCAAACGGTGATCACCGAGCGGATGAAGGTGGAGCAGCAGCGCCAGGCCCTGCGCAGCAAGATCGGCCCCAGTTTCGAGAAAACCCTGGCCGACCTCGGTATCCAGGATCGCGATGTGATGAACAACCTGATCCTCAGCGCGATATCGGTCATGGAAAGCCAATATTTGGGCGACGAATACGCGCTGACGGCAAACCAGGCGCTGTCGCCCCTGGAAAGCATCAGCACATTTGCCCTCAGCGACCAGGAAGGCCGCAACCAAAAGGCGCTCGAAGTGTTGGCGAAATCGCTCAACTGGGCGATACAAAGAGGTCTGCCGCGCGACTGGACCGGAAATGTGATCGGCTCGCTGGGCTCGCTCAACAAAGCGGCACGCGCGCTGAAAGAAGGCGACGTCAAGGGAGCCGAACAATCCATCTACGACGTGCTCAAGGGAGGAACCACCGCCATGATGCCGCTCGTCGGGCTGGTTTACATGGTGGGTGAGGCCGGCATGGATCTCGCCCACAACGCCGTGGATGCCTTTGCTGCCGCCGAGCTGGAAAAGGCCTACCAAGTCTATGCCGGCAACCGGGAGGGCTATGGCTACTATGAAGCGGGCTCCGGCGACATCGACAAACTGCTGGAGCAAATGGCCGGCGGTGGCCGCGAACTGGAGCGCCGCATGCTGGCCCGCTACTGCGAAAAGCAAGCGATCAACTGTGATCAGCTCGGCCAGCGTGCGCGCGACATCGTGCTGGAGAAGGGCCGCGCCTCACTGAAGGCCTATTTCGAGGGGCGCAAGGCGGCCGAGTCGCGGCGCGCGGAGATCGAAGCCGAGGAGCTGGCCTTTGCCGACGCCGTGGCGGCCGACGGTCTCTTGCTGAGCAGCGCCTTCTACAACGGCTTCTTCAAGGACGACACCAAGACTTACGACGTGGAAAACCGCCTGCAACGCATTTACAACGTGCGCCAAAGCTTGCAGAGCATCTTTGATGGCCCCGAGGCCCTGAGAATGGACGCGGTGGACATGACCATAGCCATCCGTTTCTGGCTGAGGCATGTGGAAGAGAATGATCGCGAAGGGTTTTACGAATGGGCACGTAAGCAAGGTTACATGACGGCCGGCCTTCAACCAACGGGAGGAGGCACCTGGAAAATGACAAAAGTGCTGGATTTTGATGGCGCAG
Source organism: uncultured Ottowia sp. (assembly GCA_964534975.1). GTDB lineage: Bacteria > Pseudomonadota > Gammaproteobacteria > Burkholderiales > Burkholderiaceae_C > Ottowia. The sequence goes on along the minus strand of CAZHSD010000016.1, from coordinate 57,862 downwards.
ACGACACTGTGATATGGAACAAGGAGAACCCCTACCACGTGAACAGCGGTCAATATGCACGTGGCACATATAGCCGCACAACCACCTATATTGGCCCAGGGGAAAACAAGGGGTCCACGTACACAGGACAGTGTGTACTGCAGGCGCCACCAAACGAGATCAAAGGCGGGGCCACCGTTTCGTTGCAGGCCAGCGTCGCCCTTACCCATTTGGCGACAAACCTCGGCGCACTTATCCAGGGCAGCATCAACTTCGACCGCTGGGATATCAAGCCCGCCTACCACACCCGCTCGGCCATCTATTTCGAGACAGACGAGGGTAAGACAAGTCTCGTTGCTAGCAACGGGAAGGGCAGGCCACTGAGCTGGAGCGGAACGGTAAAGGCCAAGGCGCCCACGGGCACAGAGGAGGGTGAGCAAATTGCGCTGCGTACGACTTGTGGGGACGGGGGGGTCGCCATGGGCACGAACTACGTCTATTCATGGCAGCCTTGAATTGATGGGTGCCGCCCAGTGCAAAGGTTCTGCCTGACACCGTAAACCCATCCGGTTTTCATGTGCCGAGGCAGAAACTCCACAAGGGCACTTTCTCGCTCACCCAACAGGGGTGACGCGTCCAGCGCGTCGCGGCCGGCCCAATGCCTGGTACGGCTGCGACGGGCGCCCGCACTTGTGCTTTCAGGCAGACGGCGCGCGCCCAGTGGCCGCCACCCCGTCCGGTGCCGCCACCACCTCGGGCGGCGCCCTTGCGGATGCCATCGGTCGTGAAGCGCACACCCTGCGCCGTCCGCCACTGCACCGCCTTGGGTAGGTCGTCGATCCACAGCCAGATGTATCTGCAAATCTGATATCGCAAGTTCGGCATTTCATGCCAATTCATGGGCCGCGCTTTGGGTGCGGCCCTTTTTTTTGAGAGAGGGCGCAACTCTGAACTGCAACATCCCCGCCGAGCTCAAAGCTGCGACTTGATCGGCAGCACGAAGCGTTCGATCAGCTTGTCCTTCAACGGCCGTTTCGCCCAGGTCTCGTAGGTGTAGCGCTGGCTGTGCTTCAGGTCCTCGTCGAACACGCGCGTCATGCGTTCGGCGAAGGCCTGGTCGTAGATGTTCAGGCTGGCCTCGTCATTGAGGCGGAACGAGCGCACGTCGAAGTTGGTCGAGCCGACCGAGACCATCTCGCGGTCGATGATGAGCAGCTTGTTGTGCATCATGGTCGGCAGGTATTCGTGGATCTCGACGCCGGCCTGCAGCAGCGGGCCCCACTCGGCCTTGGAGGCCAGCCGCACGGTGTCGGAATCGATGTGCTTGCCGGGCACCAGGATGCGGATGCGCACGCCGCGCTGGCGTGCGGCGATCAGCGCCTTGTGGATCAGTTCGTCGGGCACGAAGTACGAGGCCTGCAGGTCGATCGACTGCTCGGCGGCGGCGATGCCCATCAGGTACATCAGGTGCATGCTCTCGCTGCCGCCGGCGGGCGAGGCGATGAACAGGTGGGCGTCGATGTCGCCCGCGCGCTGCAGCGGCGGGAAGTAGTCCTCGCCGTTCAGCACCTCGCCGGTGGCCTTGATCCAGTTGTCGTTGAACGCGGCCTGGAACTGCGCCACCGCCGGGCCTTCGAGCTGGAAATGCATGTCGCGCCAGTGGTCCGGATCCTGCGCGTGGCCGGTCCACTGGTCGGCCACGCCGACGCCGCCGGTGAAGGCGACCCTGCCGTCCACCACCAGCAGCTTGCGGTGGGTGCGGTTGTTCATGCGGCCCAGGTTGTACCAGTGCAGCGGGCGGTAGCGGTGCACCACGGCGCCGGCGTCTTGCATCAGCTTCAGCAGGCGCTCTTCCATCTTCAGGCTGCCGACCCAGTCGAGCAGCACCGACACCTTGATGCCGGCGCGGGCACGCTCGGCGATCGCCTCGGCCATCTCCTCGCCGATCTCACCCGACCAGTAGATGTAGGTCTCGAAGGTGATGGTCCGGCGCGCCGCGCGGATCGCTTTCAGCATGGCGGGGAAGATCTGCTCGCCGTTCTGCAGGTCCTCGACGCGGTTGCCGCCGACGATGGCCGGGCCCAGCATCACGCTCATCTCGCGCAGGTACTGCGGATCGGCCAGCCGGTAGTGGTGCTCGATCTTGCGCTCGAGCTTCTTCTCGGGCGTGGCGAAGTTCATCGCCAGCACGACGGCGATCAGGGTCACGAGCGCCGTGATGGCGATGGTCCAGAACATCTTCCTTCTTCTCGGGGTCATGGCGGCAGCGGCGATGGCTGGGCGTCGCCGTGGCAGTCTAGATGCCGGGCCCCGGCCAAGGCGTAGGACGGCGTCGCCAGCCGGCCATGGCAGTGCGGGTTAATCCGGTGCTTCAGGCAGGGTGTCGGTGGCGTACAGCGTGACGCCGCGCCGTAAACTCGCTGCTGTTCCCATGGCATTCATAGACCGCCCGAGCGGCCCCATGCGGACGAGGAGACACGACTTGCAGCCGACCAACACCGCCGACCCGGCTTATTTCCACAAGGTCGTCGATTGCCAATGGGCCTGCCCATCGCACACCCCGGTGCCGGAATACATCCGCCTGGTGGCGCAGCGGCGCTACGCCGACGCCTACATGATCAACTGGGTGTCGAACGTGTTTCCCGGCGTGCTCGGGCGCACCTGCGACCGTCCGTGCGAGCCGGCCTGCCGGCGCGGGCGGGTGGAGGAGGAGAATGCCGAGAAACCGGAACCGGTGGCGATCTGCCGCCTGAAGCGCGTGGCGGCCGACCTGAAGGACGACGTGGTGCCGCGCATGCCGCGCGCCGGCGCCAACGACGGCAAGCGCGTGGCCTGCGTCGGCGCCGGGCCGGCCTCGCTGACGGTGGCGCGCGACCTGGCGCCGCTGGGCTACCAGGTCACGGTGTTCGACGGCGAGGCCAAGGCGGGCGGCTTCATGCGCCAGCAGATCCCGCGCTTTCGCCTGCCCGAGAGCGTGATCGACGAGGAGGTCGGCTACGTGTTCGCGCTCGGCGCCGAGTTCAGGCGCGGCGAGCGCGTCGACTCGATGCGGGCCTTGCTGGACCAAGGCTACGACGCCGTCTTCGTCGGCAGCGGCGCGCCGCGCGGGCGCGACCTGGACATCCCCGGCCGCCAGGAAGCGGCGGCGCACATCCACATCGGCATCGACTGGCTGGCCTCGGTCTCGTTCGGCCATGTGAGCCGCATCGGCAAGCGCGTGATCGTGCTGGGCGGCGGCAACACCGCCATGGACTGCTGCCGCTCGGCTAGGCGCCTGGGCGGCGAGGACGTCAAGGTCATCGTGCGCTCCGGCTTCGACGAGATGAAGGCCTCACCCTGGGAGAAGGAGGACGCGCAGCACGAGGGCATCCCGATCATCAACATGCACGTGCCCAAGGCCTTCGTGCACGAGGGCGGCCGGCTGACCGGCATGACGTTCGAGATCGTGCGCGCCGAGTACGACGGCGAGGGCCGGCGCAAGCTGGTGCCGACCGGCGAGCCCGAAGCGTTCTTCGCCTGCGACGAGGTGCTGATCGCGGTCGGGCAGGAGAACGCCTTCCCGTGGATCGAGCGCGACGTCGGCATCGAGTTCGACCGCTGGGGCCTGCCGGTGCTGGGCAAGAACACTTTCCAGTCGAGCCTGCCGCAGGTGTTCTTCGGCGGCGACGCGGCCTACGGGCCGAAGAACATCATCACCGCGGTGGCGCACGGCCACGAGGCGGCGGTGTCGATCGACCTGCTGCTGACCGGCCAGGACGTGGCGCAGCGGCCGCCGCCGCGCACCAACCTGGTGTCGCAGAAGATGGGCATCCACGAGTGGAGCTACGACCACGATCCGTCGAACGACCAGCGCTACAAGGTGCCCTGGGCCAAGGCCGAAGCTGCGCTGGCCAGCATCCAGGTGGAGGTGGAACTCGGCTTCGATGCGCGCACGGCGATCAAGGAGGCCGAGCGCTGCCTCAACTGCGACGTGCAGACCGTGTTCACCGACAGGCTGTGCATCGAGTGCGACGCCTGCGTCGACATCTGCCCGATGGACTGCATCACCTTCACCGCCAACGGCGACGAGACCGAGTTGCGCCAGCGCCTGAATGCGCCGGCGGAGAACCTGGAGCAGGCCTTGTACGCCTCGGGGCCGCTCAAGACCGGCAAGGTGATGATCAAGGACGAGGACGTGTGCCTGCACTGCGGCCTGTGCGCCGAGCGCTGTCCGACCGGCGCCTGGGACATGCAGAAGTACGTTTTCCACACCGCCAAGGCCGGCGGCGCGTCCGCCATGGTAGGCCAGGTCAAGGAAGGGGCGGCGGCATGAGGCGCATCACCGGCATCAACGACTTCGTCATCAAGTTCGCCAACGTCAACGGCTCGGGTTCGGCCAGCGCCAACGAGCTGTTCGCCAAGGCCATCCTGCGCATGGGCGTGCCGGTCAGCCCGCGCAACATCTTTCCCAGCAACATCCAGGGCCTGCCGACCTGGTACGAGGTGCGGGTGACCGAGCGCGGCTACCTGGGCCGGCGCGGCGGCACCGACATGATGGTGGCGATGAACCCGCAGACCTGGGCCGCCGACGTCGAGGAGATCTCCCCCGGCGGCTACCTGCTCTACGACAGCACGCGGCCGCGCGCGCCGTCCGAGCTGCGCGACGACATCACCGTCATCGGCATGCCGCTGACCGAGATCTGCAATGCGGTCTACAGCGACCCGCGCCAGCGCCAGCTGTTCAAGAACATCATGTACGTGGGCGCGCTGTCGGTGCTGCTGGAGATCGACGCCGAGGTCATCGAGCAGCTGCTGGGCGAGCAGTTCAGGGGCAAGGAAAAGCTGATCGCCGCCAACGTGCAGGCGCTCAAGCTGGGGCGCGACTTCGCGCACGAGCACCTGGCGCATCCGCTGCCGATCCGCGTCGAGCGCGCCAACCGGGTCGGCCAGCGCATCTTCCTGGACGGCAACACGGCGGCCGGCCTGGGCGCGGTGTACGGTGGCGCCACGGTGTGCGCCTGGTACCCGATCACGCCCTCGACCTCGGTCGCCGAAGCTTTCATGAGCTACTGCGCCAAGTACCGCGTCGATGCCGAGGGCCGCCACAACCACGCCATCGTGCAGGCCGAGGACGAACTGGCCTCGATCGGCATGGTGGTGGGCGCGGGCTGGAACGGGGCGCGCGCCTTCACTGCCACCTCCGGCCCCGGCGTGTCGCTGATGACCGAGTTCATCGGCCTGGCGTACTTCGCCGAGATCCCGGTCACCATCGTCAACGTGCAGCGCGGCGGGCCGTCCACCGGCATGCCCACGCGCACCCAGCAGGCCGACATCCTGGCCTGCGCCTACGCCTCGCACGGCGACACCAAGCACGTGCTGCTGTTCCCCGAAGACCCGAAGGAATGCTTCGAGCACACCGCCGCCGCGCTCGACCTGGCCGACCGGCTGCAGACACCGGTGTTCGTGATGACCGACCTCGACATCGGCATGAACCAGCGCCTGTGCGAGCCGCTGGCCTGGGACGACGAGCGCGACTACGACCGCGGCAAGGTGATGACGGCGCACGACCTGGACCAGAAGGACTTCGGCCGCTACATGGACGTCGACGGCGACGGCATCCCCTGGCGCACGCTGCCCGGCACGCACCCGACGCGCGGCAGCTACTTCACGCGCGGCACCACGCGCGATGCCTACGCGCGCTATTCGGAGCGCGGACCGGACTACATCTACAACGTCGAGCGCCTGCTGAGGAAGTTCGCCACCGCCGCCAGGCTGGTGCCGCCGCCGCTGCCGCGCCCGGCGGCCAAGCGCACGCGGCTGGGGGTGATCTTCTACGGCTCCACCAGCCCGGCCATGCACGAGGCGCTGGACGTGCTGGCCGCGCGCGGCATCCACATCGATGCGCTGCGCCTGCGCGCGTTCCCGTTCCCGGCCGACGTGCACGAGTTCATCGAGGTGCACGAGCAGGTGTTCGTGGTCGAGCAGAACCGCGACGCGCAGCTGCGCTCGCTCTTGATCAACGAGCTGGAGATCAACCCGGCCAAGCTGCAGCGCGTGCTGCATTTCGACGGCACGCCGATCACGGCGCGCTTCATCGTGCAGGCCATCACCGAGCGCGTGCTCGAAGCCGTCGTTTCCCCGCAGGAAGTCAAACAGCCATGACCTACATCGCCAAACCGCGCCTGCACCACCCGTCGCTGGCCAAGAACCGGGTCGGCTACACCCGGCGCGACTACGAGGGCAAGGTCTCGACCCTGTGCGCCGGCTGCGGGCACGACTCGATCTCGGCGGCCATCATCCAGGCCTGCTGGGAGCTGGACATCGAGCCGCACCGCGTCGCCAAGCTGTCGGGCATCGGCTGCTCGTCGAAGACGCCGGACTACTTCCTCGGCGCCAGCCACGGCTTCAACACCGTGCATGGGCGCATGCCGAGCGTGCTGACCGGCGCCAACCTGGCGAATCGCGAGCTGCTGTATCTGGGCATCTCGGGCGACGGCGATTCGGCCTCGATCGGCCTGGGCCAGTTCGCGCACGCCATGCGGCGCAACGTCAACATGGTCTACATCGTCGAGAACAACGGCGTCTACGGCCTGACCAAGGGCCAGTTCTCGGCCACCGCGGACAAGGGCAGCAAGAGCAAGAAGGGCGAGGTCAACCGCGACAGCCCGGTCGATCTGGTCGGCCTGGCGATGCAGCTCGGCGCCAGCTTCGTGGCGCGCAGCTTCTCGGGCGACAAGGCGCAGCTGGTGCCGCTGATCAAGGCCGCCGTGGGCCACGGTGGTGCCTCCTTCATCGACATCATCAGCCCCTGCGTCACCTTCAACAACCACGCCGGCTCCACGCGCAGCTACGACTGGGTGCGCGAGCACAACGAGGCGGTGAGCCGGATCGACTTCATCACCGGGCGCGAGGAGATCACCGCCACCATCGAGCCGGGGCAGGTGGTCGAGGTCGAGCAGCACGACGGCAGCGTGCTGCGCCTGCGCAAGCTGCACGCCGACTACGACCCCACCGACCGCGTGGCCGCGATGAGCTACATGCATGCGCGCGCGGCCGAGGGCGAGCTGCTGACGGGCCTGCTCTACGTCGAGGCCGAGGCGGGCGATCTGCACAGCGCGCAGAACACCAGCGCCAGGCCGCTCAACACGCTGGGCCAGGCCGATCTGTGTCCGGGCGCGGCGGTGCTGGAGCAGCTCAACGCCGGCTTTCGTTGACGTCCGCCCTCAGCCGGGCTGGCGCCTGGCGCGCGCCCGCGCCAGGGCGGCCTCGATGACGGCGCGCTTGCGCTCCAGTTCGGCGCCTTCGGCGCCCTTGGTCAGCTCGGGCAGGTGGGCCAGCTTGTGCGCGGCTTTTGCTTCCAGCCGCTGCGTGTGTTCGCGCTCGGCCCGTTCGCGCCGGGCCATGGTGGCCTCGTAGCGGGCGCGCGCATCCCGCGCCTGCTCGGGCGACCAGGCGTCCCAGCCGGTGCGCCGGCCGGTCACCGGCTCCAGGTGGATGCAGTCGACCGGGCAGGCCGGGATGCACAGCTCGCAACCGGTGCACTGGTCTTCGATCACCGTGTGCATGCGCTTGTTCGTGCCGACGATGCAGTCCACCGGGCAGGCCTTGATGCACAGGGTGCAGCCAATGCACCAGTCCTCGTCGATCCACACCACGCTGCGCGGCGCTTCCGTGCCGTGGGCCGCATCGAGCGGCTGCACCGGCTGCCCGGTGATGGCGGCCAGGCGGCGGATGCCTTCGGCGCCGCCCGGCGGGCACTGGTTGATCGCTGCTGTGCCGGCGGCAATCGCCTGCGCGTAGGCGGCGCAGTCGGTGTAGCCGCAGCGCGTGCACTGGGTTTGCGGCAGCGCCGCCAAGATGCGTTCTGCCAGCGTACCCGGCGGCTGGGCGCTCACGCCGGCGCGTGCCCCCGGGTGCGCCGAAACGGGGTCGGGTTCAGTTCGCGCTGCTGCGTCTGGCGCTCTTGGCGGCCGTGCTGGGGGCATTCTTGCTGGCCGTGCTGCGGGTTGTGCTGCTGCGTTTGCGCGCTGCGCCCCCGCCGGCGGCGGCCTGGCTGCCGTTGACATGCGGCTTGGCGGCGCTGCCATTGATGGCGGTGTTGGCCGTCGCGCTACTGGTGCGCCGCGTGCTGCGGCGCCGCGATGGGGTGGGGGTGGCAGCGGCCTCTTCCGGCACCAGCATATCCAGCTGGTCCAGCCGCAGCTGCCCCAACTCCTCAGCGGCGGCACGCTGCGCTTCGGCCGTGGCGGTGCCACGCCCGGCATCGGCCGGGCGGCGCGACCACCAAGGCTCCGGCATGGTGACCTCGCCGCGGGCGGCCGCCTTGGCGTGGAACTCGGCGATGAAGGCCTTGATTTGCGGATACACCACGGTGCGCCAGCGGCGGCCGCTGAAGATGCCGTAGTGCCCGGCGCCCTTGACTTCCAGGTGGTCGCCGTCGCGGCGCTGCACGCCGGTGCACAGCCCGTGTGCGGCGCGGGTCTGGCCGGCGCCGGAAATGTCGTCCAACTCGCCCTCGACGGTGAGCTGCGCGGTGGTGGTGATGTCCTGGGGCCGCACGCGCTCGAGCTTGCCCGCGGGTGAACGGACATCCCAGGTGCCGTGCATCAGGTTGAAGTCCTGGAATACGACCCGGATGGTTTCCAGGTAGTAGTCGGCGTCCATGTCGAGCACGGCGTTGTACTCGTCGTAGAACTTGCGGTGCGAGTAGGCGCTGGACTGGTCACCCTTGATCAGGTCGCGGAAGTAGTCGTAGTGGCTGCTGGCGTGCCGGTCCGGGTTCATGGCGATGAAGCCGGCGTGCTGCAGAAAGCCCGGGTACACGCGGCGGCCGGCGCCGGGGTAGTTTGGCGGCACGCGGAAGATGACATTGTTCTCGAACCACTCGTGGCTGCGGCGCGTGGCCAGCGTGTTGACGGTGGTGGGCGACTTGCGGGCGTCGAGCGGCCCGCCCATCATGGTCATGGTGATCGGTGTCTTCTCGCCGCGGCTGGCCATCAGCGACACCGCCGCCAGCGTCGGCACGGTGGGCTGGCAGACGCTGATGACGTGGCAGTTGCCGTATTTGCCCTGCACGTGACGGATGAACTCCTGCACGTAGTTGACGTAGTCGTCGAGGTGGAACTCGCCCTCCGACAACGGCACCGTGCGGGCGTTCTTCCAGTCGGTGATGTAGACCTTGTGGCCTTCCAGCATGGTGCGCACGGTGTCGCGCAGCAAGGTGGCGTAGTGGCCCGACAGCGGCGCCACGATCAGCACCGGCGGCTGGCCCTTGAGCTTTTCCAGCGTCGGCGGATCGTCCGAAAAGCGCTTGAAGCGCAGCAGCTGGCAGAACGGCTTGTCGATCTCGACGCGCTCGTCGATCGCCACCTCGACGCCGTCGACCGGCACCTTGCGAATGCCGAATTCGGGCTTCTCGTAGTCCTTGCCCAGGCGGTGGAACAGCGAGTAGGCGGCGGCCACGCGCTGTGCCATCGGCATCTGTCCCAGCAGGGTGTGCGGGTTGCCGTAGGCCTTGGAGGCAGCGTCGGCCAAGTCGGCAAACGGTTCGATCAGGGAACGCTGGGCTTCGTAGATTTGGTAGAGCATCAGAGCAAGTATCGAGATAGCCGTATAAGGACTGCTGCGGTGCAATATAACGCAACTGAGTCCGATCGGCAGTTGGCATTTGTCCCTAATGCAGCCGGCTCCGTCCGGTTCCGCGAACTACCGCACAGCGCTGCCCGGGGCCTGGGCACCTGCGGCCAGCACGGGCAGCTGCGCCGGCCTCGCCTGATGGTCAAACTTGATTCAAATCATCTTGCCGCCGCAGCCGCCAGCCTAAACTGGCGCCAGATGGACGGGTTGATCGTTCTGCGCATGCCTTTGACACGCCGCCGCTGCGCTGCGGTGGCGATGGTCTTGGCGCTCGCCATGCAGATGCTGGCCCTGGCGCTGGGCACCGGCCACATGGCCAGCTGGCTGCAGGCACGCGCACCGGGCGACAACATCGTCTGCACCGCCGCCGGCATGATGCGGGTGCTGCCGGGGGGCGAGCTGGAGCGCCTGCCCGATGCGCCCGCCACCGGCGTCGCTGCCGGTGTCTGCTCGTTCTGCGCCAGCGCCGCCAGCCAGCTTGGGCCGGCGAGTTCCCTGGTGCATGCGCTTGTCCTGCCACCGCCCACGCGCGTGCTGCTGGCAGGACTCGTCCCCGTGGCACGACTCACCCTGGCGCCGCCACACCTGCGCCCACCCGCCCACGCGCCGCCACGCCTGTCGGCGTAAGCCTTCCCAGTTTCGTCGCATCGCCAGCGTGCCGCCCAGGCCTGGGCGCAGCGCTCGGACCACGCGCGGTGCGGAGTTTTTTCAGGGATGAACCACGCCCTTGGCGGCGGCGCACGGCCGCGGGAGGGCCGAGGGGATTCCCCAGGCTGGAGTGGAGATGGAGATTTCGCGTCGAGCATGTCGATGCCTTGCGGCGCGGCGTGGCCGGGTCTGGCGGGCTGATGCGGCGTCTGTCGCCCGTCCGCTGGCCCATGGTGTCCGGTTCAGGCACCTGGCTGGCATGCTGGGGCAGCCGCGATGAGCGCGCCGCACCTGCGCCCATCGACCCTGGTGCTGCTGCTGCTGGCGCTGCAGCTGGGCGCGCTGGCGCTGGTGCTGTGGGACACGGGGCGTGAGCACACCGCGCGCCGGCACGCGACCCGGGCCAGCGCACAGCTGACGCGCTGGCTGGGTTTGACCGACCCGGCGCTGTTCACCGAGGCGCACTACACCCGCCATCCGTCGCTGCACGGCCCGCAGGCGGCGCTGTTCGACCACCCGCTGGCGCAGGACCATTTTCCGTCCGGCTCGCTGCTGACTGCGCCGCCCGCGCTGGCGTGGTGGCGCAGCCAGGCGCTGGATTCGATCGAGGAGCAGCCGTGACACGCTGGCTGGCGCAGCAGCGCTATCTGATGGACTACGCCCTGGCCGCGCTGGGGCGGCAGAAGGGGCGGGCGCTGGGGCTGTGGGCCGTGTATGCGCTGCTGGTGTTCGTGCTGGCTTCGGTGATGCTGTTCACCCAGGGCCTGCGGCAAGAGGTCACTCAGGTGCTCGAACACGCTCCCGAAGTCGTGGTGCAGCGCCTGGTGGGGGGGCGCGCCGCGCTGATCGAGCCCGGCTACGCCGAGCGGCTGGGCCGGCTGCGCGGCGTGCAGCGCGTGGCGCCGCGCCTGTGGGGCTACCACTACGACAGCGTGCACCGCGCCAACTACACGTTCATGGTGCCGACCGCGGATGCGCCCGCGCCCGGGCAGGTGCTGCTGGGCCAGGCGCTGGCGCGCCAGCGTGGTGCCGAGCCGGGCGACATCGTGGCCTTCAACGACTACACCGGCGCCGTGGTGACCTACACCGTGGCCGGCATGCTGCCGGCGGCCAGCGAACTGATGAGCGCGGACCTGCTGCTCATGAACGAGGCCGACTTCCGGCGCTTCTTCCAGCTGCCGGAGGGGCACTACACCGACCTGGCGCTGTCGATGGCCAATCCCGCCGAGGCGCGCAACGTGGCGCGCAAGATCGCCGAGCGGCTGCCCGACGCGCGCCCGGTGCTGCGCGACGAGCTGCTGCGCAGCTATGCCTCGGTGTTCGACTGGCGCGAGGGCATGGTGCTGGCGGTGCTCAGCGGCGCGCTGCTGGCGTTCGCCATCCTGGCCTGGGACAAGGCCTCGGGCCTGTCGGCGCAGGAGCGGCGCGAGATCGGCATCCTGAAAGCCATCGGCTGGGAAACCGGCGACGTGCTGCGCATGAAGTTCTGGGAAGGCGTGCTGCTGTCGGCCACCGCCTTTCTGGCCGGCTACGTGGCGGCGCATCTGCACGTGTTCTATGCCGGCGGGGCGCTGTTTCGGCCCGTGTTGCAGGGCTGGGGCACGATTTATCCGCGCTTCGAGCTGGTGCCCACGGTCGATGGGCTGCAGCTGTTCACGCTGTTCTTCTTCACCGTGGTTCCGTTCACGGCGGCGGTGCTGCTGCCGTGCTGGAAGGCGGCCATCGCCGACCCCGACGCGGTGATGCGGAGCTGAAGGGCGCGCCATGATCGAGTTGCACGCAGTCCGCAAGGCCTTCCACCAGGGCCAGCCGAACGAATACTGGGCGCTGGACGGCATCACGCTGACGCTGGCGCTGGGTCAGGTGACGGCGCTGTACGGCGCCAGCGGCTCGGGCAAGACCACCTTGCTGACCGTGATCGGCGGCCTGGCGCGGCCCACCAGCGGGCGCGTGCGGCTGGACGGGCAGGACATCTCGGGCCTGCCCGAGCGCTTTCTGACCGCGCTGCGCCGCCGGCGCTTCGGTTTCGTGTTCCAGCAGTTCAACCTGATCGCCGGCCTGAGCACGCTGGACAACGTGCTGCTGCCGGCCTACCCGCTGGGCCTGCCGCGCGGCGAGCTGGTGGCGCGCGCCCAGGCGCTGCTGGAGGGCCTGGACATGGGCCGTCGGCTGCACGCGGCGGTGCAGACCCTGTCGGGCGGCGAGCAGCAGCGGGTGGCGATTGCGCGCGCCATGATCAACCAGCCCGACATCCTGATCGCCGACGAACCCACGGCCAACCTGGACACGGCGCTGTCGCGCCAGCTGCTGGACATCCTGGCGCGGCTGCACGCGCAGGGCACCACCATCATCCTCAGCAGCCACGACCCGCGCGTGCTGGACAGCGGCCTGGTGCAGCGCCGTGTCGGCCTGCGCGATGGGCGCGTGATCGATGCCGGGGAGGGCAGCTAGCGCCATGTTCTTCCAACCCGCGATCCTGGCCTTGCTGCTGGCCGGCGGCCTGGGGCTGGCGGCCTTGCTGCTGGCCGCGCCCGCCACGGTGCAGCTGGTGCGCCGCTGGGACCTGAGCAGCGCCAGCAGCCTGCAGATCGCCCTCGAGCGGCGCACCTACCTGCTGGCCACGCTGGTGGTGTTCGTGCTGGCGCTGCAGATGGCGGCGCTGCTGCTGTTCGTGTTCAACGCCGACCGCATGGCGGCGCAGTTCGTGGGCGCGATGTGCGCCGTGGGCAGCCTGCAGGCCAACGGCTGGGGGTTCCCGGCGCTGCTGGCGCAGATCCTCGTGTTCTTTCTGGCGGCGGCCTGGCTGGTGCTGCACCACGCCGATACGCGCGCGCCCAGCTATCCGCTCACGCGCCTCAAGTTCACGCTGCTGCTGGCGCCGCTGCTGCCGGCCGTGGCGCTGAGCGTGGGACTGCAATGGCTGTACTTCGCCAAGCTGGAGGCGGACGTCATCACCTCCTGCTGCGGCAGCCTGTTCTCGGCCGGCGCCGATGCGGTGACCGGCGATCTGGCCGGGCTGCCGCCGCGGCTGGCGATGGCGCTGTTCGGCGGCGCGCTGGCGCTGGCCGTGGGCGCCAATGTGCATTACGCCCGGCGCCGGCGCGGCGCCGGCTGGGCGGCGCTGGCCAGCGCGCTGGGGTTCGGCGCGGCGCTGGCGGGCATGGTCTCGTTCGTCTCGCTCTACATCTACGAGCACCCGCATCACCACTGCCCGTTCTGCATTCTCAAGCCCGAATACCACTGGCAGGGCTATGCGCTGTACCTGCCGCTGTTCGCCGCCACGGCGGCGGGCCTGGGCGTGGGCGCGCTGGGCTGGGCCGCGCGGCGTGCGCCCGAGCTGCGGGTGGTGGCGCCGGCGCTGGCGCGCCGTCTGGCGCTGCTGGCGGCGGCGGGTTTCGGCCTGTTCGCGCTGCTGGTGCTGGGCGCGGTGTGGCGCTCCAACCTGATTCTGCTGTCGCCATGAGGAGTTATGCGGGATGCCGGCCCCCGTTTTGCCTGGCCGGTCTTGTCAGAGGAGAGTACTCATGAAACGTCGTAGTTTTGTCGAACTGGCCGCGCTGGGCAGCACCGGCGCCTTCGTGGCCGGCTGCGCGCAGACCAAGGCCCAGCCCCAGGCCGCCGCCGCGGCCGCGTGCGCCACCGACGGCACGCCCAACCAGTTCATTCCCAAGAAGGGACCGGACGCCACGCCGCTGGTCAACGAGCTGAGCAAGTACCCACGCTGCCCCTACTGCAACATGGACCGCACGCAATACCACGCCAGCCGCATGCTGATCCAGTACGGCGACGATCTGGTCGACGGCACCTGCTCGATCCATTGCTCCGCGCTCAGCCTCGGCCTCAACATCGACCGCCAGCCCAAGGGCATCTGGGTCGGTGACAACGCCGCGGCGGGCGAGATCAAGCCCCTGGTCGAGGTGGACAAGGCCACTTTCCTGGTCGGCAGCCAGATCAAGGGCGTGATGACCCAGCGCAGCAAGGTCGCCTTCAGCAACCAGGCCGCTGCCGACGCGTCGCGCAAGGCCAATGGCGGCGAGTTCATGGACTTCGATCAGGCGCTGGCGGCAGCCTACGCCGACATGTCGCGCGACGTCAGCATGATTCGCCGCAATCGCGAGGAGCGCCGCAAGCGCATGGCCGAAGAGCAGAAGAAGAGCTGATGCCCGGCTCCTACCAGCGGCTGCGTCGCCGCACCACGCTGGGCCTGCTGGGCGCGGCGGTGCTCGGGCTGGCCGGGGCGTCCGCCGCAGCCGGCCCGGCCGCCGACAGCGCGCCCGGCGTGGACACGCCCAAGCCGGGGCCGATGGACCTGTGCCCGGTGTGCGGCATGATCGTCTCCAAGTACCCGGCCTGGATCGCCACCGTGCTGTGGAACGACGGTCATGCGCATCACTTCGACGGCGCCAAGGACTTGTTCAAGTTCCTGCACCAGCTGCCCAAGTACGCTCCGGGCCGGCGCGCGCAGGACATCCGCGTGATCGGCGTGACCGACTACTACGGCCTGCAGCGCATCGACGCGCGGCGCAGCCGCTACGTGATCGGCTCCGACGTGCTTGGCCCCATGGGGCACGAGTTCGTGCCGCTGGCGAGCGAGGAGGACGCGCGCGACTTCAGCAAGGACCACAAGGGCCAGCGCACGCTGGGCTTTGGCGACATCGACGCCGCCTGGCCCGAGCGGCTGGACGACGGCCGGTTCCATCCCGGCAAGTCCTGACGCGGCGGCTCCGCGGGCGGCCGCCGATCCATGATCTCACGGGATTTCCCGCTGAGATCATGCCGGCGGGCCGAGCCGCCGCGCGCATGGCGGCGGCGACGCCGTTGCCGCCTTCCAAGCGCCGGCGCGCCGGGCGGCGCGCGCAGTATCATGCCCGGCCATGACCACCGGGTTCTCGCTGTACGGCTGGCTGCTGCATCTGGGGCGCTCGGTGTTGCGCTGGGCATTCGGCTGGTGGCTGGTGGTGTTCATCGGCGCCCAACTGGTGGTGCTGGCGTTCTCGCCCTCCAGCTACCGGCGCGAGTCGCGCGGCGCGCTGCTGCGGCATCTGTACGACGCCGCGGCGCCGGGCCTGCCGGGCTTCACCACCCTGATGGCGCTGTTCAACGTGGTGGTGATCCGCATCGTGGTGGTCACCGCCTTCGCCTACGGGTTGACGCAGTACGCGCTGGACGCCGTGGTGCGCGTGCTGGTGCTGGAGCTGATCCCGCTGGTGGCGGCGCTGTTCGTGGCGGTGGAATACACCATCCCGGGCGGGTCGGAGCTGTACAAGCTGCGCCGCGACGGCGCTTTCCAGGCCATGCGGGCGCGCGGTGTCGACCCCTTGAGTCACGCCGTGCTGCCGCGCGTGCTGGGCGGGATCTTCTCGGTGCTGCTGCTGGCGCTGGTGAGCTGCGTGATCTCGCTGGTGCTGGCCTACATCGCGGTGCACGGCTTCACGTTGGCCGGCGTGCCCTCCTACAACCATGCGGTGGGCAACATCTTCAATCCGGTGGTGTCGCTCATCTTCGGCATGAAGACGGTGCTGTTCGCGGTCGCGGTGTCGCTGCTGCCGATGGCCAACGCGCTGCGCGACCTGCCGCGACGAGCCTCGCGCACCAGCGTTGAGTTGCAGGGCCTGATGCGCATGTTCGTGCTGATGCTGGTCATCGAGATCGCGTCGCTGGTCGGCAATTACTATTGAGCTTCATGAACAGCCCGCCCGCAGGTTCGACGCCGCCCTCCGAAGCCAATCCGCCGGCGCTGCCCGAGCCGGCGGCGCCCGGACTGCAGCAGGCCGACAACGGGGTGGCGCCGATGCCGCCCGCCTCGCGGCGCTCGTTGCGCAGCCTGGAGCTGCGCGCGGCGCTGCTGCTGCTGTTCATGGCGCTGCTCATCACGGGCGCGGTGCTGTACCTGATGTGGGCGCGCGGGGCCTTCGAGGCGACGCAGAAGCTCTACCTGAGCACCGACGATTCCGAGGGCGTGGTGGTCGGCATGGACATGACCTTCTCGGGCTTTCCGATCGGGCGCGTCAGCCGCATCGAACTGGCCGATCAGGGCACGGTGCGAGTGCACGTCGACGTGCCGGTGAAGGACGCCCACTGGCTGCGCACCTCCAGCGTGTTCACGCTCGAGAAGGGCCTGGTGGGCGCGGCGCGTCTGCGCGCCTTCACCGGCATCCTGGACGATCCGCCGCTGCCGCCGAACGCCGAGCGCATGGTGCTGCGCGGCGACGTGTCGGCCGAGATTCCGCGCATGGTGGCCGATGCGCGCGACGTGCTGCAGAACATCAATCGCCTCACCGCCGAGGAGTCGGCGCTGGCGCACAGCATGACCGAGCTGCGCGGCTTCACCGAGCGGCTGAACGGCAGCCAGGGCGGTCTGCTGGCGGCGGTCACCGGCAACCAGGCCGACGCGCGCCGCGTGAGCGAGTTGCTGGACCGCACCAACCGGCTGGTCGGCAATCTCGATGCGGTCACGCTGCGCGTCGATGGCGTGATCCGCAAGGCCGACCACCAGGTGCTGGGCAAGCACGGTCTGGTGCCGGACGCGCAAGTGGCGCTGCGGCAGTTGAACGCCTTGCTGCAGGACGCGCGCCAGACCGTGGTCAAGGTCGACGCGGTGCTGAAGGAGGTGCAGGCGGTGGCCGGCAACGCGCGCGAGGCCAGCACCGACCTCGGCGATCTGCGCGCCGACGTCGAGCGCAGCCTGCGCAAGATCGACGCCCTGATCACCGAGATCAACCGCAAGTGGCCGTTTGCGCCGAAGGAAAAAGAGGTCAAGCTGCCGTGACCATGTTTGTCCGCAAGCTCGCCGCGCAGCTCCCCGCTTCCCGCCGGGCAGGGGGTGGGCGTGGGGAGCCGCGTCGCGCGCCCTACCGGTGCCTGATCGCGCTGTGCGCGGCGCTTGTGCTGGTTGCCTGCGCCAGCGGCCCCAAGGTGCCCGACTGGCGCATCAACGCCGTCGGCCACGTCGAGCGCTTCACCGAGGCCTACCTGAAGGGCGAGGCGCGCATCGAGGCGCGCGAGTTCGAGCTGGCGCGCGCCGAAGTCGCGCGCACCGGGCGACCGGAACTGGTGGCGCGCGTGGAGCTGAACCGCTGCGCGGCGCAGGTGGCCAGCCTGGTGTTCGAGCCCTGCGCCGGCTTCGAGCCATTGCGCGCCGACTCGAGCCCGGCCGAGCAGGCCTACGCGCGCTATCTGGAAGGTGTCGCCAGCGCGCAGGATGGGGCGCTGCTGCCGCCGCAGCACCGCGCCATCGCGGCTGGCGGTGATGACATCGCCGGCATCGAGGATCCGTTCGCGCGCCTGGTCGCCGCCGGCGTGCTGCTGCGCCAGAGCCGCGCGTCGCCGGCAAGCGTCACGCAGGCGGTCGACACCGCCTCGCAGCAGGGCTGGCGCCGCCCGCTGCTGGCCTGGCTGGGCGTGCAGGCGCGGCTGGCCGAGGAGCGTGGCGATGCCGCCGAAGCGGCGCGCATCAGGCGGCGGATGGGTCTGGTGGAGCCGGCGCGTCGGCCCTGAAGCGCCAGGCTTCGCTGCCCAGGGCCTGCAACTCCTGGAACAGCGTCTGGTAGATTTGGTAGCGGCTTGAGTTGATCGCGCCAGCGCCACCTTGGCCGACCGCCGCGATCACCCCACAGCCCGGCTCGTGCAGGTGCGTGCAGTTGTAGAACCGGCACTCGGCCACGTGCGGCTTGATGTCGGGCATGTAGGCGGCCAGCTGCATCGGGTCGATGTGGCGCAGGCCGAATTCCTGGAAGCCGGGCGAATCGATCAGCGCGCTGGCCCTGGCCTGGTCCAGCCAGTACCAGCTCGTCGTCGTCGTGGTGTGCCTGCCGCTGCCGAGCGCCTGCGAGATCTCGCCGGTCTGCGCCGCCGCACCGGGGATCAGGCGGTTGATGAGCGTGCTCTTGCCGGCGCCCGAGGGGCCGAGGATCAAGGTGGTATGGCCCTGCAGCCGCGCGGCCAGTTCAGGTAACGAGCAGGCACCCGCCGGCAGCCGGCCCTGCGGCAGCGCGGCCAGCGGCAGCACGCTGTAGCCCATCTCTCGGTAGGGCGCCAGACGTTGCCAGGCGGCGGCGAAGGGCGCGGCCAGGTCGGCCTTGTTCAGCACCACCAGCGGCTCGACGTGTTCGGCCTCGCAGGCGATCAACGCGCGCGCCAACTGGTGCTCGGAAAACTCGGGCTCGGCGGCGACCAGGATCAGCACCTGGTCCAGGTTGGCGGCGAACGACTTGGTGCGCACCTCGTCCTGGCGATACAGCAGGTTGCGGCGCGGCTCGATTTGCTCGATCGTGCCTTCATCTCCCGACGGCTGCCAGCGCACGCGATCGCCGACCACCACGCCCAGCCTCTTGCCGCGCGGGTGGCAGATCACGCGCTCGCCCGCGGGTGTCTCGACCACGCAGTGGCGCCCGTGGCTGGCGACCACCAGGCCGCTCTGCAGGGACCTGGGTGCGGTGGCGTGGCGCGAGTGGTTCAAGCGGGATCGGGCGTGCCCGGCCGGGCCGCGGCCAGCGCATCGACCTGGCGTGCGGCCTCGAGGTCGCGTGCGGTCACGCCACCGGCGTCGTGCGTGGTCCAGCGCACGCTGCAATGGTCGTGACCAAGCTGCAGCTCGGGATGGTGATCAAGCCGTTCGGCCAGCTCGGCCACCGTATTGACGAAGGCCATGGTCTGGCGGAAGTCGGTAAAGCACCAGCGTTTTTCCAGCGCATCCGCGCCCCGGTGGCGGCTGCGCTGCCAGCCCCTCGGTGGTTCCTCGATGGCCTGGGTGCTCATGGTCGGTGACTCAGAAGGTGTGAATGAATCCGGCGTGCTTGAGCGGGTCGTCCAAACGGCGCCAATCGAGGCGCAAAGCGCAGACGTAGCTCGTGCTACGGCGAGCATTTGCAACGACGAGTGGCGTCGTTTGGGTGGCCAGAGCGGGCATGACGGGTTCGTTCACACCTTCTCAGCTCGCCTGCACCTGCGCCCCCATGCGGGCGATGCGTTCGGCCGCCGGTGGGTGCGAGTAGTAGAAGCGCACGTACAGCGGATCCGGCGTCAGCGTGCTGGCGTTGTCCTTGTACAGCTTGACCAGCGCGTTGCTCAGGTCCTGCGCGCTGGCCTGGCGCGCGGCGTAGGCGTCGGCTTCGAATTCGTGCTTGCGCGACAGCTGCGCCATCAACGGCGACAGGAAGAAGGCGAACACCGGCACCGCCAGCATGAACAGCAGCAGTGCCAGCGCGTGGTTGGGCACCACGCCACCCATGCTGGCGGGCAGATTGGGCGTCACGCCCAGGCCGGTATAGAACCAGCCTTGCTGCGCCAGCCAGCCGAGCAGCGCCAGGCCAAGCAAGCTGAAGGCGAACAGGCTGGCGATGCGCTTGATGACGTGCCTGTGCTTGTAGTGGCCCAGCTCGTGCGCCAGCACCGCCTCGACTTCCGGCGGTGACAACTGCTCGAGCAGGGTGTCGAAGAACACCACCCGCTTGGCGGCGCCGAAGCCGGTGAAGTAGGCATTGGCGTGGGCGCTGCGGCGGCTGCCGTCCATCACGAACAGGCCCTTGGCGGCGAAGCCGCAGCGCTGCATCAGCGCGCTCACGCGCGCCTTCAGCGACTCGTCCTGCAGCGGCTGGAACTTGTTGAAGAGCGGCGCGATCACCGTCGGATACACCACCAGCATCAGCAGGCTGAAGCCCATCCACAGGCCCCAGGTCCACAGCCACCACCAGCGGCCGGTGGCCGCCATCAGCCACAGCACCAGCGCCGCCAGCGGCACGCCGACCACGATGCTGACCAGGGTGGACCTGAGCAGGTCGGCCAGCCACAGCCCGGCCGTCATCTTGTTGAAGCCGAAGCGCTGTTCGATGACGAAGGTCTGGTAGAGCGAGGTCGGCAGGTCGAGCAGCGCGTTGATGATGGCAAACGCGACCAGCAGCGCCAGCGGCTGCAGCAGCGGACGCGGGCCGAGCCAGTCGAGCAGCAGGGCGTTGAGCCAGTCGAGCCCGCCCAGCAGCGTCCAGCCGAGCAGGATGGCGGCGGCCAGCGCCATCTCCAGCATGCCCAGGCGCAGCTTGGCCAGCGTGTAGTCGGCCGCGCGCTGGTGCGCCGGCAGGCCGATGCTGGGCGCGAACTGCGGCGGCACGCTGCCTCGGTGGCCGGCGACGGCGCGGATCTGGCGCGAGGCCAGCCACAGCTTGACCAGCACGCTGGCCAGCAGCACGGCGCCGAAGACCAGGCTGGTGAGCAGGGTGGGGGAAGACAGAGGGTCGAACAAGGTGGGAGCAGCGGGAACGAGGGGATTGCAAGGCTGGAGTTTAGGGCGCGGCGGCCTGATGCAAGTGTCGCGCTGCTGCATGTGCGCACGCCACCGTGGACAATCGGCCACATGACCGAGATCGTTTGCAGCCCCGCGGCCACGCCAGTGCTGGCCAAATCCGACCAGAACCTGGTCTGGCTCGATTGCGAGATGACCGGGCTGGACGCCGAGAAGGAGCGCATCATCGAGATCGCCGTCGTCGTCACCGGACCGCAGCTGACGCCGCGCATCGAAGGCCCGGTGCTGGTGATCCACCAGAGCGACGCCGTGCTGAACGCCATGGACGCCTGGAACACCGGCACCCATGCGCGCACCGGCCTGACGGCCAAGGTGAAGGCCTCGACGCTGACCGAGGCGCAGGCCGAGGATCAGGTGATTGCCTTTCTGTCGCAGTACGTGTCCAAGGGCTGCTCGCCGATGTGCGGCAACACCATCGGGCAGGACCGACGCTTCCTGCTGAAGTACATGCCGCGGCTGGAGGCCTTCTTCCACTACCGCAGCATCGACGTCAGCACGCTGAAGGAGCTGGCGCGGCGCTGGCGGCCGGAACTGGTCGACGCCTTCAAGAAGCAGCAGTCGCACACCGCGCTGGCCGACGTGCACGAGTCGATCGACGAGCTGGAGCACTACCGCGAGCATTTTATCCGCGGCGCGGCTTGAGTCGCCGATGCGGCTGGATGCGCTGCTGTTCTCGCAGGGTTTCGGCACCCGCCGGCTGTGCGCCGGACTGATCGAGCGCGGACTGGTGGCGGTGCAAGGCCAGGTGCGAACCGATCCGGGTCTGCGCGTCGATCCCGTGGACCTGCACTTCACCGTGCAGGGCGAACCCTGGACTTACCGGGAGCGCGCCTACCTGATGCTGCACAAGCCAGCCGGTTATGAATGCTCGCACCGCCCGAGCGCCTGGCCCAGCGTCTACGCGCTGCTGCCGCCGCCGCTGCGCCAGCGGCCGGCGAGTGGCAAACTGGCGGGCGTGCAGGCGGTCGGCCGGCTGGATCAGGACACCACCGGTCTGCTGCTGCTGTCCGACGACGGCGGCTTCATCCACCGCATGAACTCCCCGCGCCATCGGGTGCCGAAGCTGTACGAGGTGGGCCTGAAGCACCCGATGGCGACGGCCGCTCTGCAGCGTCTGCGCGATGGCGTGGTGCTGCAGGACGACCCCAGGCCGGTGCGCGCCGCCGCCTGCGAACTGCCGGGTCCGACGCGGCTGCACCTGACGCTGACCGAAGGCAAGTACCACCAGGTCAAGCGCATGGTGGCCGCCGTCGGCAACCGTGTCGAATCACTGCACCGCAGCCGCATCGGTGGCCTGCAACTGCCGCCCGACCTGGCGCCGGGCCAGTGGCGCTGGCTGGAGGCGCGGGACCTCACCGCCCTGACCCTTCCGCCCGACTGACGCTGGCGCCAGTCGGCGCAGCCCGGTCGGGTCGGCGCGGCCCAGTCAGGGCAGCGCTGCCAGCGCCGCCACGATGGCCGCGTTGACCGCCTCGGGCCGGTCTTTGTGCGCCGAATGGCCGCAGCCGCTCAGCTTGAGCAGTTGCGCGTGCGGCACCGCTGCCGCCAGGTCGTCGACCTGGGCCATGGTGCCGTAGGGGTCCTCGGTGCCCTGGATCGCCAGCAGCGGCGCGGAGATGGTGCGCACCTCGGCGCGAATGTCGAAGTCGCGGAAGGCGCGACTGAGCCAGACGTCGTTCCATTGCCAGAAGGCGACGTCGACGTCATCGTGGTAGCGCGCCAGGCGCGCGCGCAGGTCGCTGTCCAGGTAGGCGCGGCGCGCTTCTTCGATCGACCGCACCGAGATGTCTTCCACCATCACGTGCGGCGCCAGCACCACGCAGGCGGTGACCGGGTGGTGGGCGGCGTGGATCAGCGCGATGGTGCCGCCGTCCGAATGGCCGACCAGCACCGGCGGTGGCAGACCCAGGCGCGCCAGCAGCCGCGGCAGCACCTGCAGCGCCTCGCGGTGCATGTAGTCGGGCTGGAGACGCCCGCTGCGCTGGCCGCCCGGCAGCTCGCGCGGCTCGCCGCGCACATCGGGCACCGGGCTGGAGCGCCCGTAGCCCTGGCGCGAGTAGACCACCCCGGCGCGGCCGGTCGCGGCGCACAGGCTGGCCGGCCAGTCGCGCCACATGGCGACCGAGCCCAGGCCTTCGTGCAGGAACACCAGCGGCGCCAGTTGCGGCGCGCCGCCAGCCGGCGCAGCGATGTGCTGCACCTCGAGAAGAACGCCGTCGATGTTCACCTGCTGCATGCCGCGGATGTTACGTGATGGCTGTCCGGCCATGCCGGGGGACTACACTCGCGAGCCATCATGATGCGTCCCATCACCGATGCCTTCGTGCGTGCCCTCGGCCAGGTGCTGCAGCCGCGCGTGATCGGCATGACGCTGTTGCCGCTGCTGGCGATGACCGTGGTGGCGCTGGGCCTGGGCTATTTCTTCTGGAGCAGCGCGGTCGATGGCATGCGCGCCGGGCTGCAGGGCTGGTCGGTGATCGGCTGGATCGACGGGCAGCTGAAGCTGGGCTGGCCCGGCGGCCTGGCCGGATTGCTGGCGCCGCTGTTCGTCGTCGCGCTGGCGACGCCGCTGATCGCGCTGAGCTCGCTGGCGGTGGTCTCGATGCTGATGACGCCGGCGCTCACGCGGCTGGTGGCCGAACAGCGCTTTCCCCAGCTGGCGCGCCAGCGCGGCGCGTCGCTGACCGCTTCGATCGGCTGGTCGGCGGGCTCGCTGCTGCTGGCGCTGCTGGCGCTGCTGCTGTCGCTGCCGCTGTGGCTGATCCCGCCGCTGGTGCTGATCCTGCCGCCGCTGATCTGGGGCTGGCTGACCTACCGCGTGATGAGCTTCGACGCCCTGGCCGAGCACGCCAGCGCCGCCGAGCGCGTGGCCATCCTGCGCCGGCACCGCGCGCCGCTGCTGCTGATCGGCATCGTCAGCGGCTACATGGGCGCGGCGCCGAGCGTGGTGTGGGCCTCGGGCCTGGTGTTCGCGGCGCTGTTCGCGGTGCTGGTGCCGCTGGCGATCTGGATCTACACGCTGGTGTTCGTGTTCTCGGCGCTGTGGTTTGCCAACTATTGCCTGGAGGCGCTGCGCCAGTTGCGCGCCGAGCCGGCCGGTGCGGCCGGTGCGCCACCCTCGGCGGCGCCGGCGTCGGTGCTGCCGTCGCCCGACGCGCGCTCGGTCAGCGACGTGCCCTACAAGGAACTGCCCTGATGAGCGCCGATGCGCCCGCGCCGACGCCGGTTTTCGGCCTGATCGTGGTCGGCGACGAGATCCTGTCGGGCAAGCGCGCCGACAAGCACCTGACGCGGGTGATCGAACTGCTGGCGGCGCGCGGGCTGCAGCTGGGCTGGGCCGAGTACGTCGGTGACGAGCCCGAGCGCATCACCGCCACCTTGCGGCGCGCGTTCGCCTCGGGTGACGTGGTGTTCAGCACCGGCGGCATCGGCGCCACGCCGGACGACCGGACGCGCCAGTGTGCGGCCGCCGCGCTGGGCGTGCCGCTGGCGCTGCACCCCGAGGCCAGGCGGCTGATCTGGCAGCGGCTGCAGGACGTGGCGGCACGGGAGGGCGTGCCGTGGGAGCCCGAGCGCGCCGACAACCTGCACCGGCTCAACATGGGCGTGTTTCCCGACGGCGCACGCATCATCCCCAACCCCTACAACCAGATTCCGGGCTTCTCCTGCAGCGGTCCCGGTGGCGGCGCGATTCATTTCGTGCCGGGCTTTCCGGTCATGGCCTGGCCGATGATCGAGTGGGTGCTGGACCACGAATATGCGCAGCTGCATCGGCAGGCGGCCTGGCAGGAGCGCTCGGTGCTCATCTACGGCGCCGCCGAGGCGACGCTGACGCCGGTGATGGAGCGCGTCGAGGCGGCCCACCCGCGCGTCAAGGTGTTCAGCCTGCCGAGCGTCGACCATCCCGAGCATGGCCGTCACATCGACCTGGGCGTGAAGGGCGCACCGGTGGACGTCGAGCCGGCCTACGCCGACCTGCGCGCCTGGCTGCTGCCGTTCCAGCTTGACTACGGTCCCGAACTGTTGCGTCCATGATGGTGCGTGCGCGTTGCGTCCGCACCACTTTGGTGCAGATTCGGCCCGATCCTGGCCGTGCCGGGGCCCGAATCGCCGTGTAAACCCATGCACAATGGCGATTTCAGGCCGGATCAGGCCGCGTCGGCGCGGCATGCGGACTCCTGGCACGGAATCTGCATCTTCCTAAGCACCCCAACCCGATAACCGTTTCCCAGGAGAAATCGATGGCCCACAGCGTCGCCGACGTGATGAAGATGTTGAAGGAGAACGAGGTCAGGTTCGTTGACTTCCGTTTCACCGACACCCGTGGCAAGGAGCAGCACGTCACTGTGCCGGTGTCGCACTTCGACGAGGACAAGTTCAGCGACGGTCACGCCTTCGATGGCTCATCGATCGCCGGCTGGAAGGGCATCGAGGCCTCGGACATGCTGTTGATGCCCGACCCGGCCACCGCCAACATCGACCCCTTCTTCGACGAGCCGACGCTGATCCTGACCTGCGACGTGCTGGAGCCCGGCGACGGCAAGGCCTACGACCGCGACCCGCGCTCGCTCGCCAGGCGCGCCGAGGCCTACCTGAAGGCGTCCGGCATCGGCGACACCGCCTACTTCGGCCCCGAGCCCGAGTTCTTCGTCTTCGACGGCGTGCGCTGGAGCACCGCGCCCGGCTACAGCTTCTACCGCATCGAGGAGTACGAGGCGCCCTGGAACACGGGCGAGAAGCTCGAAGGCGGCAACCGCGGCCACCGCCCGACCACCAAGGGTGGCTATTTCCCGGTGCCGCCGGTGGACACCACGCACGACATGCGCGCCGAGATGGCGCTGATCCTGGAGTCGCTGGGCATACCGGTCGAGGTGTTCCACCACGAGGTCGCCGGTGCCGGCCAGATGGAACTCGGCACCAAGTTCGCCACCCTGGTGCAGCGCGCCGACTGGACCCAGCTGCTGAAGTACGTGGTCTGGAACGTGGCCGACAGCTACGGCAAGACCGCCACCTTCATGCCCAAGCCCTACCACGGCGACAACGGCAGTGGCATGCACGTGCACCAGTCGATCTGGAAGGGCGGCAAGAACCTGTTCGCCGGCAAGGGCTACGCCGGCCTGTCGGACACCGCGCTCTACTACATCGGCGGCATCATCAAGCACGCCCGCGCGCTCAACGCGATCTGCAACCCGACCACCAACAGCTACAAGCGCCTGGTGCCGCACTTCGAGGCACCGGTCAAGCTGGCGTACTCCAGCCGCAACCGTTCGGCCTCGATCCGCATCCCGCACGTGGCCAGCGACAAGGCGCGCCGCGTGGAGGCGCGCTTCCCCGATCCGATGGCCAACCCTTACCTGTGTTTCTCGGCGCTGCTGATGGCGGGCCTGGACGGCATCGAGAACAAGATCCACCCCGGCGAGGCCGCCAGCAAGGACCTCTACCACCTGCCGCCGGAAGAGGACAAGCTGGTGCCCACCGTGTGCCACAGCCTCGACCAGGCGCTGGAGGCGCTGGATCAAGACCGTGCCTTCCTCACCAAGGGCGGCGTGTTCACCGATTCGATGCTGGACGCTTACATCGAGCTGAAGATGACCGAGGTCAACCGCATCCGCGTGCAGGTCAACCCGGCCGAGTACGACATGTACTATTCGCTCTGACGATGTGGCATGGTGGGCGTGCGCCGGCCGCTCTGGTGCGCGGCCATTGGCCGAACTAGGGGGAACGCGTGTCGGGGAAAGCAGTCTATTGGGCCATGCATGCCAGAAATGCCGGCGCCGCCGACGCCGGGCGCGTCGGTCGACTGCCCGTGAAGCCCGCTATCCTGCTTGTTCTGCTTGTCATCACAGTCGGCGGCATGCTGGCTGCGCCCGCCGCAGCGCAGAACCGCATCTACCGCTGCGGCAACGAATACACCAACCAGATCAAGGGCCGTACCGGCTGCAAGCTGGTTGAAGGCGGCAACGTCACCGTGGTGCGCGGCACCAAACCCGCCGCCGCCACGCCGGCATCGACCGCGGCGCCCCGCCAGCGGGTGGTGAGCGCACCGCCCAGCGCGCCGCGCATCGACACCACCGAGCAGCGCGCCCGCGACGCCGACGCCAAGGCCATCCTGGAGCAGGAACTGCGCCGCGCCGAAGCGCAGCACGCCGAACTGCTGAAGGAATACAACAACGGCGAACCCGACAAGATCGGCGGCGAGGCCCGCAACCACCAGAAATACCTCGACCGCGTGGCCGAGCTGAAGGCCGCCATCGATCGCAACCAGAGCGACATCGAAGGCCTGCGGCGCGAACTGGCGCGGATCAAGTGAGCTCTCCTGAAGTCGCTACCGGTGCCACGCGTTCGTCGCCACAGGGCCGCGCTCCGCGGCCCGTCCAGGCCGGTGCCACGGCGTGCGCACATGGCCTGCTTCGCTGCCGTCGGAGCGGGCGGGGGTGAGGGTACGGCCGCATGTCCCGAACCCTGAACCTCTCCCTGGGCTGAGCCATGCGCTCTTCTGGCGCTTCTCGCCAAGCTGCTCCTGCAGCGGATGCCACGCGTGCCGGCCATCCATCCCAGGCCACGCACTGGCAGGCGTTCGACCAGCTGGCCACGCAGCTGGCGGTGCTTGATGCCGCCGGCCGGGTGCGCTTCGCCAACGCGGCGCTGCAGGACGCGATCGGGCTGCCCGCTCGCAGCATCGAGGGTGGCCTGCTGGCCGAGCATTTCACCGACGCCGCGCTGCTGGCGCAGGCGCTGCAGGGCCTGCGCGACGGTGCCTTTGACGCGTTGCGCTACGACGCCGAACTGCGGGGTCGGGGCGGCGAGCCGATCCCCGTGCACGTGATCGTGGCGCGCACCGAGCAGCCGCAGCAGATCGTGGTCGAGCTGCTGCCGCAGGAACAGCAGGCACGTCAGCGCTACGAGCAGCAGCTCATAGTGCAGGCCAGTGCCAACAAGGAGCTGTTCCGCAACCTGGCGCACGAGGTCAAGAACCCGCTCGGCGGCATCCGCGGGGCGGCGCAACTGCTCGAGCTGGAGGTCGGCCAGCGCGAACTGCGCGAATACACCCAGGTCATCATCCGCGAGGCCGATCGCCTGCAGGCGCTGGTCGACCGCCTGCTGGAGCCGCACCGCCACTGGCCGGTGGTGGGTGACGTCAACATCCACGAGGTGTGCGAGCGCGTGCGGGCGCTGGTCCTGGCCGAGTTCCCGCGCGGGCTGGCGGTGCTGCGCGACTACGACGTCTCGCTCCCCGACCTGCGCGGCGACCGCGAACAGCTGATCCAGGCCGTGCTGAACGTGGTGCGCAACGCCGCCCAGGCGCTGGCGGCGCGCGTCGCGCAGGGCGATGCGCAAATCGTGTTGCGCACCCGCGTGGCGCGCCAGATCACCTTCGGCGGCCGGCGCTACAAGCTGGCACTGGACTTGCATGTCATCGACAACGGGCCGGGCGTGCCGGATTCGATCAAGGAGCGGGTGTTCCAGCCGCTGGTGTCGGGGCGCGAGGGCGGCAGCGGTCTCGGGCTGACCCTGGCGCAGACCTGCGTGCAGCAGCACCACGGCCTGATCGAATTCGACAGCCGGTCGGGGCGGACGGACGTCCGCATCCTGATCCCGTTGCACTGAATGCACCGACGAGGAACACCGTGATGAAGACTGTCTGGATCGTCGACGACGAGCCCTCGATCCGTTTCGTGCTCGAGAAGGCGCTGGCACGCGAGCCGATGGACACGCGTTCGTTCAGCCACGCGCGCGAGGTGCTGGCGGCGCTCGACGAGCCCGGCGCCGAGCCGCCGCATCTGCTGCTGAGCGACATCCGCATGCCGGGCGAATCGGGGCTGGCGCTGCTGCGTCAGGTCCGGCAGCGGCTGCCGGATCTGCCGGTGATCATCATGACGGCGTATTCCGATCTGGACAGCGCGGTGGCGGCGTTCCAGGGCGGCGCCTTTGACTACCTGGCCAAGCCGTTCGACCTGTCGAAGGCGGTCGAACTGATCCGGCGTGCGGTCGAGGAAAGCCGGCGCGAGCCGGTGAGCGCCGAGCAGCAGGTGCTGACGCCCGAGATGCTGGGCCAGGCACCGGCCATGCAGGAGGTGTTCCGTGCCATCGGCCGGCTCTCGCACAGCCAGGTCACGGTGCTGATCACCGGAGAATCCGGCACCGGCAAGGAACTGGTGGCGCGCGCGCTGCATCGCCATTCGCCGCGCGCGCAGGGGCCGTTCGTGGCCATCAACACGGCGGCGATCCCGAAGGACCTGCTCGAATCCGAACTGTTCGGCCACGAGCGCGGCGCCTTCACCGGCGCGCAGACGCTGCGGCGCGGGCGCTTCGAGCAGGCCGATGGCGGCACGCTGTTCCTGGACGAGATCGGCGACATGCCGCCGGAGCTGCAGACACGCCTGCTGCGTGTGCTCTCCGATGGGCAGTTCTACCGCGTCGGCGGCCACAGCCCGGTCCGCGCCAGCGTGCGCGTGATCGCCGCCACGCACCAGGATCTGGAGCAGCGCGTGCGGGCGGGACTGTTCCGCGACGACCTGCTGCACCGCCTGAACGTGATCCGGCTGCGCCTGCCGCCGCTGCGCGAGCGGGACGAGGATGTGCCGACGCTCACCCGCCATTTCCTGACGCTGAGCGCGCGCCAGCTGGGCGTGGAGCCCAAGCTCATCTCGGACGCTGCGCTGGCGCGGCTGCGGACCTTCGGCTTTCCGGGCAATGTGCGGCAGTTGGAAAACATCTGCCACTGGTTGACGGTGATGGCGCCGGCGCAGCGGATCGAGGCCAAGGATCTGCCGCCGGAAGTGCTGAGCGCGACCGCCCTGTCGGCCGCGCCGCCCGAGGAGTTTGCCGCTGCAGCGGC
The DNA here is from genome assembly GCA_964534975.1 of uncultured Ottowia sp. Lineage (GTDB taxonomy): Bacteria > Pseudomonadota > Gammaproteobacteria > Burkholderiales > Burkholderiaceae_C > Ottowia. The sequence continues at coordinate 28,484 of CAZHSD010000016.1, read as the reverse complement.
GCCAGGCGCTGTTCCGACGACCGCTTCGCCACCAACGGTTTCACGCGGCAGCACGGATGAAGCAGCTGCCGCATCCCAACCGCTGCCCCCTGCCACGGCCGCAGCCACGGATTGGGAAATCGGTCTGGAGGCCGAGGTTCGCCAGGCGCTGGCCGAAGGGCGAACCGGCGTGTGGGACCCGATCGTGCGTCGGGTCGAGGCGCGCCTGATCCATGCCGCGTTGGCCGACACGCAGGGGCGGCGCATCGAGGCGGCGCACAAGCTGGGCATCGGGCGCAATACCCTGACGCGCAAGCTCCAGGAGCAGGGCGGGGACCGCTCGCCAGAGTGAGCTGGCGATGTCGTGCATGCGGCGCGCGCGCCGCGCGGTGCGGGTCAATCGGACAGCGTCATGGTCACCGGCGCGTGGTCGCTGGGTTTGGGCCACTTGCGCGGCGCGCGGTCGATGCGGCATGCCGCCACCTGCGACACCAGCGGCGCGCTGACCAGGATGTGGTCGATGCGCAGGCCGCGGTTCTTCTGGTAGCCGAGCATGCGGTAATCCCACCAGGTGAAGCTCTTCTCAGGCTGCTCGAACAGGCGGAAGGCATCGGTTAGGCCCAGCCCCAGCAAGGCCTTGAAGTGGCCACGCTCTTCCGTGGTGTGGTGGATGGTCTCGGCCAGGCCGACCGGGTCGTAGCTGTCCCGGTCCTCGGGCGCGATGTTGAAGTCGCCCAGCAGCACCAGGCGCGGGTGCGCCGCCAGCTCCTCGCGCAGCCAGTCGCGCAGGCCGCGCAGCCAGCTCATCTTGTATTCGAACTTGTCGGTGCCCGGCGCCTGGCCGTTGACGAAATAGCCGTTGACGATGCGCAGCGGCCCGCCCGGCGCGTCCACCGTGCCGGCGATGACGCGCGAGTTGTCGTCGCTGAAGCCGACGATGTTGCGCGCCACGTCGGCCACCGGAGAGCGCGACAGCAGGGCGACGCCGTTGTAGGTCTTCTGGCCGAACACGGCCGCCTCGTAGCCGACCTCGCGCAGCACCTCGAGCGGGAACTTGTCGTCCGTCATCTTCAGCTCCTGCAGCGCCAGCACGTCGACCGGATTGGTGGCCAGCCAGTCCAGCACGTGCTGCAGGCGGGCGGTGAGGGAGTTGACGTTCCAGGTGGTGATGCGCATGAGAACTACCTTAACCCAGCGCTGCAACGGGCATGGCCTCAAGAGCCGACTCCAGGGCTGGCTGGCTCTTGATCAGGCTGCGAAGCGCGGGAATCTCTTTGTCGAAGGTGCGCTCCATTTTCTCCACATGATCCACCAGCCACGCCGTCATCGTGGCCCAGTTGTCACGGTTCCACCCATCGACGGGTGTCGCGCAGGCGATCAGCGAAACTTTCTTGTCCTCCAGGCGCCGCCATTGGAGCGGCTCCCCGAACTCAGCCTCCAGCGCGTCGCGACGCGAGAACAGATGGTCGAACAGGAGTTTGTTGAGCTCTTTCGAGCGTGTTCCGATCGCGAATTCGACGCGCACTTCATCGCGGTTGAAGATCATTGAATACCAGATACCGCTGATGCCCGAGCCCGCATTGAGCCAGTGGTCCCGACTCGGGCTGACATTGGCATAGAGCGCCACACCAGCCTTGCGCAGTGCTTCGATTGCGGTATGCCAGAAGTCGGTACGCAGTTGGTGCCGGGTGGCCTGGCCGCGCTCGGAGGACTGCTCCTCATCTTCTTTCTCCGAGATGCCGATCATGAGCTCTTCCGCTTCTGGCAGCGGAATGACTTGCTCGACGGTGAGGAACAGGTCGTTGCCATCCTTGAATGGTGTGGCTCGAAAGCACTTGACGAAAACCCGGTGCTTGAGCAGCCACAGTACCGTCGACGTGACTTCCTTGCGGAATTGTGCGGCGACCAGGATGAGGCGTTGGTCATTTCCGGGGTTCAGCACCACCTCGGCAAAATCCTCCTGTTCCAGGAACTCGCAGATGATGGATTTGGCATCCTGGCCCGGCTGTGACTTGTCGAGATAGCGCTGAAACACATCGGCGATCTGCGATTTCGAAAGCGTCGAGCAATACGACGCGTACTTGAGCGCCTGCCACACCACGTCCCTCCCAGAGTCATCAAGCTTGTTCTCGATGATGACCAGGTTGCCGGCTTTGTCGATTGCCAATAGATCGAGCCGTTCCCGCGTGTCGTCAAAGCCATCGAATTCCTTCTGAATGATCAGAAGATCCTCGCCGAGCGCGTCCGCCTGGTTTGCCAGCCATTCCTGCATGTGATGCCGTTCTGTGAAACCGAGCTCCGAAAAACTCACGGCTTTCATCTTGACAATGCGATTCGTTGCGTGATGGATGCGGAACATGGGTGTGCACTGACGTCGATGGCGATCGCTGCGATCATAGATGTGATGTGCCTGAGAAAAGTGGCACGGATTTACGACCTATGCAGAGCCGATGGTGGGATAGGTTACGGTGCTGTCGGCACTCACCATCGCACCCGGCGTCAGGTGCGCATCCTCAATGCGATCCGCCATGATGTGGCGCACCGTTTCGCCGGCGGCCAGCAGGTGGTCGGCGATGATGCGGCGGTGGCAGCGCCACCACACGGCTTCGGAACACATCACGGCGCAGCGCTCGCGCTGGCCGATGGCGCGCAACTCGGCCAGAGCTTCGCGGAACGCCGGCTGCAGCGCGTAGTCGGCGTAGTTGTGGAAGCTGCGGTTGTCCCAGAAGCCGTTGACCTCCGGCGCCACGTTGCGCTGCCGGCTGCGCCGTCCGCCCAGGCTGGCCAGGTGCTGGTACGCGATGCCGTGCGGCGCCAGCGCCTCGGGCAGGGTGTCGCGGTTGAACTGTGGGTTGGTGCGCGAACGTGGGATGGTGCGCACGTCGATCAGCCGCGTGACCTGCGCTGCCTGCAGCCGCTCGGCCAGTTCATTGACCGACAGGGTCGAATGGCCGATGGTGTGATATGGCAGGCGCGCAGCCATCGCATCACTTGCTCAGATGGCGCAGCGCCGAGCCCTTGTGCACCGCCACGTGGTCGGTCTTGTCGCTCCTGATCTCGTACTGCGGGTCGTCTGCGCTTGCGTGGTGGGTGTAGCCTTTCCAGTCGAAGTCCTTCTTGTGCACCTTGCTGATGTGCCCGCTGGCGCGGCCGGCTTCAGAATTCCAGCTCACGTGGTCGCCGACCTTGAATGTCCTGGCCATGATTTGCCTCCGGCGTCAACCCTGTTCACGGCCATTCTGGGCCGGATCGGCGAGACCCGCCCGATCGACACGTGGGCAGGGTCAATCCGCCGTGGGCTGCGTGCGCCGATGCGTCACGAAGCTCAGCCGCAGGCCATTGGCGGCGACCCGTTTGTCGCGTGCCACCTGGCGCCATTCGGGGCCCAGCGCGGGCGCGAAGGCGTCGCCCTCGAACTCGGCGTCGATCTCGGTCACCACCACTTCATCGGCCAACGGCAACGCCTGGGCGTAGATCTGCGCGCCGCCGATGACCCAGACCTGGGTCGCGCCGTCGCATTGCTGCAGTGCGTCCGCCAGGCTGGCGGCAGCGTGCGCGCCTGGCGCGCTCCAATCGGCCTGCCGTGTGACGACGATGTTGCGGCGCCCGGGCAGGGGGCGAAAGCGCGCCGGGATCGAATCCCAGGTCCTGCGGCCCATGATGACCGGGTGGCTCAGCGTGGTGCGCTTGAAGTGCGCCAGGTCTTCCGGCAGGTGCCAGGGCATCACGCCGTCCTTGCCGATGACGCCATCGCGGGCTTGGGCCCAGATCAGGCCGATGCGCGGGCGGCTCATGCCTGCAGCAGCTTGTGCACGCCGGCGACGATCCTGCCTGCGCCAACGCGCGCCTCGGCTTCCAGACTGCTGGCGTAGCCGACCGGAATGCGCGGCGCGCCCAGGCGGGCGACCTTGGCACTGGTGTGCTCGGCCACGGTGGCGGCGATCTCGGCACCGAAGCCTGCTACCTGGATCGCCTCGTGCACCACCAGCAGGCGGCCGGTCCTGGCGACGCTGGCCAGCACGGCGGCCTTGTCCCAGGGCCAGATGGTGCGCAGGTCGATCACCTCGGCCTGCACGCCTTGCGCAGCCAGCTGCTCGGCGGTTTCCAGGCAGGCCTGCATCTGGCGCGACCAGGAGACGATGGTCACGTCCGTACCCTGGCGCGCCACGCGGGCCTGGCCCAGCGGCACCACTTCGCCTGGCGTCACCGCGCCGGGTGTGGCCCACAGCTCCTTGTGTTCCATGTAGACCACCGGGTCGCCCGAGGCCAGCGCCGCCAGCAGCAGGCCGTGGTTGTCGGCGGGCGTGGAAGGCGCGACGACCACCAGCCCGGGAATGTGCGCGAACCACGCCTCCAGCGACTGGCTGTGCTGCGCCGCCGATGACGACCAGATGCCGATCGGCATGCGCATCACCATCGGCACGCGGCCCTGACCACCGAACATGTAGCGGTTCTTGGCGGCCTGGTTGACGATTTCGTCGATGGCGCACAGCGCGAAATCGACCACCCGCAACTCGACCACCGGGGTGCAGCCGGCCAGCGCCATGCCGACGGCGGCGCCGACGATGGTTGATTCGGAAATCGGCGTGTCGATGATGCGCTCCGAGCCGAAGCGCTGCACCAGCGGCGCGCCGGCCTCATCGCGGTACTGGCCGAACACGCCGCCACGGCCCAGGTCTTCGCCCAGGGCGATGAGGTGCGGGTTCTTCTCCATTGCCAGCGACAGCGCCAGTGCGGCGGCTTGCGCGTAGCTCATCTGCTGCGCGCTCATGCCCACAATCCTTCGCCCGTGTTCTGGATGTCGGTGTAGGCAGCGCTCTTATCGGGCAGCGGCGCGGCGGTGGCGCTGGCTACGGCGGCGTCGATCTCGGCTTTCGCCTCGCGTTCGATCTGTTCGACCTGTGCCGTTTGGCCCTGTGCCACGAGTTGCGCGCGCGTGCGGGCGATGCCGTCGCGCGCCAGGGCGGCGGCCACCTCGTCGGCGTTGCGGTACAGACCCGGATCGACCGACACGTGCCCTTTGTGCCGATCCGTCAGCGCGTGCAGCAGGCGCGGGCCGCCGCCGGCGCGGATGTCGCGGATCAGTTCAGAGGCGGCGTCGCTGACGGCCTGCACGTCGGTGCCGTCGACCTGCACCGCCGCGATGCCCATGGCGGAAGCCCGCGCGCTGGCGCCCGGCCCAGCCGTCATTCCGCTGCTCTCGGTGGTGGCGCTGATGCGGTTGTCCTCGCACACGAACAGCACCGGCAGGCGGTACACCACGGCCCAGTTCAGCGCTTCCAGAAACGGGCCGCGGTTGATCGCGCCGTCGCCGAAGAAGCACGCGGCGATGGCGCCTTCGCTCCGATGCTTGCCACGAATCTTCAGTCCCTGCGCCGCGCCCACGGCGATCGGCAGGCCGGCCGCCACCACGCCGTTGGCGCCCAGCATGCCGACCGAGAAGTCGGCGATGTGCATCGAGCCGCCCTTGCCGCCGTTGTAGCCGCTGGCGCGGCCGAACAGCTCGCACATCATGCGTGTCGGGTCGGCGCCCTTGGCCAGGGTGTGGCCGTGGCCGCGGTGCGTGCTGGTGAGCAGGTCGGCGGGCTTCAGGTGCGCGCACACGCCGGCGGCCACGGCCTCCTGGCCGGTCGACAGGTGCAGCGGGCCGCGCACCAGCGCGGGCTGCTCGGACGCGGCATGGCCCCAGGCCGCCACGCCGCCCTGGCTGGCCACTTCGGCCGCGTCCTCGAAGGCGCGGATGCGCACCATGGTGCGGTAGAGGGAAAGCAGATCGGTCATGCGATGAGTATCAAAACAATGGCTGCCGTGGCGCATTCAACCCGGCCGACAGCCGATTCAGACTGCCACCGGCGCCTTGATGGCCGCGTGGTGCTGGTAGTCCAGCACCTCGAAATCCTCGTATTCGTAGTCGAAGATCGAGGGCGGCCGCCGCTTGATGTGCAGCGTGGGGTAGGGGAAGGGTGCGCGGCTGAGCTGCTCCTTGACCTGTTCTTCGTGGTTCGAATAGATGTGGCAGTCGCCGCCGGTCCAGATGAAGTCGCCCACCGCCAGGTCGCACTGCTGCGCCAGCATGTGGGTGAGCAGCGCGTAGCTGGCGATGTTGAACGGCACGCCGAGGAAGATGTCGGCCGAGCGTTGATAGAGCTGACAGCTCAGGCGGCCATCCGCCACGTAGAACTGGAAGAACGCATGGCAGGGCATCAGCGCCATCCGGTCCAGCTCTGCCACGTTCCAGGCGCTCACGATGATGCGGCGCGAATCGGGGTTGGTCTTGAGCGTGTTCACCACCTGCGCGATCTGGTCGATGTGCGTGCCGTCGGCCTTGGGCCAGCTGCGCCACTGCACGCCATACACCGGGCCCAGGTCGCCGTCGGGCCTGGCCCATTCGTCCCAGATCGTCACGCCGCGCTCGCGCAGCCAGTGGTTGTTGCTGGAGCCGGTGAGGAACCACAGCAGCTCATGGATGATGCTTTTCAGGTGCACCTTCTTGGTCGTCACCAGCGGAAAGCCCTCGCTCAGGTCGAAGCGCATCTGGTAGCCGAACACGCTCTTGGTGCCGGTGCCGGTGCGATCCATCTTGGACACGCCATGTTCGTCAACGTGGCGCATGAAGTCTTCGTACTGGTGGCGGATCGGACGGGTCAGGGAACGGTCGGGCGCGGTCATGATGGCCTCGATTGTGGCGGATTCGACCCGCCTTCCTGTGCGCACAATACCGTCCATGGATCTGAAGCTGCTGCCGTCGCGCCTGCGCCGCTACCCCTCGGCCGCGCTGCTGGCCGTGCAGTTGCTGGGTGTGCTGCTGCATGCCGCGCTGGACGACGGCAGCTCCGGACGTGCGGGACAGGTGGTGCTCAGCCTGTTCGGGCTGCTGGTGCTGGGCATGGCGCTGCGCGTGGTGCGCCAAAGCCCGGCGGCCAACAGCTGGGCCATGGCGCTGGCAGCGAGCGTGCTGGTGCTGTGGAGCTGGCATTGGCTCACGCCCGGCACGCATCTGCTGGTGGCGATCTCGGTGCTGGAAGCGCTGTTCTACCTGTACGCGGTGGGGGCGCTGATCCGCTACATGCTGCAGGACGATGCCGCGACGCCGGACGAGCTGATGGCCGCGGCAGCCACCTTCACCGTGCTGGCCTGGGCATTCGCCCACCTGTACATGGCCTGCCAGTTGCTGGTGCCCGGCACGTTTTCGGCGGCGGTGCGGCCGGATGCGCCGCGCACCTGGTTCGAGCTGCTTTTCCTGAGCTTCACCTCGCTGGCGGGGGTGGGCTTGAGCGACATCGCGCCGGTCAAGCCGATGGGCCGCGCGCTGGTCATGCTGGAGGAACTGGCGGGCGTGATCTACATCGCCGGCGTGGTGTCGCGTCTGGTGGGTCTGACGCTCAGGCGGTGCGGCAGCCGCGAGCCGTAAGCCCCGGGTGCTCCTGTTTTTTTGCGCTTTGGGGGCGGATCGAAACCAGGTGACAAAACCCCTGAATAACTGTATAAAACAACAGTTATCAAGGGTTTTGCAATGGGTGCTTCATCAGGCCTGTCTTCATCCCTGGCGGCCAGCATCTGGCGCGCCGATGAGTTGCTGCGTGGCACAGGCGGGGTCGTTTCCAGCGGTCATACCGCGCTGGATGCCGAATTGCCCGGCGGCGGCTGGCCGCTGGGCGCCTTAACCGAGCTGCTGCAACCCGTATCCGATGCCCCCGGGGCGGCCTTGCTGTGGCCGGCCGTTGCTGCGCGCCAGCAGGCGCAGGGCGGCGTGCTGGCGCTGGTCAATCCGCCGCACGAGCCATTCCTGCCGGCGCTGGCCGCCGCCGGGGTGGCGGTGCGGCGACTGCTCTGGCTGCGCGGCGATACGCCGGCGGCGCGGCTGTGGTGTGCCGAGCAGGCGCTGCGCTGTGCCGACGTGGCGGCCGTGCTGGCCTGGCTGCCGCGCGCACGCGCGGCCGAGCTGCGCCGGCTGCACCTGGCGGCGGCGCAGCGTGCCGACAGCCTGCTGTTTGCATTGCGGCCGGAAGCTGCGGTGGGCAGCGCCTCGCCCGCGCCTTTGCGACTGAGCGTTCGGCTGCAGGCGTCGAGCGAAACTGCGCTGATAGAAGGCGGCGCGGCGCTGCAAGTGGACATCCTCAAGCGCCGCGGCCCGCCGCTGACGGCGCCCGTGCAGCTGCCGGCGCACGATGAGCGTCTGCGGGCGGTGCTGCTGGCCAGCGCCCGGCAGCGTGGCTGGCGAGGGCAGAAGTCGGCAGCCTCCCAGGTGCTGCCGTTTGGTGCGCGCCGGCCCGGAGATCGCGATGCACTGGATCGCCTTGCAGTGGCGGCCTGAGTCCGCCGCGCCGGATGTCGACGCCACGCCGACGTTCGAGATGCCGCGTGACGACGCCGCATTCACGCGCGAGGCGCTGGGCTGGTGGGCGCTGCAGTTCACGCCGCACGTCGTCTGGCTGGACGAGGCCTTGCTGCTGGAGGTTTCCGGCAGCCTGCGCCTGTGGGGCGGCCGGCGGGCGTTGATGCGGCGCATTCTCGAATCGAACCCGGCGTCGCTGGCCCTCCATCATGCGCAGGCCGCGGTGGGCCTCGTGGCCCTGGCGCTGCTGCGCCAGCGTGTCCGAGGCCAGGTGCCGCCGGCCGATTTGCCGGCGGCGCTGCCGCTGGACAGCTTGAGTGCGGCGCGTCCGCATCTGCCGCTGCTGGCGCGCCTGGGCCTGCGCTGCTGGGGCGAGGCGCATGCGCTGCCGCGCGGGCCGATGGTGCGGCGCTTCGGGGTCGAGCTGCGGCGCGCGCTCGACATCGCCTGGGGCCTGGCGCCCGAAAGCTACCCGTGGCTCACGCTACCCGATCGGTTCGATCAGTCGCTTGAGCTGCCCGCGCACGTGCAAGATGCGCCGGCGCTGCTGTGGTCGGCCAACCGCCTGCTGGCGTCGCTGCAGCTGTGGCTGCGCGCGCGTCAGCGCGGCGTGCTGGCCTTCGAGCTGAAGTGGACGCTGGACTTGAAGCGCCTGCACGGTCGCGAACTGCCGCCCGTGCAGGCGCTCGTCATCCGCACCGCCGAGCCGGCGCAGGCCATGGAACACCTGCGCCGCCTGTTGGCCGAACGGCTGGCGCACACCGCCATGCTGGCGCCCGCCAACGGCTTGCGTCTGCGCAGTCTCGACACCGCGCCCTGGCAGGCGACCAGCCGCAGTTTTCTGCCCGAAGAGCAGCGCGACGGCGATCCGCTGCACGTTTTCGTCGAGCGCGTCGGCGCCCGCCTGGGGCCGGCCAGCGTGCTGCGTCCAGTGCTGCGCGCCGACCACCGGCCCGAGTGCATGCAGCGCTGGCAGGCGGCTGACGAAACGCTGGCGCAAAGGTCATCGGCCGCCCCACCGATGCTCGGACCGTCGGCGCCTCGCGTGCCTGGCAAGCCAATGCCAGGCGGCGCAGCGCCTGTGCCGGCGCAGAAGGCGCACGCTACTGCGGAAACTCATGCAAAACCTTCGCCCGGATCATTGACCAGTCCGCTGTCCGATGCCCTGACGCCCACCTGGCTGCTGCGCGAACCGGAAGCGCTGGTCGTGCGGGATGGCCGGCCTTGTCACCGCGGCGTCGTGCTGCGCCTGCTGACGCCGGCGCAACGCATCGAAACCGGATGGTGGAGCGGGGCGCTGCCGGAGGATGGGCAAGCCGGCAGCAGCGCTGCTGCGGCGCGCGACTACTTCATCGCCCGAGGTGCCACGGCCGAACTGCTGTGGGTGTATTGCGAGCGCCGGACCGCCGCGCGTGTTGCCAGCGGTCAGGCCGGTGACGCCGCACCGCGCTGGTTCCTGCAGGGCCGGTATGCCTGAATTGAGCCACAAGGAGCAGGCGCGCCGCAACCACCGGAATGCGTCGCGCCCGCTTTCGGCCCGCGTGCACCAGCTGCCGCTGCGGCCGCACCCGCCGCCGGAGCGAGCGGCGACACCGGCTTATGCCGAACTGCACTGCCTGACGCACTTCAGCTTCCAGCGCGGTGCCAGCAGCCCGGAAGAGCTGGTGCGCCGCGCCTGGGCGCTGGGTTACGAGGCGCTGGCCATCACCGACGAATGCTCGGTGGCCGGCGTGGTGCGTGCGTGGCGCGAGCGCAATGCGTGCCAGCGGGCCCTGGAAGAAGGCGAGGCCGACGATGAGCTGCTGCGCCTGCAGGCCGCCCGCGCCGCGCTGGGGGCGACCGAACCGCTGCAACTGCTTTACGGCAGCGAGTTCCGCTTTGAGGGCCAGGGCACGCTCATCGCGCTGGCGCGCCATCTGGATGGCTGGGGCCATTTGTGCGAGTTCATCACCCAGGCGCGCCGCGCCGCCGACAAGGGGCAATACCGCCTGCCGCCGCTGGCCGATGCACTGGCTGCGCTGCCCGGGTGCGAACTGCTGTGGTCACCTGCGCGGGGTGTCTTGGATACTCCTGAATCAATAGCTGCCTGCGGAGAATGGATAAGCGCTGGGGATCAGGTCGGTTCAAGAATCACCTTGCTGGCCGAGTTGCACGGCGCGGCGGACGACGCACTCTGGCTGCTGCGGTTGCAGCAACTCAGCCAGGTCAGCGGCTGCCCGCTGGCCGCCGCTGGCGACGTGCACCTGCACGTGCGTGCCGCCAAACGCTTGCACGACGTGATGACCGCCATCCGCCTCGGCAAGCCGGTGGCTGACTGCGGCTTCGCGTTGCAGGCCAACGGCGAGCGCCATCTGCGCTCGCGCGCGCGGATGGCCGAGTTCCATCCGCCCGAGTTGCTGGCCGCCACGCTGGACGTGGCCGGGCGCTGCAGCTTCATGCTGGATGAGCTCAGGTACGACTATCCGCAGGAGGCGGTGCTGCCCGGCCTCACGCCGACCGAGACGCTGCGGCGGCTGACCATTCAAGGCGCCTACGAGCGTTATCCAAAAGAACGCTTTGCACGCGTGCCCTTCAAGATCTGGCGCTACGTCGCCAAGGAGTTGAAGCTCATCGCGGAATGCCGCTATGAGATGTTCTTCCTCACCGTGCACGACATCGTGCGTTTCGCTCGTGACAAGGGCATCCTGTGCCAGGGGCGCGGCTCGGCGGCCAACTCGGTGGTGTGCTGGTGTCTCGGCATCACGGCGGCCGACCCCGAAAAATCCAGTCCGCTGCTGGAGCGCTTCATCAGCAAGGCGCGCCGGAACGAGCCGCCCGACATCGACGTCGATTTCGAGCACGAGCGGCGCGAGGAGGTCATCCAGTACATCTACGACAAATATGGCCGCGAGCGCGCTGCGCTGGCCGCCACAGTGATCTGCTACCGCACCCGCAGCGCGCTGCGCGACGTCGGCAAGGCGCTGGGCGTGGATCAGCGGCTGATCGACGCTTTCGCCAAGGACCACCACTGGTTCGACGACGTGCTGGCGGCCGACCGGCTGGGCGAGCTGGCGCACAAGCACGGCTGCACCATCGCTCCGCAGCAGGCGCGCCTGTGGCTGGAGCTGAGCGCCCAGCTCAAGGGCGCGCCGCGCCACCTGAGCCAGCACGTCGGCGGCTTCGTGCTGACCGAAACGCCGCTGCACCGCCTGGTGCCGCTAGAGCCGGCGGCGATGGAAAAGCGCCAGGTCATCCAGTGGGACAAGGACGACCTCGAAGCCCTGGGCATGCTGAAAGTGGACGTGCTGGCGCTGGGCATGCTCACCGCCGTGCGGCGCTGCATCGAGCTGGTGGCTGAGCGACGCGGCGAGCCGTTCACGCGCTATGACATCCAGAGCGAGTGCAAGGCAACCTACGACATGATTCAGCGCGCCCACACCGTGGGCACGTTCCAGATCGAGAGCCGCGCGCAGATGAGCATGCTGCCGCGCCTGAAGCCTCGCGAGTTCTACGATCTGGTGGTGCAGGTCGCCATCGTGCGGCCGGGGCCGATCAGCGGCGGCATGGTGCATCCCTACCTGCAGGCGCGCGAGCGCCAGCGGCGTCGCGAGGCCATCGTCTATGAACGCTCGTCGAAAGAACCGACCGATCGTCCACCGGCGCTGATGAAGGCTTTGAAGCGCACGCTGGGCGTGCCGATCTTCCAGGAGCAGGTGATGGAAATCTCCATGATCGCCGCCGGCTTCACCGCCACCCAGGCCGACGAACTGCGCCGCGCCATGGCGGCCTGGAAGCGCAAGGGCGGCGTGCACAGATTCGAGTCCAAGCTGAAAAACGGCATGGTCGAACGCGGCTATGCGCCCGAGTTTGCCGAGCGCATCTTCAAGCAGATCATGGGTTTCGGCGAATACGGCTTTCCCGAAAGCCATGCCTACAGCTTCGCGCTGATCGCCTACGAAAGCAGCTGGCTCAAGTGCCACGAGCCCGAGGCCTTTCTGGCGGCGATGCTCAATTCGCAGCCGATGGGTTTCTATGGACCATCGCAACTGATCCAGGACGCACAACGCCACGGTGTCGTGGTGCTGCCGCCGGATGTGTCGGTGAGTGATTGGGACTGCACGCTGGAGGATGAAACCGCCCAGCCAGGTTTCAAGAAAAAAGTGCCTCCAGCGCTTGTTGGACAGGCGCAAGCAGCTATCAATTCCGATGTGCTCACTCCCTCTCCCGCGCTGCGGGAGAGGGTGGGGGTGAGGGGGCTGTTTTCTCCCTCCCCCGCCGGGGGAGGGCAGGAGTGGGGGCCAGCCCCGCTCGCTGTACAAGCTGCCGGCCCCCATCCCGACCTTCCCCCAGCGGGGGAGGTAGAAAAAATCCGCCCCGCCGTCCGTCTCGGCCTGCGCCTGGTCAAATCGCTCGACGAGCCCGCCGCCATGCGCATCGTGCAGGCGCGCACGCAGCGCGCCTTCGGCAGCGTCGATGACCTCGCGCGTCGCGCCGGGCTCGACGTGCGCGACCTCAACGCCCTGGCCGCCGCCGACGCGCTGCGCAGCCTGGCAGGGCACCGCCGCCAGCAGGTGTGGCAAGGCGCGGCCTTGAAGGCGGTACCCAAACTGCTGCGTGACGCGCCCATCGACGAAGCCGCGCTCGCGCTGCCCGCCGCCCCCGAGGGCGAGGAAATCGCACACGACTACGCCGCGCTCGGCCTGACGCTGCGGCGCCACCCGCTGGCCCTGCTGCGCGAGCGGCTGGCGCCGCGCGGCGTGCGCACGGCGGATGAATTGAACGCGCTGGCGCCGACGCCGCACGTCATCGCCTGCGGCCTGGTCACCGGCCGCCAGCGCCCCGCCACGGCCAAGGACACCATCTTCGTCACGCTGGAGGACGAAACCGGCCCGGTCAACGTGATCGTCTGGAAAAGCGCGCGCACCGATCCAGCCCAGCGCGACGCGCTGCTGCGCGCACACCTGCTGGCCGTCGAAGGCGAATGGCAGCGCGCGGAAGACAGCGGCGGCCACGTGCGCCACCTGATCGCCCGGCGCTTTCATGACCTGACGCATTTGCTGGGTCACCTGGCGGAGTCGACCCCCAGTCGCGACTTCCATTGACCATGGCTCGCCGACGTGCTGTCACCATCGACATTTCGCTTCAGAATGCGTTGCTGCCGATGACCGAGCTGCCCGAACCTGCGCCGCCGCGCCGCCTGTTCACTGCGCTGTTTCCGCCGCCCGAGGCGTGTGCGGTCGTCGATGTGGAACGCCGGCGCTGGCCGGGACTGCCACGCCGCCTGCATCCGGTGCCCGGGCGCATGCACATCACCTTGCAGTTCTTCAACCAGGTCAATGCGCCGCACCAGCGCGACTGGCTGGCGGCCCTGCAGGCATTGCGCTTCGCACCGTTCGAGATCGCGCTCGTGCAGGCCGAGTTGTGGCGCGCGCCCAGCGGCACCATCGCCGTGCTGCTGCCCGAGTGCACGCCCGAACTGGTCGCGCTGCACCGCGCCACCGCCCAGTTGGCGCGCCAGGCCTGCCTGCCTGCTGCCACCAGCGGCTTCCGCCCGCACCTGACCACGCTGCGTCACGCCGAGCACACCACGCTCCTGCCACTGGCGCAGGCGATTCGCTGGCAGGTCAGGCAGGTCGATCTGATCTGGTCCGATCTGAAAGCGCAGCCACCGCGCTATCACCGGCTGGGGCGGTTTCCCGCGTAGAGCGAAGCGCGGGCGGCGTCAAGCTCCCCAGCAATGGCAGCAGCCGCGTCCTGCCTGCCGGGGTCGTGTGCAAGGCACGACTTCCGGCATCGGTACGCAACCAGTCCTGTCGTACGTAATGGTCGAGCAGCGCCTTGGCCAGCGTGCCGGCCAGATGGTCCTGCCGCTCCGACCAGTCCATGCAACGATAGGCCAGCCGACCGCGTGAGGAAGGGACCTGCACGCCCAGCGCCGACAGCCAATCCTGGCCTGCCGGCGTCAGCTCGAAGCCCGCCGCACCCTCGCTCAGGTAGCCGCGCGCCAGCAGCGTGCGCAACTGCGCCACGCCCAGTTCGCCCGCCAGGTGACCGTAGCAACGCCGCGCGTGCTTCAGATCGGAATACCCCGGCCGCTGCCAGCGTGTGGCGACTTCGTCGCGTTCGGCCACCAGGGCCATCGCTTCCAGCGCATGCGCTACGTCGGCATCGGCTAGGGCGAAGTACTTGTGGCGGCCTTGCCTGCGCGCGCTGATCAGACCCGCTTCTTCGAGCTGCGCCAGTTGCGACGTCGCTGCCTGCGGCGTGACGCCGGCCGCGCGCGCCAGTTCGCCCGCGGTGCGCGACTCACCGCCAAGCAGGCAGGCCAGCATGCGTGCCCGCGTCGGATCGGCCATCTGGGCGGCAATGCGGGCAAAGCGTGGCTCAGGGTGGTTCATGGGGTAGATGGTACGAGCGCCGGCCGGTTCAGCGTACTGGCCACGCCATGCAGGAAGCTGCGCTCTTCCTTCAGGATGAAGCGCCGTTCCTGCGCCCAGGCAAAGTTGCGTGCACCTTCGGGGTCGGTGCGCAGGCGGGTGCGATAGGCCTCGTAGGCGGCGAGCGAGTCGAAGCTGATCAGGCCCCAGGCCTCGAAGGTGGTGCCCTCGTGCGGCAGCCAGTAGCCCACCAGATGCCCGCCGCAACGCGGGATGATGCGACCCCAGTTTTCGGCGTACTGCCGGAAGGCGTCTTTCTGGAACGGATCAATCTCGTAGCGGATGAAGCAGGTGAGGGTCATGGCTGGGCTCCGTGAAGGATGTCGGTGTTGGCGGATGCCTGTGCGCGGTCGCTCAGGCCGTGGTCGCGCAGTCGGTAATCGGCAAAAACAGCGCCACGCCCCTCGGCCTGTACCCGGCGGTGCAGCGCGATTGCCCGGGCGGTCATGGCAGCTTCGTCGCGCTGGCGCAGGGCTCGAAGATGACGGCGATCACGCATGGCTTCTTTCCCGTGCTGTTGACCGGCGCCAGTGTGGCCCAAGGGCTTCGCGGCTTGTTACGGCGTGGATGGAAGTATTCGCGGCGCCGCCGCTGCGGCCCAGGCTGCAGCCAACGATAATTACAACTTAGCCATGAAAAACGCCACCCCCCCCATTTCCGTCGCCGACATCCGCAAGACTTTCCTCGACTTCTTCGAGAGCAAGGGCCACACCGTGGTGCCCTCCAGCCCGCTGGTGCCCGGCAACGACCCGACGCTGATGTTCACCAACAGCGGCATGGTGCAGTTCAAGGACGTGTTCCTGGGCACCGACAAGCGTCCCTACGTGCGCGCGGCCAGCGTGCAGGCCTGCCTGCGCGCCGGCGGCAAGCACAACGACCTGGAGAACGTGGGCTACACCGCGCGCCACCACACCTTCTTCGAGATGCTGGGCAACTGGTCGTTCGGCGACTACTTCAAGAAGGAGAGCATCGAGTGGGGCTGGGAGCTGCTGACCAAGGTCTACGGCCTGCCGCCCGAGCGCCTGATGGCGACCGTGTACGAGGAGGACGACGAGGCCTACGGCATCTGGACCCAGGTCATCGGCCTGCCGCCCGAGCGCGTGATCCGCATCGGCGACAACAAGGGCGGGCGCTACAAGAGCGACAACTTCTGGATGATGGCCGATACCGGCCCTTGCGGTCCGTGCTCGGAAATCTTCTACGACCACGGCGAGCACATCCCGGGCGGCCCGCCCGGATCGCCGGAGGAAGACGGCGACCGCTTCATCGAGATCTGGAACCACGTGTTCATGCAGTTCGAGATGCACGAGGATGGCAGCGTCACGCCGCTGCCGGCGCCCTGCGTCGACACCGGCATGGGCCTGGAGCGCCTGGCCGCGATCCTGCAGCAGCGGCACAGCAACTACGAGATCGACCTGTTCGAGCGGCTGATCCAGAAAGCCGCTGAGGTCACCGGCTGCACCGATCTGGCCAGTCCGTCGCTGAAGGTGATCGCCGACCACATCCGCGCCACGGCCTTCCTGGTCAGTGACGGCGTGATCCCGTCCAACGAAGGCCGCGGCTACGTGCAGCGCCGCATCATCCGCCGCGCCATCCGCCACGGCTACAAGCTGGGGCAGAAGACGCCGTTTTTCCACAAGCTGGTGCCGCTGCTGGTCGAGCTGATGGGCGCCGCCTACCCGCGCCTGCAGGCGGAAGGCCGCCGGGTGGAAGAGGTGCTGAAGGCCGAGGAAGAGCGCTTCTACGAGACGCTGGAAGCTGGAATGCAAGTACTGGATCGCAATCTAGGAGACCAGAGCATCGTTACGGCAGAACTGTTCAAGACATTTCAAGCCGTCAGCCTCAAATCCGAGACACACGACAAGAGCGCGGGGTATGTATTTGATACGCTTATGGCCAACTCGGCCGGAGAGAAGTTGGCAGTTGAGTTCAAGGGCAGTGGATTTGTCCCGCACTCGGAAAGCGGAAGGCAGGCGATAAGGCGATTTGCCGAAGCTATGAACTCTGCTGGTATTGCACGAGGTGTTCTTGCTTGGTTCGAACGAATCGAAAATGCTCCCGACCGCCCAGACGAGCACTTGAGTTTCAATGGATCAAGCGTCGATTTCCGCACGTACACGCCGCAACGATTGGAGCGATCTGCTGCGCAGTATGGAAACGTACTTTCTGGCAGGCTCGCGTTTCTACTGCACGATACCTACGGCTTCCCGCTCGACCTGACGCAGGACGTGTGCCGCGAGCGCGGTGTCACGGTGGACGTGGCGGGTTTCGACGAGGCCATGGCGGCGCAGAAGGCCGCCGGCCGCGCGGCAGGAAAGTTCCGGATGGACAAGGCGCTGGAATACGGTGGCGAGGCCAACGTGTTCACCGGCTACGACGAACTGGCGCACGCCGGCCAGGTGGTGGCGCTGTACCACGAGGGCACGGCGGCCGATGCGCTCAAGGCAGGCCAGAGCGGCGTCGTCGTGCTCGACACCACGCCGTTCTACGCCGAAAGCGGCGGCCAGGTGGGCGATCAGGGTCAGCTGCTGGCCGAGGGCGTGGTGTTCGGCGTGGAAGACACGCAGAAGATCAAGTCCGACGTCTATGGCCACCACGGCGTGCTGACGCAGGGCAGCCTGCGCGTGGGTGACACGCTGGATGCGCGCGTCGACGAAGGCACGCGCGCCGCCACCATGCGCAACCACAGCGTCACGCACCTGATGCACAAGGCGCTGCGCGAGGTGTTGGGCGCGCACGTGCAGCAAAAAGGCTCGCTGGTCGATGCCGAGAAGACGCGCTTCGACTTCGCGCACAACGTGCCGGTCACGCCGCAGCAGATCGCCGAAATCGAGCGCCGGGTGAATGCCGAGATCCTGGCCAACGCCGCCACCGATGCCTCGGTGATGGCGCTGGACGACGCGCAGAAGAGCGGCGCCATGATGCTGTTCGGCGAGAAGTACGGCGAGACCGTGCGCGTGCTGAGCATCGGCAGCAGCAAGGAGCTGTGCGGCGGCACGCACGTGGCGCGCACCGGCGACATCGGCCTGTTCAAGATCACCAGCGAAGGCGGCGTGGCTGCTGGCGTGCGCCGGGTAGAGGCGATCACCGGCAGCAACGCGCTGGAGTACATGCAGGGCCTGGAATCCAGCCTGCACAGCGTGGCTGCCACGCTGCGCGCGCCGCCGGCCGAGGTGCAGTCGCGCCTGGGCCAGGTGCTGGATCAGGTCAGGGCGCTGGAGAAGGAAGTTGCCCAGCTCAAGGGCAAGCTGGCCTCGTCGCAGGGTGATGAACTGGTCAACCAGGCCGTCGACGTGAACGGCCTGAAGGTGCTGGCCGCGCGCCTGGACGGCGCCGACGCCAGGACGCTGCGCGAGACCATGGACAAGCTCAAGGACAAGCTGGGGAGCGCCGCTATCGTCCTGGCCACCGTCGATGGCGACAAGGTGCAACTGGCCGCCGGCGTGACCAGGGACGCCACGGCGAAGCTGAAGGCCGGCGAGCTGGTCAACTTCGTCGCCCAGCAGGTCGGTGGCAAGGGTGGCGGCAAGCCCGATATGGCGATGGCCGGCGGCACCGATGCGTCGGGTCTGCCGAAGGCGCTGCAATCGGTGCAGGGCTGGGTGGCCGAGCGGGTCTGAACCGGACGCCAGCTCGCAGGGCGGGCACTTGTGCCCGCGCGACAGCCCGTGCGCGGGCATGAATGCCGGCCCGATTCCGGTCATTCGTCATCAACGCCGCGGCAGCGGAGAGGTCATGGCGCGCGAGCGCCGTCATCGGCCGGTGGCCCTCGCGTTCACACCCCGTCGTAGACGTTGGCGTCGTCGCGCCGCAGCACGCCCTTGCCGTACAGCGGCGCCAGCACCAGTGCCAGCCAGGCCTGCCAATCGAGGTCGGGCCGGTGCTGGCGGTGCAGCGTGTGCAGGGCAGGCGCCTGGTCCAGCCAGCGCTGGAAATCGGTGTGGGCCATGCTTTCCACGTCCAGCAACTGGTACTTGATCAGCACCTTGGCGGCGTAGAGGGCGTGTGCGGCCGGGTTGGCGTTGAAATGCGCGATGCGCTCGCGCGCACGCGCCGTGGCGGCGGCGATGGCGCCATCGGCGCGACCGAACGGCGCGCCGTGGCCGGGGATGACCACGCTGGGATCGAGGCGCTCGATCAGCGCCAGCGTGTCGGTGAAGGTGTCGAAGCCGTCCGAGCCGTCGATGTGCGGAAAGATCACGCCGACCCCGTGCTCCCACATGGCGTCGCCGGCAACCAGGATGCCGTGGCGCGGATCGAACAGCAGCACCGCCAGCGCGTCGTGCCCGGGTGCGGCGTGGATCTGCCATTCATGCGCGCCCAGCCGCACGCTCTGGCCGGGCGCCAGCGCGTGCTGCGCCGCGAAGCGAGCGCAGCGCTGCGCCGTGTCGCCGAAGGTGAGGGCGTCCTCGTCCCAGGTCTGCACGTGGGCAAGCGAAGCCTCGGGCACCCAGGTGCGTGCGCCCGGGTGCGCGGCCTGCAGGGCCGCCGTGCCGCCGCAATGGTCGCTGTGCAGATGCGTGTGGGCGATGTCGGCCAGCGGCTGGCCCTGCAGCGCGGCATCGACCAGGCGCACGGTCTCCGCGCCGTGCTTGACGTGACCGGTGTCGATCACGGCCGCCCGCTCGCCCAGGCACAGCACGTTGTTGGACGACAGCCAGCTGCGCTCGAACACGCGCATGTCGGGTGGCAGCAGCGGTGTCGTCATGCGATGAAGTTTAGGGCCAGCCCGGTTCGAGCGCCGCCAGGCGCCGGCCGGATTCGAACGTGCGCCGCTGGCCCGTGATGAGATCGTCGAAGGCCAGCCGCCGGGCCAGCAACTGCAGCGGGTGCCGTTCGTCGTCCGGCTCGCCGGCAGCGCGCAGCACCTGGGGGTAGAAGGCGTCGCCCAGGATCGGCACGCCCAGCGCGTTCATGTGCAGGCGCAGCTGGTGGCGCTGGCCGGTGACGGGGCGCAGGCGGTAGAGCGCCAGTGCGCCGTGCACGCTCAGCTGCTCGATGTGGGTTTCGCTGTTCGGCGGCCCCGCCACCTCGCGCGAGACGAAGAAGCGCGCCGGGTCGGGTTCCAGCCGGCTGCGGTGGATGTGCGGCAGGCTGAGTGACGCGTGCCGGGGCGCCATCGCCTCGTACCATTTATCGACCTGGCGCTTGCGGAACAGTGCCTGGTAGGCATTGCGCGTGTGCGGCTGCACGGCGAACACCACCAGGCCGGCGGTGTCGCGGTCGATGCGATGGATCGGGCTCAGGGTGTCGATGCCCAGCCGGTGCTTCAGCCGCACCAGCAGGCTGCGCCGCACGAAGCGGCCGCTGGGCGTGACCGGCATGAAGTGGGGCTTGTCGGCGACCACCAGCCACTCGTCCTGGAACACGACGCGCTCGCCTGCCGGCGCCGCGGATTCGTCGGGCCAGCCGCGCCAGTACAGCAGGCGCTGGCCGGCGCGGCATGGCGTGTCGGGCGCCAGCGCCAATCCTTGCTCGTCCAGCACCTGACCGTCTTGCAGGCGCGCCAGCCATTCGTTGCGCGTCAATGCCGGCAGGCGATCGCTCAGGAAGTCGAGCACCGTCGGCCAGCGGGCGGCGGGGACGGCGACGCAGCTCGGGCTGACGCCATCGCGCGCGGGCAAGTGCAGCGGGCGGGGCGGTCGACTCATGCGCCGGATGACCTCGCTGCGCTCGATGACTTCGCCGCTCGCGCGACGTCAACGACAAATGACGGACGCATCCCTTGCTCGCGGCACTTGGTCATGGCGGCGCAGCCGCTGTCATCGAAGCGCAGCGAGGTCATTTCGTCATTCGTCACCGGCTGTGCGTCGGAACACCAGATCCCAGACGCCGTGCCCCAGGCGCAGGCCGCGGCGCTCGAACTTGGTTTCGGGTCGGTAGTCGGGGCGCGGCGCGTAGCCGGGCGCGGTGTTGGCCAGCCGCGGTTCGGCGCTGAGCACTGCCAGCATCTGCTCGGCGTAGGGCTGCCAGTCGGTGGCCAGGTGCAGGTGGCCGCCGGGCGCCAGCCGCTCGGCCAGCAGGCGCACGAAGGCGGGCTGGATCAGGCGCCGCTTGTGGTGGCGCGTCTTGTGCCAGGGATCGGGAAAGAAGATATGCACGCCGTGCAGGCTCGCCGGCGCCACCATGTGCTGCAGCACCTCGACCGCGTCGTGCTGGATGATGCGGATGTTGTCGAGCCGCTGCTCGCCGATGGCCTTCAGCAGCGCGCCGACGCCCGGCTCGTGCACTTCGCAGCCGATGAACAGCGTGTCGGGCATCAGCGCGGCGATGTGGGCAGTGGCGTGGCCCATGCCGAAGCCGATTTCGAGCACCGCGCGCTGGTGCTTCGTGCCGGCCGTGCAGGCGGCCACCAGATCGCGTGTGGCGGGGTCGTAGGGCAGCACGAAGCGCGGACCCAGCTCGGCCAGCGCGCGCGCCTGCGCCAGCGTGGTGCGGCCGGCGCGGGTGACGAAGCTGCGGATGGCACGCGGATGCACCACGCCGGGCGGCAGCGCCGGCCGATCGTCGGGCGAGCTCACGGGTGCGGCGAGGGGACGGGATCGGTGGCGGGGAGCTCCTCGCTGGCGTCGGCCTCGGGCTTGCGCAGCGAGATCGGCTCGCGCCGCTCGCCGGACGGCTGCAGCTTGCCGGCGCCGAAGCGCGAGTACTTCTGCAGCACCTGCACCAGCTGGGCGTAGACGCGCGGGTTGCCGGCCAGGCATTCGCCCTGCGCCAGCAGATGGTCGGCGTCGCCGGTGAAGTTGCCGATCAGGCCGCCGGCCTCGGTCACCAGCAGCGAGCCGGCGGCGATGTCCCAGGGCTTCAGGCCGGTCTCGAAGAAGCCGTCGGCAAAGCCGGCGGCGACGTAGGCCAGGTCGAGCGCCGCCGCGCCCGGCCGGCGCAGACCGGCGGTGAGCTGCATCAGGTCGCCCATCATGCGCAGGTAGTTGGTGAAGTCATCGCCCTTGCGGAACGGAAAGCCGGTGGAGATCAGGCTCTCCTGCAGCCGCGTGCGCTTGCTGACGCGAATGCGGCGCTCGTTCAGGTAGGCGCCGCGCCCGCGCGTGGCGGTGAACAGGTCGTTGCGCGTGGGATCGTAGATCACCGCCTGCTCGATGCGGCCGCGCACGCTGAGCGCGATCGAGATGCAGTAGACCGGAAAGCCGTGGATGAAGTTGGTGGTGCCGTCCAGCGGATCGATGATCCAGACGTGGTCGGACTGCGGGTTGCCGCGCGAGGTGCCCGATTCCTCGGCGTGGATGCCGTGGCCGGGGTAGGCGGTCAGCAGCGTGTCGATGATGGCGTCCTCGCTGGCGTGGTCGATCTCGGTGACGAAGTCGTTGACGCGCTTTTGCGAGATGCGCACCGCCTCGACGTCGAGCGCGGCGCGGTTGATGATGGCGCCGGCGGCGCGGGCGGCCCGGATGGCCACGTTGAGCATGGGGTGCAGTGAGGACGACATGGATTGTGTGAAGAGCGTTGGCGCCGCGCGGCGCGATGGCGGCGGGCAATCGCGCATTTTCCCATCTTTCGACCGATTGCGTGGCCGGCCCGGCGATCTCATGCGAAATGAGGTCGGGATATCTTGAAACCGTCATCAATGGTCGCATCATTGGGGTGATGGCCTTCGCGCCAGCTTTTTTTCACTGAACTTGGAGACTTTCATGGCCACTCAATTGACCCGCGGCAGCCTGTTCGACGATTTCTTCCGTGACATCGCCCCTGGTTTCTTCGTCAAGCCCTTGCACGGCGATCCGCTGCCGACCGCGGCGCAGATCAAGATCGACGTGTCCGAGTCCGACAACGCCTACACCGTGCTGGCCGAAGTGCCGGGTGTCGGCAAGGAGGACATCAACGTGTCCATCGACGGCAGCGTCATCACGCTGCGCGCCGAGGTCAAGCAGCAGGACCGCCAGAGCGAGGGCGACAAGGTGCTGCGCACCGAGCGCTATTACGGCGCCGTGTCGCGCAGCTTCCAGCTGCCGCAGGACATCGACCAGGAAAACGCCAAGGCCAAGTACGACAACGGCGTACTGACCCTGACCCTGCCCAAGAAGCAGGCCAGCGGCTCGCAGCGGCTGACCATCGAGTAAGCGCAGACCGGAGCGCTGGGCGGCTCAGCGCGTGCTGGCGTCCAGCGCCTGCAGCAAGCGGCGCGCCAGTGCGGCCGGACTGCTTTGCTGGTCGACCGCCAGGACGTGCCGATCCGGCATCCCGCGCAGCCAGGTCAGCTGTCGCTTGGCGAGTTGGCGTGTGGCAGCGATGCCCCGCGCGCGCAGTTCGGTGAGCGGAAACTGACCGTCCAGTGCCTGCCACGCCTGGCGATAACCCACGCAGCGCATCGACGGCAGCGCGGGATTCAGGTCGCCGCGCGCGCGCAGCGCGCGCACCTCGTCCAGCAAGCCGGCGGCCAGCATGGCATCGAAGCGTTGCTCGATGCGCGTGTGCAGCCAGGCACGCTCGGACGGCTCCAGCGAGAACAGCGCGAGGCCATTGACCGGCGTCGGCCCCGGCGCTCGATCCCGGGAGTGAAACGCCGACAGCGGCTTGCCGCTGGCCCGCCAGACTTCCAGTGCCCGCTGGATGCGCTGGCTGTCGGCCGGCGCCAGGCGTGCGGCGGTCAGCGGATCGACTTGCGCCAGTTCGGCATGCAGTGCCGGCCAGCCGCGTTCGCGCGCCTGCTGCTCGATCCGGGCGCGGATCGCCGCGTCGGCGGCCGGCATGTCGTCCAGTCCCTGCAGCAAGGCCTTGAAGTACAGCATGGTGCCGCCGACCAGCACCGGCGTGCGGCCGCGCGCGCGGATTTCATCGACCAGCCGCGTGGCGTCGCGCACGAACTCGGCGGCGCTGTAGGCCTCGCGCGGGTCGCGGATGTCGATCAGGTGGTGCGGTACCGTCGTGCGCTCAAGCGGGGTGGGCTTGGCGGTGCCGATGTCCATACCGCGATACACCAGCGCCGAATCGACGCTGATGATCTCCACCGGCAGCAACTCGGCCAGTGCCAGCGCCACTGCGCTCTTGCCGCTGGCCGTGGGGCCGGCGAGACACGCGGCTTGATTAGGGTTCATCTCAACGTCCGTTGGTCGTGGGTGACGAGTCGGAGGCCACGCAGCGGGTCATGCCAGCGAACGCCGCGAAAGGGCTTGGCCCGCCCGCTGGCGTTGTGCCCACTTCACGCAGCTGAAGGGAGGAAGCGGCATTAGCCGCTCAGGGGGGATCTCCAAATTTCTGCACCAGCGTCCAGGCGGTGACGGCGATCACCATGCTCCACAGCCCGAAGCTCAGCGCCATGGGCAGCGCCGTGCCGTCCATGGCGCTGCCCAGCCACAGGCCGATCGGAAACACGGTGGCCATCATGATGAAGCCGTTCAAGGCCGAGGCGGCGCCCGCCATCTGCGGAAACGGCGCCACCGCGCCGCTCTGGCCGACCGGCTGGTGCACGCCGTGCGCCAGGATGAACAGGTACTCGGGCAGGAACACCGCCCAGACGCCGTACCAGGGCTTGCCCCAGCCGAACCAGGCCAGCCCGGCCATCAGCAGCCCGGCGACAAAGGTGACGCAGCCGGCGGCGAACACCGTGCGCCGGATGCCCCAGCGCACCAGCAGGCGCCGGCACAGCACGGTGCCGGCGATGTAGAGCGCGGCGCCGCCCGCCATCAACACGCCGTAAGCAAGCCGGCTCAGGCCCAGCGCCTCGATCAGGATGAAGGACGAGCTGGACAGGAAGATGAACAGCCCGGCGTACGAGGCGCTGGAAAGCACCGAATAGGTGATGAAGGTCGGGTGGCGTGCGATCTGCACCCAGGAGCGCCACAGGGCGCCGGGCGCCAGGGCCCGCGGATTGCGCTGCGGCACGGTTTCGCGAAAGCGCAGCGCCACCAGTACCAGCGTGACGATGCCGAACAGCACCAGCGCCGCCATGGCGCCGCGCCAGTGCAGCAGGTCGGTCAGCAGGCTGCCGGTGGGCGTGCAGGTGACGGCGATCACGCCCAGGCCGGACAGGCCGCGCGACATCATCCTGGCGCCTTCCAGTGGCGAATACAGGTCGCGCACGATGGCGCGCGCGCACATCACGGCGGCGCCCATGGCCGCGCCCTGGGCGATGCGCGCCAGGATCAGCGCCTGCATGCCGGGCGCCAGCACGCAGACCACCGAGGCCAGCACATAGGCGCCCATGCCCCACAGCAGCACTGGGCGGCGGCCGAAACGGTCCGACAACGGCCCCCAGACCAGCTGCGAGATGCCGAACGCCAGCAGCAGGCCGACGAAGGTCATCTGCACCTGCGACATCGAGCCGTCCAGATCCTGCTGCAGGGCCGGCAGTGCCGGCAGATAGACGTCGGTGGTGACCGGCTGGATGCCCAGCAGCAGGGCCAGCAGCACGACGATGATCAGCGGTGACATGCTCGGCGTCGAGGCGGCCGCCGCGCCGGCTGTGGGGGAAGTGGAAAGCACGGCGGCGAGCGTAGCAGATCACCCGGGCCGGGCGGACCGCGACTCAGCGCCCGCGCAGGAACAGCGCGTCCAGTTCCTTCAGCGTGAGCTGGCGCCAGGTCGGACGCCCGTGGTTGCACTGGTCGCTGCGCTCGGTGGCTTCCATCTGGCGCAGCAGGGCGTTCATCTCCTCGCGCGTCAGGCGGCGGCCCCCGCGCACGGCGCCGTGGCAGGCCATGGTGGCCAGCAGTTCGTGCTGGGCGCGTTCGATGATGGTGGCGGCCTCGTGCTGGGCCAGTTCGGCCAGCACGCTGCGCGCCAGTTCCACCGCGTCGCCGGCGGCAAGCTGGGTCGGCACGGCGCGCACGGCCAGGGTCTTAGGCGAGAAGGGCGTGATCTCCAGGCCCAGGCGCTGCAGCACGTCGACCGCGCTTTCGGCCGTGGCCACTTCCTGCGGCGTGGCGGCGAAGGTGGCCGGGATCAAGAGCGGCTGGCTGGCGATCTGCGCGCCGTCGAGCTGGGATTTCAGCCGCTCGTAGACGATGCGCTCGTGCGCGGCGTGCATGTCGACCAGCACCATGCCGGCGTGGTTCTCGGCCAGGATGTAGATGCCGTGCAGCTGCGCCACCGCGCGGCCGAGCGGCCAGGCCTGGCCCTCGTCGGTGGGTGGCGCGGCAGCGGCTGGGCCTGGCGCTGTCGTCGACGAAGGCGACCACAGGGCACGCAGTTCTTCCACCGCGTGGGCGGCGGATGCTTGCGGACGCATGGCTCCCGGCGCGAATTGCATCTGCGCCAGAGGCCGAAATGAGCTGAAATCCGGCACGCCCGCATCGTTGCTGTGCCAGGCGAATTGGGATGCCGCTTGTTCTCCCGCCAATGCGGCACGGGGCGCGGCCAGCGCGTTCTCGACCGCGTGGCGCACGGCCTGGTGCACCTCGCCGCTGTCGCGAAAGCGCACCTCGATCTTGGTCGGGTGCACGTTCACGTCCACGCGCGCCGGGTCGATCGTCACGTGCAGCACGTACACCGGCTGGCGCTGGCCGTGCAGCACGTCTTCATACGCGGCGCGGGCCGCGTGGGCGATGACCTTGTCGCGCACGAAGCGGCCGTTGACGTAGGCAAACTGCTGGTCGGCGCGCGATCGCGCCACGTCGGGCAGGCCGGCGCGGCCAGTGACGTGCACCGGGCCGACGCGGTGGTCGACGGCAATCGAATCGGCCAGGAAGTCCTCGCCCAGCACATCGGCCAGGCGCTGCGCGCGGCCGGCCTCGCCGGGGTGGGCGCGCCACTGCTCGACCAGCTTGCCCTCGTGCCAGATGGCAAAGCCGACGTCGGGCCGCGCCAGCGCGTGGCGGCGCACGGCGTCGATGCAGTGCGCCAGCTCGGTGGCGTCGGTCTTGAGGAACTTGCGCCGCGCCGGCACGCTGTAGAACAGTTCCTTGACCTCCACCGTGGTGCCCATGCTGCGTGCCACCGGCTTCATCTCGCCCGTGCGGCCGTCCAGCAGGTAGGCATTGGCCTGGCCGCCGGCGCGCGACAGCAGCGCGACCTCGGCGATCGAATTGATGGCTGCCAGCGCCTCGCCGCGAAAGCCCATGGTGCCCACCGCTTCCAGTTCGGGCAGGCTGGTGATCTTGCTGGTGGCATGGCGCTTCAGGGCCACCGGCATTTCTTCCGGCGGGATGCCGGCACCGTCGTCCTCGACGCTGATCAGGCGCACGCCACCGGCCGAGAGGCGCACGGTGATCTGCGTGGCGCCGGCGTCGAGCGCGTTGTCGAGCAGCTCGCGCACCACCGAGGCTGGGCGCTCCACCACCTCGCCGGCGGCGATCTGGCTGATCAGCTCGTCGGGCAGTTCGCGGATCGGGCGGCGGCTTGCGGTGCTCATGCCATGATTCTAGAAACCGCGCCGATCGCACCCGCCCATGCTGCCGATTCTGCTTACCGCCACCTGCCTCACGTTCGTCGGCGCCTTGCTGGCGGCCGAGCGCGCGGGGCGGCCGGTGCTGGCCGGCATGGTGAAGACGGCGGCCAGCTTGTGCTTCATCGCGTTGGCGTTGGCGCTGGGGGCCTTGTCCACCACTTACGGCAGCATCGTGCTGGTGGCGCTGGTGCTGAGTGCGCTGGGCGACGTGGCGCTGGCGTTCGACCGGCGCACCGCCTTCATGGTCGGGCTGGGTTGCTTCCTGCTGGCGCACATCGCGTTCTCGGTGGCGTTCGCGCAGGTGCCGTTGTCGATGGTGGCGCTCACGTGGTCGGCGGCGGCGATGGCGCTGGTGGGCGCTTTCAGCCTGCGCTGGCTGTGGCCGCACCTGGGCGCGGGGTTCAAGGTGCCGGTGCTGGCCTACGTGGTGGCGATCATGCTGATGTGTGCGCTGGCGATCGCCTTTGGCGTGGCGACCGGGCGCTGGGTGCCGGCCGTGGGCGCGCTGCTGTTTGCTGCGTCGGATCTGGCGGTGGCGCGGCAGGCCTTCGTGACGCCGACTTTCCTGAACCAGGCCTGGGGCTTGCCGACGTACTACGTCGCCCAGTTGCTGATGGCCTGGTCGGTCGCCGGATGACGGACATGCTGCAGCGCAGCATGGGTGGATAATCGCGCTCCATGGAAATCGTGATGCAGCTGGTCGACTTCATTCTGAACGTCGACAAGTACCTGGGCGCCTTCGTGACGCAGTACGGCCCGTGGGTGTACGCGCTGCTGTTCCTGATCGTGTTTGTGGAAACGGGCGTGGTGGTGATGCCGTTCCTGCCGGGCGATTCGCTGTTGTTCGTGGTCGGCGCCATGTGCGGGGCCGGATTGATGAGCTATCCGCTCGCGGTCGCGGTGCTGCTGGCGGCAGCGATCCTCGGGGACCAGTGCAACTACAGCATTGGGCGCTACTTCGGACCCAAGGTGTTCCAGTGGGAAAACTCGCGCCTGTTCAACCGCAAGGCCTTCGATCGCGCGCACGAGTTCTACGAGCGCTACGGCGGTGTCACGGTGATCCTGGCGCGCTTCATGCCTTTCATCCGCACCTTCGTGCCTTTCGTCGCCGGCGTGGCGGAGATGACGCGCAGCAAGTTCAGCTTCTTCAACGTCACCGGCGCGCTGATCTGGGTGCTGGGCATCGTCACCGCCGGCTACCTGTTCGGCAACCTGCCCTGGGTGCAGGCCAACCTGAGCAAGATCATCTGGGCGCTGATCATCATCCCCGGCCTGATCGCCATCTACGGCGGCTGGAAGGCGGGCCGCGCCGAGAAGTCAGGCGCCGCGGTGCACTGACGCGCGTCAGCCCAAGAAAAATGGTTCATCACGGATTTCCGGGAAACGCTGCCTTGATTTTGAGGAAGAAGTAATC
>CAZHSD010000015.1:53215-79849 GCA_964534975.1 uncultured Ottowia sp. | reverse complement strand
TCCGCCAACCATGGAATCCCCGTCATTGCGCTTGACAGCAAAGACGGTTGCTCAGGGGGGTGTCACTTCGAACGCCACGAACTGCGTCAGCTGCAGCGGATTGAAATTGTTGTCGGTGCACATTAGCAGCGTGCGGGCGCCGCCCGGCAGCGGTGGGCCCCAGGCCATGGCCTCGAAGTTGTCGATGTGCGGCAGTCCGGTGTCGCGCAGGTTCAGCAGCAGCCGCTTGGACATCGGGCGGTACTGCCCAGGGTGCAGCGTGTCGATGCCCAGCGTGTCGCTGGCGTCGGCCAGATCGGCTTCGTACAGGCGGGCGGAAACGCCGGTGGCGAGCGACCAGGCGCGCTCCAGCACCCACAGGCGGTCCTCATCGCGCCACAGGATTTCGGACACGCCGCTGATCGCCTGGCCACGCGGCAGCGTCAGGCCGAAGGGATCGGGTTCGGGCAAGTAGGCCGCTTCGCGATCGGCATGGCCGCTGGCCAGGTCGATGCGGGTGACGCGACACGGTCCCGGTGCGTGCGGCAGATCGTGTGCCCTCTGGTCCTGCGCCAGCGCGCTTTCCATGGCGATCCAGGCGTGGCCACCGCCGGGCGTCAGGGTCAGGCCTTCCAGCGTTTCGTTGTGGCGCGGCCCGCGATCAGGGCGACCGGTCTCGCGCAGATGCGGCGGCAGGCGCAGCTCGCGCAGCAGGCGGCCATCCAGCGCCGATTCGTACAGAGCCGGTGCCACGTCGGCGCGCACATTGCCTTCGCTGGTCCACAGCAGGCTGGCGCGGCCGGTGACCGGCTCGCGCCGCAGGGCCAGCGCCTCCGGATCGACCGCCTGGCGCGGGAACGGCCGGCCGTCCGCGCTGCGCAGCGTGATCACGTCCACCCATTGCGGCAGCAGTGGTCGCTCGGGGCCGAAGGGCGGCAGCCGCAGCACGTAGCAGCGTGCCGGCGCGTGGCGGCTGCGATCGTCCGACAGCGCGTACCACAGCCGCTCCACCGGGTCGTAGGCCAGGCCGGACAGGCCACCGACCAGCGTGCCCTTGAACTCGGTGCCAAGCGGCAGCCGACCATGCGCCAGCAGGCGCAGCGCGGGCTGCCCCGGTGCCGTGTCCCGCACCATCGCAGCCGGCTGGCGCGCGTGCAGTGCCGGCCAGGCCAGCGCCGCCGCGGCGCCCAGCGCGCGCAACGTGCGGCGGCGAGCGCGAGACGGGGCTGGTGCGGCTGGTTTCGGCATGGGCGCGCAGTCTACGCGCCGGCCGACACCGGCCCCGCGCATCGGCTACGCTTGGGCCCTCATGAGCTACCTCCTGGCACTCGATCAGGGCACCACCAGCAGCCGCGCGATCGCCTTCGACCGTTCGGGCCGGGTGGTGGCGCTGGCGCAGCGTGAGTTCGCGCAGCATTTCCCGCAGCCCGGCTGGGTCGAGCACGATGCGGCGGAGATCTGGGCCACGCAGCTGGCCGTGGCGCGCGAATGCCTGCAGCAGCTGCGTGCGCAATCCGGTCAGGCGTGGCCGGAAGTGGCCGCCATCGGCATCACCAACCAGCGCGAGACCACGGTGCTGTGGGACCGCGCCACGGGCGAGCCGGTGGCGCCCGCCATCGTCTGGCAGGACCGCCGCACCACCGCGCGCTGCGAGCAATTGCGCCGCCAGGGCAAGGCGGCGTGGATC
This sequence comes from uncultured Ottowia sp., assembly GCA_964534975.1. Lineage (GTDB taxonomy): Bacteria > Pseudomonadota > Gammaproteobacteria > Burkholderiales > Burkholderiaceae_C > Ottowia. Next base: position 78,183 of record CAZHSD010000015.1, on the reverse strand, counting down.
CAGCGCCGGACCGGTCTGGTGCTGGACGCGTACTTCTCCGCCACCAAGCTGGAATGGTTGCTGGACCAGGTGCCGGGCGCGCGGGCGCGCGCCGAGGCGGGTGAGCTGGCCTTCGGCACCATCGACAGCTGGCTGATCTGGAAGCTGACCGCCGGCCAAGCGCATGTCACCGACGCCAGCAACGCCGCGCGCACCATGCTGATGGACATCCATGCGCTGGACTGGGACGCCGAGCTGCTGCGCCTGTTCCACGTCCCGCGTGCCGTGCTGCCGCGCATCGTGCCCTCGAGCACGGTGCTGGCTGAGACAGGACCTGCTCTGTTCGGCGCGGCGATCCCGATCGCCGGCGTCGCCGGCGACCAGCAGGCCGCCACCTTCGGCCAGGCCTGCTTCGCGCCCGGCATGGCCAAGAACACCTACGGCACCGGCTGCTTCATGCTGATGAACACCGGCGATGCGGCGGTGCGAAGCCGGAACAACCTGTTGACGACCGTGGCGTGGTGTGGTCCAGCGGACCAGCTTTCCCGTGAGGGGCAGGGCGGGGAAAGGGGCGGGCATCAGGCAGTCGCGGAACCTTCCAGGGCGTGTTACGCCCTGGAAGGTTCCGTCTTCATGGCCGGCGCCACCGTGCAGTGGCTGCGCGACGGCCTGCGGATGATCCGCAGCGCGGCGGAGGTCGAGGCGCTGGCGGCCAGCGTGCCCGACACCGGCGACGTGTTCCTGGTGCCGGCCTTTGCCGGCCTGGGCGCGCCCGACTGGGACGGCCGCGCACGCGGCACGCTGGTGGGCCTGACGCGCGGCAGCACGCGCGCGCACATCGCCCGTGCGGCGCTGGAAGCCATCGCGCTGCAGTCGGCCGACATCTTCGGCGCCATGGCGCGCGACAGCGGCATCGCGCTGACCGAGCTGCGTGTCGATGGCGGTGCCAGCCGCAACGACCTGCTGATGCAGCTGCAGGCCGACCTGCTCGGGGTGCCGGTGGTGCGGCCGCAGGTCACCGAGACCACGGCGCTGGGCGCCGCCTACCTGGCCGGGCTGGCTGTCGGTGTCTGGTCGGACGGCGGCGAGATCGCGGCGCAATGGGCGGCGCAGCGCCGCTTCGAGCCGCGCCTGGCCGAATCCGAGCGCCTGGCGCGCATCGCGCGCTGGCGCGATGCGGTGGCGCGCTCGCGCGACTGGGCGCGATGACAAAATGACCTCGGCCTGCGGCCTTTGATGACGGCGGCTGCGCCGCCATGACCTCAAGATGCCCCCAGGCTTCGGTTCACCCGTCATTGCGTCATTGAAGCCGCGCAGCGGCGAAGTCATTCCGTCATCCCGCCATTCCGTCACTCAACGTAGCGCCCAGACCATGACCGCACCCCTGCCGACCGACCGCGCCGCGCTGCTGGCGCGCCTGGCCGAGCCGCGCAAGTACGACATCGCCATCGTCGGCGGCGGCGCCACCGGCCTGGGCGTGGCGCTGGACGCGGCGCTGCGCGGCCACAGCGTGGTGCTGATCGAGGCGCACGACTTCGCCAAGGGCACCTCGTCGCGCGCCACCAAACTGGTGCACGGCGGCGTGCGCTACCTGGCGCAGGGCGACATCCACCTGGTGCGCGAGGCGCTGCACGAGCGCGTGCACATCCTGCACAGCGCGCCGCACCTGGCGCAGCCGCTGCCCTTCGTGATGCCGTCCTACCGGCTGTGGGAGACGCCGTTCTACGGCGTCGGCCTGAAGGCGTACGACCTGCTGGCCGGCAGCGCCGGGCTCGGTCGCACCGAGTGGTTGACCGCGCGCCAGGCGCAGCAGCTGCTGCCCGGCGTGCAGCCGCGCGGGCTGAAGGGCGGCGTCAAGTACTGGGACGGTCAGTTCGACGATGCCCGGCTGGCGCTGGCGATCGCGCGCAGCGCCGCCGCGCACGGCGCGCTGCTGCTCAACTACTGCGAAGCGCTGGAGGTGCTGCACGACGGCGGGCGCGCGGCGGGGCTGCGGCTGCGCGATGCGGAGACGGGGCAGGAGCTGCGCGTCCAGGCCGGCTGCATCGTCAACGCCACCGGCGTCTGGGTCGATGCGCTGCGGCGGCAGGACGCCCAGGCCGCTGGCCGGCCGGCCGGCGCCATCGTCGCGCCCAGCCAGGGCGTGCACGTGGTGGTGGAGCAGTCGTTCTCGCCCGGCGAGCACGCCCTGCTGGTGCCCAGCACCGCCGATGGCCGGGTGCTGTTTGCCGTGCCCTGGCTGGGCAGGCTGATCCTGGGCACCACCGACACGCCGCGCCACGACCTGCCGCTGGAGCCCGAGCCGCTCGAGCGCGAACTGGACTTCATCCTGCGCGAGGCCGCCAACTACCTGCGGCGGCCGCCCACGCGCGCCGACATCCTGAGCGCCTGGGCCGGCCTGAGACCCCTGGTCAAGCCCGGTGGCGATGAGGGCGCAGGCGCGACCAAGTCGATCAGCCGCGAACACACGGTGCTGGTGGCCCGCTCCGGCCTGGTGACGGTGACCGGCGGCAAGTGGACCACCTACCGCGCCATGGCCGAGGACGCGCTGGCGCACTGCACGCGTGCCGGCGTGCTGCTGCCGCGCGGGCCGTCGCGCACCGCGAACCTGCGATTGATCGGCGCGCCGACGGCGGCGGAAGCCCGGCCGATCGGCTTGAACCAGCCGCCCGGGGCGCATTTGTACGGTGCCGAGGCGCCGCTGGTGGCGGCCTTGCCGGGCGCCGACCGGGTACTGGCGCCGGGCCTGAGTGAAGCCATGGTGCGCTTCGCCGTCCGCCACGAGTACGCGCGCACGGTGGAGGACGTGCTGGCGCGCCGCTCGCGTCAGCTGTTCCTGGACGCGCGCCAAGCCGCCGCCGCGGGGCCGGCGGTGGCGCGGGTGCTGAACGAGGAACTCGGCGCCGGCCACGACGCCGGCCTGCCGGCCTTCCTCGGGCTGGCTGCGGGCTACGCGCAACACGGTCGGCCCGGCGCAGCTTGACAAGCGGGCCGAAAACGACAAGAATACCCGGCTTCGCCTTGAAAAAGGCGGAAGAATCTTTGCCTAATCGCCCCGGCGTTTGCGGGACTTGCCAGTTGAGCAGGGCTTGCAGGTGGCTTTGGCGGCAGGCCCAAGACTGATCCGGCTGGCGCTGCCAGCCGGGTACAAGTTGGGAAACATTGAAATGATCCAGACTGAATCTCGACTCGAGGTGGCCGACAACACCGGTGCCAAGTCCGTCCTGTGCATCAAGGTGCTGGGCGGCTCCAGGCGCCGCTACGCCAGCGTCGGCGACATCATCAAGGTGAGCGTGAAAGAGGCCGCGCCGCGCGGTCGCGTCAAGAAGGGCGAGATCTACAGCGCCGTCGTGGTGCGCACCGCCAAGGGCATCCGCCGCGGCGATGGCTCGCTCGTTAAGTTCGACGGCAACGCCGCCGTGCTGCTCAACAACAAGCTGGAGCCGATCGGCACCCGCATCTTCGGCCCGGTCACGCGCGAACTGCGCACCGAGCGCTTCATGAAGATCGTGTCGCTGGCTCCCGAGGTCCTGTAAGGAAAGGCGCCAGACATGAACAAGATTCGCAAGGGCGATGAAGTCATCGTGATCGCCGGCCGCGACAAGGGCAAGCGCGGCACCGTCAGCCTGCGCGTATGCGACGAGCGCCTGGTGGTCGAGGGCATCAACGTGGTGAAGAAGCACACCAAGCCGAACCCGATGAAGGGCGTCTCCGGCGGCATCGTGCCGAAGTCGATGCCGATCCACCAATCCAACCTGGCCATCTACAACAAGGCCACGGGCAAGGCCGACCGCGTCGGCATTAAGACGCTGGCGGACGGCTCGCGTGTGCGCGTGTTCAAGTCCAGCGGCGAAGAGATTAAGGCCTGAAGGGACCACCATGGCACGTCTGCAACAACACTATCGCGAAAAAGTGGCGCCCGAGCTGATGAAGCAGTTCGGCTACAAGTCGCCCATGGAAGTGCCGCGCCTGGCCAAGATCACGCTCAACATGGGCGTGGGCGAGGCGGTGGCCGACAAGAAGGTGATGGACAATGCCGTCGCCGACCTGACCCGCATCGCCGGCCAGAAGCCGGTGGTGACCAAGGCCAAGAAGGCGATTGCCGGCTTCAAGATCCGCGAAGGCCAGCCGATCGGCACCATGGTCACGCTGCGTGGTGTGCGCATGTACGAATTCCTGGACCGCTTCGTCACCGTGGCGCTGCCGCGCGTGCGCGATTTCCGCGGCGTGTCCGGGCGCTCCTTCGATGGACGCGGCAACTACAACATCGGCGTGAAAGAACAGATCATCTTCCCCGAGATCGAGTACGACAAGGTTGATGCGCTGCGCGGCCTGAACGTCAGCATCACGACCACGGCCAAGACCGACGAGGAAGCCAAGGCGCTGCTCGCGGCCTTCCGTTTCCCGTTCAAGAACTAAAGGTGACGACGACGTGGCAAAGAAATCCCTGATCGAACGCGAACTCAAGCGCGAGAAGCTGGTCGCCAAGTACGCTGCTAAGCACGCCGAGTTGAAAGCCGTCGCCAACGACGCCAAGCGCAGCGACGAGGAGCGCGCGCAGGCGCGCCTGGCGCTGCAGAAGCTTCCGCGCAACGCCAACCCGACGCGTCAGCGCGCCCGCTGCGAAATGACCGGTCGCCCGCGCGGCACCTTCCGTCAGTTTGGCCTCGGCCGCGCCAAGATTCGCGAACTGGCCTTCGAAGGCCAGATTCCCGGCGTCATCAAGGCCAGCTGGTAATCGGCAGGAGTAAGACAACATGAGCATGAGTGATCCCATCGCCGATCTGCTGACCCGCATCCGCAACGCGCAGATGGTGGCCAAGCAGACCGTGTCGGTGCCGTCTTCCAAGGTGAAGGTGGCCATCGCCCAGGTGCTGAAGGACGAGGGCTACATCGACGGCTTCGCGGTCAAGAGCGACGGCGGCAAGTCCGAGCTGGAAATCGCCCTCAAGTACTACGCCGGCCGTCCGGTGATCGAGCGCATCGAGCGCGTCAGCCGCCCCGGCCTGCGCGTCTACAAGGGCCGCGACGCCATTCCGCAGGTTATGAACGGCCTGGGCGTGGCCATCGTGACCACGCCCAAGGGCGTGATGACCGACCGCAAGGCGCGCGCCACCGGTGTCGGCGGCGAAGTGCTGTGCTACGTGGCCTGAGGAGAGAACAACCATGTCGCGTATTGCAAAAATGGGCGTCGCCGTTCCGGCTGGCGTCGATGTGCAGCTGAAGGAAGACCAGATCACGGTCAAGGGCAGCGGCGGCGAGCTGAAGCTGGCGCCCAATGCGCTGGTCAGGATCAGCGCCGAAGACGGCAGACTGTCGTTCGAGCCGGCCAACGAGTCGCGCGAGGCCAGTGCCATGAGCGGCACCATGCGCCAGCTGGTGAACAACATGGTGGTCGGTGTCAGCCAGGGCTTCGAGAAGAAGCTGACCCTGAGCGGTGTGGGTTTCCGCGCCCAGGCCCAGGGCAGCCGGCTGAACCTGCAGATCGGTTTCTCGCACCCGGTCAACTTCGAGATGCCCGAGGGCGTCACGGTGGCGACCCCGACCCCGACCGAGATCATCGTCAAGGGCGCGGATCGTCAGGTGGTCGGCCAGCTGGCCGCCAACATCCGGGGCGCGCGTCCGCCTGAGCCCTACAAGGGCAAGGGCATCCGCTACGCGGATGAGCGCGTCGTCATCAAGGAAACCAAGAAGAAGTAAGGAGCTGCAGCATGTTGAGCAAGAAAGAGCAGCGTCTTCGCCGGGCCCGCCAGACCCGCATCCGCATCGCCACCCAGGGGGTGGCGCGCCTGACGGTGAACCGCACCAACACGCACATCTATGCGTCGGTGATTTCGGATGACGGCAGCCGCGTGCTGGCCAGCGCCTCGACCGCCGAGGCCGAGATGCGCCAGGCGCTGGGCGCCGCCGGCAAGGGCGCCAACGTGGCCGCCGCCGAGCAGATCGGCAAGCGCATCGCCGAGCGCGCCAAGGCCGCCGGCGTGGAAAAAGTGGCTTTCGATCGTGCGGGCTTCGCCTATCACGGCCGCGTCAAGGCTCTGGCCGACGCCGCGCGTGAGGCCGGCCTGCAGTTCTGATCCCCGTAACGTTCAAGACGGACGCACAAGATGGCAAAGTTTCATATGAGAGCGCAAGGCGACGGCCCCGAGGATGGCCTGCGCGAGAAGATGATCGCGATCAACCGCGTGACCAAGGTGGTCAAGGGCGGTCGCATTCTGGGCTTCGCGGCGCTGACGGTGGTCGGCGACGGCGACGGCCGCGTCGGCATGGGCAAGGGCAAGTCCAAGGAAGTGCCCTCGGCGGTGCAGAAGGCGATGGAAGAAGCGCGTCGCAACATGCTCAAGGTGTCATTGAAGGACGGCACCATCCACCACGACGTCACCGGTCACCATGGCGCCGCCAAGGTGATGATGGCGCCGGCCCCGCGCGGTACCGGCATCATCGCCGGCGGCCCGATGCGGGCGGTGTTCGAGGTGCTGGGCATCACCGACATCGTCGCCAAGAGCCACGGCACGTCGAATCCCTACAACATGGTGCGCGCCACGCTGGACGCGCTGCGCAACAGCAGCACGCCAGCCGAAGTGGCGGCCAAGCGCGGCAAGTCGGTCGAAGACATCTTCGCCGCCTGAAGACCGGAGTCAAGAAGTCATGGCAACTGAACAGAAAACCGTCAAGGTCCAGCTGGTTCGCAGCATCATCGGCTGCAAGCAGTCGCACCGCGACACCGTGCGCGGCCTCGGCCTGCGCAAGCTGAACAGCGTGCGCGAGCTGCAGGACACGCCCGCGGTGCGCGGCATGATCAACAAGGTCGACTACCTGGTCAAGATCGTCTGAGGAATTTCCAGTCATGCAACTCAACAGCATCAAACCCGCCGACGGCGCCAAGCGCGCGCGTCGCCGCGTGGGTCGCGGCATCGGCTCCGGTCTGGGCAAGACCGCCGGCCGCGGCCACAAGGGTCAGAAGTCGCGTGCCGGGGGCTTCCACAAGATCGGCTTCGAGGGTGGCCAGATGCCGCTGCAGCGGCGCCTGCCCAAGCGCGGCTTCAAGTCGACGTCGCTGAAGTTCAACGCCGAGATCACGCTGTCGGACCTGGAGCGCCTGGGCGCCGCCGAGGTCGACATGCTGACGCTCAAGCAGGCCGGCTTGGTGCGCGGCATCGCCAAGGTGGTCAAGGTGATCAAGTCCGGCGAGCTCAAGAGCGCCGTCAAGCTGACCGGCATCGGCGCCACCGCTGGTGCCAAGGCCGCCATCGAGGCGGCCGGCGGTTCGCTGGCCTGATCGTGCCAGGCGAAGGTTTCGAGGGTTCCGAGTAGTGGCCACCAGCTCACCGCAAATCGCGAAGACCGGCAAGTACGGCGACCTGCGTCGCCGTCTGGTGTTCCTGCTGCTGGCGCTGCTGGTGTACCGCGTCGGTGCGCACATTCCGGTGCCCGGCATCAACCCCGATCAGCTGCGCCAGCTGTTCGAGGGCCAGCAGGGCATCCTGAACCTGTTCAACATGTTCTCCGGTGGTGCGCTGTCGCGCTTCACGGTGTTCGCGCTCGGCATCATGCCGTACATCTCGGCGGCCATCATCATGCAGCTGATGGTCTACGTGGTGCCGACGCTGGAGCAGCTGAAGAAGGAAGGCCAGGCCGGCCAGCGCAAGATCACGCAGTACACCCGCTACGGCACGCTGGGCCTGTCGGCGTTCCAGTCGTTCGGCATTGCCGTGGCGCTGGAGGCCTCGCAGGGCCTGGTGATCGATCCAGGCTGGGGCTTCCGCATGACGGCGGTGCTGAGCCTGACCACCGGCAGCATGTTCCTGATGTGGCTGGGCGAGCAGATCACCGAGCGCGGTCTGGGCAACGGCATTTCGCTGCTGATCTTCGCCGGCATCGCGGCCGGTCTGCCGGGCGCCATCGGCGGCCTGCTGGAACTGGTGCGCACCGGCGCCATGAGCATCATCGTCGCGCTGTTCATCGTCGCGCTGGTGTGCGTGGTGACCTACTTCGTGGTGTTCGTCGAAAGCGGCCAGCGCCGGATCCTGGTCAATTACGCCAGAAGGCAGGTCGGCAACAAGGTGTATGGCGGCCAGTCCTCGCACCTGCCGCTGAAGCTGAACATGGCCGGCGTGATCCCGCCGATCTTCGCCTCGTCGATCATCCTGCTGCCGGCCACCGCGGTGGGCTGGTTCAGCACCGGTGACTCGATGCGCTGGCTGAAGGATCTGGCGGCGACGCTGTCGCCGGGGCAGCCGATCTACGTCATGCTGTATGCGGGCGCGATCGTCTTCTTCTGCTTTTTCTACACCGGCCTGGTGTTCAACAGCCGAGAGACCGCCGACAACCTGAAGAAGAGCGGCGCCTTCATCCCCGGCATCCGTCCCGGCGACCAGACGGCGCGCTACATCGACAGGATCCTGATGCGCCTGACCCTGGTCGGCGCGGCCTACGTCACGGCGGTGTGCCTGTTGCCCGAGTTCCTGATCCTGAAATACAACGTGCCGTTCTACTTCGGTGGTACCTCGTTGCTGATCCTGGTGGTGGTCACGATGGACTTCATGGCCCAGGTGCAGAACTACATGATGAGCCAGCAGTACGAGTCGCTCTTGAAGAAAGCCAATTTCAAGACGACCCTTTGATGCACTGACATCATGTCCAAGGACGATGTGATTCAAATGCAGGGCGAGGTTCTGGAGAACCTGCCCAACGCCACGTTCCGGATCAAGCTGGAAAACGGGCACGTGGTCTTAGGCCACATCTCCGGCAAGATGCGCATGCACTACATCCGCATCCTGCCGGGCGACAAGGTCACGGTGGAGATGACGCCGTACGACCTGAGCAGGGCACGGATCGTGTTCCGCGCCAAGTGAGAACCCAGGTTTGGCGTGGGCGAAACGAGAGAGTTTTAGGAGAGTGAGATGAGAGTTTCAGCATCGGTCAAGAAGATCTGCCGCAACTGCAAGATCATCCGCCGCAAGGGCGTGGTGCGCGTGATCTGCACCGACCCGCGCCACAAGCAGCGCCAGGGTTGAACCCGCGCGCTTGCCTGAAAGAGTTGAGAAGGATTTAGACAGCCATGGCACGTATTGCTGGTATCAACATTCCGCCGCACAAGCACGCCGAGATCGGCCTGACGGCGATCTACGGCATTGGTCGCTCGCGCGCGCGCAAGATCTGCGAGATCTGCGACATTCCGTATTCGAAGAAGATCAAGGATCTGACCGACGCCGACCAGGAGAAGATCCGCGACGCCATCGGCCAGCTGATCATCGAGGGCGACCTGCGTCGCGAGACCACGATGAACATCAAGCGCCTGATGGACATCGGCAGCTATCGTGGTTTCCGCCACCGCCGCGGCCTGCCGATGCGCGGGCAGCGCACCCGCACCAACGCCCGCACCCGCAAAGGTCCGCGCCGGGCCGCGCAGGCGCTGAAGAAATAATCAAGGAACGCTAAGACATGGCCAAAGCACCCGCCAGCAACGCCGCCCAGCGCGTGCGCAAGAAAGTCCGCAAGAACATCTCGGACGGCATTGCGCACGTGCACGCGTCGTTCAACAACACCATCATCACCATCACCGATCGCCAGGGCAATGCCCTGTCCTGGGCTTCCTCCGGCGGCCAGGGCTTCAAGGGCTCGCGCAAGTCGACCCCGTTCGCGGCCCAGGTGGCCTCCGAATCGGCTGGCCGCGCGGCAATGGAGCAGGGCATCAAGAACGTCGACGTGCAGATCAAGGGTCCCGGCCCGGGCCGCGAGTCCTCGGTGCGCGCGCTGGCGGCGCTGGGCATCCGCATCACCTCGATCGCCGACGTGACGCCGGTGCCGCACAACGGCTGCCGGCCGCAGAAGCGTCGCAGGATCTGACGGCGGGTCAACACGGTGCAATAACGACGAATCAACACGGCATTGCTGCGCATGCCGTGTCCTTGTGTTTATTGGTTTGTTTTTGCTTTTTTTTAAGCCCACCGCCGCCATCGCATGCGCATGACGGCTCCCCCGGCAAGCGGCCGGGGCAGACAACCCGAAGGAAAAGATAAGTGGCACGCTATCTCGGCCCCAAGGCCAAACTCTCGCGCCGTGAAGGCACCGACCTGTTCCTGAAGAGCGCCCGCCGCTCGATCAGCGACAAGGCCAAGTTCGACACCAAGCCCGGCCAGCATGGCCGCACCTCGGGCCAGCGCACCTCCGACTACGGCCTGCAGCTGCGCGAGAAGCAGAAGGTCAAGCGCATGTACGGCGTGCTGGAGCGCCAGTTCCGCCGCTACTTCGAGGAGGCCGAGCGCCGCCGCGGCAACACCGGTGCCAACCTGCTGTCGCTGCTCGAGACGCGCCTGGATAACGTGGTCTACCGCATGGGCTTCGGCTCGACCCGCGCCGAAGCACGCCAGCTGGTGTCGCACAAGGCGGTCACCGTGAACGGCGAACTGGTCAACATCCCGTCCTATCTGGTCAAGATCGGTGATCAGGTGGCGGTGCGCGAGAAATCCAAGAAGCAGACTCGGGTGCGGGAAGCGCTGGAGCTGGCCGGCCAGGTGGGCTTTCCGTCCTGGGTCGAGGTCAATGCCGAGAAGGCCGAGGGAGTGTTCAAGAAAGTACCGGACCGCGACGAGTTCGGCGCCGACATCAATGAATCGCTGATCGTCGAACTGTACTCGCGCTGATTCTTGAGTCTTAGCGCGCTCTTTGTTCCGACCCGCCGCCTGAGGCGGGTTTGGCGCTTCACCAGCCTTACCGGTGTAACGAGCCGGGGGTATTGAGAGGAAGTCTAGGAAATATGCAAACCCAACTGCTGAAACCCAAAGCGATCAAGGTCGAACCCATCACGGACCACAAGGCCGAGGTCACGCTTGAGCCGTTCGAGCGCGGCTACGGTCACACGCTGGGCAACGCGCTGCGCCGCGTGCTGCTGTCGTCGATGGTTGGCTACGCACCGACCGAGGTGACGATCGCCGGCGTGCTGCACGAGTATTCCAGCATTGACGGCGTGCAGGAGGACGTGGTCAACATCCTGCTGAACCTGAAGGGCGTGGTGTTCAAGCTGCACAACCGCGACGAGGTGACGCTGTCGCTGCGCAAGGATGGCGAGGGCGTGGTCACCGCGGCCGACATCCAGACCCCGCACGACGTCGAGATCATCAATCCCGAACACACCATCGCCAACCTGTCGCAGGGCGGCAAGCTGGACATGCAGATTAAGGTCGAGAAGGGCCGCGGCTACGTGCCGGGCACGCTGCGCCGCTATGCCGACGAGCCGACCAAGTCGATCGGTCGCATCGTGCTTGACGCCTCGTTCTCGCCCATCCGGCGCGTCAGCTACGCGGTCGAGAACGCCCGCGTCGAACAGCGCACCGACCTCGACAAGCTGGTGATGGAGATCGAGACCAACGGCACCATCACGGCCGAAGACGCCGTGCGTTCATCGGCCAAGATCCTGGTCGAGCAGCTGGCGGTGTTCGCCCAGCTGGAGGGCAGCGAGCTGGCTGCCTTCAGCGAGCCGGCGCAGCGCGGCGGCGCCGCCAGCTTCGATCCGATCCTGCTGCGCCCGGTCGACGAGCTGGAGTTGACGGTGCGGTCGGCCAACTGCCTGAAGGCCGAGAACATCTACTACATCGGCGACCTGATCCAGCGCACCGAGAACGAGTTGCTGAAGACGCCCAACCTGGGCCGCAAGTCGCTCAACGAGATCAAGGAAGTGCTGGCCTCGCGCGGCCTGACCCTGGGCATGAAGCTGGAGAACTGGCCGCCCACCGGACTGGACAAGCGCTGATCGCTTAACGTCATCAAGAGTCGCCGCGCAAGGCCAGGGCCTGGCGGCAAGTGCAAGGGCCGTACCTGATCCGGCGGTCCTGTTAATAAAGGAAAGGAAAGCACCATGCGTCACGGCAACGGCCTTCGCAAACTCAACCGCACCAGCGCCCATCGTCTGGCGATGCTGCGCAACATGACGAACTCGCTGATCGAACATGAAGCGATCAAGACCACCGTGCCCAAGGCCAAGGAACTGCGCCGCGTGGTCGAGCCGATGATCACCCTGGCCAAGAAGGACAGCGTCGCCAATCGCCGCCTGGCGTTCGCGCGCCTGCGCGACGACGCCAGCGTGGCCAAGCTGTTTACCGAGCTCGGACCGCGCTACCAGGCGCGCCCGGGTGGCTACACGCGCATCCTGAAGATGGGTTTTCGTGTCGGCGACAATGCGCCGATGGCCTTCGTTGAACTGGTCGATCGCCCCGAGCCCAGCGACGACGAACAAGCGACCGATTGATCTGTTATAATTTTAAGCTTACCGCGCGATGGAGCAGTCTGGTAGCTCGTTGGGCTCATAACCCAAAGGTCGGAGGTTCAAATCCTCCTCGCGCAACCATCTCATTGCTCGCGACGGTTTTGAGATCATGGAAGACCCGGATGTCACTTGACATGCCGGGTTTTTTTATCTCTCGTTGCAGCGGCCTAGCTTGGTGGGGTAGGCATGACCCGATTCGGAGTTCGATAGGATTGCTCGATGTATTTTTCGTTTGAAGACATTGTCCTCCGCACTGGATTGTTGATGACCTGCGCAGCGCTTTGCTCAGCGCTTGCAGCATGTGGTGGCGACGGTGACTCCGTGCCCGCGGCGGGACCAGCCCCGGTACCCGCGCCAGCCTCTACACCAGAACAGGCACCAGCACCGGCACCGGCACCAGCACCGGCACCGGCACCGGCACCAGCACCGGCACCAGCACCAGCACCAGCACCAGCACCAGCACCAGCACCAGCACCGACACCAGCACCGGCACCAGCACCGGCACCAGCACCGGCACCGGCACCAGCACCAGCACCAGCACCGACGAGCCCAGTTGCATGCGTCTCAAGTGATCTGCTGGCTTTGATAAATATGGAACGTGCACAAGCGCGCACCTGCGGTACTCAATTGATGCCGGCAGCACCTGCGTTGTCGTGGAGTGGTGAGTTGGCGCTTGCAAGCCAGGGGCATTCGGATGACATGGCCCAGAATGACTTTTTCTCGCATACCGGCTCGGATGGCTCCAGTGCTGCGACCCGTATCTCGATGACCGGATTCGGTGGCTATGCCTGGGGCGAGGTAATCCAAGCAGGCAGCAGGTCGGCGACCCAGGTAGTTTCTTCATGGATGGCGAGCCCGCCTCACTGCCAGATCCTGATGATGCCGGAGTTCACGCGTGTGGGCGGTGGGTGCAGCTATGGCGCCCAGACGCAATACCAGTTCTACTGGACGGCCAACTTCATGTAATCTGCTTGATGCGAACCTCGCGCCAATATAGAGGCCGTGCGCCGTGGGTTAGCGTTCTTACGCGCACGTCCAGCATGCTTTGCGGAGGCGCAGGCAGTCGGCGTGTGTGACTGCGCTGAGATGAGCAGGACGGTGGGACATGTCCGCCGGTCGTTGATCAATCCACGCCTGTGAGCCACTGATCAGCGATGTGCGCCGCTGCCACTGCGTCGCAGTACGAAGTCGCTTTCTGCCTGGAGTGGTTTTCCCGGTTGGGCCAGCGGCTGCCATCGACCGCGGATTTCAGCCCCGCAGGCGCTGGGCACCAGATTGCCGCTCCAGAATGCGTGCAGTGTCTTGCCGTCGCGTGACTCGTCCAGGTTGAACTCGCCCTCCTCGACATCACCGGAAGCAATCGAGTGCTGCCCGCCATAGTGGAATTCACCGCGCAGGCTGCCGCTGAACTCGGGGTGCTGGCGCAGCGTCAAGGTGCCACGCTGTCCAGCCTGCGGCAACTCGAGCAGCCAGCTGCCATACAACTGGGCCGCGTGCAGCTGCGTGACGTCCGGGCATTCGATGGACATGGGCGCTGTCGGTGCGCTCACGGCAGGGTCCTGGCTTGGCGCATGGGCGCAGGCGCCCAGCATGCCGGCAAGGGTCGAATACAGGACAAGGCGTTGCGGGGAGAGGTGGGGGCTCATGGGCTTTGGTATCCGGCCTGCGTGGCCTGTTGCGCGGCGCGGCGCGCGAACTCGGCGCGCAAGGCCTTCAGTTTCTCGCGCGGATCTTCGCGCACCGTGGCCTGGTCGAGCGCCATCTCGGCAATGAAGCGGCTCGGCTGCGCGGCGACGATCTCGCGCCCCTTCTTGCGGCGGCGCGTCCAGCTCACCGCCAGGCTGGTCCTGGCGCGCGTGATGCCGACGTACATCAGGCGCCGTTCTTCCTCGATGCGTGCGGCCAGCTGAGTGGCGTCGGCCTCGTCGTCGGTGCGAAACGGCAGCAGGCCTTCGTTGGCGCCGGCCAGGATCACGTGGCGCCATTCCAGGCCCTTGGCGGCGTGCAGCGTGGACAGGGTCACCACGTCCGGGTCCTGCTCGCGCTCGTTCAGGGTGGAGATCAGCGAGATGGTTTGCGCCACCTCGAGCAGGCTCTTGCGCTCCTGCGACACAGTGACGTCCGCCCCATCGTCGATCTGGCCGCCGCAGCGTGCCGCCATCCAGTCGCAGAACTCCAGCACATTGGCCCAGCGTGCCGCGGCCTGGGGTTCGGTGTCACTGCTGTCGACCAGATGCTGCTCGTAGTCGATCGCCTTCAGCCAGCCGGCCAGAAAGGCGCGTGCCGCCTCGTGGCCCACGGTGTGCCCGGCGCGGTAACGCAGTTCGTTCAGTTCACGCCCGAACTCGTGCAGGCTGCCGACGGCGCGTCCCGGCAGCGCGGCGGCCAGCGAATGCGCGAACAGCGCGCCGAACAGCGACAGGCGCGAGCGGGCGGCGAACTCGCCCAGCTGCGCCAATGTCTGGTGGCCGATGCCGCGCTTGGGCGTCGTGACGGCGCGCAGGAACGCCGGATCGTCGTCCTCGTTGACCCACAGGCGCAGCCAGGCGCACAGGTCCTTGATCTCGGCGCGGTCGAAGAAGCTCTGGCCGCCCGAGACCTTGTAGGGAATCTGCGCGCGCCGCAGCGCCTGCTCGAACGCCCTGGCCTGGTGGTTGGCGCGATACAGGACGGCGAAGTCGCGCCAGGCCTGGTGCGGCGAGGTCTGGCGCAGCGACTGGATGCGCGCCACGACGCGCTCGGCCTCGTGCGCCTCGTGGTCGCATTCGAGCACGCGCACCGGCTCGCCCTCGCCCAGCTCGGAATACAGGCGCTTGGGAAACAGCTTGGGGTTCGGCCCGATCACGTTGTTGGCGGCGCACAGGATGGCGGCAGTCGAGCGGTAGTTCTGCTCCAGCTTGATGATCTTGAGTTGGGGGAAATCCTGCGGCAGGCGTTTCAGGTTGTCCAGCGTGGCGCCGCGCCAGCCGTAGATGCTCTGGTCGTCGTCGCCGACGGCGGTGAAATGGCCGGCGCTGCCGACCAGAAGTTTCATCAGCGCGTACTGGGTGGCGTTGGTGTCCTGGTATTCGTCCACCAGCACATGCGCCAGCCGCGCCTGCCATTTCTGCGCGACCTGCTCATGTTTCTGCAGCATGCGCAGCGGCAGGCCGATCAGGTCGTCGAAGTCGACGCTCTGGTAGGCGGCCAGGCGTTCCTGGTAGCGCGCCATCAACTGCGCGGCCTGGTGCTCGCCCTCGCTGGTGGCCTGGGCCAGTGCGGCGGCGGCGTCCAGCCCGGCGTTTTTCCAGCGGCTGATGGCCCATTGCCACTGGCGCGCCGTGGCCAGGTCGGTGGTGGCGCCGCAGTCCTTGATCAGGGCCAGGGCGTCGTCGCTGTCCAGGATGCTGAATTGCGACTTCAGGCCCAGCGCCGCGCCGTCGTCGCGCAGCAGGCGCACGCCCAGGGCATGGAAGGTGCAGATCAGCACTTCGCCGGCGGGCTTGCCGACCAGCTCCCGCGCGCGCTCGCGCATCTCGGCGGCGGCCTTGTTGGTGAAGGTGATGGCGGCGATGCGGCGCGGCTCGGTGCCGGCCTGGATCAGGCGCGCGATCTTGTGCGTGATGACACGCGTCTTGCCCGAGCCGGCGCCGGCCAGCACCAGGCACGGGCCGCGCAGGTGCTGCACGGCGTCCTGCTGGGCGAGGTTGAGGCTGGGGGGCGACAAGGCGGACGCGGACAAGGCAGCATCTTAGCCCGAGCCCGGTTGACCGGGCTGCATGGCATGATGCGCGCCACGTTTCGTCCACCCATTGTTCCGGCAGCTTTCCGTGCGCGACATCCTGGTCGTCACCTTTCCGTTCTTCGCTCTCGTGCTGTGCGGCTACCTGGCGGCGCGCTCGCGCCTGCTGCCGCTGGACGCGGTGCCGGGGCTGAACATGTTCGTGCTGTACTTCGCGCTGCCCTGCATGCTGTACCAGTTCGGCAGCAGCACGCCGCTGATGCAGCTGTTCAGCCCGGCGGTGGCGCTGCTGTGGCTGGGTGGTGCGGGCCTGATCGTGGCGCTCAGCGCCGGCCGCGCGCGGCGCCTGGGCGCCGCCTGGCCGGACGCGGCGATGGGCGCGCTGGTGGCGACCTTCCCCAATTCCGGCTTCATGGGCGTGCCGCTGATCCTGGCGCTGTTGGGTGAGGGCGCGGTCGGGCCGGTGATGGCGACGCTGCTGATCGACCTGGTGCTGACCACCTCGCTGTGCATCGGTCTGTCGCAATGGGGCGCGGCCGACGAGCACGGCGCCGCCAAGGCGGTCGGGCGCGCGCTGCAGGGCATGCTGCGCAATCCGATGCCGTGGTCGATCCTGCTGGGCGCGCTGGCGGGGGCGGTCGGGTTCCAGCTGTGGTCGCCGCTTGGCAAGACGGTGCAACTGCTGGCCGATGCCGCCTCGCCGGTGGCGCTGTTCACCATCGGCGCGGTGCTGGCGCGCTCGCAGCATCAGGTGCGAGCGCTGGGTGAGCGGCCAGCGCCGCTGCGCGACGTGGGCACGATCTCATTGACCAAACTGCTGCTGCACCCGGCGCTGATCTGGGGTTTCGGCACGCTGGCGGTGCGCACCGGCTGGCTGCCGGCGGCGATGCTGGCGCCGCTGGTGCTGACCGCCGCCCTGCCATCGGCCAGCAACGTGTCCCTGCTGGCCGAGCGCTTCGGCGCCGACAACGGCCGCGTGGCGCGCGTGATCCTGTGGTCGACGGCGGCGGCGTTCTTCAGTTTCTCGGTGGTGGTGGCGCTGGTGGCTTGACCGCGCCAGCGCCCCACGCCGCCGTGGTCACGGCGTCCGACCGTCTCGGAGGGACGCTCAGTTGCGCGGCGCCGGGAGCGTCATCGGCTGATGACTCTGGATCATGGCGTCCAGTTCGGTCTTGGGCATGGTGGTGACCGACTCCTTGACCAGGCCGCCACCGATCACGCTGCCGGATACCTGGCCCTGGCCGCGCACGCGTGCCTCGCAGTCGGTCTTGTAGAAGGCCGGCAGGCTGGCGCAGCGCTGCAGTGCGTTGGTCATGGCCTGATCGGGGCTGACTGCGGTCAACTGGCCGGGCTGGGCGTTGCGCCGTTCCATCCGCGCCGCACTCTGGTCGAGATTGGTCTCGGCGGGCGTCATCTGTCCCGCGGCGGGCAGGACAAAGACGCTGGACAGGGCAAGCAGGGCGAGCAGTCGCTTCATTTGGTGTTCCTCTTACGAACGGTAGCGCATGGCGGATGATGTCTTGCGCACCGGGTTGACGGATGCAACCGGCGGGCACACCGTGCGATGTGCCCGCCAGCACCTTACCACTGTAGGCGGCCCGGCCGGCGCCGGCTGTCGGACAAGGCCGCATCCGCGGTCCATGCTCACACCGCCAGCGGATCGACGTCCACCGACCAGCGCAGCAGGCCACGGTGCGCCGGCTCGGCGCGTAGCCGGTGCAGCAGCGGCTGGCAGGCCGCCAGCACGCGCTGCAGTGCTGTGCGCGAACGGCTCTCCAGCAGCATCTGCGCGCGCTCGATGCGGGCCACGCGCTGTACCGCCAGCGGCACCGGCGGGTACCAATGGACGTGGGTGAGTGCCGCCGCCAGCACATGGTCGGCGCTCAGTTCGGCTTGCGCGGCCTGCGCGAGCGCGGCCAGAAAGGCCTGCGCCACGTCCTGGCTGCGCGCCTCGGCCCGCAGCAGCGCCAGGTGGCTGTAGGGCGGCAGGCCGGCCTGCTGGCGCTCAGCCAGTTGCCGGGCGGCAAAACCGGGGTAATCGTGCGCCTTCAGTGCCACGTACAGCGGATGCTGCGGGTGCTGGGTCTGCAACCACATCTCGCTGCGACCGCTGGTGGCCGGATCGCGGCCGGCGCGGCCGGCCGCCTGCATCAGCAGCGCAAACAGGCGTTCCGGTGCGCGGAAGTCGCTGGAGAACAGCGGCGTGTCGGGCTGCACCGCGGCGACCAGCGTGACGCGCCGGAAGTCGTGGCCCTTGGCGATCATCTGCGTGCCGACCAGCACATCGACCTCGCCGGCGTGCACCTGGGCCAGCCGCGCCTCCAGCTGGGCGCTGCCGCGCGCGGCGTCGGCGTCGATGCGCGCGATGCGCGCCGGTTTTCCATCCGGGCGCGTGACATCGGCCAGCAGTTCGCCCAGGCGTTCCTCCAGCTGCTCGGTGCCCCGGCCGATGGTGCCAATGTCCAGGTTGCCGCAATCCGGGCAGGCGCGCGGCACGCGCTGGGCGAAGCCGCAGTGGTGGCAGCGCAGCGTGTGGTCGATCTTGTGGAACACGCGGTAGGCGCTGCAGTGCGGGCATTCGCTGTGCCAGCCGCAGTCGGGACAGTGCAGCACCGGTGCCCAGCCGCGCCGATTGAGCAGCAGCAGCGTCTGCTCGCCGCGCCCCACGCGCTGCTGGATGGCTGCCAGCAGCGGCGGTGCGATCAGCGTGCCGCGGGGCTGCTGCGTCATGTCCACGCGCCGCACGCGCGGCAGGCCGGCGTCGCCGTCGGCGCCGATGCGCCGCGGCATGTCCAGTCGTAGGTAGCGCCCGGCGCCGCCATCTGCGGCCGGGG
Source organism: uncultured Ottowia sp. (assembly GCA_964534975.1). Lineage (GTDB taxonomy): Bacteria > Pseudomonadota > Gammaproteobacteria > Burkholderiales > Burkholderiaceae_C > Ottowia. The sequence goes on along the minus strand of CAZHSD010000015.1, from coordinate 59,384 downwards.
TGCTGGCATGCCAGCTTTCCAGCGACGGTGTGGCCGAGCCCAGCACCACCTTGGCACCCAGCAGCTTGCCGCGGTACAGGCCCAAGTCGCGTGCCGAGTAGCGCGCGCCTTCCTGCTGCTTGTAGCTGGCGTCATGTTCCTCGTCGACCACGATCAGCTTGAGTTGCGGCAGCGAGGCCAGCACCGCCACCCGGGTGCCGAGCACGATGCGCGCGCGACCGGTGTGGGCGGCCAGCCAGGCGGCCAGGCGCTGCGCCGGCGTCAGCCCGCTGTGCAAGGCGACGCAGGCGGCGGCGCCAAAGCGCCCGGCAAAGCGCGCTTCGAGCTGAGGCGTCAGATTGATCTCGGGCACCAGCACCAGCGCCTGGGCTTGCGGATCGCGCGCCAGCAGCCGCTGCACCGCCTGCATGTAGATCTCAGTCTTGCCGCTGCCGGTGGCGCCGAACAGCAGGAAGGGTCCGGGCTCGGCCTCGATGCGCTCAAGCGCCGCCGCCTGGTCGGGTGACAGCGGCGGTGGCACCGTGGTTGCCGCCGCCATCGCGGCTGACGCCTTGGCCGGCGCCCGTTGCAGGCGCCGGGCGAGCTGCCTGCCGTCCAGCGCGCGCAATTGCGGCGGCAGCGCCGCCAGCGCCACCTCGCCGAGGCCGCGCTGGTAGTAGCGCGCGACGAAGGCGATCAGCTCGCGCCAATCGTCTGGCAGCGGGCTGAGTTGATCGAAGGTGCCTGTCACCGCCCGCACCTGCGGCCGCAGTGCGTCGCCGGGCGCCGCCGCCGGGCCCCAGACCACGCCCAGCAGTTCACGCTTGCCCAGCGGCACCCGCACGATGCTGCCGGCCGCCAGCGGCAGATCGTGGCAATAAGTGAGCAACTCGTCCAGGCCGCTGTGTGCCGGCGTGGGGACCGCGACCGCCAGCCAGTGGGTCATGGCCGCTCGATGCGGGTCTCGGACCTCAGGATCACTTGCACTTCGAGCCTTAAGTCATTGATTCAACGGCCAAACCGGCATCATGCCCAAATTCTGTGGATAACTTTGTTGAAAAACCTCGGTCATCTGCCGGCAGGCCTTAAAAATCAAGGCTTCCCTTGCATTGCCCGCCAAACGTGCAGGAATTAAAGTTTATATGAATCAATGACTTGCGATCGCTCCGCGTTTTGTAGCAAGAGGCCGGTCGCATGCGTTCCAGCCGCGACCGCGGACCGGTTTTTGTGCATAAGTCAAGTGTTCCGGACGTTTTTTTCGGGGTTTTCACGATGTCGGACCGCTTGACTTGGGCGCCCGATCTGCGTAGGCACCGTCCTACTCAAGGCGTTTTCAAGTCAGCCGCAACTGGCGCGAATGGCGGTGCACTTCGTCGACCAGGTGTGTCACGTGCTCGGGCGGCGTGAACTGACTGATGCCGTGGCCGAGATTGAAGATGTGGGTGATGCCCGCCTGCGCCGCGTCCCGGTGCGGCACGCCGAAGCTGTCGAGCACGCCGCGCACCTGGGCGCGAATGGCCTCGGGCGGCGCAAACAGCACATTGGGGTCGATGTTGCCCTGCAGCGCGGTCGGTTTGGCGCACCGGTCATCGCCGGCGGCCGGTGGCAGCGCGCTGGCGTGCGCCAGAATCGCCCGGGCACGGCCCAGGTTCATGGTCCAGTCCATGCCCAGCACGTCGCAATCGAGTTCGGTCATCTCGCCCACCCAGAGGCCGCCGCCCTTGGTGAAGACGATGCGTGGCACCGTGGCGCCGCCTTCGCCCTGGCGCTTGAGTTGGCGCAGCACGCGCGCCGTGTACGCCAGGCTGAACTCCTGGAAGGCGCCGTCGGCCAGCACGCCGCCCCAGCTGTCGAACACCATCACCGCCTGCGCACCGGCATCGATCTGGGCGTTGAGGTACTGCGCCACGGCGTCGGCGTTGACGGCGAGCACCCGGTGCATCAGGTCCGGGCGTGCGTACATCAAGGTCTTGACCTGGCGGTAGTCGTCGCTGCCGCCGCCCTCGACCATGTAGCAGGCCAGCGTCCAGGGGCTGCCGGAAAAGCCGATCAGCGGCACCCGGCCGTTCAGCGCCTTGCGGATCGAGGCGACGGCGTCGAACACGTAGCGCAGCCGGTTCATGTCGGGCACCGCCAGCCGCGCCACCGCCGCCTCGTCGCGCACCACGTGCTCGAACTTCGGGCCCTCGCCCTGCTGGAAGCTCAGGCCCAGACCCATGGCGTCGGGCACCGTGAGAATGTCGGAAAACAGGATCGATGCGTCCAGCGGATAACGCTCCAGCGGCTGCAGCGTGACCTCGGTGGCGTAGTCCACGTTGGTGGCCAGACCCATGAAACTGCCGGCTCGAGCGCGTGTGGCGCAGTATTCAGGCAGATAGCGGCCAGCCTGGCGCATCAGCCAGACGGGGGTGTGGTCCGTGGCCTGGCCAAGGCAGGCACGCAGGAAGGTGTCGTTGTGCAAAGGGGCGAAGCTCATGCCCCGATTGTCTCAGTCCCGGCGCCCGGGTTCGGCGGCGCTGTGCAGCCGGCGTCAATCGCGTTCGATGGCGGCCAGCTCGCGCCCAAGTTCGGTGCGCAACTGCTGCAGGGCCGGCACCAGAATGCCGGCGGCGGCCTGCGCCAGCTGCGGTCCCGAAGCTGCCATCTGTTGGTCGATCTGCGCACGCCACAGATCGGTTTGCGCGGGGTCGACCGGCTGGCCGTCGGCAGCGGCCTGCGCAGCGGACGTGAAGCCCAGCAGCAACGCATCGAGATCGATGCCGGCCAGGGCGCTGGCGACGCTGCGCTCCAGCGCGCCATCGTCCAGCAGGCGTTCGAGCGCGTCATCCGCCAGCGCCTGCGCCGGCGCGACCGCCAGCAGGCTCGAAACGGCTACGGCCAGCAAGGATGGGATCAGGCGGTGCATGGGCGGATTCTTGATCAAGGCAGTGACAGGAAGCGCAAACCCTTCAACGCGCGCGCCATCCGTCGCGCCGACATGGCGCACGCCAGGCCGCCGGGCAACGCCGACGTGTCATCTGGAAAGAGGACGCTGGTCATCGGTTCCGCTCTTAAGCTGACCTTCGGCGCTTTGGGTTTCGGTGCGCCGCCATTGGTTTACCCGTTTACCGGCGCATTGCGCTGGCCTGTCCATTTACACGGAGGAATCCTGCCATGATCAAAAAGTTGCTGGCCACCCTGGCCCTGCTCCACGCCGCGATCTCGTTTGCGGCGGTTGATGTGAACAAGGCGTCCACTGCCGAGCTGGAGGGCATCAAGGGCATCGGCCCGAGCACCTCGGCCCAGATCGTCGAAGAACGGCAGAAAAGTGCTTTCAAGGACTGGGGCGACTTCATCCAGCGCGTCAAGGGCGTGGGCGAGAAAAATGCGGCGCGCTTTTCCGAAGCCGGTCTGACCGTCAACGGAGCCACCTTCGGCGGCGCGACGGACAAGCCGGTCCCTGCCGCGGTCAAGAAGCCATGACGATGGTGCGTGCCTGAAGCGAAGGCGGTGGCGGCTGCCGGCACGCCATCGCTGGCTCAGGCCGCCGTCCGTGCCGGTGCCTGACCAATGCCCCGCGGGGTATCGGCAATGCGCTCATCGTCGACCGACGGACCGCCCCGTCGGCGCTGACGCCGGCGCTGGAGGCTTTGTCGGTGCCCAAGGCGATCTGATCAATCGCATCCCGGCGACAGTGCGTGCCGAAGCCGCGCCTGATTTGCGTGCGCGCCTTGGTGACGTCGCCCAGACTCTCCTGGTGCCTGACGCCGTGGTTGGCGCCGCGGACTCGAGGCCGTGCGCCAGTGCTGCCATTGCGCTTTTCGCCGGCACCGACGCCGACGGCAAGCCGTCATCGTCTGCGGCGAGAATCGGTGCTGCGCCGACTTTCGGCTGGCCTGAAGCTCTTGACCATGGACAAGCATTACCTCACCCCGTTGTTCGAACCGCAATCGATCGTCCTGTTCACCGGTCCGCAGGACGCGCCGGAGCAGCAGACGCCGCAGGCACGTGCGCTGCTGGCGCACATGGCGACGCAGCCGTTCAAGGGCCCGGTGGTGCCGCTGGACGTGCACACCACCGGCACGCTGGGCGATCTGGCGCAGGCGCGCGCCGACCTGGCCGTCATTGCGTTGCCCGAGGACGAAATCCTGCCGGCCCTGGAGCTGGCCGGACGCATCCGGGTCAAGGCCGCGCTGGTGCTGTCCAGCAGCATCGGCCAGGTCAAGTCGCAGGAGATGCACCGCATCGCGCAGCGTCACGGCTTCTGGCTGCTGGGGCCGAACAGCCAGGGCTTCCAGCGCCCGCTGCTGCAGCTCAACGCCAGCTCGGCCGGCGAGCTGGCGGCGCCGGGGCAGCTGGCGCTGGTGTCGCAATCGGGTGCGCTGACTTCCTCGATCCTGGACTGGGCGCGCCAGAACCGGGTTGGTTTTTCCAGCGTGATCTCGCTCGGCGCCCATACCCAGGTCGGCCTGTGGGCGGTGCTCGACTACCTGGCCAACGATCGCCACACGCAAGGTGTCGTGGTCTACATGGAGGGCATCGCCAATGCGCGGCGCTTCACCAGTGCGCTGCGCGCCGCTGCCAACACCAAGCCCGTGGTGGTGCTCAAGGCCGGGCGCAAGGACGACGGCAACGTGGCCGCGCAAACGCATTCCGGCGCCATCGTCGGCAGCGACGAGGTGTTCGATACCGTATTGCGCCGCGCCGGCGCGGTGCGCGTGCGCTCCTTCGTCGAGCTGTTCTCGGCCGCCAAGTGCCTGGCCTCGCGCTACCGCCCGGTGGGCAAGCGCCTGGGCATCATCACCAACGGCGGCGGTCCCGGCGTGCTGGCGGCCGATTACGTGAACGAACTGAACCTGCAACTGGGCACGCTGTCGGCCGATAGCGCGCGCGCGCTGGCGCCGTTGCTGCCTGCAGCAGCCTCGCTGGCCGACCTGATGGACCTGACCGAGTTCGCCACCGCCGAGCATTACGGCGCCGCGCTGGAGGCGGCCGCCAAGGACCGGCAGCTCGATGGCGTGCTGGTCATCTATTCACCCAAGTTCGAGGGCGACCCCGAGGGCGTGGCGCAGCAGCTGGTGCAGATCCGGCCCCGGATGAGCAAGCCGCTGGTGGCCTGCTGGATGGGCGACTCCTCGGTGACCTCGGCGCGCCACGCACTGGCCGAGGCGCAGATTCCCAGTTTTCGCACGCCGGAGGCTGCGGTGGGCGCGTTCGGCAACATCGCCAGTTTCTACCAGGCCCAGCAGCTGCTGCAGCAGACGCCGCCGCCGCTGTCCAATCTGGCCGCGCCCGACGTCGAAGGCGCGCGCCTGCTGATCGAGAGCGTGCTGACCGAGCGCCGCAAGGTGCTGACCGAGATGGAGTCCAAGGCGCTGCTGGCGGCCTTCCATGTTCCGGTCACGCAGACCCTGCTGGCGCGCAGCGCCAACGAAGCGATGATGATCGCCAGCCAGATCGGCTATCCCGTCGCGCTGAAGATCGACTCGCCCGACATCAGCCACAAGAGCGACGTCGGCGGCGTGGCGCTGAACGTGATGAACGCCACCGCGGTGCGCGACATCTGGCAGGACATGATGGCCGCGGTGCGCGAGAAAAAGCCTGACGCGCGCATCAACGGCGTCACCGTGCAGGCCATGGCGCGCAAGCGGCGCGGGCGCGAACTGTACATCGGGGTCGTCACCGACGACCCGTTCGGGCCGGTGATCGCCTTCGGTGCCGGCGGCACCATGATCGAACTGATCCACGACCACGCGATGGAGCTGCCGCCGCTCAACCAGTTCCTGGCGCGGCGCCTGATCGAGCGCTCGCGCGTGCACGAGACCCTGGCGGAGTGGCGCGGTGCGCCGGCGGTCGACATGGCGGCGCTGGAGCAGGTGCTGCTGCGGGTGTCCGAGATGGTGTGCGAGCTGCCGCAGCTGCGCGAGATGGACATCAACCCGATCATCGTCGACCAGCATGGCGTGGTGGCGGTCGATGCGCGCATCGTCATCGGTCCGGCGATGCAGACCTCGCCCGGCCGTGCCGGCAAGTACGGTCACCTGTCGATCCTGCCCTACCCGCAGCGCTACGAGCAGGTGTGGCCGCTGCGCGGTGGCGGCGAGTACACGGTGCGGCCGATCCACCCCGACGATGCCCAGATGCTGCAGGACATGATGAAGCGCCTGACGCCGGAGTCGCGCTACTTCCGCTTCGTCTCCAACATGACCGA
>CAZHSD010000015.1:0-53115 GCA_964534975.1 uncultured Ottowia sp. | reverse complement strand
TCGCGCTACATCACCAACCCGGACCAGAACAGCTGCGAGTTCTCGCTGGTGGTCGACGACGCCTACGCCGGCCAGGGCCTGGGCACGCGCATGATGCTCAGCATCATGGAGGTCGCGCGCGAGAAGGGCCTGCAGGAAATCATCGGCCTGGTGTTGACGCAGAACAACGGCATGCTGAAGCTGATGCGCAGCCTGGGCTTCGAGGTCAAGGCCTACCCCGAGGACCCGGATTTCCGGCTGGTGACGCACCCGCTGTAACGTGCTGACGCCGTCCCGGCGAGGTGGCCGGCCGCCCGGCCGCGCGCACGCGTGCCGAGCGTGGAGGGGAGCGGGTCATCGACTCGAAAACCGCACGATGGGTGGGGTTTAAGTGTGTGGCGATTCCCTGAAAGAGGAATAGGATGGCCCCGCGTCGCACCCACGCGTGCCGGCAGTAGAGGTTCTCGCGCACGACGACCGATCGCGATACCCTGGATCGACGGTTGACGTGGGGTAGCCGTCGCGGCTTGCTGGAGGGCTCGATGGTTCAACAAGAAGCAGTCTGGCTGATCTCGCTCGTGCTGATGAGCCTGATCCTGTTGATGTTCATGTTCGTCTACGCGCGTTCGCAGCAGCGCCAGGAAGACTACACGCCGCTCAAGGACCGCGCCTACAGCCTGCGCACCAAGTTTTTCTGGCTGCTGGTGGTGACGCTGATCCCGACCGGGCTGTATCTGCTGCGCGACATGCCCTACCCGGACGCCCAGGCCGAGACCAGGGCCGATCACGTGGTCGACGTGGTCGGCTATCAGTGGCGCTGGGAAATCAGCAAGACCGAATTCCAGGTCGGCGATACGGTGCTGTTCAGGGTCGCCAGCGCCGACGTCAACCACGGCTTCGGCCTCTACGACCAGAACCTGCGGCTGGTGGCGCAGATCCAGTCGATGCCGGGCTACACCAACCGACTGCAGTACACCTTCGACCAGCCGGGCACCTACAAGGCGCTGTGCATGGAGTACTGCGGCACCGCGCACCACGGCATGATTTCCGACATCCAGGTGGTGGCGCGCTGAAGGAGCAGACATGGCAGACCTCGTCGATACCCGCAATCCGCCGCTCGACCAGGGCGCGCGCCCGGTGGTGGTGGCGCAACTGGTCGCCGCCGTGGCCGTGCTGCTGCTGATGATGATGTTCGGCTGGCTGATGCGCGCCGAACAGGGCCAGATCGCGCAGATGGGGCCGGTGTGGTTCTACCAGCTGATGACGCTGCACGGCGTCGGCATGGTCGGCGTGGCGGCGATCGGCGGCGCGGCCATCATGTGGCATTTCGTCAGCCAGTACGCCGACGTCTCGGAGCGCATCTTCCAGGCCAACCTGGGCCTGTTCCTGCTCGGCGTGGTGCTGATCCTGCTGGGCGTGCTGGGCGGGCGTTTCCAGGGCGCCTGGACCTTCCTGTATCCGCTGCCGGGCAAGTCGATGGGCATGTGGGGACCCGGCGCGGCGGCGCTGTTCCTGGCCGGGCTCTTGACCATCGGCGTCGGCTTTCTGCTGCTGCACCTGGACGTCGGCCGCGCGCTGATCGCGCGCTACGGCAGCTTCGGCCGCGTCATGGGCTGGCCGCAGCTGTTCGGCAGGGACGACGGCAAGGCGCCGCCGCCGGCGGTGGTGGCCTCGGGCATGGTCACGGTGGTCAACATCGCCGGGCTGGTGGCCGGCGCCACCATCCTGGTGATGATGCTGATCAACCTGTACGCGCCGGGCTTCAACATCGACGCGCTGCTGGCCAAGAACCTGATCTACTTCTTCGGCCACGTGTTCATCAACGCCACCATCTACATGGCGGTGATCGCCGTCTACGAGCTGCTGCCGCGCTACACGCAGCGGCCATGGAAGGCCAACAAGGCCTTCCTGGCCTCCTGGTCGGCGTCGATGATCCTGGTGCTGATCATCTACCCGCACCACCTGCTGATGGACGGGGTGATGCCCAGGTGGATGCTGGCCATGGGCCACATCGTCGGCTACCTGAACACCTTCCCGGTGCTGGTGGTGACCGCCTACGGCGGCCTGATGATCGTCTACCGCTCGGGCATCAAGTGGGACGTCGCCTCGCGCCTGCTGCTGCTGTCGCTGTGCGGCTGGGCCGCCGGCGCCATTCCGGCCTTCATCGACGGCACCATCGGCGTCAACTACGTGATGCACAACACGCTGTGGGTGCCGGGGCACTTCCACACCTACACGCTGCTGGGCGTGATCGCGATGCTGTTCGGCTTCATCTACTTCATCGGCAAGACCGGGCGCGACGGCGCCGACACCTTGCTCGACAACGCGGCGCTGACGGTGTTCGCGATCGGCGGCGGCGGGCTGATCCTGGGCTTTCTGTTCTCGGGCAAGACCAGCGTGGCGCGCCGCTACGCCGCGCACCTGCCGGAATGGGTGCCGCTCAGCCGCATCGCGGTGGTGTTCGCCTCGCTGGTGGTGATCGCGTCGGCCATCTTCATCGTGCGCTTCCTGCTCCGGGTGCGGGCGGCGACCCGGGACGCACCGCGCGTCACGCTGGTGCGCCACGCTGCGTGATCCGGGCGCTGATCGCCTCGGTTTCGGTCATCCTGGCCGCGACGGTGGTGTTCAGCTGGGCCACCGACGGCTTTCGCGCCTTTACCGCCGAGACCGCGCGCCGCGTCGAGGTGCTGCGCCATCCGCGTCCGATCCCGCAGGTGGTGCTGGAGGATCAGCACGGGCGCCCATTCACGCTGGCGGACTATCGCGGCCGGCAGCTGGCGCTGGAGTTCATCTACGTGCGCTGCGACTCGGTCTGCCGCAGCCTGGGCGCGGCATTCAAGCAGATCGGTGACAGCTTGCCGGCCGGCGCGCTGGGCCGTGAGGTCGCACTGCTGTCGATCAGTTTCGATCCCTTGAACGACGACCTGGCGGCGCTGCGCGAGTGGGCGGCGCGCCAGGGTGCCGACGGCGAGCGCTGGCGCGTGGCGCGGCCACGTGATCCCAGCCAGACCACCGAGTTGCTGCACGCCTTCGGGGTGGTCGTGGTGCCGGACGGACTGGGCGGCTACGAGCACAACGCCGCCATCCACCTGCTCGATCGCAGCGGCCGCCTGGTGCGCATCAGCGACATCGAGGCACCGCGCGATTTCATCGCTGCGCTGGCGCCCCAGCCATGACGCCGGGATCGTGGTTTCAGGCGCTGCGTGCCCCGGGGCGCCGCCGGGTGCTGCTGACCGCAGCGATCGTGGCGCTGCTGGCCTTGCCCGCGCCGCGCGCGTGGCTGGAGGCCTCGATGACGACCCACATGCTGGTGCAGATGCCCCTGCTGGCCGCCATGGGCTTCGTCGCGGCGCGCGGCCTGCCACCCGCGCGTCGCGAGCGCCTGTGCCGCAGGCTGGGTGGGCCCTGGCCGCTGGTGCTGCTGGCCGGCTTCGCGTCGAGCTACTGGATGCTGCCGCGCGCGCTGGATGCGGCACTCGGCGATCCGGCGGCTGAGCTGGCCAAGTTCGTCAGCCTGCCGCTGCTGGTCGGCGCGCCGCTGGCGCTGGCCTGGGAGCGGCTCGGCCCGATCGCGCGCGGCTTCGTCTGGACCAACTTGCTGAGCATGCTGGCCGTGCTCGGGTGGCTCTACATCGCGGCGCCGGTGCGCGTGTGCAACAGCTACCTGCAGTCGGCGCAATACGATGCCGGCCGGTGGATGGTTTGGCTGGCGATCGGTGGCTTCATCGGCTGGCTGATCGGCTGGCTGGCCGGGCCGGCAGCGCGCGCGGATGGCGCGCGGCAGCCCGAGCCGTCCTGATCGAGCCTCGCGGGGATGTGCCAGATGCGCGCCGTCAGGACCGGCGCTCGTCCAGCAACTGGCGCGCCACGATCTCCTTCATGATCTCGGAGGTGCCGGCGTAGATGCGCTCGACGCGCGCGTCGGCCCAGGCGCGCGCGATCGGGTACTCGGCCATGTAGCCGTAGCCGCCGAACAGCTGCAGGCACTCGTCGGTCACGCGGCCCAGCAATTCGCTGTGCCACAGCTTGCCGGCGGCGGCGCCCACCGCATCCAGTTCGCCCGCCAGGTGCTGCGCGATCAGCTGATCGCAGTAGGCGCGGCCGGCGGCGATGTCGGTGGCCACGGCGGCCAGCTTGAAGCGCGTGTTCTGGAAGTCGGCCAGGCGCTGGCGGAAGGCCTGGCGTTCCTGCACGTAGTCCAGCGTCCACTGCAGCGCGGCCTCGGCGCGCGCCTGGCACTGCACGCTGACCAGCAGGCGCTCCTGCGCCAGCTTCTGCATCAGGTACTTGAAGCCCTGGCCCTCCTCGCCCAGCAGGTGGCTGGCGGGCACGCGCACGTTGTCGAAGAACAGCTCGGCGGTGTCCTGTGCGTGCTGGCCGATCTTGCGCAGCTTGCGCCCGCGACTGAAGCCGGGCATGTCGCCCTCGACGACCAGCAGCGACACGCCACGCGCGCCCTGGTCGGGATCGGTCTTGCAGGCGACCACGATGACGTCGGCGTGGTGGCCATTGGTGATGAAGGTCTTCTGGCCGCTCAGCAGGTAGTGCTCGCCCTCGCGCCGTGCCTGCGTGCGGATCGCGGCCACGTCGCTGCCGGTGCCGGGCTCGGTCATGGCAATCGCCGCGATGCGCTCGCCGCGCACCATGGCCGGCAGCAGCGCCTGCTGCAGCTCCGGCCTGCCGTGCGCCGCCAGGTAGGGCGCGACGATCACCGAATGCAGCGGAAAGCCCGGCCCGGTGGCGCCGATGCGGCCCAGTTCCTCGCTGACGATGAAGTCGAACAGCAGGTCGGCGCCGGGGCCGCCCAGGTCTTCCGGCAGCCAGCAGCACAGCAGGCCGTTGTCGCCAGCACGCCGCCAGACGTCGCGCGGCACGCCGTGGGCATCTTCCCAGGCGGCGTGGTGCGGGGCGATCTCGCGCTCGCAGAAGCGCCGCACCTGGTCGCGGAAGGCCTCGTGTTCGGGGCTGAAGAGCTGGCGCGGCAGGGGTTTCATGGCGCGCACTTTAGCAAGTGGCAAGCGCCACCACGGACGTTTTTTTGCGTCGGCCGGCTGCCGCGCTGCCCAGCCGGCGGATGCCGTCTGGCGTTTCAGCCGCCGGCCGGCGTGGCGGATGCGGTCGGCCGGCCGATCGACTCGTAGCTCAGGCCGTGGCGCGCGACCACCGCCGGTTCGTACAGATTGCGGCCGTCGAAGACCAGCCGATCCTTCAGCAGGCGCGCCATCTGGCCGAAGTCGGGCGCGCGGAAGATCTTCCATTCGGTCACGATCGCCAGCGCATCGGCACCTTCGAGCGCCTGCATCGGGGTGTCGCACAGCTCGAGATCGGCGCGCTCGCCGAAGATGCGGCGCGCCTCATCCATGGCCACCGGATCGTGCGCTCGCACCCTCGCGCCGGCGGCCCACAGTGCCTGCAGCAGGTTGCGGCTGGGCGCCTCGCGCATGTCGTCGGTATCCGGCTTGAAGGCCAGGCCCCAGACGGCGATGGTCCTGCCCTGCAGGCTGCCGCCGTAGTGCCGGCTGATGCGCTCGGCCAGCACTTCGCGCTGGGCGGCGTTGCGGCGCTCCACCGCCAGCAGGACCTCAGGCGCGAAACCGACCGAGTGCGCGGTGTGGATGATGGCCTTGACGTCCTTGGGAAAGCAGCTGCCGCCGTAGCCGACGCCAGGGTAGATGAAGTGGTAGCCGATGCGCGGGTCGCTGCCGATGCCGCGGCGCACGGCTTCGATGTCGGCGCCCAGACGCTCGGCCAGGCCCGCCATCTCGTTGATGAAGCTGATCTTGGTCGCCAGCATGGCGTTGGCGGCGTACTTGGTCAGCTCGGCGCTCTTCACGTCCATCATCACGATGCGGTCGTGGTTGCGGTTGAAGGGCGCGTACAGCTCGCGCAACCGGTGCTCGGCCACGGCGCTGTCGGTGCCGATGATGATGCGGTCGGGCCGCTGGCAGTCGGCGATGGCCGCCCCTTCCTTGAGGAATTCCGGGTTGGAGACGACGTCGAAGGGAATGTCCGCGCCGCGTTCGGCCAGCACGCTGCGTACCGTTTGCGCCACCTTGTCTGCGGTACCCACCGGCACGGTGGACTTGTTGACGATGGTCTTGGGGCCCGCCATGTGGGTGGCGATGCTGCGCGCCACCGCCAGCACGTGCTGCAGGTCGGCGCTGCCGTCCTCGTCGGGCGGGGTGCCGACGGCCAGGAAGATCAAATCGCCGTGCGCCACGCCCTCGGTCGCGCTGGTGGTGAAATGCAGGCGACCGGCTGCCTGGTTGGCCTGCACCATGGGCTCCAGCCCGGGCTCATGAATGGGAATGCGGCCGGCCCGGAGCGCCGCCACCTTGGCCGCGTCCACGTCCACGCACATCACGTCGTGGCCGACGTCGGCCAGCACGGCCCCTTGAACCAGACCGACGTAGCCGGTGCCGAAAACGGTGACTTTCATAGCTTGTAGAAACCTCTGTACCAATCGACGAAGCGTGCCACACCGGTTTGAACCGGCGTCGACGGCGCAAAGCCCACCCAGTCGGCCAGCGCCGAGGTATCGGCCGCGGTGCTGTGCATGTCACCGGGCTGAATCGGCAGCATGCGCTTGATGGCGCTGCGGCCCAGGGCCGACTCGAGCGCGGCAATGTAGTCGATCAGCAGCGTGGGTGTGTTGTTGCCGATGTTGAACAGCCGGAACGGTGCGCTGCTGGTCGCGGGGTCAGGGGCGGCGGCATCGTAGGCCATATCCGGCGTGGCGGGTTTGTGGAGCACGCGCAGCACGCCTTCCACGACGTCGTCGATGTAGGTGAAGTCGCGCACCAACTCGCCTTCTCCATAGACGTCGATCGGCTCGCCGGCGAGCATGGCCCGCGTGAACCGGAACAACGCCATGTCGGGCCGACCCCAGGGTCCGTAGACGGTAAAGAAGCGCAGCCCGGTGGTGGGCAGGCGGTACAGGTGGGCGTAGGCGTGCGCCATCACCTCGCCCGCCTTCTTGGTGGCGGCGTAATAGCTGATCGGGTGGTCCACCGCATCGCGCTCCGAATACGGCATGCGGGTGTTGCCGCCATAGACGCTGGAGGAGCTGGCGAACACCAGGTGCGCCACGCGCGCCGCGCGGCAGCCCTCCAGCACATGGGCGAAGCCCAGCAGGTTGGCGTCGGTGTAGGTGTCGGGTGCGTCGATCGAATAGCGCACGCCCGCCTGCGCCGCCAGGTGCAGCACGCGCTCGGGCGCCACGCGGGCGAACAAATCGGCCATGCCGACGCGGTCGGCCAGGTCCAGGCGCTCGAAGCGAAAGCCGGGATGCTCGGTCAGCCGCGCCAGCCGCGCTTGCTTCAGCGCCACGTCGTAATAGGCGTTCAGGTTGTCGAGGCCGACCACGGTGTGCCCTTGCGCGAGCAGGCGCAGGGCGCAGTGCATGCCGATGAAGCCGGCGCAGCCGGTGACCAGGATGGTGTTCATGGCGTGTCTGCGGTGGCCGGATGCCAGCTGTACTGATAGTGCGCGGGCGCCATGTCCTCGCGCACCATGCGGAACGGCAGACGGATCGACTGCGGATGCAGCCCGAGCGGGCCGGTCGCGGCCTGGTCCCACCAGTCCTCCTCGATGCGGTCGGCGCGCGACACCAGCAGCCAGCCCTGGCCGGCGTGCCGTGCGCGTGCCGCGTAGGCGGCCACGCAGGCCGCCACATTACCCTCGGCGCCGCTGCACGCTGCCACGGTGGCCTGAGGGAAGCGGGTGCGCAGCATGCCGGCAATCATATGGTCCGAGGCCACGATCATGCCCTGGCCGTCGTAGCCGGCCTGGCGCAGCGCCAGGCCCAACTCGGCAGCTGGGTGGTTGAGCTCGTCGGCCTCGCCGCGCAGACCGCTGAACCAGGGCCGGACGCCGGCGGCGACCAGAATGACGGCGGCCATGAGCACCACCGCCGCCGTGTAGCGGCGCGCGCGCGGGTGCTGCTGCAGCTGCGGGCGCGCAGCGAAAGCCACCAGCGGTACCACGCACAGCAGCGGCAGCACCCAGCGGCTCTTGAAATTGGTGACGCCGCCAAACAGCACCATGGCCGCCAGTGCCAGCAGCACCAGCGCCAGGTAGCGCAGGAACACGTGCTGCGCCCAGGGGGCTGCCGGGCTCAGCGGCCGGCGCCACCAGGCGTCGCGAAACGTCCACAGCGCGAACAGCGCAAACAGCACCAGCGTGCTGGCGACGACGCCGAGCAGGCTGAGCAAGCCCCTGCCGATCTGTCGCTCAGGGTGAATCTGCATCTTGTCAAGCGTTTCGGCGGTGGCATCGCCCAGGTGCGAGATCAGCCAGATCGAGTGCGGCAGCACCACCAGCAGACCGACCAGCGGAGCCCACCACCAGCCGCGCGACAGCAAGGCGCGACGCGACTCGGCAACCGACAGCGCCGCCAGCAGCATGGCGCCTGCCACCAAGGCGAAGCTGTACTTGGCCAGCATGCCGATGCCGCAGACCAGCCCAAGCCAGGCGAAGTCGGCTGGCCGTGGCTGGCGGACGATGCGCAGCAGCAGCCACCAGGCGGCGCAGCTCATGGTGGTGACCAGGATGGTGTGGGTCTGGTCGCGCACCGAATACCAGCCCAGCGGCGGCAGCAGCAGCATGCTGGCCGCCGCCCACCAGGCGCCGCGCGGGCCGAGCAGTTCGCGTCCGGCCAGCCACATGAACACGTAGGTCAACGCCAGCAGTGCGTGCTTCAGGACCGACAACGCCAGCACACTGGGGCCAAATACCTGATTCACTGTCCACTGCAGCCAGGTGTAGAACGGCGGCTGCGCGCCGTAGCCCAGCGCCAGTTGCTGCGACCACAGCATCTGCTCGGCTTCGTCCCACTTGAGCGCCGGCGAAATCGCCACGCGCACCACCACATGGGCCAGGGCGTAAGCCAGCAACCAGAGCAGTGGATGGGTGATGGGCCAGCGCAGCGGCAGTGCGCGGGGCGCGTCGGAGGCGTTCATGTCGGGTGAGTGGGTGCCGCACCCCAAGCTCTCCATGCTGCGGGCCAAGGCACAATCGCGCTCATTATCCCGCCTGCCCCGCGTCCTTGATGCCCAGTCCCAGCACCACGTCACCCGATGTCTCCATCGTGGTGCCGATCTACAACGAGGTCGAGAACCTGCCCGACCTGGTGCAGCGCATCGCGCAGGCGATGGCGGGGCGGCGCCTGAGCTTCGAGCTGCTGGCGGTGGACGACGGCTCCAGCGATGGCAGCCGACGCGTGTTGCGCGAACTGGCCGCCGATCGCCCCTGGCTGCGCCCGGTGTTCCTGGTGCGCAACTACGGTCAGTCGAGCGCGCTGCAGGCCGGCTTCGACCGGGTGCGCGGGCGCTACGTGGTGACGCTGGACGCCGACCTGCAGAACGAGCCGGGCGACATTCCGCTGCTGCTGGAGCGGCTCGAGGCAGATCCGGACATCGACATGGTCAGCGGCTGGCGCCAGGACCGGCAGGATGCGGCGCTGTCGCGCAAGCTGCCGTCCCGCATCGCCAACCGACTGATCTCGCGCGCCACCGGGGTCCACCTGCACGACTACGGCTGCGCGCTCAAGGCCTACCACCGTTCCATCATCGATCGCATCCGCCTGTACGGCGAGCTGCACCGCTTCATTCCCTCGCTGGCCAAGGAAGCCGGCGCGCGCATCGCCGAGGTGCCGGTGCGGCATCACGCGCGCACGCGCGGCGTGTCCAAGTACGGCATCGACCGCACCTTCCGCGTCATCCTCGACCTGATCCTGATCGTGTTCTTCATGCGCTACCGCCAGCGCCCCCTGCACGCCTTCGGTGGCCTGGGGCTGTGGCTGGCGACGCCGGGCGTGCTGATGCTGGGCTGGCTGTTCATCCTCAAGCTGCTGGGCGAGGACATCGGCGGCCGGCCGCTGCTGCTGGCCGGCGTGATGCTGGTGCTGATGGGCGCGCAGATGATCGCCGCCGGCCTGATCGGCGAGCTGCTCACGCGCATCTACCATGAGGCTGGCGGCGTGCCGCAGTTCCACGCCGAGGAGTACGTGCCGGCGTCGGGCGAGGGCGGCGCACCGGTTGCCGCCGCGCCGCAGCCGGCCACCCGCACGATGACGTGAGGCGCGCGCACAAGGCCTGGCTGCGCGGCCTGGCCGGTCTGTTGCTGCTGGGTGCGGTCGCCGCACTGGCCGACCCGGCGCGGGTGCTGGCGCAGCTGCGGCAGGCGCAGCCCGGCTGGCTGCTGGCGGGATTGGCGGCGGCCATTGCTTCCAACCTCGTGTCTGCGATCCGCTGGCGCGCGCTGGCGCGCTGGCTGGGCGCCGAGGTCGGTGTGGGTGACGCCACGCGCTGGTACTTCCAGGCCATCGGCCTGAACGCGCTGTTGCCCGGTGCCGTGCTGGGCGGCGATGTGTACCGTGCCGTGGTGCTGCGCCGGGCCGGGCAGAACACCCTGGCGCCCGCCTGGTCGGTGCTGCTCGACCGCATCAGCGGCCTGTGGATGCTGTGCGCCATCGGCGGGCTGGGGGCGGCGGCGTGCGCCAGCGGGCTGGCGCCCTGGCTGCGCCTGCCGGTGGGCCTGTTCATCGTGCTGATGCTGACCGGCACCGCGCTGTGGCTGCTGCTGCCGTGGACCTTGCCCTGGCTGCTGCGCCGCTGGCGCCCCGGCTGGCTGGCGCCGCTGCGCACGGCGGTGGACCGGCCGGACTTCAACGCGCAGCTGGGCTGGCAGGTGTTGGCGTCGGCGGCGGTGCAGCTGCTGTCGGCCGCCGCGCTGGCCGGGGGCGGCCTGGCGCTGGGCGTGGCGCTGTCGCCTGCGGCCTGGGCGTTCGCCATTGCCCCGGTGTTCCTGATGGCCGCGTTGCCCGTCAGCGTGGGCGGTTGGGGCACGCGTGAAGCCGCTGCCGTAGCTTCTCTCGCGCCGTTTGGCGTGGCCGCCTCAACCGCAGTCGGCGTGGGGGTGATCTACGGGCTGTACCAGTTGGCGCAGGGGGCGATGGGGGCGCTGGCGTTTGGGTTGCCGGGGCGGGGCGATGAAGATGACGCTGCGAAATAGATAGCAAATCGTCGCAAAGGCTTCAAAAAGGTATGACCGGAGATTCCGGTGAAGCGTGAGGCTGGGGACTGCGTTCTTGATGTTCTTTTTGCGATGTGCAGTGAAGTGGGATGCGCTGCTGGCCGGGATATGCGCCCGGCGGCGCACCTACTTTCTTTTTGTCTCGCCAAAAAGAAAGTAGGCAAGGTTCGCGCAGTGGGGTTCGCTCACTTCGCGAAGCGAAGTTATGCGAACACAAAAAGGCGACCCCACTGGCCGTGTCCCGCAGCGTTGCTGCGGGCAACCTGCGATGCTCGTGCGTGGGGCGGCGCTGCGGAACTCACTGCGCGGCGTAGCCGCTCCGTTCAGACAACCGCAGCAAGTCAGAGCACGATGCATGGGCATGCTGCGCTGCCCGTGCCCGCCCCGCGCCCTGCGCTTCTCGGCACGTCCAGAGGGGAGTTGAAACCCATGCGGGCCATCGCTGTACTCGGCCAGGTTCTCTCTCTCTCTCTCTCTCTCTTGCGGAGAAGAGAAGGGGTGAAGGCAACCCAACTTAAAAAAACATAGCTGCCCGTGCTTGTCCAGGCAGCGCTGCTGCCCAGCTTGGCTTATGTCGCCTTCAACACCCCCCGCCGCATCTGATCCAGCTCCATCGTCTCGAACAGCGCCTTGAAGTTGCCCTCGCCAAACCCCTCGTTGCCCTTGCGCTGGATGAACTCGAAGAAGATCGGTCCCAGCTGGTTCTCGCTGAAGATCTGCAGCAGCAGCTCGTCCGGCGTACCGTCGACCAGGATGTTGCGCGACTGCAGCTCGCCGATCGGCTCCTGCAGTCCCGGAATGCGCTTGGGCAAGAGCTCGTAGTAGGTCTCGCTGGTGTTCAGCAGCTTCACGCCCGCCATCTGCAACTGATCCACGGTGTCGTAGATGTTGCTGGTCGCCAGCGCGATGTGCTGCACGCCTTCGCCGTGGTAGCTGTCCAGGTACTCCTGGATCTGGCCCTTCTGCTCGTTGCCTTCCTCGTTGATCGGGATGCGGATCTTGCCGCAGGGGCTGGTCATGGCCTTGCTCTTGACGCCGGTGGCCTGCCCCTCGATGTCGAAGTAGCGCACCTCGCGGAAGTTGAACAGGCGCTCGTAGAAGCCCGACCACTCGGCCATGCGGCCCTTGTGCACGTTGTGCGTCAGATGGTCGATCACCGTCATGCCGTAGCCGGCGGGGCTGATGGCAGCGCTGCCTTCGACGCCCGGCAGCGGCTCGAAATCGACGTCGTAGAAGCCGATGTTGCCGATGTCGCCCTCCTTGGCGCCACCCTTGCCGCGCCAGCGGTCGATCAGGTAGATGATCGAATCGCCAATGCCCTTGATGGCCGGGATGTTGAGTTCGCCCGGCGCGGCCGAGCCGGCGAAGCCCCAGGCACCGAGCGAGATGGCGCGCTCGTAGGCGGCCTTGGCGTCCTGCACGCGGAAGGCGATGGCGCAGATGCTGGGGCCGTGCAGGCGCGCGAAGCGCTGGGCGAAGCTGTCGGGCTCGGCGTTGATGATGAAGTTGATCTCGCCCTGGCGGTACAGCGTCACGTTCTTGCGCCGGTGCCGGGCCACGGCACTGAAGCCCATGCGCTCGAACAGCTGGCCCATGGCCTTGGGGTCGGGCGCGGCGTACTCGATGAACTCGAAGCCGTCGGTGCCCATGGGGTTGTCCCAGGCAGCCTCTGCCGGCCTAGGGGGTCGGGGTGTCATGGTGATGTCTCCAGTCTTGATGCGTGTCAACGCAAGCACTGTATGCCGCTGCGGCTTCAGTTTGGCGGCGTTCGGTCGGCGTGCGCCGCCCGTGCGTGAAGCTCCTTGGCGCGTAATTTCGTCGCCGCGCACGAATCTTGCCTGCCATGCCAATGATGCGCCGTTTGCATGGTGTTTGGGCTTCAGTACGCCGTAAGATGGCAGGCATGACGCCCGATGCACTCGACCGCCTCGACCGCGCCATCCTGGATCGGCTGCAGGCCAATGGCCGCGAGACCTGCGAGGCCATCGGCGAGCAGATCGGGCTGTCGGGCAGCGCCGTGCTGCGCCGCATCAAGAAGCTGGAGGAGGGCGGCGTGATCGACCGCTACGTTGCGCTGCTGCGGCCGGAGGCGCTGGGCCTGGGGCTGATCGCCTACGTCAACGTGCGACTGGAAAAGCGCGGCGAGCATCCCAAGCGCAACCCGATGGACGAGTTTCGGGCCGCGGTGCAGGCTTGGCCCGAGGTGGTGGAATGCGTGGCGCTGACCGGCGAGATGGATTTCCTGCTGCGCCTGGTGGTGCAGGACATGGGCGCCTACTCGCGCTTCATGATGGACACCTTGCTGCGCCACCCCGCGGTGCAGGACTGCAAGACCAGCTTCGTCATGGACCGCGTCAAGGCCACCACGGCGCTGCCGGTGTCGGTCTGAGCATGCCGGTGGTGTGCCGTGCCGGCGCGTCGAACTCGAATACCTGCCGCGATTGGCCGCCGCTGGGCGTGAAGAAATCCGCCCTTTGCATACGGCCCGGCCCTGGTGAAGAACGATTGGAGTGGCAACTCTAGGTATTTACCCTAATATGCCTGCCATGGACCATCAGAACCCCACCCATCCGGTGACGGGCGCGCCGGCCACCAACCAACCCGCTGGCGTCAAGCCGCATTCGGCCATCGTGCCGATTCGCGAGATCGGTGCCCGCAATCGCGAACAGATCGCCCGGCACCTGCTGGGCCTGGATGAGCACGATCGCTACCTGCGCTTCGGCTTCGGTGCCAGCGACCAGCAGATCCAGCAGTACGTGGACAAGCTCGACTTCGAGCGCGACCGCCTGTTCGGCATCTTCAACCGCAAGCTGGAACTGATCGCGCTGGCGCACCTGGCCTACCCGAGCGACATGGTGGCGGCCGGCTTCGCCGAGTTCGGCGTGTCGGTGGCCCAGCACGCCCGCGGCCGCGGCTACGGCTCGCGCCTGTTCGAGCGTGCTGCGATCCATGCCGTCAACGATGACATCAGTACGCTGTACATCCACGCGCTGAGCGAGAACGCGGCCATGCTGCGCATCGCCCGCAAGGCCGGCGCCAAGCTGACCAGTGCCGGCACCGAAACCGAGGCGCACCTGCAACTGCCCGAGGCGAGCTTCAAGACCCGCATCGATGAGCTGTTCGCCGAACAACTCGGCCAGATCGATTACTGGCTCAAGTCCGAGGCGGTGCTGGCGCGCGAGGCGCGACACAAGTCCGGCACCTGACGCGCGGGGCGTTGGCTGCGCGCGACACGGGAGGCGGGCACTTATCCGCTATCCTTGCCGGCATCGCAACCCTGCGCAGCCTCTGCCGCTCCACCTGTGTCCGACCCCCATCCTGCGCGCCCCGGTGAGCGCGAAGACAAGCGCAGCCTGTTCCGGAAGCTGGTCGAATTCATCAATCCCGGTCCCGACTCGACCGACGAGTTGATCGAGACCCTGGCCGAGGCCGAGGACAACGAGGTCATCGGCGCCGACAGCCGCGTGATGCTCGAAGGCGTGCTGCGCATGGCCGACATGAGCGCCGGCGACGCCATGGTTGCCGCGCCGCGCATGGACCTGCTGGACATCGACGCGCCCTACGAGGACATGCTGCTGGAGGTGATCCGCACCGCGCATTCGCGCTTTCCGGTGTATCAGGGCGAGCGCGAGAACATCATCGGCATCCTGCTGGCCAAGGACCTGCTCAAGCTGCAGCGCGCGCCTGAGCTGAACGTGCGCACGCTGCTGCGGCCGGCGGTGTTCATCCCCGAGAGCAAGGGGCTGACCGACCTGCTGCGCGCCTTTCGCGTCAACCGCAACCACCTGGCCATCGTGGTCGACGAGTTCGGCCGCACTGCCGGGCTGATCACCATCGAGGACGTGCTGGAGGAGATCGTCGGCGAGATCGAGGACGAGTTCGACATCGAGGAGGACGAGGGCGACATCTTCGCGCTGCCCGACAACACCTGGCGCGTGGCCGGCGGCGCGCCGCTGGAGGACGTCAACGAGTTCTTCCAGGAGCAACTGGGCGTGGACCCGGACAGCGACCTCGACGTCGACTTCGACACCATCGGCGGGCTGGTCGCGCACGAGATGGGGCACGTGCCCAAGCGCGGCGAGCGCTTTCGCCTCGGCGGCCTGGAGTTCCAGGTACTGCACACCAAGGGCGGCGCGGTGCGCTGGTTCCGGGTCTCGCGGGTGCCGGCGGACGCGCCCTGACCCCGCATGCGCCCACCGTACCGGCTGGCCTGTGCCGCGCTGGCACTGCTGGCCGGTGCCTTGCAGGCGTTGTCGATCGCCGACCCCTGGACCGGCCGCGCGCACTGGTGGCTGCAGCTGCTCAGCCTGGCGCTCCTGGTGGCGCTGCTGCGGCGCGCCGACTCCGGATCGCCCGGGCGGCGCGTGCCACCCGGCGCCCGGACCGGTGGTGGCTGGCGCCATGGCCTGCTGCATGGCTGGCTGTTCGGACTGGGCTGGCTGGCCGGTACCTTCTGGTGGCTGTTCATCTCCATGCACACCTACGGCGGGCTGCATGCCGCGCTGGCGGTGGCGGCGGTGCTGGCGCTGGCGGGCCTGCTGGCGCTCTACTACGCGCTGGCGGCGGCGCTGTTTTCCGGCTTGGCGGGCGCGCAGCGGCTGACACGCCGGCCGCTGCTGTCGATGCTGGCCTTTGCCGCGCTGTGGACGCTGGCGGAGTTGCTGCGCGGCACGCTGTTCACCGGCTTTCCCTGGGGCGCCGGCGGCTACGCCCATGTCGATGGACCGCTGGCCGTGCTGGCGCGCTACGTCGGCGTCTACGGCATCGGTTTCGTCGCCGCCGCGCTGGCGACGCTGCCGGCGCTATGGCCGCAGCTGCGCCGGCGCGGCGCGCGTCCATGGGCCGTCGGTCTGGCAGTGCTGCTGCTGGGCGCCGGCCTGTGGGGCTGGCGCGACTTCGACCTTCGAGCGGCCGCGTCGCCGCTGCCCGCCATGCCGGTCGCGCTGCTGCAGGGCAACATTCCGCAGGACGAGAAGTTCGTTCCCGGCACCGGCGTGGCCGATTCGCTGCGCTGGTACGGCGAGCAGCTGCGCGACAACCCGGCGCCGCTGGTGGTGGGGCCCGAGACCGCGCTGCCGCTGCTGCCGCGCGAGCTGCCCGAGGGCTATTGGGAGGCGCTGATCGAGCGTTTCTCGGCGCCGGGCCAGGCCGCGCTGCTGGGCGTGCCGCTGGGCGACATGCTGGCCGGCTACACCAACTCGGTGGTCGGGCTGGCGCCGGGGCAGGATCGGCCCTACCGCTACGACAAGCACCACCTGGTGCCGTTCGGCGAGTTCATCCCGCCCTTCTTCCGCTGGTTCGTGCAGATGATGAACATCCCGCTGGGCGACTTCGCGCGCGGCAGCGTCGGCCAGCCCTCGTTCGAGTGGCAGGGCCAGCGGCTGGCGCCCAACGTCTGCTACGAAGACCTGTTTGGCGAGGAACTGGCGGCGCGCTTTGCCGACGCAGGCGCCGCGCCGACCGCCTTCGTCAACGTCAGCAACATCGCCTGGTTCGGCGACAGCGTGGCGATCGATCAGCACCTGCACATCAGCCGCATGCGCGCGCTGGAGTTCGAGCGCCCGATGCTGCGCGCCACCAACACCGGCGCCACCGCCATCATCGATCACCGCGGCGCGGTCACGCACTGGCTGCCGCGCCTGACGCGCGGCGTGCTGCTGGGGCAGTTCGAGGGCCGCACCCACATCACGCCATTCGCGCGCTGGGTGTCGGCGGCTGGCCTGTGGCCGCTGTGGGGGCTGTGCGCGCTGATCGTTCTGATCGCGCTGGCGGCGCGCCGCAGGGACTGAAACGCCCCCGATCGGAAACCGCGCCGGCAGCAGGCACAATGCGGCCACCATGGCCGAATCCTTTTCCTACGACGATCTGATTGCCTCCGGCGAGGGGCGCCTGTTCGGACCCGACGCCGGCCGGCTGCCGCTGCCGCCGATGCTGATGTTCGACCGCATCACCCACATCGACGGCGACGGCGGCGCGCACGGGCTGGGCCGCATCGAGGCCGAGCTCGACGTCAAGCCGGGGCTGTGGTTCTTCGCCTGCCATTTCCAGGGCGACCCGGTGATGCCGGGCTGCCTGGGGCTGGATGCGATGTGGCAGCTGATCGGCTTCTACCTGACCTGGCTGCGGCTGCCGGGGCGCGGGCGCGCGCTGGGCGCCGGCGAGGTCAAGTTCACCGGCGAGGTCGGCCCCGAGTGCAAGCTGGTGCGCTACGAGATCGACATCAAGCGCGTGATCCGGCGCAAGCTGAACATGGCCATCGGCGACGCCCGCCTGCTGGCCGACGGCAAGGAGATCTACACCGCCGCCGACCTGCGCGTCGGCCTGTTCCTGCGCGAGGGCGCGGGGCTCGGCGCGGCGGCCTGAAGCCGGGGCGCCGCGCGCTACCGCTACGCGACGGCGGCGCGCCTTCTAAAATCAGCGGTTTGCCAGCCTCATCGGCCGCCCGCGCGCGCGCCGGCCGCCGCCATGCTCAGCTTCCAGCAAATCATCCTCCAACTCCAGCAGTACTGGGACGCGCACGGCTGTGCGCTGCTGCAGCCCTACGACATGGAAGTCGGCGCCGGCACCTCGCACACCGCCACCTTCCTGCGCGCCATCGGGCCCGAGCCCTGGAGTGCCGCCTACGTGCAGCCCAGCCGCCGGCCCAAGGATGGTCGCTACGGCGAGAACCCCAACCGCCTGCAGCACTACTACCAGTACCAGGTGGTGCTCAAGCCCGCGCCGGCCGACATCCTGGACCTGTACCTGGGCTCGCTCGAGGCGCTCGGCTTCGACCTGAAGCGAAACGACATCCGCTTCGTCGAGGACGACTGGGAGAACCCCACGCTGGGCGCCTGGGGCCTGGGCTGGGAAGTGTGGCTGAACGGCATGGAGGTGACCCAGTTCACCTACTTCCAGCAGATCGGCGGCATCGACTGCAAGCCCGCCACCGGCGAGATCACCTACGGGCTGGAGCGTCTGGCGATGTACCTGCAGGGCGTGGACAACGTGTTCGACCTGGTGTGGACCGAAGGCGGGTCGGCGCCGGGCCGCTCCCAAGCCGACCCAGCCCCCTCGGGGGGCAGCGCACCACGCGCAGCGGGGGAGCGTGGGGGCAGGATTCTCTACGGCGACATCTACCTGCAGAACGAGCAGGAGCAGTCGGCCTACAACTTCGAGCACAGCGACGCGGCGTTCCTGTTCAGCGCCTTCGACGCCCACGAGCGCCAGGCCAAATACCTGATCGAGCAGCAGCTGGCGCTGCCGGCCTACGAGCAGGTGCTGAAGGCGGCGCACAACTTCAACCTGCTGGACGCGCGCGGCGCCATCAGCGTGACCGAGCGCGCCGCCTACATCGGCCGCATCCGCAACCTGGCGCGCGCGGTGGCGCAGAGCTACTACGAATCGCGCGAGCGGCTCGGCTTTCCGCTGGCGCCGCGCGAGTGGGTGGCGCAGATCGAGAAGAAGGCCGCGTAGAACATGAAGCACCCTTCCAGTCGCTTCGCGCCTTCCCCCTCGAGGGGGACAACGCCGGCGGCCGGCGCAGGTCCGTCCGCGGCGTGTCTCGAATGGCCTGCTCCGCGGCCTCTTGATTTGATCCGACTTCCACGATGACCACGCAAAACCTCCTCGTCGAACTGCTCGTCGAAGAACTGCCGCCCAAGGCGCTGAAGAAGCTGGGCGAGGCCTTTGCCGGCATGCTGTTCGAGCAGTTGCAGGCCCAGGGCCTCGCCGCCGGCGATTCGCAGCTGAGCGCCTACGCCACGCCGCGCCGCCTGGCCGCGCACATCACGCAGGTCGCGGCCAAGGCGGCCGACCGGTCGCTGCAGGTCAAGCTGATGCCGGTCAGCGTGGCGCTGGATGCCGCCGGCCAGCCGACGCCGGCGCTGCTGAAGAAACTGCAGGCCGTCGGCGCCCAGCCGTCGGTAGTGCCGCAGCTGCAGCGCGCCATGGACGGCAAGGCCGAGGCGCTGTTCCTGGACACGCTGATCACCGGTGCGACGCTGGACGCCGGCCTGCAGCAGGCGCTCGATGAGGCGATTGCCAAGTTGCCGATCCCCAAGGTGATGAGCTATCAGCTGCACGAGGGCTGCGAGTTGCCCGGCTGGAGCAGCGTGCAGTTCGTGCGCCCGGCGCACGGGCTGGTGGCGCTGCATGGCGACGCCGTGGTGCCGGTGATCGCGCTCGGGCTCACGGCTGGCCGCAGCACGCATGGCCATCGTTTCGAAGCCAGCGCCGACCCGATCAGCATCGCCGATGCCGACCGCTATGCCGAGACCCTGCGCGAACAGGGCGCGGTGATCGCCAGCTTCGACGAGCGCCGCGCCGAGATCGCGCGCCAGTTGCAGGCCGCCGCCGCGCAGGCCGGTGCCGGACTGCGCGCCATCGATGACGACGCGCTGCTGGACGAGGTCACGGCGCTGGTCGAGCGGCCCAACGTACTGGTGTGCCGGTTCGAGCCGCAGTATCTCGAGGTGCCGCAGGAATGCCTGATCCTGACCATGAAGGCCAACCAGAAATACTTCCCGCTGCTGGACGGCGCCGGCAGGCTGACGCACCGGTTTCTGGTCGTCAGCAACATCACGCCCGACGATCCGAGCGCCGTGATCCAGGGCAACGAGCGCGTGGTGCGCCCGCGCCTGCAGGACGCCAAGTTCTTCTTCGACCAGGACCGCAAGAAGACGCTGGCTTCGCGCGTGCCGCAGCTGGCCAAGGTGGTCTACCACAACAAGCTCGGCACGCAAGGCGAGCGCGTCGAGCGCGTGCGCGCCATCGCGCGCGCCATCGGCCGGCAGCTCGGCGGCGAGGTGCTGGCCAGCGCGGCGGACCAGGCCGCCATGCTGGCCAAGGCCGACCTGCTGACCGACATGGTGGGCGAGTTTCCCGAGTTGCAGGGCGTGATGGGCGGCTACTACGCGCGCCACGACGGCCTGTCGGAAGACATCGCCTTCGCCATCGAGGACCACTACAAGCCGCGCTTCGCCGGCGACGAGCTGCCGCGCGGGCAGGTCGGTACCGTGGTGGCGCTGGCCGACAAGCTGGAGACACTGGTCGGCATGTTCGGCATCGGCAACCTGCCGACCGGCGACAAGGACCCGTTCGCGCTGCGCCGGCATGCGCTGGGCGTGATCCGCATGCTGGTGGAAAAGCAGCTGCCGCTGCAACTGCCCGAGGTGCTGGATTGCGCTGCGCAAAGCTTTGGCGCGCTGCTGCCCGATGCGGGCAGGAGCAAGCGGCAATTGCTGGGCTTCATCGACGAGCGTGTCTCGACCTATCTGCGCGAACTCGGCTACAGCAGCCAGGAAGCCGACGCCGTGATCAGCGCGCGGCCGATGTGGGGCGAGATGCCGCGTTGCCTGGACGCCGTGCGCACCTTCAGCCAGCTGCCCGAGGCGCCGGCGCTGGCGGCGGCCAACAAGCGCATCGGCAACATCCTCAAGAAGGCCGAAGCCGAAGGCCCGGTGGACCCGCACGTGAGCGAACTGCTGCTGCACGAGCCGGCCGAGCAAGCCCTGTACGCCGCGCTGCAACGCGTGGTGCCGCAGGCCGACGCCCAGTTCGACGCCGGTGACTACACCGCCTCGCTGCGAACCCTGGCCGCGCTGCGCACACCGGTGGATGCCTTCTTCGACGACGTGATGGTCAACGCCGAGGCGATGGATCTGCGCCTGAACCGCCAGGGCCTGCTGAAGACGCTGCACCAGGCCATGAACCGCGTCGCCGACTTGTCGCGGCTGGCGGCGTGAGCGGCTTGCGCGCCGGGCGCTCGGCGTGACGCGCTGCATTTGACGCCCAATACCCACGCGGAACGCTCAAGCCGCCGATGACGCGTACCGGCACCGATGTCTCACCGCCGCGCGGCCATCCCCCCGACGCGCGGGCCACGCGCAGCGCCTGGCTGCTGTTTGCACCGCCGTTCGCCTTTGCCGCCTTGCGCTGGTGGGTGCGGTGGCGGACCGAACAGGATCCCGCCTCCTGGCAGCGGCTGCGCCCCGCTGCGGCCGCCGAGGCTGCGTCCGGCAGCCTGCTGTGGCAGGCCAGCCAGCCGTTCGCGCTCACGCTGCTGGCCCTGGCGCTGCTGGCGCTGATCCTGTGGGCGGCCCTGCGCCGCTTCGGCTGGCGGCGCCTGCGGCCGGTGCTCGCCGTCGTCTGGGTGGCCGTGTGGCTCACCGCCGCCGGCGCCACCGGTTGGCAGCACCTCAACCGTGCCGTGCGCGCAGCGCTGCCGGCGCAGACGGCGACTGTGCTGCAGGCGCGCGCCCGGCCGCCCACCGAACGCGGCCCCGGCGGCGCGGAAGTCCTGTTGCGCGTGCCGGGCTTCGACGCGCCGCAGAGCGTGCTGCTGGAACAGGCCGAGGTCGGCGCGCTGCCGGCGGGTGTGCGCGTGCAGCTGTCATTGGCTAGAGGGCGTTTCACGGGGCAGTACGTGACCGGCTGGCGGCCGGCGCCCCGATAATCGGTCCACCATGAAACTCGTCATCGTCGACCGCGACGGCACCATTTGCGTCGAGCGCGAGGGCTACATCCAGACCGCCGACGAATGGGAGCCGCTGCCCGGCGCGCTGGACGCCATCGCGCGGCTCAACCACGCCGGTTACTGCGTGGTGATCGCGGCCAACCAGCCGGGGCTGGGGCGCGGCTTGTTCGAGGTCGGCGCACTGAACGCGATCCACGCCAAGATGAACAAGCAGCTGGCCGTCGCCGGCGGGCGCATCGACGCGGTGTTCTACTGCCCGCACGCGCCGGACGAGGGCTGCAACTGCCGCAAGCCGCTGCCGGGCCTGTTCCAGCAGATCGGCGAGCGCTACAAGATCGACCTGAAACAGGTGCATGCGGTGGGCGACAGCGTGCGCGACGTGCAGGCGGCGCATGCCGCTGGCTGCGTGCCGCACCTGGTGCTGACCGGCCATGGGGCGCCGGCGCAGACCGATCCCTTGTCGCCCGAGTTTCCGCCCGGCACGCGCGTGCATGCCGACCTGGCGGCGTTCGCCAGCGACTTTATCGCCGCCATGGAGGCACAGGAAGCCGCGGCCGCGCAGCAGGCCGCCGCCCGGCAGGAGTCGCCGCGCCCGGTCGCCGCCGACGGCGCATGATCAAGCTATAGGATGAATGGCTGACTGCGCGGGATGAGGCGCGCGGTCGGCGCCAGACCCATGAACCTGATCCGTTCCGTGCTGCACATGCTGTGGATGGTCGTCACCGTGATTCCATGGGCGACGGCGGTGGTGATCATGGCGCCCTTCGTCAGCAGCACGCGCCTGTACTGGGTCTGCGTCGGCTGGCTGGCGACGGCGGTCAAGGGCGGCACCTGGATCCTGGGCATCAAGAACCGTGTCAGCGGCTACGAGAACCTGCCGCAGGGCGCCAAGGACCAGGCGGTGCTGCTGGTCAAGCACCAGTCGACCTGGGAAACCTTCGTCATGCCGACCATCATGCCGCACCCGCTGGCCTATGTGTTCAAGCGCGAACTGCTGCGGGTGCCGTTCTTCGGCTGGGCCATTGGGCGGCTCGACATGATCCACATCGACCGCGGCCGGCGCGCCGAGGCCTTCAACAAGGTGGTGGCGCAGGGGCGGCGCCTGATGGCCGACGGCGTCTGGGTGATCATGTTCCCCGAAGGCACGCGCATCCCGCGCGGCGAGAAGGGCATCTACCGCAGCGGCGGTGCGCGGCTGGCGATCGAATGCGGTGCGCCGGTGATCCCGGTCGCCGTCACCAGCGCCAAGTGCTGGCCGCGCAAGGCCTTCATCAAGACGCCGGGCGTGGTCGACATCTCGATCGGCAAGCCGATCCCCAGCGTCGGTCGCAAGCCCGACGAACTGATGCGCGAGGCCGAGGCCTGGATCGAGGCCGAGATGCTGCGCCTCGACCCCGAGGCCTACCCGAGCGGGCAGGCGCGTCTGTCGCGCCTCAAGCCCGGGAGCAGTTGACCCCATGCGGGGCGCGCGGCAACTGGTGCTCGACCTGTTCGGCGGCGGCGCGCCGGTGACGCCGGCCGCCGGCCAGGCGTCATCGCGCGCGCCACTGCAGCCCGACGCCCCGGATCGAGCCGAGGTGCCTCCGGTGCCCTTGCCCCAGGCTTTGGTGCCGGCGCGCTTCGCGCACCCGCGTGCCAGCCGCGAAATCGCCTTTGCCCGCGCGCACGTGGCCTATGAGTTGCGGCGCGGCAAGCGGCGCAGCATCGGCTTTTCGGTCACGGCCGATGGACTGACGGTGAGCGCGCCGCGCTGGACCACGCTGACCGAGGTCGAGGCCGCGCTGCGCGCGAAGGAGCGCTGGATCGTCGCCAAGCTGGGCGAGGCGCGCGAGCGCCACGCGCGGCTGCAGGCGATGCGCATCGACTGGCGCGCGGGCGCCACGATTGCCTTCCTGGGCCAGCCGGTGGTCCTGGTGCTCGATCCGCGCCAGCGTCATGGTTCCGGCGCTGCCGTGCTGGACGCCGCCGAGGCCTTGCCCGGCGCGGCGCGCCTGGCCCTGCATCTGGGGTTGCCGCAGACCGCCAGCGCCGAGCAGCTGCGCGATGCCACCCAGGCCTGGCTGATGCGCCAGGCGCGCCGCGTGTTCACCCAGCGGCTCGATCATTTCGCGCCGCAACTCGGTGTGCGCTGGCAGCGGATGAGCCTGTCCTCGGCCGGCACGCGCTGGGGCTCGGCGTCGGCCGACGGCTCGATCCGCCTGAACTGGCGGCTGATCCACTTTGAGCAGGCGATCTTCGACTACGTGGTGGTGCACGAACTGGCGCACCTGCACGAGATGAACCACGGCCCGCGCTTCTGGCGGCACGTGGAGGGCGTGCTGCCCGACTACGCCGAGCGGCGCCGCGCGCTGCGCGAGCAGCTGGTGCCGCACGGGTAGCCGCTGCTGGCGCGGGCGGCCTCAGCCTTCGATGCCGAAACGCCAGATGCCCAGCGCATCGCGCTCGCGCCGCAGCCGGCCGGCGAACCACAGCCGGTGCAGGTGCGCCACCGCCTCGCCGAGCGCGAAGGTGGTCTGGTGCAGATCGAGCGGACGCCGGAACAGCACCGGCAGCACCTCGTGGGCGCTCAGCGGCCCATGTCGCGCCGCCGCCATCACCTCCTCCAGCCGCTCGCGGTGGTGCTCATGCAGCTGCGCGATGCGGGTATGCAGGCCGACGAAAGGCTTGCCGTGCGAGGGCAGCACCAGCACGTCGCGCGGCAGCGGCAGGAAGCGGTCGATCGAATCGAGGAACAGGGTCAGCGAATCGGCCTCGGGCTCCATCTCGTAGACGCTGACGTTGGTCGAGATGCGCGGCAGCACCATGTCGCCGCTGATCAGGAGGTTCAGCGCCTCGCAGTACAGCGCCATGTGCTCGGGCGCGTGGCCGTAGCCGGCGATGCAGCGCCAGGCCAGGCCGCCGATGGTCAGCGTCATGCCGTCCATCAGGCGCACGAAGCTGGGCGGCAGTGCGGGCACCAGGCCGCTGTAGTAGCTCTTGCGGTTGCGGACCTGTGCCAGGTCGTCCGCATCCGTCATGCCGTGGCTGAAGAAGTAATCGGCGAGCCGTTCGCCGCCAAAGCTGTTGACCACCTGGCAGGCGTAGCGTGCGGCCTGGTAGTCGGTGCCGCTCATCCACAGCGGTGCTTCCCACCGTTCGCACAGCCAGTGCGCCAGGCCCACGTGGTCGGGGTGCATGTGGGTGACGATCAGGCGCAGCACCGGCAGGCCCTGCAGCTCGGCGGCAAACACCTGCTCCCAGTCGGCGCGCGTCTCGCCGCGGTCGATGCCGGTGTCGACCACGGTCCAGCCCTCGCGGCCGTCGATGCGGTCGCGCAGCAGCCACAGGTTGACGTGGTCGAGCGCGAACGGCAGCGCCATGCGCAGCCATTTCACGCCGGGCGCCAGTTCGACGGCGCCGCCGCGCGGCGGCAATCGATCGGCCAGGGGGTAGTGCAGGGCGCGTTCGAGTTCGGCGGCAACGGGCATGGTGGAGGCGCGAGATGGTGCGGTACGATGCGGGTCTGATTGACGTGCACGTCAATCGCGAATCCGATTCTATGGAGGAAGCGCGCCGCGCATCCGCACCTGTGCGACAGCCCGAGCCCTGTCATGGCCATCACCTATTCCATCAGCGACTTGGCGCGCGAGTTCGACCTGACGCCGCGCGCCATGCGCTTCTACGAGGACATGGGCCTGTTGCAGCCGACGCGCTCGGGCCCGGGCGGGCGCCAGCGCGTGTATTCCAGCCGCGATCGCACGCGGCTGAAGCTGACGCTGCGCGCCAAGCGCCTAGGGCTGTCGCTGAACGAGGCGCGCGAGCTGATCGACATGTACGACAGCCCGCGCGACACCGGCCCGCAGCTGCGCAAGTTCCTGCAGGTGCTGGCCGGGCATCGCAGCCAGCTGGAGGCGCAGCTGGCCGAGCTGCAGGCGACGCTGCGCGAGATCGGCGAGCACGAGAAGGAGGCGCGCAGCCTGCTGTCGCGCGTCGGCGGCACGCCGACCAGGAAAGCGCCAACCAATTGAGGTCGGCGTGAAGGCAAAGAATCGAGGATTTCCATGACCAGCACCATCGACGCCCAGGCCATGCACGATCGCGTGGCCCACAGCTTCGCCCGCCAGGGCATGATGCAGCATCTGGGTGCCCAGTTGCGACGTGTCGAGCGCGGCCTGGTCGAGATCTGGCTGCCCTACTCGGACAAGGTGACGCAGCAGCAGGACGGCTTTCACGGCGGCGCCATGGGTGCGGTCGCCGACATTGCCGGCGGCTATGCGGCGCTGACCCTTGCACCCGAGGGCATGGAGGTGGTCACCGCCGAATACAAGATCAACTTCCTCGGCAGCTACCAGGGCGGCGCGCTGCGCGCCGTCGGCCGCGTGGTCAAGCCGGGCAAGCGCCTGATCGTCTGCACCGCCGAGGTCACCCACGTGGACGATGCCGGCAAGGAGGGCCCTTGCGCGCTGATGCAGCAGACCATCGTCCCCGTCCCTCTCGTCAAGTGATTTCATCCCAGGAGATAAACCCATGAGCAACCTGCCCGGCCTGAACTTCCAACTCGGCGAGGACATCGACGCGCTGCGCGACGCGGTCCACAGCTTCGCCGAGGCCGAGATCGCCCCGCGTGCCGCCGAGGTCGACCGCAGCGACCAGTTTCCGATGGACCTGTGGCCCAAGATGGGCGAGCTGGGCGTGCTCGGCATCACGGTGCCGGAGGCGTACGGCGGCAGCGACATGGGCTACCTGGCGCACATGATCGCGATGGAGGAGATCAGCCGCGCCAGCGCGTCGGTGGGCCTGTCCTACGGCGCGCACTCCAATCTGTGCGTCAACCAGATCAAGCGCAACGGCAGCGAGGCGCAGAAGGCGAAGTACCTGCCCAAGCTGGTCAGCGGCGAGCACGTCGGCGCGCTGGCGATGAGCGAGCCGGGCGCCGGCAGCGACGTCATCAGCATGAAGCTCAAGGCCGAGGACAAGGGCGGCTACTACCTGCTGAACGGCAGCAAGATGTGGATCACCAACGGCCCGGATGCCGACACCATGGTGGTCTACGCCAAGACCGAGCCCGAGCTGGGCGCGCGCGGCGTCACCGCCTTCCTGATCGAGAAGGGCATGAAGGGGTTCAGCACCGCGCAGAAGCTCGACAAGCTGGGCATGCGCGGCAGCCACACCGGCGAGATGGTGTTCCAGGACGTCGAGGTGCCGGAGGGCAACATCCTGGGCGGCCTGAACAACGGCGCCAAGGTGCTGATGAGCGGCCTGGACTACGAGCGCGCGGTGCTGGCCGGCGGGCCGATCGGCATCATGCAGGCGGTGATGGACAACGTCATCCCCTACATCCACGATCGCAAGCAGTTCGGCCAGAGCATCGGTGAGTTCCAGCTGGTGCAGGGCAAGGTGGCCGACATGTACACGGTGCTGCAGGCCGGCCGCGCCTTTCTCTACACCATCGGCAAGAATCTCGACGCGCTTGGCGCCGCCCACGTGCGCCAGGTGCGCAAGGACTGCGCCTCGGTGATCCTGTGGACCGCCGAGATGGCGACCAGGATGGCCGGCGACGGCATCCAGCTGTTCGGTGGCAACGGCTACATCAACGAATACCCGCTGGGCCGCCTGTGGCGCGACGCCAAGCTGTACGAGATCGGCGCCGGCACCAGCGAGATCCGCCGCATGCTGATCGGTCGCGAGCTGTTCGCCGAAACCATGTAAGCTTCACGCGCGCTGGAATCCGTGGGCGTGAGGTGCGGCCTGCGTTCCGGTTCGCCGCCGGCCTGTTTCCGGCGTCAGCCAGACGAGATCGGGCCGGTGTGACGGCGACCCTGGGTCAATGACGTGATTTATCTGCTGAGCGAGCCCGCCCTTTTCCTGGTGTGCCTGCTGATGGCCGCCGGCATCACGCTGGTGGCCACGCTGGTGATCCTGCTGTTTCGCCCCGGCGAGTCTCGCCGCAGGCCGAGCCTGCTGCCGGCGCCCTTCATCACCGCCATCGTGCTGCCGGTCAGCATCGTGCTGGGCCTGCTGGTCAACGACACCTGGAAGCGCTTCATGGAGGCGCAGGACGTGGTGCAGCGCGAAGCGGCCCTGCTGCAGCTGATCGATTCGCACCAGAAGCAGATGGTGGCGCCGTTCAGGGAGCCGGTGCGCGCCGCCATGGAACGGTACGAGCAGGTGCAAATCCCGGCCGACTGGCGCCTGTTCGCGCGCGGCCAGCGACCGTCGGGCGAGGATGGGCTGCGCGCGCTACTGGATCAGTTCGATCACTGGCTGTCGGACGAACAGGGCGTGCCGGAGGTGCACCAGCTGCAGCTGGAGCGGCTGCGCGGCGAATTGCTGGAACTGCGCGATTTGCGCACCAAGCGCATCATTCTGTCGGCCGGCAAGATGGACGCGCCCAAGTGGCTGGTGCTGCTGTGCCTGCTGTTCACCTGCACGCTGGCGATGTCCGAGATCACGCTGCACATGCGCTCGGCCTACCTGACCATCGCCGCCCTGTTCATCCTCGGCAACGGCTCGCTGATCTACATGCTGACCACGCACGAGCGCCCGTTCGCCGGCGGCGCGTCGGTGCCGCCGCCGCAGGTGGTGCACCAGGCGCAGGCGGCGGCGGCACCGGAGCTGCCGACCGGGCGACCGGCTGCCGCGGCAGCAGTCCGCTGAAGGTTCCGCGCCATGAATCACGCATCCGCCAGCGGCCCCCGCTCCCTGCAGCACCTGCTCGACCGCAACCGCGCCTGGGCCGAGCGCGTCGAAGCCCAGCAGCCGGGTTTCTTCAGGGCGCTGGCGCAGCAGCAGCACCCGAAGTACCTGTGGATCGGCTGCTCCGACAGTCGGGTGCCGGCCAACCAGGTGATCGGCCTGGCGCCGGGCGAGGTGTTCGTGCACCGCAACGTCGCCAACGTGGTGGTGCACTCGGACCTGAACGCGCTGTCGGTGATCCAGTTCGCGGTCGACTACCTGCAGGTCGAGCACATCATGGTGGTCGGCCACTACGGCTGCGGCGGCGTGCTGGCGGCGCTGCACGGCACGCGCGTCGGCCTGGCCGATAACTGGCTGCGCCACGTCAACGACGTCAAGATGCGCCAGCGCGGCCGCCTGATGCACCTGTGCGACCGCGATCAGGAAGACGCGCTGTGCGAGATGAACGTGATCGAGCAGGTCGGCAACGTGGCGCAGACCAACATCGTGCAGGACGCTTGGAAGCGCGGCCAGCCGCTCACCGTGCACGGCTGGTGCTATGGCCTGAAGGACGGCCTGGTCAAGGACCTGGGCGTCACCATGTCGGGGCCCGACGAGGTGATCGACGTCTACCGCGCGGCGATCAAGCGCTACCCGCGCGGCGATGCCGGCGATGACCAGACGGCTTCCGGCAGCCTGGCCGGGCAGGCGCCGACGCGGGGCTGAGCATGCCGCGCCAGGCCCTCGACTCGCCCCTGGCGCACGACATCGCGCAGGCGATGATCGACGGCTTCAACCGCCACTACACCCTGTTTCGCACCGAGTCGGCGCGCGCCAAGCACCGCTTCGAGACCTGCGACTGGCACGGCCAGCAGCGCGCGCAGCGCGAGCGCATCGAGTTCTACGACCTGCGCGTGCGCGAGTGCCAGCGCCGGCTGGAGCGCGAGTTCAAGGCCGGCCGGCAGCCGATGGCGCTGTGGCATCAGGCCAAGCTGCTCTACATCGGCATGCTGGTGCAGCACCAGCAGCCCGAGCTGGCCGAGACCTTCTTCAACTCGGTCACCACCCGCATCCTGCACCGCAGCTACTTCCACAACGACTTCATCTTCGTGCGCCCGGCCATCAGCACCGAGTACATGGAAACCGAGGACCCAAAGGCTAAGACCACCTACCAGGCCTTTTATCCGGGCGCCGACCCGTTGCACCAGACCGTGCGCGCGGTGATCGAATCGTTCCAGCTGCACTGCCGCTTCGAGGATCTGGAGCGCGACGCGCGGCGGGTGGCGGCGGCCATGCAGCGCGAGCTGGACGCGGCCCGCCCGCAGGCGAACTTCCAGCTGCAGGTGCTGACCAGCCTGTTCTACCGCAACAAGGGCGCCTACCTGGTCGGCAAGATCATCAACGGCTTCCGCGAACTGCCGTTCGCACTGCCGATCCTGCACCGCCAGCCGGGCGAGCTGTACGTGGACGCGGCACTGTTCGGCGACGAAGACCTGTCGGTCCTGTTCTCGTTCTCGCGCGCCTACTTCATGGTCGACATGGAGATCCCCTCGGCCTACGTGCAGTTCCTGCGCGGCCTGATGCCGCGCAAGCCGCGCGCCGAGCTCTACAACGCGCTCGGCCTGGCCAAGCAGGGCAAGAACCTGTTCTACCGCGACCTGCTGTGGCACCTGCGCCATTCGACCGACAAGTTCCGCATCGCGCCCGGCATCAAGGGCATGGTGATGCTGGTGTTCGACCTGCCGAGCTTTCCGTTCGTGTTCAAGATCATCCGCGACTGGTACCCGCCGCCCAAGGACACCTCGCGCGAGCAGGTGCGCGGCAAGTACCAGCTGGTCAAGCGCCACGACCGCGTCGGGCGCATGGCCGACACCATGGAGTTCTCGCTGCTGGCCTTCCCGCGCGAGCGCTTCGAGGA
Organism: uncultured Ottowia sp.; assembly: GCA_964534975.1. Lineage (GTDB taxonomy): Bacteria > Pseudomonadota > Gammaproteobacteria > Burkholderiales > Burkholderiaceae_C > Ottowia. The sequence continues at coordinate 23,074 of CAZHSD010000015.1, read as the reverse complement.
CGAGCTGATCGCCGAGATCGAGCAGCTGGCGCCCAGCCAGCTCGAGATCTCCGACCGCGACGGCGACGGCCACATCGAGGTCATCATCCAGCACGCCTACATCGAGCGGCGCATGATCCCGCTCAACCTGTCCCTGCAGGAAGCCTTCGACGCCGGCCCCGATGACGCGCTGGCGCAGGCGCAGATGGAGCGCGCCGTGATCGAGTACGGCAACGCCATCAAGGACCTGGTGGCGGCCAACATCTTCCCCGGCGACATGCTGTGGAAGAACTTCGGCGTCACGCGCCACGGCAAGGTGGTGTTCTACGACTACGACGAGATCGAGTACATCACCGACTGCAATTTCCGCCGCGTGCCGCCGCCGCGCAACGAGGAGGACGAGCTGAGCGGCGAGGTCTGGTACCACGTCGGCAAGCACGACGTGTTTCCCGAGACCTTCGGCCCCTTCCTGCTCGGCAACCCGCGCATCCGCGAGGTCTTCATGCGCCACCACGCCGACCTGCTCGACGTCGATTTCTGGCAGCGCAACAAGGAGCGCATCCAGCGCGGCGAGGTGCTCGACTTCTTCCCCTACGGCGCGCACCGGCGCTTCGAGGCCGAGGGCTCGATCGAGCCGGCACCGGCGCCGGTCGATCCGATGGCGGACGATGCCGAGCTGCCGGCAGACCGCCCGGATGTCTCGGCGCCGGCGACGGCGGTGGAGCCGTCGGAGTGAACCGGCCAGACGCTCGGCTTGATCGTCACTCGGTGGCCGATGCCGAGGAAGTGATGTCTATCGTCTGTCCGAACGTTGAGCTTCGGCGACAAGTATTGCGCTGCCTTCTGGACTCCATTGCATTTGCCGAGCACGTTGGCCCAGGCGCCTGGGCCGTGACGCTGTTCGGTCTCGGATTCCGGTTGAATGTGGGACCAGTCGAGGCTCTGTCCTGTGACCACGCCGGTTGGCCGTTTCCTGGGGAAATTAATGCCCCGCCGCTATTGAGGGTCTTGACGCTGGGTGATCTTCCCAAGGAAATCCTAGAAGCCGATGCCATGGAGGCTGAAGATGTGGCGATCGGCCCGGCAGCATACAAGAGCGTGGCGATGCCTCAGCATGTTGTGTCACTCAGCCCCGATGATGCGGAGCAACTGCGTCGGCGCTTTGACCTCATCCTGGAGCCCCATCATCGTTACATCGCTTCGGCATTGCAGACGGCGACGGGGAAACCAAGGACGAGAACAGCGTTCAAGCGGACGCATTCGCCAGGGCTGCTTGAGTACGCACGTGTTCTGTGTGGGCAGGGTGATCAACCGCCAGCTGTGCAAGGTCGGGGGCTGGAAGCAATTGAAGAGGCTTATACCGAATACCTTGAAGGGCGTGCAGTCTCGTTTCTGACCACGAGATATGAGCGAGACAGGAATGCAAGACAGGCATGTGTCGCCCACTACGGTCACGTTTGCGCGGCATGTGGGTTCGACTTCGAAACCGTGTACGGCGAGGTTGCGGCTCGCTACATTCAAGTGCACCACCTGAACCCGATGGCCTCCCTTGGTCAAGCCACGGTGGTTGACCCCATCCAGGATATGCGGCCTTTGTGTGCCAATTGTCATGCGGTGGTGCACCTTCAGGATCCGCCGTACACCATCGAACAAATCAGGAATTTCATTGCAAAGGAGCCAAGTCATGAATGACCCCATCTGCATCGTTTCCGCTACCCGCACCCCCATGGGCAGCTTCCAGGGCGATTTCGCCAACCTGACCGCGCACGACCTCGGCGGCGCGGCGATCAAGGCCGCGGTTGAGCGCGCCGGCATCAAACCCGAACTGGTCACTGAAGTGCTGTTCGGCAACTGCCTGATGGCCGGCCAGGGTCAGGCGCCGGCACGGCAGGCGGCGTTCAAGGGCGGCTTGCCCAAGAGCGCGGGGGCGGTCACGCTTTCAAAAATGTGCGGCTCGGGCATGCGCGCGGCGATGTTCGCGCACGACATGCTGGTGGCCGCCGCAGCGACGGGCCGCCCCGAGCAAGGCGTGGCCCCCTCGGGGGGCAGCGAACCACGCGCAGCGGGGAGCGTGGGGGCGCAACTGCATCATGAGGTGCTGGTGGCCGGCGGCATGGAGAGCATGACCGGCGCGCCCTACCTGCTGCAGAAAGGGCGCGGCGGCTATCGCATGGGCCACGACCGCGTGTTCGACCACATGATGCTCGACGGCCTGGAAGACGCCTACGAGGCCGGCCGCAGCATGGGCACCTTCGGCGAGGACTGCGCTGCCAAGTACCACTTCACGCGCGAGCAGCAGGACCAGTTCGCCATGACCAGCGTGACGCGGGCGCAGCAGGCGATCAAGTCGGGCGCGTTCCAGGCCGAGATCACGCCGGTGACGGTGAAGGACCGCAAGGGCGAGCGCGTGGTCGAGATCGACGAAGGTCCGGGCCGCATCAATCCCGAGAAGATCCCCACGCTCAAACCCGCGTTCAAGAAGGACGGCACCATCACCGCCGCCGCCAGCTCCAGCATCAACGACGGCGCCGCCGCGATGGTGCTGATGCGCGCGTCGACCGCCAGGCGGCTCGGCTGCCAGCCGCTGGCGCGCATCGTCAGCCACGCCACGCACGCGCAGGAGCCGAACTGGTTCACCACCGCGCCGATCGGCGCCAGCGAGAAGGCGCTGGCAAAGGCGGGCTGGAAGGTCGACGAGGTCGACCTGTGGGAAGTCAACGAGGCCTTCGCGGTGGTGCCGATGGCGCTGATGCACGACCTGAAGGTGCCGCACGACAAGGTCAACGTCAACGGCGGCGCCTGCGCGCTGGGCCACCCGATCGGTGCCAGCGGCGCGCGCATCATGGTGACGCTGATCCATGCGCTGAAGGCGCGCGGCCTGAAGAAAGGCCTGGCGACCCTGTGCATCGGCGGCGGCGAGGCCACCGCGGTCGCGCTCGAGCTGATCTGAACCCCGTCTGCAGGCGGCATGCCGGCAGCGAGTTGGATGGCGCGGCTGTGGTGGCGCTTTGCCGCCCTGCTGGCGCTGATCTGCGCTGCCGCCACGCTGGCCGGCGGCTACCTGGCCGAGAACACCTTGCGCAGCGCGCTGCGCGAGGCCTTCGCCGCGCGCTTCGAGCTGGCGGTGGAGCGCGCCGCCCAGGTGGCCGAGAACGCCCTGGCGCTGGGCGTGCCGCTGGCGCCCGACACGCCGCTGGCCGGGCTGCTGGTGCGCGAAGCGGCGGCGCTGGCGCCAGCGGTGCGGCGCTTTGTCATCGATGCGGCCGATGGCGCGACGCTGCTGGCAGCGGACGCGAAATCACCGGCTGAGTCCGACGCCGCACTGGCCAGCGCGCCGATCCGCAACGATCTCGGCCAGACCGTGGGCTGGGCGCGGCTGCACTACGACGACAGCGCCTTGCGCGTCGCCGAGCACGAACTGCATCGGGCGGTGCGTCAGGCCACTTGGCCGGCGCTGGCGCTGGTGCTGGCGATGCCGGGCCTGCTTTGCTGGGCCTGGCTGCGGCGGCAGCGGCAGGGTCGCCCGGCCTGGCTGCCGTTCGTTGGCCAGCGCACGCTGCTGGCGGGCGCCGCCGCGCTGGCGCTGGGCGTGGCGCTGGCCTGGATCGGCTGGCAGGCGCATGTGGCCGGTCAGGCCCGCATCGTGCCGGCGCAGCAGGCCCAGGCCGACGCGCTGGCGCGCTCCAGCGCGGCGCTGATCGCGCGCGCGCTCGATCTCGGCGTGCCGCCCGATGCCCTGGCGGGGCTGCCGGCGCACGCGGCGGCGCTGCGCCAGCGCAGCGAGGAACTGGCCAGTCTGGCGCTGCTGGACCCGGATGGCCGCCTGCTGGCCGGCACGGCGCCGCCACCCGGACTGCCCACGGTGGCGGCGCCGGTCCGGCTGGACAGCGGCGTGCTGGCGGGCCGGGTGGTGCTGGCGCTGGATACCGGGGTGCTGGCGCGCCGGCTGCAAGGCAGCCTGCTGGACGTCAGCTTTCTCGGCGCCATCTGCCTGCTGCTGGCACTCGAATGGGTGGCCCTGGGCCTGGGTGCGCGCGGCGCCCGGGCGCTGGCGGTGGCCGAAGCCTGGCGCGGGCGTCACCGGGCGGCGGGCGGCGCGCCGGCCGCCTGGCGTCCCTCGAGCGCCAACGCGGTGCGCCCGGCGCTGTTTCTGGCCATGCTGTCCGAGGAGCTGACGCGCCCGTTCCTGCCCACCTGGGCGCGCCAGCTGGCGCCCGCCGGCTGGGGGCTGTCGCCCGAGCTGCTGGCCGCCGGGCCGCTGGTGCTGTTCCTGGCCGTGGTGGCCTTGCTGCAATGGCCGCTGGCGGCCTGGTCGCAGCGCTTCGGCCGCCGCCCCGGCCTGGTGCTGGGGGCGCTGCTGGTCGGGCTCGGCCTGGCGGGCGCGGCGGCGCTGCCGGGCTACGCCGCGCTGCTCGGCGCACGCCTGCTCGGTGCGGTGGGTTTTTCCATGGTATTCGTGTCGGCGCAGGGGGCGGTGATCGACACTTCGTCGAGCCGCGATCGCGCGCGCCACCTCGGCCAGTTCGTGCGCGCGATCCTGGTGGCCGGGCTGTGTGGGCCGGTGCTGGGCGGGCTGGCGGCCGACCGCTGGGGCGTGCCCGCCACCTTCGCGCTGGCCGCCGGCGTCGCCGCGCTGGCTGCGCTGGCGGCCTGGACGCAACTGCCGCGCGGGCGCCGCAGCGCCATGGCACCGGCGGCCACCGGCGTCCCCGCACCCCTGGCTGGGCGCGTTGTGCCCTGGTCGCGGCGCAGCCTGATGCCGCTGCTGCTGGGCTGCGCGCTGCCGGCCAAGCTGCTGCTCGGCGCGCTGTGCTTCTACCTGCTGCCGATGCAGCTGCAGGAACTCGGGTACGGCAACGCGGTGGTCGGCCGATTGCAGACCATCTACCCGCTGGCGATGGTGCTGCTGGTGCCGCTGGCCGCGAGCGCGGCCGACCGCTGGCGCCGCCGCAGTGCCTTCGTGGTGGCCGGCGGCCTGCTGGCGGGCGCCAGCGCCTGCCTGGCGTGGTCCATCGGCAGCGCGCCGCTGTCGCTGGCCTGGGTGCTGCTCGGCCTGGGCCTGGGCCAGGCGTTGTCGATCACGCCGCAGTCGGCGCTGGTGGCCGACCTGGCGCGGCGTCAGCCGGGCGCGCAGGAAGCCGCGGTGCTGGGCCTGTTTCGCTTCGTCGAGCGCAGCGGCAGCGCCCTGGGGCCGGCGCTCGGCGCCGGCCTGCTGCCGCTGCTGGGCTTCGGCCCGGCGCTGGCGGCGATCGGCGGGCTGGTGATGCTCGGCAGCCTGGCCTACGGCTGGAGCGCCGCGCGGGCCGGCGCGGAAACCGCCGTGCTGCGATCGTGAGAAACTGTATCCATGTCGACGCGCCGCCGTTTCCTCCGTCATGGCCTGCAATGCGCCACCATCCCGTGGCTGGCGCCGCTGGCGGCGCACGGCGCCGACGGCGGGCAGCGGCCCTGGCACATCCTGATGATCACCTTCCGCGGCGAAACCGAGGTCGAGCGCGGCTTTCGCGCCTACCTGGCCGAGGCCGGGCTGGCGGTGCGCTACACGCTGCGCGACCTGCAGCAGGACATCACGCGCATGCCGGCCGTCAGGCAAGAGATCGCCGCGCTGGCGCCCGACCTGATCTACGTCTGGGGCACGCCCGCCACGCTGGCGCTGGTGGGGCGCCACGACGACCCCGACCCCGGGCATCGCTTCATCCGCGACATTCCGGTGGTGTTCGCGCTGGTCGCGGCGCCGCTGCAGTCCGGCATCGTGGCGCAGCTGGAGCGGCCGGGCCGCAACGTCACCGGCGCCGTGCACGTGGTGCCGCCGCCGGTGCAGCTGCGCGTGATGCAGAACTATCGCTCCTATCGCAAGCTGGGCGTGCTCTACAACGGCGCCGAATCCAACTCGGTGGCCATCGTCGAGCAGGTGCACGCGTTCTGCGAGCAGCAGGGCGTGCAGCTGCTGACGCAGCGCTTCCACACCGACGCGCGCGGCCAGCCGGTCGCCGATGGCGTCGAGCAGCTGGTGGAGCAGCTCAGCGCCGACGGCGCCGAGTGGCTGTACCTGCTGCCCGACACCTTCCTCGGCTCGCTCTACCACCGCGTCATGCCGACGGCGCTGCGGCTGCGCCTGCCGTCGTTCGGCGCCGCCGAACTGGCGGTGCGCACGGGCGGCGCGCTGGTGGGCCTGATCAGCCGCTACCACTCGGTCGGCCAGCTGGCCGGGGCCAAGGCGCAGGCGATCCTGGCCGAAGGCCGCACTGCCGGCGAGGTTCCGGTGGAGACGCTCAAGCGCTTCTCGCTGCTGGTCAACATGCGCGTGGCGCACAGCCTGCGCATGTACCCGCCGATCGACATGCTCAACTACGCCGAGGTCATCGGCGTCGGGGATGGTGCTCCCCTCAAGTCATGAGCGACCGGCCGCCCCCCGAGCTGCAGACCTTGCATTGGCGGCCCTTGCAGCCGGACGACCTGCCGGCCATGCACGCGTTGCACCGGCAAAGCATCGCCGGCCTGGCGCCGCAGGTGGTCAAGCCGGAGACGGAAGAGTTCCTGCACGGCCTGCTGGCGGGCCGTGGCCGCGTCCTCGGCGCCTGGGATGGCGACGCGCTGGTGGCCTATGGCGTGCTGCAGCACGATCTGCTGGCGCACGACGATCCGCGCCAGCTGCTGGGGCTGGCCACCGATCACCCGCTGCGCAAGCTGGCCGGCGCCGCGGTGGCGCCGCGCTGGCGCGGCCTGGGCCTGCAGCGCCTGCTGGTCGAGCGCCGCATGGCCTGGGCGCCCGATGCCGCGCTGTTCGCCACGGCGGCACCGGGCAATGTGGTGAGCTGGCACAACCTGCTGGCCTGCGGCTTCGCGGTGCGCGCCCTGCTGCAGCGCTACGGCGGCCACGCGCGCTACCTGCTGGCGCATGTGCCCGGCGCGCGCACTGGACTAGCGACTGCACAGGCGCAGGAATTGGCGCCGGATCAGCTCGAGCGCCAGCAGGCCTTGCTGGCGGGCGGCTGGCGTGGCGTGGCGTCGGGACGGGCGCCCGGCAGCCTGCGCCTGCTGCCGCCGGCGGCGGCGGAGATCTCCGCATGAAGCCGCCGGCCTCGGTTCATGACGGCCCGCGCCTGTGCCTCGACTTCGAGGCCCTGGCGCACAACTGGCGCGCGGTGTGCGCGGCCGCGGCCGGCAGCCGGGTCGGCGCCGTGGTCAAGAACGACGCCTATGGCCTGGGCGTGGCCGCCGTGGTGCCGCGGCTGTGGGCGCTGGGCTGCCGCGACTTCTGGGTCGCCACCGCGGACGAGGCCATGGCGGTGCGGCGCAGTCTGCCGGCGACCGACGCGGGCGCGCGCCTGCTGGTGTTCAACGGTCTGGCCGGCGCGCGCGCCGAAGATTTTGCCGCCCACGGCCTGACGCCGGTGCTGACCGGCCCGCACGAGCTGCCCGCGCTGACCGGCCATGCGGCGCGCCACGGTGCCCGCGTGGGAGTGGCGGCCCACCTGGACACCGGCCTGACGCGGCTGGGTTTCTCGGCCGCGCAGCTGGGCTTGCTGCAGCCGGGCAGCACGCTCTGGCGCGACGCCCGGCCGCTGCTCTGGACCACCCATCTGGGTCGCTTTCACGATCCCGAAGCGACGCCCTGCCGGCTTCAGCGCGAGCGCTTCGTGCAATGGACGGCGCGACTGCCGGCCGCCGAGCGCAGCATCGCCACCTCGTCCAGCGTGTTCGCGGGGCCGGCCTGGCGTTTCGAGCACGCGCGCGTCGGCAGTGCGCTGTGGGGCGTGCCGACCAGCCTGCGCGCGACGCCGACGCTGCGGCCGGTGGCCAGCCTGCTGGCGCCGGTGCTGCGCGTGGCCGAGGTGCCGGCTGGCACCGAGGTCGGCTACGCCGGCAGCTACGTCACGCCGGGCGTGCGCCGCATCGCCACCGTGGCGCTGGGCTACGGCGACGGCCTGCCGTTCGGGCTGGTGAACCAGGGCCAGCTGGTGCTGGCGGGGCGGCGCGCGCCAATCGTCGGCGGCGTCGCCATGGGCATGGTGGCGCTTGACGTCAGCGCCTATGCCAGCGGCGAGGTCCAGCCCGGCATGTGGGCCGAGGTCTACGGCGCGCGCCAGCCCTTGCAGGAACTCGCCGCAGCCGCCGCTGTCGCGCCCAACGTGCTGCTGGCCCTGACCGCCCGGCTTGCGCGGCGCGATCCGACCGGCGTGGAAGCCGAGGCATGAAGCTGTCCGGGCGCATCCACGCCGTGGCGCTGCTCGGCCTGCTGGCCGTGCTGGCGGCCCTGCTGCTGCTGAGCCAGCAGGCACGGCAGGCGCGCGACGCCGAGATGCAGGTGCTGCGCGACCGCCACCTGCTCGGCAATCTGCGCACCGAGGTCGAGAACCAGCTCGCCATCGGCCTGCAGCTGGATCAGCTGCAGATGCTGCAGCCGGTCATCGCGCGCGAGCAGGCGGCCTTTGCCGGCGTGCTGGCGATCGACATCTTCTCTGCCGCCGGCACCGTGCTGTACAGCACCGACGTCGGCAACCGCGGCACGCCGGTCCCGGCCGACTGGCGCCAGCGGCTGGCCGGGCCGCAGCCCTGGCACAGCCAGGCGCCGGGGCTGCGGCAGATCGGCGAGCGCTTCGACAACGACCTCGGGCAGCCGGCCGGCGGCATCGTCGTGACTTTTTCCACCGCGCCGGCGCGCGCGGCGCTGGCACAGTGGTACCAGCGCGGCCAGCTGGCGCTGCGCTGGCTGCTGCTGGCGGCGGCGGTGGGGCTGGTGACGGTGGTCGCCTTGCGCGTCGGGCTGCGCCGGCTGCTGCGGCCCTACGACGATGCCGCGCGCGTGCTTCAGGGCCTGCCGTCGGCGCCGGCAGGCAGCAGCGGGCTGGTGCGGGCGGCGCGGCGCCGGCGTGCGCAATGGGACGAGGCGCGGCAGCGCTGCCAGCAAGGCATGCGGCAACTGGAGGCGCTGGACCATGAGGCTTGACGACCTGCGCTGGCGCGTCGGCCTGCTGGTGTTCGGCACCCTGCTGCTGGTGGGCGCGGCCGGTGCGCTCTGGACCCTGCAGGAGCTGCGCGTCAGCAGTGCGCGCGCGGCCAGCCAGGATGCCCGCGCCATCGCCCAGTCGGTCGCGCAGACCCTGGCCGGGCAGTTCGGCCGCGCGGTGCGTCTGGGCATTCCGCTGGCCGAGCTGCCGGGCGTGGCGCCCCATCTGGAGGCGGTGCTGGGGCGCCAGCCGGTGCTCAGCTCGATCGCCGTGCTGGGGCCCGACGGCAATGCGCTGCACCTGGCGGGCCGCGCGGACGCGCCGGCCGACGGCCAGGTGCGGGTGGCGATCGCGGGCAGCGGGGCGCCCGTCGGCTTCGTCACCGCCAGCGCCGAGCTGGGGGCCTCGCTGCGCGGCAGCCTGGGCTGGGCCATGGCGGCCAGCCTGCTGGCGGTGCCGGGCCTGTCGCTGCTCGCCGCGCTCGTGGCCGCGCTGTGGCCGGGCGCCCGCCTGGAGGCGCAGCGCCGGCAGCTGCTGCAGCGGCTGCAGCACGCCAGCGCCGACGCGCTGCCCTCGGAGGGGGACGCCGGCAGCGACGGCCTGCAGGCCGCGCTGCACGCGCTGGCGCAGGGCGACGCGGAGCAGCGCCGCGCGCGGGAAGCACTGCAGGCTTACGCGCACGAGTTGCTGGCGGTCGATTTCGACGGCCAGCTGCGCGCGCCCGTCGAGCGCAGCTTGCGCCAGGCCACGCCGGCGGCGGAGGGCGATTGGGCCTAGAAACGCCAGTCGACCGCTGGTTTTCTCTGGTAACTCATTATGGATATTGAGTTTTTCAGCTTCGATCACGCTCACCTGTTGGGTGAGTGCGCTACGCGCCCGAGCGCACCGCGCTGGCCGCACCATGCGGCGTTGCTCGTCCTAGCAGGCACTAGCCTGCGTCGTCCTCGCGCCTTGCCTGGCACGCCCATCACGGCAGGCTCGGGCGCGTTCAACTGCCGTTGCTAGGCTGAGATGCTGCTGCGCACGCGCATCACCGGGATCGTCGCTGGCGCCTTGCTGCTGACGGTGCTCGGCCTGCTGGGCGGCAGCCTGCTGCGCGAGCAGGTGCTGCGCCAGCGCCTGGCCGAATCCGCCCAGGCCGCGCAGGCCGCGCAGTGGGCCGAGGCGCTGGCGGCCGAAGACCAGTGGCTCGACCAGTCGATCGACCGCCTGCTGCTGGCGCCGCGCGTGCTGCAGGCCATGCAACAGGGCGAGCCGCAGGCGCTGGCGCCGGCCCTGCAAGGGGCCGGACTGGCGCTGGGTGCGGGCCAGCCGCTGGCGCTGGTGGCCCTGCTCGACGCCGGCGGCGTGCCTAGGGTTTGGGGTCAGGCGCCGGGCGGCGTCCTGCTCGATGCCGACAGCCTGGAGCGCGCCAGCGTGGGCGACACCGTGGAGGGCTTGCGCCTGCTCGGCGACGGCCGCGCGCTGGTGCTGTCGATGCGCCGCCTGACGGACCAGGGGCAGAACTCGGTGCTGGTGCTGGCGCGCGACGTCAGCCACGCGCTGGCGCACATGGCCGAGCGCACCGGCGCCGCGCTGACGCTGCTCGACCTGCATGGCCGCCTGCTGCACACCACCGACGCCGCGCTGTGGCGGGAGGTCGCTGCGCGGGTGGCGCAGCGCGGCGCGCAGTACGCCGAGCTGGAGCGGAACGGGCGCAGCTACGCCGCCAGCGGCGTGCCGGTGCACGATCTGGCGGGCCATGCCGCCGGCACCTTGCTGATGCTGAGCGACCAGACGCAGGCGGCCGGCGCCAGTCGATTTCTCGGGCGCCTGGCGCTGGGCGGCACGGTGCTGCTGGTGCTGGCGGTGCTGCTGGGGCTGAACGCCTACCTGCGGCGCAGCCTGCGGCCGCTGGAGCGCTCGATCGACGCCCTGCAGGCGCTGGCCCAGGGCGATGCCAGTGTGCAGCTGCCGTATTCGGGCTCGGACGAGATCGGGCGCATCGCGCGCGCCGTGGCGACCTTCCGGCGCAACGCCCAGGAACTGGCCGCCACGCGCGCCCTGCGCGAGCGCGTGCGCCGGCGCCAGGAGCGCCTGCTGCGCAGCAAGCTGGAGCTGCTGGCCGAGGCCACGCAGCAGCCGCTGGCGCTCGAGGCCGGCCGCAGCGACGAGGAGCAGCTGCGCCAGCTCGCCGGCGTGATGAACGAGCTGTCGGGCCGCCTGATCGCGCAGCACCGGCAGCTCACCGGCATGGTCGAGGAGCTGCGCGAGGCACTGGTCACCAAGACCCGGCTGGCCGGCCTGGAGCAGGAGCTGCAGATCGCGGCCCAGGTGCAGCTGAGCATCCTGCCGCGCCAGGCGCCGCAGGACGCGCGCGTGCAGCTGCACTGCCACATCACGCCGGCGCGCGAGGTGGGCGGCGACTTCTACGACTACTTCTTCATCGACGACCGGCACCTGGGCTTCGTGATCGCCGACGTCTCGGGCAAGGGCGTGCCGGCGGCGCTGTTCATGACCATCACGCGCACGCTGCTGAAGGCGACGGCGCAGTTCGTCGCCGAGCCGACGCAGTGCGTGGCGCAGCTCAACGACCTGCTGGCGGCGGAGAACGAGCAGATGATGTTCGTGACCCTGTTCTACGGCGTGCTGCAGCTGGACAGCGGCCAGCTGCGCTACGTCAACGCCGGGCACAACCCGCCGTACCTGCTGCGCGGCGACGGCAGCGTGGCGATGCTGGCGCGCACCGGCGGCATCGCGGTGGCGGTCAGTGAGGACTTTCCCTACCGCCACGGCAGCGTCGAGCTGCGCGCGGGCGATCAGCTGTTTCTCTACACCGACGGCGTCACCGAGGCCTTCGATCCCGACGGCCAGGAGTACGGCGACCAGCGGCTGGCGCAGGCCCTCGGCGCCGCGCTGGCCGGCACCGACCGGGCGCCGGCACGGATCGTCGCGCAGGTGCTGGCCGACGTGCACGCCTTCGAGCGCGGCGCGCCGCAGGCCGACGACATCACCTGCGTGGCGCTGCGCTATCTGGGCGATCGGGCGCAGGCGCCGACGGCGATCGACTGACGGGCGCCAGCACCCGCAAGACCTGGGTGGCGGCCGCGCGTCAGAGGGCAAGCTCCAGCAGCTGCACGTTGCGATCGCGCTCGCGCCGGTACAGCAGCCGGCGCAGGTAATGGCGCATCAGGCGCAGCCCGTGGCCGCCGACCTGGGCTTCATCCAGCGATGGCGCCAGTGTGGGCGAAGCCTGCGCCGTGGGGTCGAAGGCCGTGCCGTCGTCCTCGATCTGCAGCGCCAGCCCGTGCGGCGTGCGGCCGCAGGCCAGCCATAGGCGCGCCGGTTCGCCGCCCGGCGTGCGGGCGTACGACGCGATGTTGACCAGCGCCTCGTCGGCGCACAGGGTGAGTGCGAACTGCGCCTTGGGCGGCCAGCCGTCGCGCTCGGCCAGTGCTTCCAGCCAGGCCAGCGCCGCTGCCACGGCCGCCGGCCCGGCGCCCGGCGCCAGGGTGTCCGGCGGCGAGGTCCAGGCGGGCCAGTCGGCGGGCGGGGGGATGCTCATGGTGGACGGCATGTGGCGGCGCCGGCTCAATGCTGAAAGTGCAGCCGCAGCGTGGCCTGCTCGCCGCTGTGGCCGGTGCTGACGCGGTCGGCCAGGTGGCGCAGCAGCCGGCCGGACATCTGCGCCAGCGCGGCGTCGATGTCGCTGTCGTCGTCGCCGTCCAGCAGCGCGGCCGCCGTCGGTGCCGGCGTGGTGCCGCGGCCCAGCGACAGCGGGGCGCCGCTGTGCAGCAGCTCCAGGTCGAGGTTGAACTCGTCGAAGCTGCCGCGGATGCCGGTCACCCGGCGCCCGCCACCGGCGGCGGCGATCGCCTCGGCCGCCTCCAGCGCCGCCAGCGCGGCGCGCTGCACCACCGCGCGGCGCGCGCCCCAGGCGGCGCCGCGGCTTTCGACGAAGCCGGTAATGTCGGCGTGCAGCTCGGCGCTGTCGGCCTGCAGCGCCTGCGTGGCGCGCTGGCCGCTGCCGATGCGCAGCAGCAGGTTCAGCAGCACCACCGAGAAGCCCGCCACCACGAAACCGCTGCCGAGCACGAACTGCAGCGATTTCGGCAGGCGCTCGGTGAGCTGCGGCAGCATCATCACCGCCAGGCCGGCGACGATCGACAGCCCGACCGCGAAGGTGGCGCGCGCGTCCATGGCGCGCGAGGTCACCAGTTCCATGCCGGAGACGATCATGAAGCCGGACGCGTACAGCCCGACCGCGCCCAGCACCGGGCGTGGGATCAGCGTCAGCGCCATGGTCAGCTGCGGCAGGAAGGCGACCAGCGCCAGCAGGGCCGCCGCCATCAGCCCGATCCGCCGCGCGGTGGAATGCGTGGCGTAGGTCAGGCCGATGTTGGCCGAGCTGATGGCGGGCGGATAGCTGCCCAGCAGGCACGACACCAGGGTGCCGAGGCCGTTGCCGCGAATGCCGGCGCTGATGGCGCGCATGTCGGCGCGGCGCCAGTCGGCGTCGTTCATCTTGTCGAGCATGGTGACGCTGCCCAGCATGTCGAGCTGCTGCAGCGCCGTCACCAGCGCCAGCGCGGCGACCAGGCCGAGGTCGAAGCTGAACACGGGCAGCGGGATGCTGGGCAGGGCAACGAGCGGCACGCTGCCCAGCACCTGCGTGTCGCCGATGCGGCCCAGCACGGCCGCCACCGCCACGCCGAGCCCGATGGCGATCAGCAGGGCCATCACGCGCAGGCGGCCGCCCCACACCGACAGTACCATGATGCCGGTCAGCGTCACGCTCGCCACCAGCGCGGCGCCGCTTTCGACGCGGTATTCGGCGTCCAGGCCGAGCGCATTGCGCACCGAGGAGCCGATCAGCGCCATGCCGGTGACGATGACCACCACGCCGACCACCTGTGGCGGAAAGAAGCTGCGCAGCCGGCCCATGCCCATGCCCATGGCCAGCGCCACCGCCCCGCGCACCACGCCGGCGATTGCCAGACCGCCCGGGCCGTGCGCCGCCACCAGCGCGGCGACGAAGGGAATCAGGCTGGCGCTCGGGATGTACACCAGCAGCGTGCCGGCGCCCCAGCGCCCGCCCCAGGCCTGCAGCGTGGTGCAGATGGCCATGCCCAGCAGCGTCATGGTGAGCATCGACTGCGTGCCGGCGCGGTCCAGCCCACCCAGGCTGGCGGCCACCAGCACGTAGGTCAGGAAGGCCATGGCGGTGCCGACGTGTTGCACGCCCAGCACCAGCAGCGCGCTGGCGGGCGGACGATCGTCGGCCGCGTAGATCAGTTCGGGCGGGCGGCGCCGGCGTGGCGAGGGGGGCAGGCGCAGGCGGGGCAGGGGCATCTCGATCCGGGCCTTCAGTGCTCGAAGTGCAGCCGCAGCGTGGCGTGCTCGCCGCTGCGGCCGGTGCTGACGCGGTCGGCCAGGTGGCGCAGCAACCGACCGGACATCTGGGCCAGCGCGGCGTCGATGTCGCTGTCGTCGCCGTCCAGCAGCGCCGCTGCCGTCGGCGCCGGCGCGGCGGCGGCCGGGCCGAGCGCCAGCGGGGCGCCGCTGTGCAGCAGTTCCAGATCGAGGTTGAACTCGTCGAAGCTGCCGCGGATGCCGGTCACCCGGCGCCCGTCGCCGGCGGCGGCAATCGCCTCGGCCGCCTCCAGCGCCGCCAGCGCGGCGCGCTGCACCACGTTGCGGCGCGCTCCCCAGGCGGCGCCGCGGGTCTCGACGAAACCGGTGATGTCGGCGTGCAGCTCGGCGCTGTCGGCCTCGAGCGCCTGCTCGGCGCGCTGGCCGGTGCCGATGCGAAACAGCAGGTTGAGCGCGATCACCGACAGGCCGGCGACGACGAAGCCGTCGCCGAACACGAAGCGCAGGGTCGGCGGCAGCTGCTCGGTCAGCTGCGGCAGCAGCAGCACCGTCAGTCCGGCGCACAGCGACAGGCCGACGGCGAACACGGTGCGGCTGTCCATGGCGCGCGAGATCACCAGCTCCATGCCCGAGACCATCAGAAAGCCGGCGGCGTACAGGCCGACCGCGCCCAGCACCGGCTCGGGGATCAGCGTCAGCGCCAGCGTCAGCTGCGGCAGCAGCGCGGCCAGGCCCAGCAGCGCCGCCGTCGCCAGCCCGATCACGCGCGCGGTGGAGCGCGTGGCGTAGGCCAGCGCGATGTTGGCCGAGCAGGCGCAGGTCGGAAAGCCGCCCAGCAGGCCCACCAGCAGGTCGCCCAGGCCATTGGCGCGGATGCCGCCGCTCACGCTCTGCATGTTGGCGCGCTTCCAGTCGGCGTCGTCCATCTTGTCGAGCATGATCACGCTGCCCAGCATGTCGAGTTGCGACAGCACCGCCACCAGCGCGATCGCCACCACCATGCCGGCGTTGAGGCCGAACACCGGCGCCGCCACCTGGGGCAGCGCCATCAGCTGCACGCCCTGCAGCACCTGCGTGCTCTCCAGTCGTCCGAGCAGCGCGGCCAGGCCCACGCCGGCGACGATCGCCAGCAGCAGCGCCATCAGGCGCAGCTGCCGGCCCCAGATCGACAGCAGCACGATGCCGCCCAGCGTGACCCCGGCGACCAGCGCGTTGGCGCCGTCGATGCGCCACTGGCCGTCACCGACGCCGAAGGCGTTGCGCACCGACGGGGCGATCAGCGCCATGCCGGCCATGCAGATCACCACGCCCACCACCGGCGGCGGAAACAGCGGCCGCATGTGGCGCACCAGCGGCGCCATGATCAGCGCCACCAGCCCGTAGACCAGCGCCGCGCCGGCGATGCCGCCCGGGCCGTGTGCCGCCATCAGGGCCGCGCCGATGGCGATCATGAACGGGTTCGGCATGTGCACCAGCAGCGCGCCGCTGCCCAGGCGCCCGCCCCAGGCCTGCAGCGCGGTGCACAAGGCCATGCCCAGCAAGGCCATGGCGACCACGGACTGCGTGTTCCAGCGATCGAGCCCGGCCATGCGCGCGGCCACCAGCACGTAGGTGATGAAGGCCATGGCGGTGGCCGCATGCTGCGTGGCCAGGATCAGCAAGGCCGGCAGCGGCGGTCGTTCGCCCGCCGCGAACACCAGATCGGGCGGGCGGCGTCGGGGCGGCGGGGCAGGCAGGCGTAGCATGGGCATGCGTCGGGCTGGGGCGGCGGATGGGGGCTCCGCTATGATTGAAGTGGCTTGCATTCTGCAACAAGCCATTTCTTTGCCACCGAAGCTGTCCGCCATGACGATCGCCACCGAGACCACCCCGACCGCCACCATCGTTGCCTTGCAGGGCCAGCTCAACAGCGCCAATGCCGGCACGATCGAGGCCGAGGTGCTGGGTCTGGTGAGCGGCGGTGCCCGCAATCTGGTGCTCGATTTCGCCGCGCTGGACTACATCTCCAGCGCCGGGTTGCGCATGGTGCTGGTGGTGGCCAAGCGCCTCAAGCAGGAGGGTGGCCTGCTGGTGCTGTGCGGCATGCAGCCGCATGTGCGCGAGGTGTTCGACATCAGCGGTTTCCTGGCCATCCTGAACGTGGAGCCCGGGCGCGTCGAGGCGCTGGCGCGCTGTTGACGCGGGTGTGGCCCGATGAGCATGCGTCCATGCGATGGCGCGGACGGGCGACGGTGTCGGCCTCAGCGGCCTGGACGAAACTCGTCTCCGGCGGCGGGGCCAATCAATCCTTCGGCATGGATGAATGCCCGGCGCAGCGCCATCGTGACCGGCGAGCCGGCATGCGC
Organism: uncultured Ottowia sp.; assembly: GCA_964534975.1. Taxonomy (GTDB): domain Bacteria; phylum Pseudomonadota; class Gammaproteobacteria; order Burkholderiales; family Burkholderiaceae_C; genus Ottowia. The sequence goes on along the minus strand of CAZHSD010000015.1, from coordinate 6,447 downwards.
CGGCTGGCGTGGCCACACGATCTGCGCTGGCCTGGTGCATCATGGGACCGAATCACACCGGACGTGCGCACCCGAGCTGCGCAAGGAGTGAACACAGCATGGCCACCGTCCTGATCATTGGCGCCTCGCGCGGCATCGGAATGGAGTTGGCACGGCAGTACGCCGCCGCCGGCGATCGCCTGATCGCCACCGCGCGCGACGACGCCGGGCTGGCGCAGCTGCGCGAACTGGGCGCGCAGGCGCTGCGGCTGGACGTGGTCGATCCGGCCAGCGTGAGCGGCCTGGGCTGGCAGCTCGATGGCGAGCGGATCGACATCGCGCTGTACGTGGCCGGCATCACCAGCCACGGCGACGCCACGCAGCCGCCGGCGCAGGCCGACTTCGACCGCGTGATGCGCACCAACGTGCTGGGCGCGATGCAGCTCATTCCGCAGGTGGCGCCGCTGGTCGAAGCGGCCAGGGGCCGGTTCGGCTTTCTGTCCAGCGTGATGGGGCGCATCGCCGGGGTGGAAGGCAGCCGCGCCTGGGTCTACCGCGCCAGCAAGGCGGCGCTGAACATGGCGGTGGTGTCGGCACAGGACGCCTACCCCGACGCCATCATGGTCTGCCTGCACCCCGGCTGGGTGCAGACCGGCATGGGCGGCGAGCAGGCGCCGGTGACGGCGCAGGACAGCGCCGCCGGCCTGCGGCGCGTGCTGGCGGCCGTGACGCCCGCCGATCGTGGCGCCTTCATCCAGTACGACGGACAACGCTTCGACTCATGGTGAACTGAAATGCTGCTGACCCAAGACCAGGAAATGATCCGCGACGCCGTGCGCAGCTTTGCGCAGGAGCAGCTGTGGCCGCATGCCGCGCGCTGGGACAAGGAGCACAGCTTCCCTGACCAAGCCCACCGCGGCCTGGCGGAGCTGGGCGCCTACGGCATCTGCGTGCCGGAGGAGTACGGCGGCGCCGGCCTCGACTACCTGACGCTGGCGCTGGTGCTGGAGGAGATCGCCGCCGGCGACGGCGGCACCAGCACGCCGATCAGCGTCACCAACTGCCCCTACAACGCCATCCTGATGCGCTACGGCAGCGAGGCGCAAAAAGCAAAATGGCTGGTGCCGGCCGCGCGCGGCGAGATGCTGGGCGCCTTCGCGCTGACCGAACCGCACGTCGGCAGCGACGCCTCGGCGCTGCGCACCACCGCCGTGCGCGACGGCGACGAGTGGGTGCTGAACGGCGTCAAGCAGTTCATCACCAGCGGCAAGAACGGCCACGCGGCGGTGGTGATCGCGGTGACCGAGAAAGCCGCCGGCAAGCGCGGCCTGTCGGCCTTCATCGTGCCCACGCACCGCCTGGGCAACGACGGCTGGGTGGTGGCCCGCATCGAGGACAAGCTGGGCCAGCACTCCAGCGACACGGCGCAGATCAACCTGGAGAACTGCCGCATCCCGGCCGAGAACCTGATCGGCGAGGAGGGCGAGGGCTACAAGATCGCGCTGTCGGCGCTGGAGGGTGGGCGCATCGGCATCGGTGCGCAGGCGGTCGGCATGGCGCGCAGCGCGCTCGAGGTGGCGATCCAGTACGCCAAGGAGCGCGAGGCCTTCGGCATCGCCATCTTCAACCACCAGGCGGTGAGCTTCCGGCTGGCCGAATGCGCCACCCGGCTGGAGGCCGCGCGCCAGCTGATCTGGCACGCCGCCAGCCTGCGCGACGCCGGCCGGCCGTGCCTGAAGGAGGCCGCCATGGCCAAGCTGCTGGCCACCGAGACCGCCGAAGCGGTGTGCACGGCCGCCATCCAGACGCTGGGCGGCTACGGCTACGTGAGCGACTTCCCGCTCGAGCGCATCTACCGCGACGTGCGCGTGTGTCAGATCTACGAGGGCACCAGCGATGTGCAGAAGATCATCATCGCGCGCGGGCTTTGACTGGACCCATGGGCGTTCCCGACTATCAGAGCCTGATGTTGCCGCTGCTGCAACTGGCGGCGGATGGCCAGGAGCACGCGCTGCGCGATGCGGTCGAGGCGGTGAGCGATCGGCTTGGGCTGACGGATGCTGAACGAAGCGAGTTGCTGCCGAGCGGAACTGCGCGCGTGATCGCCAGCCGCATCGGCTGGGCGAGAACCTATCTGAAGCAGGCCGGCTTGCTCGACAGCCCGCGCCGTGGCGTGCTGCGCATCACGCCCGCCGGTCAGGCCCTGCTGGTGCAGGCGCCCGCGCGCATCGACAACACGCTGCTCGATGAGTACGCGAGCTTTCGCGCCTTTCGCGCCCGTGGCAAGCCGGACAACCAGGCCGAGGTCGCGGGCGGGGGCACGGGTCCAGACGCGCTGGCATCCGAGCAAACGCCCGAAGACGCCATGGCGCAGGCGTACGAGCGCGTCCGCAAGCAGTTGGAGACCGAATTGCTCGATCAGGTCAAGGGCAGTTCGCCATCGTTCTTCGAGCGTCTGGTGGTCGACCTGCTGGTGGCGATGGGTTACGGCGGCTCGCGCCAGGATGCCGGACACGCACTCGGCAAGAGTGGCGATGGCGGCATCGACGGCATCGTCAAGGAAGATCGTCTGGGTCTGGATGTGATCTATCTGCAGGCCAAGCGCTGGGAAGGCGTGGTCGGGCGGCCGGAGATCCAGAAATTTGCCGGTGCACTGCAGGGTCGGCGTGCTTCCAAAGGCGTGTTCATCACCACCTCGGGCTACAGCAGCGAGGCGATCGACTTCGCCCAAGCCATTGCGTCGAAGATCATCCTGATCGACGGCGCGATGCTGTCGCGCCTGATGGTCGACTTCAACGTCGGTGTGTCGCGACTGGGAACGTATGAGCTGAAGCGGATCGACACCGATTATTTCGACGAGAGCTGACAGCGTGGGCCGCGGGCAGACCCGGATGGCGTGTTGTTGCGGTGGCCGCCCGGCGGGCGCAGTATTCGACAACTGCTGCGGGCGCTACATCGACCACTTCGACAGCGCGCCTGCGCCCGATGCCGAGGCGCTGATGCGCTCGCGCTACAGCGCATTCGTGCGCGCAGACCGGCGCTATCTGCTGGCGACCTGGCATCCATCCACGCGGCCGGCGTCGCTGGAGTTGGACAGCGCCGCGAAGTGGCTGGGACTTGAGGTGCGCGATGTTCGTGCGAACGATGCCACGCATGCGGAAGTGGAGTTCGTCGCCCGCTTCCGATGGGCGGGCCGCGCCGCGCGTCTGCATGAGCGCAGCCGCTTCGTGCGCGAGAATGGCGCCGACGACGTGGCGCGTTGGTTCTATGTGGATGGCGTGATGTCCTGAACCTGGCTCACCTCGCCACATGACCAAGGCTGCTGCAACGGCCATCCACGTCAGGCACATATGGCACCGAGACCGCTTTTCGTTCAATCCTGCAAGCGCCCATGTCCGGCGGCGCCTGCCAGGAGGCACGCGTGAGAATCATCATCCTCGGCGCCGGCCGCGTGGGCGAGAGCGTGGCGGAAACCCTGGTGTCGGAGGCCAACGACATCACCGTGGTCGATCCCAACCCGGAGCGGCTGCACCTGCTGGAGGAGCACCTGGAGCTGCGCGGCGTCGCCGGCAACGGCATCCAGCCCTCGGTGCTGCGCCACGCCGGCGCCGAGGACTGCGACATGTTCATCGCCTGCACGCCGCTCGACGAGACCAACCTGGTGGCGTGCAAGGTCGCGCACGACTTGTTCGGCATCCCGACCACCATCGCGCGCCTGCGCTCGCCCGAGTTCGTGCATGGCGACAAGCTGCTCGGCAAGGAAGGCTTCGCGGTCGACCGCGTGATCTGCCCCGAGGCCTCGGTCACCGACACCATCCACCAGCTGATCGAGTACCCCGAGGCGCTGCAGGTGGTGAAGTTCTCGCAGAGCGAGGCGCACCTGATCGTGGTGCGCGTGTCCGCCGGCAGCTACCTGGCCGACCACAGCATCGCCGAGTTCCGCGCCCACCGGGTCGACGTGCCGATGCGCATCGTCGGCATCTACCGGCGCGACCAGGAGATTCCGGTCGAGGCCGAGACGCGCGTGCGCGCCGGCGACGAGGTGTTCGTGCTGACGGGGCGCGAGACCGTGCGCAGCGCGCTGCACACCATCGGCAACCCGGACCGGCCGGTGCGCCGGGTCATGATCGCCGGCGGCGGCAAGGTGGGCCTGCGGCTGGCGCGCGGGCTGATCGGCAAGTGCGAGGTGAAGATCATCGAGGCCGACCGCAAGCGCTGCGCCTACCTGGCGGCCGAGTTGCCGCCCGAGATGCTGGTGCTGCAGGGCGATGGCACCGACGAGGAGCTGCTGCTGGACGAGAACGTCGGCGACATGGATCTGTTCATCGCCGTCACCAGCGACGACGAGGACAACATCCTGTCCACCATGCTGGCCAAGCGCATGGGCGCGCGGCGCGTGATCGCGCTGATCAACCGGCGCGCCTACGCCGACCTGCTGCAGGGCAGCACCATCGACATCGCGATCTCGCCCGCGCACGCGGTGATCGGCGAGCTGCTGATGCATGTGCGCCGCGGCGCGGTGGCGGCGGTGCACAGCCTGCGCGGCGGCACCGCCGAGGCGCTGGAGGGCGTGGCGCACGGCGACGCCAAGACCTCGCGCCTGGTCGGCCGGCGCATCGACCAGATCAGGCTGCCGGTCGGCGCGCGCATCGGCGCCATCGTGCGCGGCGAGGGCGCCGACGCGCACACCGTGGTGCCGACGCACGAGACGGTGATCGAGACCGACGACCACGTGATCATCTTCCTGCCGCACAAGCGCATGGTGCGCGAGGTGGAGAAACTGTTCCAGGTCAGGGCGACATTTCTCTGAAAGCCCGGGCGTCGAGCGCCCAGCACAAGATCCCGACCACCACGCCCGACGCCGAACGCTCAACGCCGAACCCGAGGATGAACCGCTTCGCTTCCGCCTTCCTGGTGCTCTCCTGGGTCATCATGGGCTTTGCGTTCGCGTTCCTGGTGCCGATGGCCTGGGACTGGTTCGGCGAGGGCGGGCGCCATGCCTGGGTCTGGGGCTGGTGCTTTGCGTTCACGCTGGCCACCGGCGCCTGGCTGTGGCTGCGCCACCGGCACGCCAACCGCGAGCTGACGGTGCGCGAGGGCTTCCTGCTGGTCACGCTGGTGTGGGTGGTGCTGCCGGCCTACGCGGCGCTGCCGCTGCTGTTCACCATCCAGGGCATCGGCTTCACCGACGCCTACTTCGAGGCCATGAGCGGCCTGACTGCCACCGGCGCCACGGCGCTGGCGGGACTCGACCTGCTGGCGCCGTCGGTGAATATCTGGCGCTGCTTCCTGCAGCTGATCGGTGGCCTGGGCATCATGCTGCTGGCGATCGCCATCCTGCCCTTCCTGGGCCTGGGCGGCGCGCAGCTGTACAAGGCTGAGATGCCCGGCCCGATGAAGGAGCAGCGCCTGACGCCGCGCCTGGCCGAGACCGCGCGCGGCCTGTGGGGCGTGTACTTCGTGCTGTCGCTGGCCTGCCTGCTGGCCTACCGTGCCGGCGGCATGAGCTGGCCGGACGCCTTCATGCACATGTGCACCACGGTCGGCCTGGGCGGCCTGTCCTCGCACGACAGCAGCTTCGGCTACTGGAACTCGCCGCAGCTCGAGTGGACCGCGGTGCTGTTCATGGGGCTGGCGGGCATCAGCTTCGCGCGCTACTTCCTGCTGTGGCGCCAGCGCTCGCTGGCGCCGGTGGTCAGGGACACCGAGGTGCGGGCCTACTTCGGCACGCTGCTGGTCGCGACCGTGCTGGTCATGGCCATGCTGCTGGTCGATCAGGTGTTCGGCGACTTCCCCACCGCGATCCGCCAGGCGGCGTTCCAGGTGGTGTCGGTGGCGACCACCACCGGCTACGCCACCACCGACTACCTGCTGTGGCCGTCCTTCGTGCCGGTGCTGCTGCTGTTCATGGGCTGCTTCGTGTCCTGTGCCGGATCGACCGGCGGCGGCATCAAGATGGTGCGGGTGCTGGTGCTGGTCAAGATCGCGCAGCGCGAGCTGGTGCGCATCGTGCACCCGCGCGTGGTGTACCCGGTGGTGCTGGGCCGCGCGGTGGTGTCGCCCGACATCATCAGCGCCATCATGGCCTTCATGCTGATCTACGGCGGCACCATGGTGGTGCTGACGCTGCTGATGCTGGCCTCGGGCCTGGACGTGGTGACCGCCTTCACCGCCATCGTCGCCTGCCTCAACAACATCGGCCCCGGCATGGGCAAGGTGGGACCGGCCGGCAACTACGCGGTGCTGAGCGACCTGCAGACCTGGTTGTGCTCGCTGGCCATGCTGCTGGGCCGGCTGGAGCTGCTGTCGGTGATGGTCCTGTTCACGCCGCAGTTCTGGCGGCGGTGATCAGGAGCTTCGGCGTGGGGTGTTGGGCGTTCAGCGTGAAACCCGAATAGCATCGGGCGATCGAACCGCTCAACGCTCAACGCTCAACGCTCAACGCTCAACGCTCAACGCTCAACGCTC
>CAZHSD010000014.1:8908-80308 GCA_964534975.1 uncultured Ottowia sp. | reverse complement strand
CCTGCTCATCAACCACCCGCTCGACTGCCCGATCTGCGACCAGGGCGGCGAATGCCAGCTGCAGGACCTGGCGGTGGGCTACGGCGCCTCGGCCTCGCGCTTCGGCGAGGAAAAGCGCGTCGTCAAGCCCAAGGACGTCGGCCCGCTGATCTCCACCCGGGAGATGACGCGCTGCATCCACTGCACCCGCTGCGTGCGCTTCGGCCAGGAGATCGCCGGCGTGATGGAGCTCGGCATGCCCAATCGCGGCGAATGGGCCGAGATCGAGACCTTCGTCGGCCAGTCGGTGGATTCCGAGCTGTCGGGCAACATGATCGACATCTGCCCGGTCGGCGCGCTGACCAGCAAGCCGTTCCGCTACCGCGCGCGCACCTGGGAGCTGGCGCGCCGCAAGAGCATCAGCCCGCACGACTCGACCGGCGCCAACCTGATCGTGCAGATCAAGAACAACAAGGTGATGCGGGTGGTGCCGTTCGAGAACGAGCCCGTCAACGAGTGCTGGATCGCCGACCGCGACCGCTTTTCGTATGAAGCGCTCGACAGTGAGGAGCGGCTGACCAGGCCGATGCTCAAGCAGGGCGGCGCGTGGACCGAGGTCGACTGGCAGACCGCGCTCGAATACGTCGCCAACGGCCTGGACGAGATCAGGTCGCAGGCCGGCGCGGCGGCGATCGGTGCGCTGGTCAGCCCGCACTGCACGCTGGAGGAACTGCACCTGGCCGGCGCCCTGGTGCGCGGCCTCGGCAGCCAGAACATCGACCATCGGCTGCGCCAGCAGGAGTTCGCGGCCTCGGAAGGCGTGCGCTGGCTGGGCCGCTCGATCGCCTCGCTGAGCGATCTGCACAGCGTGCTGGTGGTCGGCTCCAACCTGCGCAAGGACCATCCGCTGTTTGCGCAGCGCATCCGCCAGGCGGCGCGTCACGGCGCCGCGGTGACGGCCATCACCTCGGCGGCGCTGCTCAAGGCGCCCGACGCCTGGGCCATGCCGCTGCGTGCCCACGTGGTGGCCGAGCCCGGCGACTGGGCGGGGCGCCTGGCCGACGTGGCGGCCGCGATCGCGGCCGAGAAGAAGCTGTCGGCGCCCGCCGAAGGCCAGGCCAGCGATGCCGCCAAGGGCATCGCCGCGGCGCTGCTGTCGGGCGAGCACAAGGCGGTGCTGCTCGGCAACGCGGCGGCGCAGCACCCCAACGCCTCCAGCCTGCTGGCGCTGGCGCAGTGGGTCGGCGAGCAGACCGGCGCCACCGTCGGCTACCTGAGCGAGGCCGCCAACACCGTCGGCGCGCAATTGGTGGGCGCGCAGCCGGGCGAGGGCGGACTGAACGCCGCGCAGATGCTGGACGGCGGCCTGAAGGCGGCGCTGCTGCTGAACTGCGAGCCGGGTCCGGACACCGCCGGCCGGGCGCTCTCGGGCGCTGCGATGGTGGTCACGCTGAGCCCGTTCAAGACCAACCTGGACATCAGCGACGTGCTGCTGCCGATCGCGCCCTTCACCGAGACCTCGGGCACCTTCGTCAACGCCGAAGGTCGGGTGCAGAGCTTCCACGCCGTGGTGCGACCGCTGGGCGAGGCGCGTCCGGCCTGGAAGGTGCTGCGGGTGCTGGGCGACCTGCTGGGCATCACGCAGGCGGCATGCGACAGCTCGCAGGAGGTGCTGGCGCAGGCGCTGGGCTCGTCCACGCTCGAGAGGATCGCGCCCGAGCGCCTGAGCAACCGCACCGCGGCGCCGATCCGGCTCGACACCGAGCCGGTGCGGATCCCCACGGTGGGCATCTACCAGCTCGATGGCATGGTGCGCCGCGCGAGCTCGCTGCAGCTGACCCGGGATGCGCGTGAAGCGGAAGGAGCCTCGGCATGATCGACGCCTTCTACAACGGCGGCCTGAATCTGTTCGGCGGTGGCTGGTGGACCGGCATCACCTGGCCGGTGATCTGGAACCTGATCAAGATCGTCGTCGTGCTGCTGCCGCTGATGGGCGCGGTGGCCTACCTGACGCTGTGGGAGCGGCGCTTTCTCGGCTTCATGCAGGCGCGCCTGGGGCCCAACCGGGTCGGTCCGGCCGGCCTGCTGCAGCCGATCGCCGATGCGGTCAAGCTGCTGACCAAGGAAATCATCCGCCCGACCGCGGCCAACAAGCCGCTGTTCTTCCTCGGGCCGCTGATGGCCATCATGCCGGCACTGGCGGCCTGGGTGGTGATCCCGTTCGGCCCCGAGCTGGCGCTGTCCAACATCAACGCCGGCCTGCTGCTGGTGCTCGCCATCACCTCGATGGAGGTCTACGGCGTCATCATCGCCGGCTGGGCCTCGAACTCCAAGTACGCCTTCCTGGGCGCGCTGCGCGCCTCGGCGCAGATGGTCAGCTACGAGATCGCGCTCGGCTTCTGCTTCCTGGTGGTGCTGATGGTGGCGGGCAGCATGAACCTGACCGACATCGTCATGGGCCAGGCCAAGGGCACGATGGCCGGCATGGGGCTGAACTTCCTGTCCTGGAACTGGCTGCCGCTGCTGCCGATCTTCGTCGTCTACCTGATCTCGATGGTGGCCGAAACCAACCGCCACCCGTTCGACATGGTCGAGGGTGAGGCCGAGATCGTGGCCGGCCACATGGTCGAGTACTCGGGCATGGGCTTCGCGGTGTTCTTCCTGGCCGAGTACGCCGCCATGTGGCTGGTGTCGATCCTGGCGGTGATCATGTTCCTGGGCGGCTGGTTGCCGCCATTCGCAGCGCTGGATTTCATCCCCGGCTGGATCTGGCTCGGCATCAAGACCTTCGTCGTGGTCTCGATGTTCATCTGGATCCGCGCCACCTTCCCGCGCTTTCGCTACGACCAGATCATGCGCCTGGGCTGGAAGATCTTCATTCCGGTGACCCTGATCTGGCTGGTGCTGGTGGGCCTGTGGCTGCACAGCCCCTGGAACATCTGGCATTGAACACGGAGGATGCACCATGGCTTCCGTCGCAACTTCTCCCTTCTCGCTGCGCGACTTCTTCCGCAGCTTCGTCCTGTGGGAACTGTTCGAGGGCATGGCCCTGACCGGCCGCTACGCCTTCCGCCGCAAGGTCACGCTGCAGTACCCGGAAGAAAAGACACCGCTGTCGCCGCGTTTTCGCGGCCTGCATGCCTTGCGCCGCTATGAGAATGGCGAGGAGCGCTGCATCGCCTGCAAGCTGTGCGAGGCGATCTGCCCGGCGGTGGCGATCACCATCGAGAGCGAGCAGCGCGCCGACGGCACGCGCCGCACCACGCGCTACGACATCGACCTGACCAAGTGCATCTTCTGCGGCTTCTGCGAGGAGAGCTGCCCGGTGGACTCGATCGTCGAGACGCACATCCTCGAGTACCACGGCGAGAAGCGCGGCGACCTGTATTTCACCAAGGACATGCTGCTGGCCGTGGGCGACCGCTACGAAACCGAGATCGCCGCCGCCCGCGCGGCCGACGCCAAGTACCGCTGAAGGCGCACACCACACAAGCCACCATGGACGTCCAGACCGCCTTCTTCTACCTGTTCTCGCTCGTGATGCTGTTCTCGGCATTCCGGGTGATCACCGCGCGCAACCCGGTGCACGCGGTGCTGTTCCTGATGCTGGCCTTTTCGCAGGCCGCCGGCGTCTGGCTGCTGCTCAAGGCCGAGTTCCTGGCGATCGTGCTGGTGCTGGTCTACCTGGGCGCGGTGATGGTGCTGTTCCTGTTCGTGGTGATGATGCTCGACGTCCACATCGACAGCCTGCGCCAGGGTTTCTGGCGCCATTTCCCGCTCGGGCTGGCGATCGGCGCCGTGATCTCGCTGGAGATGGCGGTGGTGCTGTTCGGCGGCTTTCGCGTCGGCGAGGCACCGCTGGTGCCCGAGACCGTGACCAATGCCGCCGGCCAGGTGGTGCAGTACTCCAACACCAAGGAGCTCGGCACGCTGATCTACACCAAGTACCTGTACCCGATGGAGATCGCCGCCGTGATCCTGCTGGTGGCCATGATCTCCGCCATCGCGCTGACGCTGCGCCAGCGCAAGGACTACAAGCGGGTCCATCCGGCGCGGCAGGTGCGCGTGCACCCGGCCGATCGCCTGACGATCGTCAAGCTGGCGCCGACGCAGCCGCCGCTGCCGGTCGAACCCGCGGCGGCGGCGCTGGCGGAGGAGGCCAAGCCATGACCCTGACCCTGGCCCATTACCTGACCCTGGGCGCGATCCTGTTCGCGCTGTCGGTGGTCGGCATCTTCCTCAACCGCAAGAACCTGATCGTGCTGCTGATGGCGATCGAGCTGATGCTGCTGGCCGTCAACATGAACTTCGTCGCCTTCTCGCACTACCTGGGCGACATGCACGGCCAGGTGTTCGTGTTCTTCATCCTGACGGTGGCCGCCGCCGAAGCCGCGATCGGCCTGGCGATCCTGATGCTGCTGTTCCGCGCCAAGTCCAACATCAACGTGGACGAGCTCAACTCGCTGAAGGGATAAGGCAGTCATGAGTCAGACCCTTTCCGCCTCGACCCTGCTCACGGTGGCGCTGGCGCCGCTGGCCGGCTCGCTGATTGCCGGCGTGCTGGGCACCGCCTTCGGCGGCAATCGCATCGGCCGCACGGCCTCGCACAGCGTCACCATTCTCGGCGTGCTGATCTCCTTCGTCCTGTCGGTGATCACGCTGCAGGACGTGATGGCCGGCGCGCGCTTCGACCAGACCATCTACGAGTGGATGACGGTCGGCAAGCTGAAGATGGAGGTTGGCTTTCTGATCGACAGCCTGACGGCCACCATGATGTGCGTGGTGACCTTCGTGTCGCTGATGGTGCACATCTACACCATCGGCTACATGGCCGACGACGAGGGCTACAACCGCTTCTTCTCCTACATCTCGCTGTTCACCTTCGCCATGCTGATGCTGGTGATGAGCAACAACTTCCTGCAGCTGTTCTTCGGCTGGGAGGCGGTGGGCCTGGTGTCCTACCTGCTGATCGGCTTCTGGTTCAAGCGGCCGACGGCGATCTTCGCCAACCTGAAGGCGTTCCTGATCAACCGCGTCGGCGACTTCGGCTTCATCCTCGGCATCGGCCTGGTGGCCGCGTTCACCGGCTCGCTCAACTACGGCGAGGTGTTCGCCCAGGCCGGCGCGCTGGCACCGCAGCTGTTTCCCGGCACCGACTGGCTGCTGGTCAGCGTGATCTGCATCTGCCTGTTCGTCGGCGCCATGGGCAAGTCGGCGCAATTCCCGCTGCACGTGTGGCTGCCGGACTCGATGGAAGGCCCGACGCCGATCTCGGCGCTGATCCACGCCGCCACCATGGTGACCGCCGGCATCTTCCTGGTGGCGCGCATGTCGCCGCTGTTCGAGCTGTCCGACGCGGCGCTCAACTTCGTGCTGGTGATCGGCGCCATCACGGCGCTGTTCATGGGCTTCCTGGGCATCGTGCAGAACGACATCAAGCGCGTCATCGCGTATTCCACGCTGTCGCAGCTGGGCTACATGACGGTGGCGCTGGGCGCGTCGGCGTATTCGGCGGCGATCTTCCACCTGATGACGCACGCCTTCTACAAGGCGGCGCTGTTCCTGGGCGCCGGCTCGGTCATCATCGCGCTGCACCACAACCAGGACATGCGCTGGATGGGCGGCCTGCGCAAGTACATGCCGTGGACCTGGATCACCTTCCTGCTGGCCACGCTGGCGCTGATCGGCACGCCGTTCTTCGCCGGCTTCTATTCCAAGGAAGCCATCATCCTGGCGGTGCAGGCCAGCAACCTGCCGGGCTCGCGCTTTGCCTACCTGGCGGTGCTGATCGGCGTGTTCGTGACCTCGGTGTATTCGTTCCGCCTGTATTTCCTGGTGTTCCACGGCCCCGAGCGCTACGACCAGAACCCGGACGCGCACCACGACGACCATGGCCACGGCCATGAGCACCACGCCAAGCCCAAGGAGTCGCCCTGGGTGGTGTGGGTGCCGCTGGTGCTGCTGGCGATCCCCTCGGTGGTGATCGGCGCCATGACGCTGATGCCGATGCTGTTCGGCGGCTTCTTCGACGACGCGATCAAGGTGGACGCCACCAAGCACCCCGCGATGGCGGCGCTGGCGTCGCAGATCCACGGCTGGCAGGAGATGGGCATGCACGGCTTCGTGGCGCTGCCGACCTACCTGGCGCTGGCCGGCTTCCTGCTGTGCTGGTATCTGTACATCGTCAACCCGGCGGCGCCGGCGGCAATCAAGCGCATGCTTGCCCCGATCCACACGCTGCTGGATCGCAAGTACTACATGGACTGGCTGTGGATCAACGTCGTTGCGCGTGCCATGCGCGGCCTCGGCGTGGGCCTGTGGAAGGGCGGCGATCGCGCGCTGATCGACGGTGCCGTGGTCAACGGCTCATGGCGCGTGGTCGGCTGGGCTTCCGGCGTGATGCGTTGGCTGCAGAGCGGCTATCTGTACCACTATGCCCTGGCCATGATCCTGGGCATCTTCGTGCTGATGACGTATTTCGTCTGGCTCAACAAGTAAGGAAGAGTGGGATAACAACATGGGTTGGTTGAGCCTTGCCATCTGGACGCCGATCGTGTTCGGCGTCGTGCTGCTGGCGTTCGGGAGGGAGAGCCAGGCCGCGCTGGTGCGCTGGATCGCGCTGATCGGCTCGGTGGTCAGCTTCCTGATCACGCTGCCGCTGTACACCGGCTTCAAGCTCGGCACCGCCGAGATGCAGTTCGTCGAGAAGTCGCCCTGGATCGAGCGCTTCAACGTCAACTACCACCTGGGCGTGGACGGCATCTCGGTCTGGTTCGTGCTGCTGACGGCCTTCATCACGGTGATCGTGGTGATCGCCGGCTGGGAAGTGATCGAGCGCAAGGTCAACCAGTACATGGCCGCGTTCCTGATCCTGTCGGGCTTCATGGTCGGCGTGTTCGCGGCGCTGGACGGCGTGCTGTTCTACTTCTTCTTCGAGGCCACGCTGATCCCGATGTATCTGATCATCGGCGTCTGGGGCGGCCCGAACCGGATCTACGCCGCCTTCAAGTTCTTCCTCTACACGCTGCTGGGCTCGTTCCTGATGCTGGTGGCCTTCATCTACCTGTACGCCAAGTCGGGGGGCAGCTTCGACGTCATGACCTGGCATCAGCTGCCGCTGTCCAGCGGCGCGCAGACGCTGCTGTTCTTCGCCATGTTCGCGGCCTTCGCGGTCAAGGTGCCGATGTGGCCGGTGCACACCTGGTTGCCGGACGCGCACGTCGAGGCGCCCACCGGCGGCTCGGTGGTGCTGGCGGCGATCATGCTGAAGCTGGGCGCCTACGGTTTCGTGCGCTTCTCGATGCCGATCCTGCCGGATGCTTCGCGCGAATGGGCCTGGCTGATGATCGCGCTGTCGCTGATCGCGGTGATCTACGTCGGCCTGGTGGCGCTGGTGCAGCAGGACATGAAGAAACTGGTGGCCTACTCGTCGGTGGCGCACATGGGCTTCGTCACGATGGGTTTCTTCCTCTTCAACGACCTCGGCATCTCGGGCGGTCTGGTGCAGATGATCGCGCACGGCTTCGTCTCCGGCGCCATGTTCCTGTGCATCGGCGTGCTGTACGACCGGGTGCACTCGCGCGAGATTGCCGACTACGGCGGCGTCATCAACTCGATGCCGCGCTTCGGCGCCTTCGCGCTGCTGTTCTTCATGGCCAACTGCGGCCTGCCGGGCACCGCCGGCTTCGTCGGCGAGTGGATGGTGATCCTGGCCAGCGTGCGCGAGAACTTCTGGCTCGGCCTGCTGCTGGCCACCGCGCTGATCTCCGGCGCCGGCTACAGCCTGTGGATGTTCAAGCGGGTCTACTTCGGCGACGTCGGCAACCAGAACGTGCGCCAGATGGCCGAGATCAACGCACGCGAATTCACGGCGCTGGCGCTGCTGGCGGTTGCAGTGCTGGGCATGGGCGTGTATCCGAAACCTTTCACCGACGTCATGGATGCGTCCGTGGCCCAGCTGGTGCAGCAGGTGGCGCTCTCCAAGCTGAATTGAGGACGTGAACATGATTGACAAATTCAGTTGGATGGCCGTCTATCCGGAGATCGTGCTGCTGACCATGGCCTGCGTGGTGCTGCTGGTCGACCTGCTCGACAAGGGGCCGCGCCGCATGGCAGCCTACTTGCTGTCCAACCTCACGCTGGTGGCGGTGGCGGCGCTCACCGCAATGTACGCGCTGGGCGGGCAGACCGTGTACGGCTTCGAGGGCCTGGTGGTCAGCGACGTGATGGCCAACTGGCTCAAGTGCTTCTCGGCGCTGGCGGTGCTGGTGATCTTCATCTACAGCCGCACCTACGTGACCGAGCGCGGCATGCTGCGCGGCGCCGAGTGGTACGTGCTCAGCATGCTGTCGCTGCTGGGCGTCAACGTCATGATCTCGGCCAACAACTTCCTGCTCATCTACCTGGGCCTGGAGTGCATGGCGCTGGCCGGTTACGCGCTGGTGGCGCTGCGGCGCGACCACGTGCCGGCGGTCGAGGCGGCGATGAAGTACTTCGTGCTGAGCGCGCTGGCCTCGGGCTTCGTGCTGTACGGGCTGTCGATGGTGTACGGTGCCGCCGGCACGCTTGACATCGGCGGCGTGCTCAAGGCGGTGTCGACCGGGCAGATCCGGCACCAGGTGCTGGTGTTCGGCCTGGTGTTCATCGTCTCCGGCATGGCCTTCAAGTTCGCCGCCGTGCCGTTCCACATGTGGATTCCCGACGTCTACCAGGGCGCGCCGACGGCGGTGACGCTGATGATCGGCAGCGCGCCCAAGCTGGCGGCGTTCGCGATGGCGATCCGCCTGCTGGTGGAGGGCCTGCTGCCGCTGGCGATCGACTGGCAGCAGATGCTGCTGCTGCTGTCGGTGGCCTCGCTGCTGATCGGCAACGTGGCCGCGATCGCGCAGACCAACCTGAAGCGCCTGCTGGCCTATTCGACCATCTCGCACATGGGCTTCGTGCTGATGGGCCTGCTGGCCGGCGTCGTCAACGGCAGCGCCGCGATGGCGGCCAACGCCTACAGCTCGGCCATGTTCTACGCCGTGGTCTACGTGCTCACCAACCTGGTCAGCTTCGGCGTCATGATGCTGCTGGCGCGCGAGGGCTACGAGAGCGAGGAGATCGCCGACTTCGCCGGTCTCAACCAGCGCAGCCCGCTGTACGCCGGCATCATGGCGATCTGCCTGTTCTCGCTCGCCGGCATCCCGCCGCTGGTCGGCTTCCAGGCCAAGCTGTCGGTGCTGCAGGCGCTGATCAGCACCGGCCTGCCGTCGCTGATCGCGCTGGCGGTGTTCGCCGTCATCATGGCGCTGGTCGGTGCCTTCTACTACATCCGCGTGGTCAAGGTCATGTACTTCGACGAGGCGGTCGACACCGCGCCGATCAGCGCGCCGCTGGACATGCGTGCCGTGCTGTCGCTCAATGGTGCACTGCTGCTGGTGCTGGGCATCGTGCCGGGCGCGCTGATGACGCTGTGCGCGCGCGCCATCGTGCAGATGCTGGGGACCTGAAGCGTTTTCGGATGTCCCAGAGCGCGACCATCTGGACGCTGATCGTCCTTGCCGCGATTGCCGCCAACCTGCCGTTCGTCAATCAGCGCCTGATGACCCTGGTGCCGCTGCCCGGCGGCCGCAAGTCGCTGGCCTGGCGGCTGCTGGAGCTGGTGCTGTGGTACTTCATCGTCGGCGGCATCGGCCTGGCGCTGGAGCAAGGCGCCGGGCAGATCTACGCCCAGGGCTGGGAGTTCTACGCCGTCACGGCGGCGCTGTTCCTGACGCTGGCGTTTCCCGGTTTCGTGTTCCGCTATCTGGCTCGACGCTAGCGCCATGGCCGATCTGACCGAGCACCAGCTGAGCAGCCAGCAACTGCTGGACGGCGGCTTCCTGCAGGCCTTCCGCGACCAGGTGCGCCTGCCCGACGGCAGCCTGACGTACCGGGAATACGTGCGCCATCCCGGCGCGGTGATGATCATTCCGCTGCTGCCGGATGCCGACGGCGGCGACCTGCGCCTGGTGCTGGAGCGCCAGTACCGGTACCCGGTCGGGCGCACCCTGATCGAGTTTCCGGCCGGCAAGCTGGACCCGGGCGAGGATTCGCTCGCCTGTGCGCAGCGCGAGCTGCTGGAGGAAACCGGTTACCGCGCGCGCCAGTGGGCGCGTGCCGGCCTGCTGCACCCGGTGGTGTCGTATTCGACCGAGTTCATCGAGATCTGGTTTGCGCGCGATCTGGTGCCGGGCGAGCAGAAACTGGACCAAGGCGAGTTCCTGGAGGTGTTCACCGCCACGCCCGAACAGCTGCACGAATGGTGCCGCAGTGGCGAGGTCACCGACGCCAAGACCTTGATTGCCGCGTTTTGGCTCCAAAATACGCTCAAGGGAGCGTGGCAGCTGGATTGGCAGCAGCCGGCACCTCAGGCGTGAATCCATGAAAGTCCTCGATCTTCAATGCGCCCATGGCCATTCGTTCGAAGGCTGGTTTTCCTCCGAGGAGGATTTCCACGGCCAGCTGACGGGTGAGCTGCTGGAGTGCCCGCTGTGCGGCGACAGGGCGATCGTCAAGCTGCCGAGCGCGCCGCGCCTCAACCTGGGCGCGGCCTCGGCGGGCGAGGGCGCGGCAGGCGGTGAGACGCAGCATGCACCGCCAAGCGGCGAGAACGCGGTGGCTTCGCTGCCGCCCGCCGCCATGCAGGCGGCCTGGATGCAGATGGTGCGCCGCGTGATGGCGCAGACCGAGGACGTCGGCGAGCGCTTTGCCGAGGAGGCGCGCCGCATCCATTACGGCGAGTCGCAGGAACGTGGCATTCGCGGCCAGGCCACGCGCGCGCAGACCGAGGAGCTGCTCGACGAGGGCATCGCGGTGATGCCGCTGCCGATTCCCGCCGGTCTCAAGGAACCGCTGCAGTAGGCCGCAGCGCGGCGGTGGTCAGGCTGGTGTGCCGGCCGGTCGCTCGAGAGTCGTCTACTGATACGCTGGCGCGTTGACGATGTTGCGCAGCGCCTGGGTGTCGAGAATGCGCACGTGGCGCTGCTTGACCTCGACGATGCCTTCCTCGGCGAATTTCGAGAAGGTGCGGCTCACGGTCTCCAGCTTCAGGCCGAGATAGCTGCCGATCTCCTCGCGCGTCATGCGCAGCACCAGTTCGGACTGCGAGAAGCCGCGCGCATGCAGGCGCTGCACCAGGTTCAGCAGGAAGGCCGCCAGCCGCTCCTCGGCGCGCATGCTGCCCAGCAGCAGCATCACGCCATGCTCGCGCACGATCTCGCGGCTCATGATCTTGTGCACGTGGGTCTGCAGTGCCGGCACCAGGCGCGACAACTCCTCGATGCGGTCGTAGGGCATGACGCAGACCTCGGCGTCTTCCAGCGCGACGGCGTCGCACATGTGGCGGTCGCCGACGATGCCGTCCAGCCCGATGATCTCGCCGGCCATCTGAAAGCCCGTCACCTGATCGCGTCCGTCCTCGGTGGCGATGCAGGTCTTGAAGAAGCCGGTGCGGATCGCGTACAGAGCGGCGAAACGGTCGCCGTTGGAGAACAGTGGCGCGCCGCGCTTGACCTTGCGTCGCGTCGCGACCAGCTCATCGAGCTTGCCCATCTCGCTGCAGGACAGGCCCATGGGCATGCACAGTTCGCGCAGGTTGCAGTCGGAGCAGGCGACTTTGATGGCTTGGGGCGTCATTCAGAAATGGTGTCGGTGAAACCGCAGGATGGTCAGGCCATTCTAGGCGATCGGCTCCGGGGCGACTTTCATTTTGATCTGGCGCAAATTCCCACAGAAGCCGTCCGGCAATTTGACGGTCGTCAAGGAAAGACCGGCGTTGTCAGGCCACATTAAGCGTTGCCAACCGAGGAACGTCCACGATGCCAGCCATCACGACCGAACTGCTGACCAAATTCGATATCGCGGGGCCCCGCTACACCTCCTATCCGACCGCGGACCGCTTTGTGGAAGCGTTCGGCGAGGCCGACTACATCCAGGCGCTGGAGCAGCGCCGCACCGGACCGGCGGCGCTGGCGCTGCCGCTGTCGCTGTACGTGCACATCCCGTTCTGCGAGTCGCTGTGCTACTACTGCGCCTGCAACAAGATCATCACCAAGCACCACGAGCGCAGCCTGCCGTACCTGCGCTATCTGGCCAAGGAGGTCGATCTGCACGTGCAGCGCATCGGCATCGGCCAGACCGTGAGCCAGCTGCACCTGGGCGGCGGCACGCCGACCTTCCTGAGCGACGCCGAGCTGGGCGAGCTGATGGCCATGCTGCGGCGCAACTTCACGCTGGTGCCGGGCGGCGAGTACTCGATCGAGGTCGACCCGCGCACCGTCGATGAAGCGCGCCTGGCGACGCTGGCGCAGCTGGGCTTCAACCGGCTGTCCTTCGGCGTGCAGGACTTCGATCCGCTGGTGCAGAAGGCGGTGCATCGCATCCAGCCGGCGGAGAAGGTGTTCGCACTGGTCGAGGCCGCGCGCCGTCTCGGCTTCGAGTCGATCAACGCCGACCTGATCTACGGCTTGCCCAAGCAGACGCCGGAGTCCTTCGACCGCACGCTGGCCCAGATGGCCGAGCTGCGCCCGGACCGCATCGCGCTGTACGCGTACGCGCACCTGCCCGAGCGCTTCAAGCCGCAGCGGCGCATCGCCGCCGGCGACCTGCCCGGCGCGGCCAACAAGGTTGCCATGCTGGCGCGCTCGCTGGAGGCTTTCGAGGAGGCGGGCTATGTCTACGTCGGCATGGACCACTTCGCGCTGCCCAACGACGCGCTGGCGGTGGCCAAGCGCCAGGGCCGCCTGCACCGCAACTTCCAGGGCTACAGCACGCAGCCCGACTGCGACCTGATCGGCCTGGGCGTGTCCTCCATCGGCAAGGTCGGCGCCACCTACAGCCAGAACGCCAAAGTGCTGGAGGACTACCAGGATCTGCTCGACCAGGGCCACCTGCCGGTGGTGCGCGGACTGGCGGTGACGCGCGACGACCTGGTCAGGAGATCCGTCATCATGGGGCTGATGTGCCAGGGCGAGGTGCTGTTCGAGTCGATCGAGGTGGCGCACCTGATCGATTTCAAGCGCTGCTTCGCGGCCGAGCTGGAAACCCTGCGCGGCATGCAGGAGCAGGGCCTGGTGCGGCTGAGCGACGCCGGCATCGAGGTCACCGCCATGGGCTGGTTCTTCGTGCGCGGCGTGGCCATGGTGTTCGACAAGTACCTGCAGGCCGACCGCACGCGGGCGCGCTTCTCCAAGATCATCTGATGACAAAATGAGTTCGCCGCTGGCGCGGCGTCAATGACACAATGACTTGGCTTTGGGTCATTTCGTCATGCTCGGCGCGCAGCGCCAGCGTCATTTCGTCATCGACCGCCGACCTGGCAGCGCTATCGATATGCAGACTTCATTGGCCGTGACGGCCCTCGTGATGGGCGTCGCCGGCGGCCCGCATTGCATCGCCATGTGCGGCGCGGCCTGCGCCGGCATCGGCCAGGCGGCGGCGCCGCGCAGCACGCAGGCGATCTCCCTGTTCCAGCTTGGCCGCGTGGTCGGCTATTCGGCGCTGGGCGCGCTGGCGGCCGCCACCATGCAAGGCCTGGGCTGGCTGACCATCCAGTCGGCGGCGCTGCGGCCGGCCTGGACCATGGTGCACGTCGCGGCCGTGCTGCTGGGCCTGGTGCTGCTGATCCAGGCGCGCCAGCCGGTGTGGCTGGAGGTGGGCGCCCGGCGCGTGTGGTCCCGGGTGCGTGCGGCGACGCAGTCGATGGGGCTGGTGGCGCCGCTCGGGCTGGGCGTGGCCTGGGCGCTGCTGCCCTGCGGTCTGCTGTACTCGGCGCTGCTGGTGGCGTCGCTGGCCGGCAGCGTGGCCGGCGGCGCGATGGTGATGGCGCTGTTCGCGCTCGGCTCCAGCATCTCGCTGTGGGCCGGGCCCTGGCTGCTGCTGCGCTTCGGCGGCCGGGGCGCCTGGAGCATGCGCATCGCTGGTCTGGCCTTGCTGCTGACCGCCGCCTGGGGCCTGTGGATGGGCCTGGCGCACGACCAGGCGCCATGGTGCGTGACGCCGACCGGGTGAGCCGGTCCGGGCCGTTCCACGGCGGGGCAGCGTGGCTGCCGGATCGGCCCCTCAGCCCGCCAGCGCACCGATGCCGCGGTTGAGCATGTAGAGCGCCAGCACGAACAGCACCACCGAGAACGCGCGCTTGAGCTTTTTCACCGGCAGCGCGTGCGCGGCCCTGGCGCCGACCGGCGCCATCAGCACACTGCAGGACGCAATCACCACCAGCGCCGGCAGCCACAGGTAGCCGAACGAGTGCGGTGGCAGGCCGGTCAGGCCCTGGCCGGAAACGATGTAGCCGGCCACGTTGGCCAGCGCGATCGGAAACCCCAGCGCGGCGCTGGTGGCCACGGCGTTGTGGATGGCGACGTTGCACCAGGTCATGAACGGCACGCTGATGAAACCGCCGCCGGCGCCCACCAGCCCGGACAGAAAGCCGATCGCGCCACCGGCGCCCAGCAGTCCCGCCACACCGGGCAGCTGGCGCGTCGGCGCCGGCTTCTTGTCGAGGAACATCTGCAGCGCCGAGAAGGCCACGAAGCCGCCGAACACGAAGTACAGCAGCGCGCCCTTGAGCAGCGCGAACACGCCGACGCTGGCCAGCATGGCCCCCAGCACGATGCCCGGCGCCAGGCGCTTGACGATGTCCCAGCGCACCGCGCCGCGCTTGTGGTGTGCGCGCACGCTGCTGACCGAGGTGAAGATGATGGTCGCCATCGAGGTCGCGATCGCCATCTTCACCGCCAGCCCCGGCGCCACCTCGCGCGCGCTCAGCATGGCCGAGATGAAGGGCACCATGATCATCCCGCCACCAATGCCCAGCAGCCCGGCCAGAAAGCCGGTGACCAGGCCCAGCACGGCCAGTTGCACGATCAGGATCGGTTCGATGGGCATAAGACCTGCCGCGACACAACAAGAGCAATGAATCAGAAGGCCGCGGAGCAGGCCATGCCAGTGGCGTCGTGGCCGGGCTTGTACCGGCCACCGACGCCGTCCCCCCCCTGCGAGAGGCGGGAAGGCGCGCCAGCGGCTCAGGGGGGGAACGCCGAATATAGGTGTCTGCGAATGCCGCCGAACCGTCATCCTGAACGCGGGGGTTCAGGTGGGCGAGGTCAGACTGATCTTGGGTTCATCTGACGCGAGACGATCACGCCGACCAGACGATGTTCCAGGCCCGGGCTCGTACGAGCATTGGTTCAAGGAAATATAAGCTCGGCGCGCATCGCAGACGGGTGGATTTTACTCCCCTGAGCCGCTGGCGCGGCTTCCCCCCTTTGCTTCGCAGGGGGGACGCAGCCAGCGGCCTGGCAGAGCCAGTTCCGCGGCTGCCGCGGACACGCCTTCGCCTGCCGGCGAAGTCGATTGCGGCGGGGGCGGGTGGAAGCGATTGGGGGGAACTGCGCCCCATTTTTCCTGGAGCGCGCGCCTCGGGTTGCGGTTTGAGGCGCAGTAACGTCCGCGGCGATACGGGCTACAGCAGGCGGCCGTCGTCGCCCAGTGCCTGGTCCAGGCGCGACAGCAGCACGCCGAGCGTGGCCTGTTCGGCGACGCTCAGGTGCGGTTCGTCGTCGGCCGGTGCAGCGGCGGTGGCGGGCGCGGGGTCCACGGCGGGTGCCGGGATCGCCTGCTCGGCCAGCTCGAACGCCAGGTTCAGCGCCGCCAGCACCGCGATGCGGTCGCGCGCCTTGATCTTGCCGGCGTCGCGGATGCGGCACATGGCGGCATCGACCTTCTGCACCGCGTCGTGCATGCGTTCCTCGCCGCCGTCGGGGCAGCCGAGCACGTAGCCCTGGCCCATGATCTTGACTTCGACCTGCTTCATGCCGAGCCCTCCTGGTGCTCGGAGGCCGGCTCGGCCGGCAGCACGGTGGCGGCGGCCGGCAGGCGGTCGATCAGGGCGTCGACGCGTGCGCGCGCGGCCATCAGGCGCGACTTCAGGCTGTCGCGCTCGTGCGTCAGCGCCTGCACCTGCTGGGTGAGCAAGTCGTTGGTGCGGCGCAATTCCTCGTGACGCACGAGCAGCCGCTCGACGCGCTCGGCAATCTGTTCGATCAATGGCGGATTCGACATGGCGCGAATGGATGGAGCATGTGGCGGCCATTGTAGGCGGCGCGCCGGCGTGGCTCGTACAATCGCCGCTGTTGGTGCTCGCGCGCCGTGACTCTCACGGCCGCAGTTCAACGGGAAGCAGGAGGGCCGCGATCGTCCCGATCCAAGCCTAACCTGCGCTGCCCCCGCAACGGTAAGCGGATGGCGCCCTGACTTGATGCAGCGCGCCGGCTCCCGCCTCACACCGCCACTGGCGTCGCTCAAACGCGATGCCGGGAAGGCGAGGCGACCCAAGGAGCGACCACCGCCAGCCCGGATACCGGCCAACGAGGAGGGCGCGCACGCGCCGGGCTGGAGGGCCCGAAGCGGCGCGGCCATGTTTGCCCCAGACGCTGGCGGGGAAGCCGGCAGGGGCGTGTGTCATCCGTGTTCCCGTCATGAAAACAATCCCGTTTGGTTTCCAGCCGGCCGTGTTCCCGCTGGCCCTGTGCTGCGCGCTGCCCGTGCTGGCCCAACCCACCCATCCCGCCGAATCCGCAACGCTGGCGCAACTGCGCGCGCCGAGCCTGCCAGAGATCGTGGTCACCGCCACCCGCGTCGCGCAGCCGCTGACCGACGTGCTGGCCGACGTCACCCTGATCGACGAGCCGCAGATCCGGCGCAGCGGCGCCGCCAACATCGCCGACCTGCTCAGACGCCAGCCCGGGCTGGAACTGTCGCGCGCGGGTGGGCCCGGCTCCACCACCAGCCTGTTCCTGCGTGGGGCCGAGAGCCGTTTCACCGCCGTCTATGTCGACGGCGTGCGCGTCGACACCCAGTCGACCGGCGGTGCGCCGTGGGAGGCCATCTCGCTCGGCCAGGTCGAGCGCATCGAGATCCTGCGCGGCCCGGCGGCGGCGGTCTACGGTTCCGACGCCATCGCCGGCGTGGTGCAGATCTTCATCAAGAAGGGCGAGGGGCCGTTCACGCCCTATGTCGGCGTGGGCATCGGCAGCCACCGCACGGCCAGGCTGGAGGCCGGCTTCTCCGGCCAGAATGGTGCCGTCGATTACGCGCTGGGCGCCACGCGCGACGTCAGCGGCGGCTACGACAGCCGCCCCGGCACCAACCCCGACCGCGATGACTGGGCCAGCACCGGTGTCAGCGGGCGGCTGGGCCTGCAGCTCGACGCCAGGCACCGGCTGGAGACCAGCGGTACCCACACCAGCATGAAGCCCGAGTACGACGGCTTCAACCCGGGGCAGGGCGACGACAGCCACCACCGTCTGAGCACGCTCGGCCTGGCCTGGGCGGCGCAATGGAGCCAGAGCTACAGCACCCGCCTGTCGGTCAGCGAATCGCGCCAGCGCTACCAGACCCAGCCCGACCTCTACGACACCCGCACCACGCTGCGCAACTACCTGCTGCAGAACGAATGGCGCCGCGGCGGCCACCTGGCGACGGCCACGCTGGAGCGGCGCGAGGACCGCTTGAACAACCCTGCGCTCAACCCCTGGGACCAGGCGATCCACGCCAAGCGCCATCAGGACGCGATCGCGCTCGGCTACGGCTATACCGGCGGGCAGCACACGCTGCAGCTGAACCTGCGGCACGACCGTGACAGCGAATTCGGCGGCGAGACCACCGGCGGCCTGGCCTACGGCTACGGCTTCGCGCCCGGCTGGCGCGTGACGGCGGCGGCCGGCACGGCATTTCGCGTGCCCACGCTCTACCAGCGCTTCAGCGAATACGGCCAGCCCGCGCTGGTACCGGAGAAATCGCGCAACCTGGAGCTCGGCCTGCACTGGTCGCAGGGCAGCAGCCGCTTCGGCGTCACCGCCTACCGCAACAAGGTGCGCAACCTGATTACCTTCGGCGCCGCCGGGCCGTGCGGCTCGGCCTTCGGCTGTTACGAGAACACCGGCCGCGCGCTGCTGCAGGGCCTGACGATCTCGGGTGCGCACCGCTTCGGCGGCGTCAATCTGGGTGGCTCGCTCGACCTGCAGCATCCCAAGGACGAGGTCACCGGCAAGCTGCTGGCAAGGCGCGCCAAGCGCATCCTCAAGCTGAACGCCGACACGCGCGTGGGCGACTGGACGGTCGGGGCGGAGTGGCTGGCCGCCAGCCGCCGCTACGACAACGCCGCCAACACCCAGGCGCTGGCCGGCTACGGCGTGGTCAACCTGTACGCCAGCACCACCATCGCGCGCGAATGGAGTCTGCTGGCGCGCATCGACAACCTCGGCGACCGCGACTACCAGCTGGCGCGCGGCTACGCCACGCCGGGAGGCAACTTCTTTGTCGGCCTGCGCTGGACGCCGAAATACTGATGCTTCCAGTCGTCACGATGTCACCGAACCTCGTGCCCGCGCGGGCGCATGGGCGCCGACCGGGTGGCTATGCTGTCCGGCTTGGATGTGGTCACTGCGGCCGGTGCCGCCATGACGGGGGAAGCGTTTGATGCCATTGCAGTCAGGTGAGTGCCCATGTGCGCAGGTGGGACCGACGGACTCGGTCAGGCCATGATCGATGCCGTGAGCGGTCTGGTGCCTGCCCGCTTCGGCGGGCCGCAGCGCATCGTCTGCATGACCGAGGAAGCCACCGAGTGGCTGTACCTGCTCGGCGAGGAAGCGCGCATCGTCGGCATCAGCGGCTACACCGTTCGGCCCCGACGTGCGCGCGAGGAAAAACCCAAGGTCAGCGCCTTCACCAGCGCCAAAATAGACAAGATCCTGGCGCTCGAGCCCGATTGCGTGTTCGGTTTCTCCGACCTGCAGGCCGACATTGCCGCCGAACTGATCCGCGCCGGCGTGCAGGTGTGCATCTTCAACCAGCGCAGCGTGGCGCAGATCTTCGACATGCTGGCCCAGGTGGCGGCCATGGTCGACGCGGCCGGGCCAGGGCAGGCGCTGCTGCTGCAATATCGGGAGCGCCTGGCGCAGATGCACGAAGCGGCTCGGGCCCGGATCGCTGAAGGCCGGCGGCGCCCGCGGATCTACTTCGAGGAGTGGGACGAGCCGCCCATCAGCGCCATCCGCTGGGTGTCGGAGCTGATCGCCATCGCCGGCGGCGAGGACTGCTTTCCCGAACTCGCGGCCGAGCCGCTGGGCAAGAACCGCATCATTGCCGACCCGGACGAGATCGTTCGCCGCGCACCCGACATCGTGGTCGGCTCCTGGTGCGGCAAGAAATTCCGCCCCGAGAAGGTGGTCGCGCGCCCCGGCTGGCAGGAGCTGCCCGCCGTGCGGCACGCGCAGCTGTTCGAGATCAAGTCGGCCGACATCCTGCAGCCCGGCCCGGCCGCGCTGACCGATGGCGCCGAGCAACTGCAGCGCATCGTGCAGGACTGGTGGGCCGCCGGCCACGGAGATGCCAGGTCATGAACCCGCTGCTGCCGATCGCCCGCCGCGAACTCATCCTGGGCGGCCAGAAAAGCGGCAAGTCGCGCCGTGCCGAAGCGCTGGCCACCGCCTGGCTGCAACGGTCGCCGGCGCACCGCGCGCTGCTGATCGCCACCGCCGAAGCGCGCGACACCGAGATGCGCGCGCGCATCGAACGCCACCAGCGCGAACGCGCGGCGCGTGTGCCGGGCCTGGGCACGCTTGAGGCGCCGCGCGACCTGGCGGCAGCCCTGCGCGGCGCGGGCGGTGCCGAGACGCTGCGCATCGTTGACTGCCTGACCTTGTGGCTGACGCAGCAGCTGATGCCGATCGATGCGGCGCTCAAACCGGATTCGGCGCCAGGCACCGACCCTGCGCTGCTGACGGCCAGCGTCGTCGACGCCATCGAGGCCTGCCCGGGTCCGGTCGTGCTGGTCGGCAACGAGATCGGCCTGGGCGTGATTCCGCTCGGGCCCGAGGTGCGCGCCTTCGTCGACGCGCTCGGCACGCTCAACCAGGCGGTCGCGCACGCGTGCGACCGGGTGACGCTGATGGTGGCGGGCCTGCCGCTGCAGCTGAAGGGGGCGCCATGATGAGAAACGCGATGAGCGGATGGTGGCGACGAGTCCTTGGCGCAGCGCATCGGTTCTTGTCCCGCTCCCGCTGGGAGAGAGCCTGCCTCGGGCCTGAACCGGCGGTGGGGGCGCCGGCCGACCGCGCTGACACCGGGAACGGACATGTGACCATCCCCGCCTTTCCTCAGCGCGCGCAGGCGTCGTGCCGCCGCAGCTGCCGGTGGCTCGCCGGCCTGCTCATGCTGGCAGGCCTGCACGCCGCCTGCGGCCACGAAGTCACCGACGACCGCGGCCAGACGGTGCGCTTCGACGCGCCGCCGCAGCGCATCGTCAGCCTGCTGCCCTCGCTGACCGAGACCGTGTGCGAGCTGGGCGCCTGCGCCCGGCTGGTGGGCGTCGACCGCTACTCCAACTGGCCGGCGCAGGTGCGCCAGCTGCCGCAGGTGGGCGGCGGGCTGGACCCGAGCATCGAGGCCGTGGTGGCGCTCAGGCCCGACGTGGTGCTGATGGGCAGTGGCTCGCGCGCGGCCGAGCGCCTGCGTGCGCTGGGCCTGCGCGTGCTGGTGCTGGAGCCCAAGAGCGGCGCCGACGTCGAGCGCGTGATCGGCAAGCTTGGCGTGCTGCTGGCCGTGCCCGACGCCGACCGGCTGGCTGCGGCCATCCGGGCCGGCGTGGCCGCCGCGGCGCAATCGGTGCCGCGGCCACTGCGCGGACAGCGGGTGTACTTCGAGGCCAACCCGGGCCCGTACGCGGCCGGGCCGCAGTCCTTCATCGGCGAGATGCTGGCGGCGCTCGGCCTGGCCAACATCATCGGGCCCGAGCTGGGCCCGTTCCCGAAGATCAACCCGGAGATCGTGGTGCGCGCCGACCCCGACCTGATCATGGCCGGCCTGCGCAGCGCCGACGCCATGGCGCAGCGGCCCGGCTGGCAGCGCCTGCGCGCGGTGCGCGGCCAGCACCTGTGCGTGTTCGACGATGCCGAGATCGACATCCTGGTGCGCCCGGGCCCGCGCATGCCCGAGGCGGCGCGGCTGATGGCGCGCTGCGCGGTGGACAAGGGCGTGCAGGAAGGGGCACGATGAGGGCCGCCCACGCATGAACACCGACGCCGCCGCCATCCCCGCCCAACTGTCCGCGCGCGCGCAGGCCGCACCCCGCTCGCGCGCCCGCTGGCTCGCGCTCGGCCTGCTCGCGCTGTCGCTGCTGGCCATCGCGCTCGGCGCCAGCGTCGGCAGCACCGGCTGGGGCAGCGTGCTGCGGGCGGCGCAGGACCCGGTCGCCTGGCAGATCGTGTGGGACATTCGCCTGCCGCGTACGCTGGGCGCCTGGCTGGCCGGTGCGCTGCTGGGGCTGGCGGGGGCGGTGGCGCAGGGGCTGTTCCGCAACCCGCTGGCCGATCCGTTCCTGCTCGGCAGCGCCTCCGGCGCCACGCTGGCGGTGGCGCTGGCGCTGGCGCTGTGGGGCGCGCCGGTGGTGGCGGCGTCGTGGATCGCCAAGCTGGGCCTGACCGGCGCCGCCTTCGTCGGCGCGCTCGGTGGCGTGCTGCTGACGCTGATGCTGGCGCAGGGCGTGCAGCACACGCTGCGCCTGCTGCTGGCCGGCGTGGTGGTCGGCTACGTGCTCGGCGCGCTGAAGGACCTGGTCACGCTGGCGGCACCCGACATCCTGACCGGCATGCTCGGCTTCCTGCTGGGCAATACCGGCCTGATCGGCTGGAGCGCCTGCGTGGTGATGGCGGCGGTGCTGCTGCCGATGATGCTGCTGGCCTGGGCGCTGGCGCGCGTGCTCGACGGCCTCAGCCTGGGCGAGGCGACGGCGCACAGCCTGGGCCTGCCGCTGGCGCCGATGCGCGCGCTGCTGGTCGGCGTGCTGGCGCTGGCCACCGGCGCCGCGGTGGCGCAGACCGGGCTGATCGGCTTTGTCGGCCTGGCCGCGCCGCACCTGGTGCGTTCGCTGGCGCGCCTGACGCACGGGCCGCTGGTGCTGCTGTCGGCGCTGATGGGCGGGCTGCTGCTGGCCGCGGCCGACGTGCTGGCGCGCCTGCTGGTGGCGCCGCAGGAGCTGCCGGTCGGCGTGCTGACCGCGGTGCTGGGCGGCAGCTACCTGCTGTGGCTGATGTACCGGCGCACGCGGCGGGGTGCGATATGAGCGATGACGAAATGACCTCATCGCTGCGCGACGTCGATGACGGAATGACGACTATCCCGTCGTGGCGCGCAGCGCCGTCATCGAGGCGCAGCGAGGTCATGCCGCACAGCGGCGTCATGGCGCTGAGCATGCAGTCGGCGGCCACCCGCATCGGCAAGGCGCGCATCCTGCATGAGCTCGAGGTGCGCATCCCGGCCGGCCGCTGGACCGCCATCGTCGGCCCCAACGGCGCCGGCAAGTCGACCCTGCTGCGCGTGCTGGCCGGCCTGCTGCCGACCGAGGGCCAGGTGCAACTGCTGGGCCGCGCGCTGCGCGACTGGCCGGCGCGCGAGCGCGCGCGCCAGCTGGCCTGGCTGGGGCAGGGCGAGGGCGGTGCGGAGGATCTGGTGGCCTACGACGTCGCGCTGCTGGGCCGCCTGCCGCACCGCGCCTGGCTGGCGCCGGCGTCCGACGCCGACCACGCGGCGGTGGCCTGGGCGCTGCACGCCATGCAGGTGTGGCAGTTCCGCCAGCGCCGCCTGGGCGATTTGTCGGGCGGCGAGCGCCAGCGCGTGCTGCTGGCGCGGGCGCTGGCGGTGCAGGCGCCGGTGCTGCTGATGGACGAGCCGCTGGCGCACCTCGACCCGCCACACCAGGCCGACTGGCTGGCGGTGGTGCGCGCACAGGTGGCCGCCGGCGGCACCGTGGTCAGCGTGCTGCACGAGCTGGGCATGGCGCTGCAGGCCGATGAGCTGCTGATCGTGCAGCAGGGCCGCGTGGCGCATCACGGCCCCTGCGGCAGCGCGGCCACGCACCAGGCGCTGCAGCGCGCGTTCGACGGTCGCGTCGGCGTGCACCAGGTACAGGATCACTGGGTCGCGGTGCCGCGCACCCCACAACAGGAGTCGAGCCATGCAGATTGAATCGCCCCCCACCGAAAAGCGCTACGACCGGCCCGAGGGCGAGCGCCGCGGCCTGATCATCGTCAACACCGGCGACGGCAAGGGCAAGAGCACGGCCGCCTTCGGCCTGGCGCTGCGCGCCTTCGGCCGCCAGCACGTGCACGGCAGGCAGGTGCGCATTTTCCAGTTCATGAAGGTGCCGACCGCGCGCTTCGGCGAGCATCGCATGTTCGAGCAGATCGGCCTGCCCATCGAGGGGCTGGGCGACGGCTTCAGCTGGAAGAGCAAGGACCTGGAGCATTCGGCGCAGCTGGCGCGCGACGGCTGGGCCAAGGCCAGGGCGGCGATCCTGGACGGCGAGCATTTCCTGGTGGTGCTGGACGAGGTCACCTATCCGCTGATCTACGGCTGGCTGCCGCTGCAGGAGGTGCTGCAGACCCTGCGGGAACGGCCCCGCGACGTGCACGTGTGCCTGACCGGCCGGCGCTGCCCGCCGGAGATCATCGACCTGGCGGACACCGTGACCGAGATGACACTGGTCAAGCACGCCTTCAAAGCCGGCGTGCCGGCGCAGCGCGGCATCGAGGACTGAGCGCGAAGGGACGAACCTGTGACGCATCCACACCGTTACCCCGCTGCCGATCGGCAAGCGCTGTACCGCGTCATTGCCGAGCGGCGTGACATGCGGCATTTCCTGCCCGGCCAGATGGTGGCGCCGGCGGTGCTGCAGCGCTTGCTGCAGGCGGCGCACTGGGGGCCCAGCGTGGGCTTCATGCAGCCCTGGCGCTTCTTGCGCATCACCCGGCCGGCGCTGCGCGAGGGTTTGCACGCCTGTGTCGAGCGTGAGCGCCAGCGGACTGCCGAGGCGCTCGGCCAGCGACGGGATGAATTCCTGCAGCTGAAGGTCGAGGGCATTCTTGAATGCGCGGAACTGCTGGCCGTGTGTCTGGCCGATCGGCGCGAGCGGCATGTCTTCGGTCGCCGCACCATGCCGTACATGGACGTGGCCTCGGTGGGTTGCGCGCTGCAGAACCTGTGGCTGGCCGCGCGCGCTGAAGGCCTGGGGGTGGGGTGGGTGTCGGTGTTCGATCCGGACGAGGTGGCGGCGCTGCTGCACTTGCCGCCGGATGCCAGCCCGCTGGCGCTGCTGTGCATCGGCCCGGTCGAAGGGTTCTACGAGGAGCCTATGCTGCAGCAGCAGCGTTGGGCCCGTCGCGCGCCGCTGGCCGATGTGGTGTTCGACGACGCCTGGGGCAGTGCGGCCGGCTGGCTGACGAACAGCGACATGGCAAGGTACTAAAGTGGATGGCATGAACGCGCCGCTGATATCCCACCACTACCCCACGCCGCTCGGCGACATGGTCGCCCTGTTCACGCCCAAGGGCCTGGCCCTGCTCGAATTCAGCCGCGAGACCAAGGGGCTGGAGCGCGAGTGGCGCGACGTCGAGCGCCACGCTGGCGCGCCCGCCCAGCCCGGCGAGGACGCGCGCACGCGCTCGCTCGGTGACGAGCTCGAGGCCTACTTCCGCGGCCGTCTGAAGCGCTTCCGGACGCCGCTCGACCTGGTCGGCACGCCGTTCCAGCAAAGCGTGTGGCAGGCGCTGCTTGACATCCCCTATGGCGAGACCCGCAGCTACGGCCAGCAGGCGCGCCAGATCGGCCGCCCCACGGCCTCGCGCGCCGTGGCCGCTGCCAATGGCCAGAACAAGGTCTCGGTGATCGTGCCCTGCCACCGCGTGATCGGCGGCGACGGCCAGCTCACCGGCTATGGCGGCGGCCTGCCGCGCAAGCGCTGGCTGCTGGCCATGGAGGAGGGCGGCACGCCGCCGCCCACCCCTGGTCTTTGAACCACCCTTCCACAAGCACCCACAGGAGAACCCTCGCATGTCGCCAGACACGCTCGTCGAGCAAGCCGTCACCCTGCACCCGCGCCGCGCGGCGCCCACCAGCACCGAGCGCTGGTCGGTCGAGCAGATCGAGGCGCTGCTGGCGCTGCCCTTCAACGACCTGCTGTGGCGCGCGCAGCAGGTGCACCGCCAGCACTTCGATGCCAACCAGATCGAGCTGGCGACGCTGCTGAGCGTGAAGACCGGCGGCTGTCCGGAGGACTGCGGCTACTGCCCGCAGTCGGTGCACTACGACACCGGCGTCAAGGCCGAGAAGCTGATGGCCAGCGGCGAAGTCAGGCAGGCCGCCGAGGCCGCCAAGGCCGCCGGCGCCACGCGCTTTTGCATGGGCGCCGCCTGGCGCGCGCCCAAGGAGCGCGACATCGATGCCGTGGCCGAGCTGGTGCGCACCGTCAAGGGCGTCGGGCTGGAAGCCTGCGTCACGCTCGGCATGCTGGCCGAGGGCCAGGCCGAGCGCCTGCGCGACGCCGGCCTCGACTACTACAACCACAACCTCGACTGCGCGCCCGACTTCTACGGCGAGGTCATCTCCACGCGCGACTACCAGGACCGGCTCGACACGCTGGAGCGCGTGCGCTCGGCCGGCGTGCGCGTGTGCTCGGGCGGCATCATCGGCATGGGCGAGAGCCGCCGCCAGCGCGCCGCCCTGATCGCGCAACTGGCCAACCTGGCGCCGCACTACCCCGAGAGCGTGCCGATCAACCACCTGGTCAAGGTCGAAGGCACGCCGCTGGCCGAGCAGCCCGACCTGGACCCGCTCGAGTGGGTGCGCATGATCGCGGCGGCCCGCATCACCATGCCGACCGCGCGCGTGCGCCTGTCGGCCGGCCGCCAGCAGCAGGACGACGCGCTGCAGGCGCTGGCTTTCCTGGCCGGTGCCAACTCGATCTTCTACGGCGAGAAATTGCTGGTCACCGGCAACCCGGACGCGGGCGCCGACCAGGCGCTGCTGCGGCGCCTGGGCATGCGCGCGCAGGCTGGCGCGCCGGGGGTCGATGCCCCGGGCGTGGACTGAAGCAGCGCCACACGCCGGCGTGGCGTGATTGGCTGCACGCCAATGGTTAGGCGGCTCCGTCAATTCAGGCGACCACGGCACCTTGCACAAGAGCCTGGCTGAGGACCAGCGCGAGAACGACGCGATCAACCGATTCCGTGCCGCTTCGGCCTGCCGTCGTGGTATCCGGTCGAGTGACAGAGTAGCAAAAAAAGGCCTCCGGTTTCGCCGGAGGCCTTCTTCGTGGTCGTCGTGGCGATCACACCACCGACAGCTCCAGTCGATGCCCCATGGCCGCGAAGGCGTCCGCCACGGTCTGGATGTCGGTCTTGTGCTTGCGGTCGAGCAGGCGGGTGACCTGCTGCGGCGCCACGCCCATGGCGCGGGCCAAGTCGGCCGGGCGCACGCGCTCGGCCAGCATCTGGTTGACCAGCGCCACCTTGGCCGCCACCACCACCGGCAGGCTGACCAGGTGCTCGCCCTTGCGCGCCTTGCTGGGCGCGGGGACCTGGCGCTTGTCGTCCAGGTAGAACTCCATGGCCGCGGCCAGCGCGTCGGCGGCCATGGCGTGGGCCTCTTCCAGGCTGTCGGCCTGGCTCAGGGCCTCCGGGATGTCCCGGAAGCTGATGACATACCCGCCCTCCTGGGCGGGCTTGAATTTTGCCGGGTAGGCGAACATGGTGGGCTCCTTTGGTTGGCGAAATGGGCGCTCGAACTCGTGCGATGGATCGGGGGGAGGCGGCCATCCGGGGCCGTCTGGCCTTACAGGCCAAGTTGCTTCAGGATGGCTTTCCGAAGGCCTTCCTTCAGCTCCTTCCCCGGGTGTCTGGGCAGGGTGGACTGGCCTTTCGGCCCCTTCAGCTTCCAGTGTTTGCCACCTTGGCTGATTTCCACTCCCTGCGACTCAAGCCACCGCTTGAATTCGCTGATCTTCACGATCAATGCTCCATTTTTGGTTGTTGAAGGCGCACCAATTATCATCACAAGTGATGATAAATGCAAGCGTGTGCGTTGATAAGAGTGAACAAAAATGTCACCGACGTCATGCGTGAGCTGCGCATGGCCGGCAAGCACGCCAGCAACGAGCTGCAGGCCAGCCTGGCCAACTCCCTCGTCGCCGCCTTCCTACGAATCCGACCTGGAAGCCTCGTCCGAGCTGTTCGGCCGGGACCCGCGCGCCTCCTGGGGTCAGTCGGTGCAGGCCGCGCAAAAGTCCATCCGCAAGCTCGAAGGCGCCGCCGTCATCCCGCTGCCGGTCGGCGCGCCTGTCCAGCTTCACCCCCGGCCGTCCCAACCAGGCCTTCGAGGCCTTCATGCTCGCCAGCCTGCGCCACATCGCCGCCGGCCTCAATCTGCCTTACGAGCCGCTGCTCAAGGACTTCAGCAAGACCACCCATCCCTACAATGACCCGGCACCCGCGCGCCGCCGCGCGGGTGCTCCGTCATGCGACGCCTGTCTCCCGCCGAGCCCCTGGTCATGCTGGCCACCATCGCCCTGTGGCTGGTGCTGGCCATGGTCACCGGCGCGCTGGTCGGCACCGTGTGCAGCGTCTTCCTGCATGCACTGCTGCTGACCGAGGGGCGGCTG
Source organism: uncultured Ottowia sp. (assembly GCA_964534975.1). GTDB lineage: Bacteria > Pseudomonadota > Gammaproteobacteria > Burkholderiales > Burkholderiaceae_C > Ottowia. The sequence goes on along the minus strand of CAZHSD010000014.1, from coordinate 52,815 downwards.
TACGGCGCCTCGTGGGCGCTGCTGGCCGGCCTGCTGCCGCTGGCCGGGCTGATCAACGGCCTGCTGCTGCACTACGGCTATCGGCTGGACCACAGCGGCCTGGCCGACGGCCCCATCGTGGCCGTCAACCGGCAGCAGGGCCGCATGCCGCTCATCACGCTGTGGATCAAGCCGGTGGCGGCGCTGGTCACGCTCGGCTGCGGCGGCTCGGCGGGCAAGGAGGGGCCGTGCTCGCACATCGGTGCCGGCGTGGCGGCCGCGGTCGGCGAGGCGCTGCGGCTGGACCCCGAGGTGCGCAAGCGCCTGGTCGCCTGCGGCGTCAGCGCCGGCTTCGCCAGCGTGTTCGGCACGCCGATCGCCGGCGCCATCTACGGCATCGAGATGCTGGCCATCGGCCGCATTCGGCACGACTTCTTGTTTCCCGGCATCGTCGCCGGTGTCACCGCCTTCGTGGTCAGCCGCGCCTGGGGCGTGCCCTATCCCGAATGCCAGATCGTTTTCGAGGCGCGGTTCACCGAGATCCTGTTTCTCAAGACGGTGCTGATCGGCGTGCTGTGCGGCGTGGCCGCGTCCTGGTTCGTCTGTTCAAGCTGGCCCAGCTGGGCTTCCAATGGCTGCGCCAGCGCCTGGGCCTGTGGCCGCCGCTGCTGCCGGCGCTCGGCGGCGCCGTGCTGGCGCTGCTGCTGCTGGTGCTGCCGACCGATTACATCGGCCTCAGCCTGCCGCTGATGGAGCGCGCGCTGCACGGCGAGCCCATACCCTACCTCGGTTTTCTATGGAAGGCGCTGCTGGTGGCCATCACCCTGGGCGCCGGTTTCTACGACGGCATCGTCACGCCGCAGTTCGTGATCGGCGCCGTGGCCGGCGGCGCCCTTGGCCCGCTGCTCGGCATGCAGCCGGCGCAGGGCGCGGCGCTGGGCATGGTGGCGGTGGTGGCGTCGGCGTCCAACACGCCGGTGGCGGCGATCCTGATGGGCGTCGAGCTGTTCGGCGGCGGTTCCACGCTGTACGTGGCGGGCGCCTGCGTCGCCGCCTACCTGATGATCGGCCACCGCAGCGTCTACTCGGCGCAGCAGATCGCCTACGCCAAGTCGGCCTGGATCGTCGCCCCGGCCGAGCACGACGTCGGTGCCGAGGAAGTGCAGCTGTCGTTCGGCCTGCTGCGCTGGTGGCGCGAGGTGGTGCTGGCGGCCTGGCGCCGCTGGCGCCAGCGCGGCTGATCGCCCCCGGCGTGACAGCCACCGCCAGCCGGTTACAGTCGATTGCATTGCGCGCCACGCGGCGCGAGCCCGCCGCCGATCGACCATGCCCCTGTCCTGGAACGAAATCAAGTCACGCGCCATGGCGTTCTCGCGCCAGTGGGCCGATGCCGGCTACGAGCGCGGGCAGGCGATCCCGTTCTGGATCGACTTCTTCGAGGTTTTTGGCATCGGCAACCGGCGCGTCGCCAGCTTCGAGCATGCGGTCAGGAAGCACGGTGGCGGCCAGGGCTTCATCGACCTGTTCTGGCCCGGCCAGATGCTGGTCGAGCACAAGTCGCGCGGCAAGCCGCTCGACCCCGCGCACGACCAGGCGCTGGACTATTTTCCCGGCATCGCCGAGCGCGACCTGCCGCACACCCTGGTGGTGTGCGACTTCGCGCGCTTTCGCGTCGTCGACCTGGAGCGGCGCCAGAGCTGGGACTTCGCGCTGGCCGACCTGCACCGGCACGTGCGCCTGTTCGGCTTCATCGCCGGCTACCAGGCGCAGGAGATCCGGCCGCAGGACCCGGTCAACATCCGCGCCGCCGAGCGCATGGGCCGCCTGCACGACGCGCTGCGCAAGAGCGGCTACGGCGGCCACGCGCTCGAAGTGCTGCTGGTGCGCCTGCTGTTCTGCCTGTTTGCCGACGACACCGCCATCTTCCCGGCCCAGGGCCTGCGCGCCTTCATCGACGAGCGCACCGCCGCCGACGGCAGCGACCTGGGCGCGCGCCTGGCGCAGCTGTTCCAGGTGCTGAACACGCCCGAAGACCGGCGCAACCGCAACCTCGACGAGCAACTGGCCGCCTTTCCCTACGTCAACGGCCGCCTGTTCGAGGAAACGCTGCCGATCGCCGACTTCGACGCCGCCTCGCGCGAGGCGCTGCTCGACGCCAGCGCGCTCGACTGGTCCAGCATCAGCCCGGCCATCTTCGGCAGCCTGTTTCAGAGCATCATGGACGCCGCCGCGCGCCGCAACCTGGGCGCGCACTACACCTCCGAGGAGAACATCCTCAAGCTGATCCGGCCGCTGTTCCTGGACGAGCTGCGCGCCGAGTTCGCCAAGGTGCGCGGCAACCGCAACCGGCTGTTCGAGTTCCACAAGAAGCTGCGCCGCCTGAGCTTCTTCGACCCGGCCTGCGGCTGCGGCAACTTCCTGGTCATCAGCTACCGCGAGCTGCGCCTGCTCGAACTCGACGTGCTGCGCGCCGCCGCGCTGCTGCAAGGCCACAGCGGCCAGCGCAGCGTCGACGTGCACCAGCTGATCGGCATCAACGTGGATCAGTTTTACGGCATCGAGATCGAGGAGTTCCCGGCCCAGATCGCCCAGGTCGCCCTGTGGCTGGTCGACCACCAGATGAACCTGCGCGTCTCCGAGGAATTCGGCCAGTACTTCGCCCGCATCCCGCTGGTGACCAGCCCGCACATCGTGCACGGCAACGCGCTTGCGATCGACTGGAACGAGATGCTGCCGGTCGAGCGGTGCAGCTACGTGCTGGGCAACCCGCCCTTCGTCGGCGCCAAGTTCATGGACGATGCGCAGCGTGCCGACACGCGCGCCGTGTTTGCCGGCATCGACAATGCCGGGCTGCTCGACTTCGTGGCCGCCTGGTACGTCAAGGCGACGCGCTACATGCAGTCCGCGCTGCCCGCAGCCGGCATCGAACCGGCGCCCGTGCGCTGCGCCTTCGTCTCCACCAACAGCATCAGCCAGGGCGAGCAGGTCGGCGTGCTGTGGAGCTGGCTGCTGGGGCAGGGCGTGCACATCCACTTCGCGCACCGCACCTTCGCCTGGAGCAACGAGGCGCGCGGCAAGGCGGCCGTGCACTGCGTGATCATCGGCTTCGGGCTGGAGGATCGGCCGGGCAAGCTGATCTACGAATACGAGGACATCAAGGGCGAGCCGCTGGCCGTGCCGGCGGCCAACATCAACCCGTACCTGGTCGATGCGCCGGATCTGGTGCTGCCGAGGCGCAGCAAGCCGATTGGCAGCGTGCCGGAGATGAAGACGGGAAACAAGCCGATCGACGACGGCAACTACCTGTTCACCACCGCCGAGCGCGATGCCTTCATCGCCCGCGAGCCGGCCAGCGCAAAGTGGTTTCGCCGCTGGCTCGGGGGTGAAGAATTCATTAACGCGATTGATCGTTGGTGTCTGTGGCTGGGTGATTGCTCACCGGCAGAGTTGCGTGCCATGCCCGAAGCGATGAAGCGCGTCCAAGCGGTCAAGGCATTTCGAGCGGCTAGTCGGAGCGCGCCAACAAGGGCGATCGCTCAAACGCCAACCCGCTTTCACACTGAATTCATTCCAGTTCAACCTTTTGTTGCCCTACCGCAGGTATCGTCGGAGCGCCGAGAGACGATCCCCATGGCGTTTCTCACACCTGATGTGATGTGTGGCGACAAATTGCGTGTGATCGAGAATGCGACGCTCTTTCACTTTGGAGTATTGCTGTCACGTATGCACATGGCTTGGGTCCGGCAGACGTGTGGCCGTCTTAAGAGCGATTACCAATACTCAGCACTGATCGTCTACAACAACTTCCCCTGGCCCTTCAGCCTGCCCGAGGCCGCCGCCGAATCGGCAGCAGTCCAGTCCGCCCAGGCCGCCATCGAATCCGCCGCGCAGGGCGTGCTCGACGCGCGCGCCGAGTTTCCGGGCAGCAGCCTGGCCGACCTGTACGACCCGCTGACCATGCCGCCGGCGCTGCTGCGCGCGCACCAGAAGCTCGACGCGGCGGTCGACAAGGCCTACCAGCTGGCGGGTGGCCCGCGCAGCTATCGCAACGACGCCGAGCGCGTGGCCTTCTTGTTCACGCTCTACCAGCGCCTGACCGGCCTGCTGCCGGCCGAGGGTGGAAAGCCCAAGGCCGGACGCCGCCGGGCGGCATGGCAGGCGTCCTGAGGCATGCGTGACGCAGGTCATGGCCTGGCGGCTGCGCACGGCGCGCACGAAAGCCGGGGCGACGTGACCGGGACGCACTGCCCGGCTGCGGGCGCGGCGCCGGCGCGGCCGGCCCGCGGCGGCGAACGGGGTGGCGGGTGGCGCGCTTACTGCTCGCCTTCCTCCTCTTCCTCGTCGTCCTCATCCTCGTCGTCATCGTCCAGCGTGAAGGCGATCGGCTGCTCGGCGAGTTCCTCGATCAGCGTGGCGCGGAATTGCGCCAGGTTGCGCGCCATGTCCTCGGGGCCGAGCGCCTCGTCGCTGTCGGCGTGCAGCAGCGCTTCGGGGTGCTCGCTCAGGATGGCCTCGATCCAGCGGTCGGCCAGGTCGGCGGCGAGCAGGGTTTGGGCGGTGGTGTCCATGTCGGGGTCTCCTTGCTGCAGCCGGGCGGGGTGCCTGGCCGATCGTGGCCATGCTAGCGGCTCGCCGCGAAGCGGATGTGACAGTGTGTCGGCGCGGCGGCGCGGGGCGGGCCGATGCTGATCGGCGCGCCGGCGCCGCTGGCCGGATCGACTGCCGTGCTGCTGGCCGGCGTGCCGGCGCTGGCGCTGCTGATCGACCGCGCGCTGGGCGAGCCGCCGCTGCGCTGGCATCCGGTGGCCTGGATGGGCCGCTACCTGGCCTGGGCCGGCGCGCGGCTGGCGCCGCGCACCGACGCGCGGGCGGCCGACGCCGGCGGGCGCCGTGCGTTCTGGCTCGGGGCGCTGGCCTGGTGCGCCGCCGCCATCGCGCTGCTGCTGCTGGGCGGGCTGCTGCAGCGCTGGCTGCTGGCGCAGCCGGGCTGGCTGGCGGCGCTGGCGCTGGCGCTGCTGCTGAAGCCGCTGCTGGCCTGGCGCATGCTGCAGGGCGAGGTGCTGGCGGTCGAGCGCGCGCTGGCCGAGTCGCTGCCGGCCGGCCGCGCACGGCTGGCCTGGCTGGTGAGCCGCGACGTGTCGCAGCTGAGCGAGGCGCAGGTGCGCGAGAGCGCGCTGGAGAGCCTGGCCGAGAACCTGAACGATTCGGTCGTGGCGCCGCTGCTGTGGTTCGCGCTGCTGGGCCTGCCGGGCGCGCTGCTGTTTCGCTTTGCCAACACCGCCGACGCAATGTGGGGCTACCCGGGCCAGCGCGTGCTGAACGGCGTGGCGCGCGACTGGCGCTGGGCCGGCAGATGGGCCGCGCGTGCCGACGATGTGCTGGCCTGGCTGCCGGCGCGCCTGACGGCGCTGCTGATCGGCCTGCTGGGCGGACTGCGCGGCTGGCGCGGCTTGCCGGCGCAGGCGCGCCGCACGCCGTCGCCCAACGGCGGCTGGCCGATGGCGGCGCTGGCGCTGGCGCTGGGCGTGCGGCTGAGCAAGCCCGGCGTCTACGCGCTCAACGACGCTGGCCGCGCTGCCGGGCCGGCCGACACCGCGCGCGCCTGCGCCATCGGTGCGCGCGTGGCGGCGGCGGGCGCGGTGCTGTGCGGCCTGCTGCTGTGGTGGGGGCTGGCGCCGTGAGCGGGGCAGGATGCGACCGCCTGCGGACGCGGCGCCGCTGGCTCGGGCAGGCGGGAGCGAGGCGATGCTGAACACCACGCACGGTGGACCGGACGCCGACGGCGTGCCGGCGCACGACCTGTCGACCAACGCCAACGCCTGCGGGCCGTACCCGCCGGCCGAGCGCGCGCTGCGCGACGCCGACGCGCGCCATTACCCCGACCCCGGCTACACCGCGCTGCGCGGGCAGCTGGCGGCCTGGCATGGGGTGGCGCCGGAGCGCATCGTGCTGGCGGCCAGCGCCAGCGAGTTCATCCAGCGCATCAGCGTGGCGGTGGCGCTGTCGGCAGGCGCGCCCGGGGCGGCCTGGGTGCCGGCGCACGCCTACGGCGACTACGCGCACGCGGCGCAGGCGGCCGGCCTGGGCTTGACGGCGGACGCGGCGCAGGCAGCGCTGCTGTGGGCCTGCGATCCGTCCAGTCCGCTGGGCCAGCCGCACGCCGGCCTGGCGGCGCAGGTCGCCGCCCTGCGGCCGGCGCAGACGCTGGTGCTGGACCAGGCCTACGAGCCGCTGCGCCTGCAGGGCGCGCTGGCGCTGGACGCCGAGGCGCAGGACCGCGTCTGGCGCGTGCTCACGCCCAACAAGGCGCTCGGCCTGACGGGCGTGCGCGCGGCCTACGCGATTGCGCCGCGCGCCGCGCTGCGGACGCGCGTGCAGGCGCTGGCGCCGTCCTGGCCGGTGGGCGCGCACGGGGTCGCGCTGCTGCACAGCTGGGCCAGCATCGAGGCGCACGCCTGGCTGCGCGACTGCCACGCCACGCTGCGCCGGTGGAAGGCGCGCCAGCAGGCGGCGCTGCAAGCGGCGGGCTGGCGTGTCGCACCGAGCGTGGCCAATTTCCTCGTCGCCGAGCCACCGGCCGGGCTGGGTGAGGATTGGCTGGCCGGCTTGCGCCGGCACGGCATCAAGCTGCGCGACTGCGCCAGCTTCGGCCTGCCGGGCCGCGTGCGCATGGCGGTGGTGGCACCCCCGGTGCAGGACGCGCTGCTGACGGCGCTGGATGCCATCGGCACCACCCGGCCGGCGCGTTGATGGTCGGCAGCGGCGCCGCACGCCGATCCGGCGCGCCCAGCGTGTTCAGCGACAGCTGCCGCGTGCCGCCGGGCCGTTTCTTGCTGCTGGGCGACAACCGGGATGCCTTGAGCGACAGCCGGACTTGGCGCCAGCCCTGCATCGAGCGGAAGGCGCTGGTGGGCAGGCTGGTGAGGCGCCGGGCGCATCGATCCGTCATTCCCGCGCAGGCGCATGGGGGCCAAGTCAAGCGAAATCTGATCCTGATGAACTCGTCGTTCCGGCGCAAGCCGGAATCCAGACGGCATTTCCGACGAAAAGTACGTTCATGAGTGCGAAGCGCTACATGGATTCCGGCTTGCGCCGGAATGACGATGCTTTAAGTTCGCGCCCATGGGTCGCGCGGGAATGACAGAGGAAATGCTTGCGCCACCTTCGTCAGGTTAGTGCCCATGCGCCTGCGCGGGAACGACGCGGTGTTGCTTGTTGCCGCCGCTCGATCTCAGCCGCGCACGCCGCCGGGCTGGCACGCTGGGTGCAGACTTGCCGCCGCCGACGGACGCGCCGCCACGCGCTCGAACCAGGCGCCGATGCGCGTCAGGCGCCGGTCGAACGGCTGGCCGACCGAGATGCCGAAATCCAGCCAGCCGTAGAGCCAGATGTCGGCGATCGTGAAGCGCTCGCCGGCCAGGAACGGGCTGGTGCCCAGCATGGCGTCGAGCCAGGCCACGCGGTCCTGCGCCACGCGCTTGAGGCCGGCGGCGGCGTCGGGCTCGACCGGGATGCGGCCGGCAAAGCGCGCCAGGCCCTCGGCCCAGTGGTAGGCGTTGTGGATGTGCTCGGTCACGTTGAGCTCGGCGCGCCGCTGCCACTGGTGCGTCTGCGCGCGTTCCTCGGGCGTGCTGCCGATCAGCGCGGGCGCCGGGTGCAGCTCCTCCAGGTACTCCATGATCGCGACCGACTCGGCGATGCAGCGGCCATCGTCCAGCAGCAGGGCCGGGGTCTGGCCGGCGGGGTTGTGCGCCAGGTAGGGCAGCTGGCGGTTCTCGCCCGCGAACACGTCGACCTGCCGGGTCGGCAGCCGCAGGCCCTTTTCCAGCAGGAACATGCGCAGGCAGCGTGGGGCGGGGCTGAGGGCGTCGAGAACAATCATGGTGCGGCTCGGATGGGTGCTGCCCGCATGCTAGGCGGGCTGGAGAGCCAGCGTTGGCAAAGCGTGCATCAGCCGCGCGCGAGCCGGCCGCGCCTTGTCGATAAGATCGGTGCCGCCGGGCCAGCCGCGCCGGGCCCGCAAGACAAGAATGACATCCCCCCGACACTGTCCCGTCGCCGCATGCCGTGCCGACCACGCCGTGCGCGGCCTGCGTGAGCGCGTGGTGCCATGAGCGCGCGTTGCGTGATGGTGCTGGGCACCAGCAGCGGTGCCGGCAAGAGCTGGATCGCCACCGCGCTGTGCCGCCACTACGCCCGGCAGGGCCTCAGGGTGGCGCCGTTCAAGGCGCAGAACATGAGCAACAACGCGCGCGTGGTGCCCGCTGCCCATGGCCTGATGGGCGAGATCGGTGCCGCGCAGTACTTCCAGGCCCTGGCCGCACGCGCCGAGCCCGACGTGCGCATGAACCCGCTGCTGCTCAAGCCCGAGGCCGACACACACAGCCAGGTCGTGCTGCTGGGCCAGGTCAGCGGCGAGCTGACCGGACTGCCCTGGCGCGGCCGCAGCGAGCGCGTGTGGCCGCGGATCGCCGCCGCGCTGGACGAGTTGCGCGCCGAGAACGACGTGGTGGTGATCGAGGGCGCCGGCTCGCCGGCCGAGATCAACCTGATGGCCAGCGACGTGGTCAACCTGCGCGTGGCACGCCACGCCGACGCGCGCTGCCTGCTGGTGGCCGACATCGACCGCGGCGGCGCCTTCGCGCACCTGTACGGCACCTGGGCGCTGCTGCCGGCGGAAGATCGCGCGCGCATCGCCGGCTTCGTGCTCAACAAGTTCCGTGGCGACGCCGCGCTGCTGGCGCCCGCACCCGAGCAGTTGCGGCAGCTCACTGGCGTGCCCACCGTGGCGGTGGTGCCGATGCGCTTCGGCCACGGCTTGCCGGAGGAGGACGGGGTGTTTGATGACCGTGCGGCATTTGGCGCGGCCGGTCCCTCACCCCAGCCCTCTCCCCAAAGGGGCGAGGGAGCAAGCGTCCACCCGGAAGCCGTGAATTCCCTCCCTCTCCCGTGCGCGGGAGAGGGTCGGGGTGAGGGTGACCGCGGCCTCTCCCACATTGCCCTCATCGCCTACCCGCGCATCAGCAACCTGGATGAATTCCAGCCGCTCAGGAACCTGCCGGGCCTGACGCTGAACTGGGCGCGCACGCCCGCGCAACTGCATGGCGCCGACACCATCGTCCTGCCTGGCAGCAAGGCCACGGCCGCCGACCTGGCCTGGCTGCGCGCGCAGGGGCTGGACGCGGCCATCGCCGCGCACGCGGCGCGGGGCGGCCGCGTGCTGGGCATCTGCGGCGGCCTGCAGATGCTGGGCGAGGCCCTGGTCGACGTGCACGGCATCGAATCGCAGGGCAATGCGCCGGGCCTGGGCCTGTTGCCGCTGGTGACCCGCTTCGAGCCGCAGAAAACCGTGCGGCGCAGCGCGGCGCGCTTCGGCGCGCTGGCCGGTGCGTGGGCGGCGCTGTCCGGCGTGGCCTTGTCGGGCTACGAGATCCACAGCGGCCAGACCGCGCAGCACCCGGCCATGGCGGCCAAGGGTGATGTGGCGCGCGAAGTCATCCCCGGCCTGGCCTGGCAGAACGCGGCCGGCAACGTGCTGGGCTGCTACCTGCACGGGCTGTTCGAGGACGCGGCGCTGCTGCAGGCGCTGTTCGGCGCGCGGGCACCGACGCTTGACGCGGTGTTCGACCGCCTGGCCGACACGCTGGCCCAGGCCTGTGCACCCGGCCTGCTCGAGGCGCTGATCGCGCCATGAACTCACACTCTCACTTCCAAGCAGAAAGACAACATGCCACTGACGATTCCAGCGATTGCAGACATCCACGACCCGGCGCTGGCCGCCGCCTTGCAGCACCGGATCGACCGCAAGACCGTGCCGCACGGCGCGCTGGCGCGGCTGGCGGCGCTGGGCCATCGGCTCGGCACGATCCTCGGCACGACCGAGCCGCATCTGCGCGCGCCGCAGCTGCTGGTGTTCGCCGCCGACCACGGCATGGTCGCGCGCGGTGTGTCGGCCTACCCGAGCGACGTCACCTGGCAGATGGTGGGCAACTTCCTGGCCGGCGGCGCGGCCGTGAGCGTGCTGGCGCGCCAGCACGGCATTGCGCAGACGGTGGTCGATTGCGGGGTGCGACGCGACTTCGACGAGGCGCCGGGCCTGCTGGTGCGCAAGGTCGCGCCCGGCACGGCCGACTGCTCCACGGGTCCCGCCATGACGCGCGAGCAGTGCGAACAGGCGCTGGCCAACGGCATCGAGCTGCTCAGGGCGCTGCCGGGCAACGCGCTGCTGCTGGGCGAGATGGGCATCGGCAACACCAGCAGCGCCGCGCTGCTGACCGCGCGCCTGGGCGGCATCGACGTCGCCGAGGTCACCGGCGCCGGCACCGGGCTGGATGCGGACGGCGTGGCGCGCAAGACGGCGGTGCTGCGCCAGGCGCTGGCCGCCAATGCGGGTGCCGCCGAGCCGCTGGCGGCGCTGGCCGCGCTGGGCGGCCTGGAGATCGCCACCATGGTCGGCAGCGTGCTGCAGGCCGCCAGCGAGCGGCGCGTGATCGTGGTCGACGGCTTCATCGCCAGCGCCGCGATGCTGGTGGCGTCGCGGCTGGCGCCACCGGTGCTGCAGCGCTGCGTGTTCGCCCACCGCTCGGGCGAGCGCGGCCATGCGCGCCTGCTGCAGCTGCTGGCGGCCGAGCCGCTGCTCGACCTCGGCATGCGCGTGGGCGAGGGCAGCGGCGCCGCGCTGGCCTGGCCGCTGCTGGAGTCGAGCTGCCGCATCCTGAACGAGATGGCGAGCTTCGAGTCGGCCGGGGTGTCGGACAAGGGCGATGCCTAGGGCCCGATGGCCGCTACCATGCCTGACATCGCACGGAGGATGAACCGCCGATGATGAGATTGTTGACACGAATCCTGCTGGGCGCCCTGGTGCTGCTGCTGGCCGCCGCGGGCGTCGGCTGGCTCAGCCTGGACAAGGAAACGCGCGGCCTGATCAGCACTTTGCCGACCAACCGCGACCTGCTGTTCTGGAACGTGGCGCAGCGCGATGCGGCGTTCCGCGCGCTGGACCGCATCCCGCTGCTGGCCAAGTGGCACACCATCGAGCCCGGCGCCACGCCGCGGCCGCTGCCGAGCGGCGAGCCGCTCAAGCTGCCGCTGGACGTCGACGCCTACATGGCCGGCCAGCGCAGCGCGGCGCTGCTGATCGTGCAGGCTGGCAAGCTGCGCCTGGAGCGCTACGGCCTGGACTTCGACAACAGCGGGCGCTGGACCAGCTTCTCGGTCGCCAAGTCATTCACCTCGACGCTGGCGGGCGCGGCGCTGCGCGACGGCGCCATCCGCAGCATGGACGACAAGGTCAGCGACTACATCCCGGACCTGAAGGGCTCGGCCTACGACGAGGTGAGCGTGCGCCAGCTGCTCAGCATGACCTCGGGTGTGCAGTGGAACGAGGACTACGCCGACCCGCAGTCCGACGTGGCGCGCTTCAACAACCACCAGCCGGAAGCGGGCGTGGACGCGCTGGTGAGCTACATGCGCAAGCTGCCGCGCGCGGCGCCGCCGGGCACGCGCTGGAACTACAGCACCGGCGAGACCAACCTGGTCGGCATCCTGGTCAGCCAGGCGACGAAGAAGCCGCTGGCGCAATACCTGCAGGAGAAGATCTGGCAGCCGGCCGGCATGGAGCAGCCGGCCACCTGGGTGCTGAGCAAGACCGGCCAGGAGATCAGCGGCTGCTGCATCCAGGCGGCGCCGCGCGACTATGCGCGCTTCGGCCAGTTCATCCTGGAGGGCGCGCGGGTGAATGGCGACCCGGCCGCCGGGCCGCTCCCAAGGCCGGGTGCTGCCCCCTCGGGGGGCAGCGCAGCAGGCGCAGCCGCGGAGCGTGGGGGCCATCACTCCATCGTGCCCGACGGCTGGCTGCACGAGGCCACGCACAAGCAGGCCGACATCGGCGAGCCCGGCAACGGCTACGGCTACCAGTGGTGGACCTACGACGACGGCAGCTTCGCCGCGCGCGGCATCTTCGGTCAGGGCATCTTCATCGACCCGAAGCGCGAGCTGGTCATCGTCTCCAACGCCAACTGGGGCGGTGGCGCGCGCGACGCCGGGCCGATGGCGGCGCGCGACGCGTTCTACCGCGCGGTGCAGCAGGCCGTCGATGACGAGGCCGCCGGGCGCTGAGGCCGGCACCACCGGGCCATGAACGGGCTGCGCCACTTTCTGCTGGCCCTGCAGTTCTTCACCCGCATCCCGGTCACCGGGCGGCTGGCCGACTGGGTCGGCTACAGCCCGGCCATGCTGCGCGCCAGCGCGGCGCATTTCCCGGGCGTCGGCTGGATCGTCGGCGCCGTCGCGGCGCTGGTGCTGTGGCTGGCCCTGCAGGGCCTGCCGCCGGGCCCGTTGGGTGCGCTGGTGGCGGCGCTGCTGTCGACGGCGGCGACGGTGTGGCTGACCGGCGCGTTTCATGAGGACGGCCTGGCCGACACCGCCGATGGCCTGGGCGGCGGCGCCACGCGCGAGCGCGCGCTGGCGATCATGAAGGATTCGCGCATCGGCAGCTACGGCACCGTGGCGCTGCTGCTGGTGCTGGCGCTGAAGCTGGGCCTGGTCGCGCTGATCGCCCAGCGCGGCGCCGCGCCGGCCGGGGTGGCGCTGCTGGCGGCGCATGTGCTGTCGCGCCTGGCGCCGCTGCTGGTGATGGCGCGGCTGCCCTACGTGGCTGACCTGGCTGGCAGCAAATCCAAGCCGCTGGCGGATGCGGTGTCGGGCCGGGCGCTGGCGGCGGCGCTGCTGTGGTGCCTGCCGGCGCTGGCCTTGCTGGCCTGGACGCTGGGATTGGCCGGGCTGGCGCTGGCGCTGCTGGCGTGGCTGCTGGTGCTGGCCTACCTGCTGCGCCTACTGCGGCGACGCCTGCAGGGTTTCACCGGCGACACGCTGGGTGCGACGCAGCAGCTGGGCGAGCTGGCGCTGTACCTGGGCATGGCCCTGGCCGCGCCATGACGCTGTGGCTGGCGCGCCACGCCGAGCCGGTGGCTGCCGCCGGCCTGTGCTACGGCAGCACCGAGCTGGCGGCGCAGCCGGCCGCCACGCAACAGGCTGCCGACCAGCTGGCGCTGCGACTGCCCGCCGGTCTGCGCCTGCAGGTGTCGCCGCAACAGCGCTGCCAGCAGTTGGCCGAGGCGCTGCGGGCGCGGCGGCCCGATCTGGCGCTGGTCACCGACCCGCGCCTGCGCGAGATGCATTTCGGCGCCTGGGAGGGCGTGCCCTGGGCCGACATCGAGCGCGCCGAGTTCGACGCCTGGCTGGCCGACTTTGCCGATGCGCGCCCCGGCGGCGACGGCGAGTCGGTGCGGGCGCTGATGGCGCGTGTGGCCGGCGCCTGGGACGAGTGGCGCTGCCAAGGTGGCGACGCGGTGTGGATCACGCATGCCGGCGTGATGCGTGCCGCGCTGCTGCTGGTGCGCGGCGTGCGCCTGCCCGCCGGCGCCGGCGACTGGCCGCGCGACGAACTGCGGTTCGGCGACGTGCTGATGCTGGATCGGCGCCGCCGCGGCCGGCGGGCGGGGATTTGATCGCGCGCAAAGGCAGCCCACATGGCGGCGGCACGCGGCGACCACGCGCTGGTGCTGGACTAGACTTGGCCCATCTCTGGTCAGCCCCGTCGAGACCCATGATCCAGCCCAGTCCCACCGCCGGTTCGCCCTACGGCACGCTGCCGCCTGCGTCGCCGCTGCCGCAGCGCCGGCCGGTCAGCCTGCCACGGCTGGCACAGTTGCGCGCCGCCGGCGAGAAGATCACCATGCTCACCGCCTACGACGCCACCTTCGCCGCGGTGGCCGACGCCGCCGGCGTCGAATGCCTGCTGGTGGGCGATTCGCTCGGCATGGTGTGTCAGGGCCTGCCGTCCACTGTGGGCGTGACGCTGGAGAGCATGCGCTACCACACCGAAAGCGTGGCGCGCGGCGTGCACCGGGTGCAGGGCACGGCCTGGCTGGTGGCCGACCTGCCGTTCGGCAGCTACCACGAGTCGCCCGAGCAGGCGCTGCGCTCGGCCACCGTGCTGATGCAGGCCGGCGCCCACATGGTCAAGCTGGAAGGCGGCGGCTGGACCACGCCGACGGTGCGCTTCCTGGTCGAGCGCGGCATTCCCGTCTGCGCGCACCTGGGCCTGACGCCGCAGACCGTGCACGCGCTGGGCGGCTACCGTGTGCAGGGCCGCGACGACGGCGGCGCGCAAACCCTGCGCCAGCACGCACTGGAGTTGCAGGACGCCGGCGCCGCCATGCTGGTGCTGGAGATGGTGCCGGCCGCGCTGTCGGCCAGCCTGACCGCGGAATTGCCGCACTGCCACACCATCGGCATCGGCGCCGGCCGCGGCACCGCCGGCCAGGTGCTGGTGATGCATGACATGCTGGGCATCAACCTGGGCAGGATGCCGAAGTTCGTGCGCAACTTCATGCAGGACGCCGGCACGGTGAAGGCAGCCATCGAGGCCTACGTGCGGGCGGTGAAGTCGGGTGAGTTCCCGGACGATGCGCTGCACGCGTGGTGACCGAATCCGTAGCGATTGGAGCGCTTTCGTGGCAAACGCGCCCCGATCTGTCGTCAATTTTCCCTATCTGAAGCCGGTCGCGTGAAATCGGCGCCTCCCGATGCACATCGTCCACACCCTTGCCGATCTGCGCGACGCACTGCGCGGCAGTGATCACCCCGCCTTCGTGGCCACCATGGGCAACCTGCACGCCGGCCACCTGGCGCTGGTGAGCCAGGCCCGCCCGCTGGGCGATGCCACGGTGGCCAGCATCTTCGTCAACCGCCTGCAGTTCCTGCCGCACGAGGACTTCGACAGCTATCCGCGCACCCTCGAGTCCGACTGCGCCAAGCTGCGCGAGGCCGGTTGCGACGTGCTATTCGCCCCGCGTGAGCACGATCTGTACCCGGAGCCGCAGAGCTTCAAGGTGCTGCCCGACCCGGCGCTGGCCGATCTGCTGGAAGGCGAGTTCCGTCCCGGCTTCTTCACCGGCGTGGCGACGGTGGTGATGAAGCTGTTCATGGCGGTGTTCGCCGGCCACGCGCAGGGCACGGCGGTGTTCGGCAAGAAGGACTACCAGCAGTTGATGGTGATCCGGCGCATGGTGCGGCAGTTCGCGCTGCCGATCGAGATCGTCGCCGGCGAGACCCGGCGCGCCGAGGATGGCCTGGCGCTGTCCTCGCGCAACAACTACCTGAGCGAGGCCGAGCGCACCGAGGCGTTGCAGCTGCAGCTGGCCCTGCGCACGCTGGCGCGCGACGCGCTGGCGGCGGCGCACGCCTTGCCAGACAAGCTGCCGGCGCTGGAGGCCGCGGCCCGCCTGGACCTGAGCGGGCGGGGCTGGCAGCCGGATTACCTGACGGTGCGCCGGCGCGCCGACCTGCTGCCGCCGCAGCCGGGCGACGGTGCCGGTGCGCTGGTGGCGCTGGGCGCGGCGCGCCTGGGCGGCACGCGCCTGATCGACAACCTGGAGATCTGAGGCGCCGCTCGCTGCCCCAGTCGGCGAATTCGGCGCAAGGCGCCGCGGCGTGGGCGCTTGTGCGCCGCACCGGGCAGGCTTAAGATAACTGGATGAATTCACAGTTATCAATGCTGGATGATGCGCCCGTCCCGCTGCTGCACGACGCGCAGGGCGGCATCGTCTACTGGCCGCGGGTGCTGGTGCCGGCGCTGCAGCAAGCCGCGTTCGACGGACTGCTGGCCGGCATCGACTGGCATGGGCAGCAACGCTGGATGTACGAGCGCTCGGTGACGGTGCCGCGCCTGATGGCGCGCGTCAGGCTCGACGATGGCGCGCGGCCGGCGTTGCTGGACGCGCTGGCGGCGGCGGTGCAGGCGATCGCGCCCGCACCCTACACGCACGCCGGCCTCAACCTCTACCGCGACGGCAGCGACAGCGTGGCGATGCACAACGACCGCATCGCCGACCTGGCGCCGGGCCGGCCGATCGCCATCGTCTCGCTGGGCGCCGCGCGCGAGATGCTGATCCGCGCCAAGGCGCCGCCGCACCGCCCCCGGCGCGTGCTGCTGGAGCCGGGCAGCCTGCTGCTGATGAGCCACGCCTCGCAGCACACGCACGAGCACGGCATACCGAAGACCAGTGCGGCGGTCGGCCCGCGCATCAGCGTCGCGCTGCGGGCCAGGCGCGGGGCGCCGCCGGACGCGGCCAATGACGGCGGCCAGGGCGGTGGCGTGGCCGGGTGACGCCGTGGTGGGCGCCTACAGGTCCAGGGCGCGCAGGTGGGCCTCGATTGCCGCCGCGGCGGTCAGCGGCTTTTCCATCGGGAACAGGTGCGTGCCGTCGATCATGGTCACGCGGCCCTTGGCGAACCTGGCGGTGGGCCCGAGCCCGCCGACCTGCCGGATCTCGGCCGACTGCAGGCCGCCGATGAAGGCCGCCGGGCACTTCAAGGGGTGCCGGCGCAGCAGGCGGTCGATGTTGTGCGGCAGGGTGTCGTAGATGTCGGACTCGATCACCGGATCGAAGGCCAGGCGCCAGGTGCCCTCGGCGTCGAAGGTGCCGTGGTTGACGTAGTCGTGCAGCACCTGCGGGTCCCAGTTGGCGAACATCTTCTTGGCGCGGAAATGCTGGAACACCGCCTCGCGGTCGTCCCATTGGTTGCGCCGCCTGCGGCTGACCTGGCTGGGCGAGAGCCGCTTCATCAGCGCCGTGCGCTTGGCCACGCTGACCGCGCTGGCGCGCCAGCCGCGCAGCACCGGCGAGTCCAGCATCACCACCGCGCGCGCCAGTTCGGGGTGCTCGGCAGCGCACATCAGGCTCAGGATGCCGCCCAGCGAGTGGCCGACCAGCACCGGCGCCCGCCCGCCGTCGGCGCGCTTCTGCCCGTCCGCGAAATCGGCCAGTTGCTGCACCAGGTGCGGCCAGTTGTCGGTCACGGGGTAGCGGGGGTCGTGGCCGTACTTCTCGATCGCGTTGACGACGTAGCCGCGCGTGCGCAGGCTGTCCAGCATCACGCGGTAGGTGCTGGCGGGAAAGCTGTTGCCGTGGGAGAAGACGATGGCTGACATGGCAGGCGCAAGGGAGAGCAGGGACGCGGGCAGCGCGCATTACACCGTATATGGCGCCGGTGGCCGGTGCGCCGGCGAGCGAGGCCGGCCCGACGTGCTTCAATAGCCGCTGCCCCCGCCGTCCGACCCGAACCGCGCCATGTCGTCCCCCCGATTCCACCGTCCGCCGCGCTGGAGCGCCTTGCCCGTGGGCTCCTGGCGCTGGTGGTACGCCCTGGTCGGGGTGGCGGCGACGATCGGCATGCTGTTCGCGCTGGTGCTGCTGGGCTGGAGCGGCGTGTGGGGACAGGTGGCGCAGTTCCTGCTGTTCATGCTGCTGGCGCTGGCGGTGCCGTGGATGCTCGGCCGGCGCGCCGACATCGCCGACTGGGGCTGGATGCCGCTGCGGCCCTGGCGTGCCGCGGTGGTGATCGGCGTGCTGACGCTGATGGTGCAGGCGCTGATGGCGGCGATCGAAGCCGCGGTACCCAGCAGCGCGCAGGCCGCGACGGTCGTGCTGCGCGCCTTCGGTTTCGGTCGTGATGCGGCCTTCGACATCACGCTGGTGCTGTGCATCGTGGTGCTGGCGCCGCTGGGCGAGGAGCTGCTGTTCCGCGGGCTGATCTACCGCAGCCTGCGCGACGGCCTGGCGCGCCACGGGCCGATCGGCCTGGCCATGGTGGTCGGTGCTGTGGTGTCGGCCCTGTGCTTCGCCTATGCCCACGGCGGCGAAGGGCAGGAGCAGCAGCTGTGGCAGTTGGTGGTGGTCGGGCTGGTGCTGGTGCTGGCCTTCGAGTTGACCGGCTCCATCAGCGCGCCGATCATGGTGCACAGCCTGAACAACACGCTGGCGCTGGCCGCCGGCCTGGCGCGCGACCCCGGGGTCCGGTTTGCCCAGGCCTGGATCGAGGCGCTGGCCTGGGCCGGTCCGCTGCTGACCCTGCTGCTGACCGGGGGCCTGGCGGCGCTGTACCGGCGCCTGCCACGAGCCGGCACGACGCCATGAGGGAAGGGCTGCCTGTTAGGGCCTGTTCACGCTATTTTTCCGTATGCGAACCAGCTAAAAAAGGCATCAATCTAGGCGTGCGACGCCGCCCAGACTGGGTGTCTGGGCAAGGAGCACAACGACGAGTGATGCCTTTTTAAGCTGGTTCCCTTCGGGTTGCGATCAAAAAGGCCATCGCCGGCGTTGCCATCCTTGCCAAGGTGCCTACCTTGGCTGCGGCTGGCGCCTTGGCGAGTGGCCTTTTTGACTCACAACACATGCGAAAAAATAGCGTGAATAGGCCCTAGATCAGGCGCTGGTCGGCCGCCGTGATTTTCTCCAGTGGCGGGTGGCGGCGCGAGCTGACCTTGAGCGGGATCTCGGTCTGCTCGCCGTTCCACTGCGGGTCCTCGATGCTGTCGAACACCGCGCGCAGGCGCTCGCCCCAGCTTTCGTGCAGCATGCGGAAATAGGGGTTGTCGTGGTCGATGCAGACGATGCGGTCGGTACGCAGCGCGTCGGCCGGGTAGACGACCAGGTCGAGCGGCAGGCCGACCGACAGGTTGGATTTCAGCGTCGAGTCCATCGACACCAGCGCGCACTTGGCGGTCTCGTCCAGTTGCGTCTGGGGCGTGATCACGCGGTCCAGCACCGGCTTGCCGTACTTCGACTCGCCGATCTGGAAGTAGGGCGTCTCGGCCGTGGCCTCGATGAAGTTGCCGGCCGAATAGACCTGGAACAGGCGCATGCCTTCGCCGGCGATCTGGCCGCCGAAGATCAGCGAGACGTTGAATTCCAGTCCGGCATGGCGCAGCGCCGGGCCGTCGCGGTGGTTGATGTGGCGTACCGCCGCGCCCAGCACCTGCACGGCGTCGAACATGCTGCGCGCGTTCCAGATCGTGATCGGGTCGCCGCTTTCGGGGTCGCGGATGGCCTCGGTCTGCAGGATCTCGCGCACCGACTGCGAGATCGACAGATTGCCGGCCGACAGCATCACCATGAAGCGCTCGCCGGGCTGCTCGTAGACCAGCATCTTGCGGAAGGTGCTGATGGCGTCGACGCCGGCGTTGGTGCGCGAGTCCGACAGGAACACCATGCCTTCGTTGACTTTGATGGCGCAGCAGTAGGTCATGGGGGTGGGATGGCGGGGTGACTTCGCCGCCGAGGCGGCTTCAATGGCGCAATGAGTTGACGAGCGCTGTCATTCTGTCATCGCCGCCCGGCAGCGGCGCGCTCATTTCGTCATCAATTGCTTGAGTTGGTAGAGCGCGTCCAGCGCCTCGCGCGGGCTCAAGGCGTCGGGCTCGATGCGGCCGAGGGCCGATTCCACGGCGCTGGGCTCAGGCGGCGCGCTGGCGGCGGGCGGCGGCGCGAACAGGTCGACCTGCGCCTGGCCGGCAGCGGCGCCTTGCTCGAGCTGGCCCAGCACATGGCGTGCGTGGTTGACCACCGTCGTCGGCACACCGGCCAGGCGCGCGACCTGGATGCCATAGCTGCGGCTGGCCGGGCCGGGCTGCAACTCGCGCAGGAACACGATGTCGTGGCCGCTTTCGGCGGCCGCCACGTGCACGTTGAACGCAGCGCGGTGGGTGGCCGGGAATTCGGTCAGTTCGAAATAATGCGTGGCGAACAGCGTGAAGGCCTGCACCTTGTCGTGCAGTTGCGCGGCGATGCCGCTGGCCAGCGCCAGGCCGTCGAAGGTGCTGGTGCCGCGCCCGATCTCGTCCATCAGCACCAGCGATTCGCGCGTGGCGGTGTGCAGGATCTGCGCCGCCTCGGTCATCTCCAGCATGAAGGTGGACTGCGCGTTGGCCAGGTCGTCGGCGGCGCCGATGCGGGTGTGGATGGCGTCGATGGGGCCCAGGCGGCAGCTTTGCGCCGGCACGTACGAGCCCATCGAGGCCAGCAGCGCAATTAGTGCCACCTGTCGCATGTAGGTGCTCTTGCCGCCCATGTTGGGGCCGGTGATGACTTGCATGCGGGCCTTGGGGCCCATCACGGTGTCGTTGGCGATGAAGGGTGTGCCACTGGTCTCGGCCAGGCGGGATTCGACCACCGGGTGGCGGCCGCCGCGGATCTCGATGCAGGGTTCGCGCACGAATTGCGGTGCGCACCAGTTCAGCGTCAGCGAGCGCTCGGCCAGGCTGCTGAGCGCATCCAGCGCGGCGATGGCGCGGCCGAAGCGGGTCAGTTGCGGCACGTGCGGCTGCAGCGCGTTCAGCAGGTGCTCGTACAGCCACTTTTCGCGCGCCAGCGCACGTTCCTGCGCGCTCAGCGCCTTGTCCTCGAAGGACTTGAGTTCGGGCGTGATGAAGCGCTCGGCGTTCTTCAGTGTCTGGCGGCGGCGGTAGTCGCCCGGCACCTTGCCGGCCTGCGCCTGCGAGACCTCGATGTAGAAGCCGTGCACCCTGTTGAACTGCACGCGCAGGTTGGCGATGCCGGTGCGCTGGCGCTCGCGCGCTTCCAGCTCGATCAGGAAGGCGTCGCAGTTCTCGGAGATCGCGCGCAGTTCGTCCAGCTCGGCATCGAGGCCCGGCGCGATCACGCCGCCGTCGCGGATCAGCGCCGCGGGCTCTTCCAGCAGCGCGGCGCGCAGCAGATCGAGCGCTTCTTCGGGCGGTGCCAGCTCGGCCGCGATCCGGGTCAGCAGCGGCTCCGGCGACTGCCCCACCAGCGCTTGCAGCTCATGTTTCTGCAGCGCATGGCGCAGCGCCACCAGCTCGCGCGGTCGCACCTGCATCAGGGCCAGGCGGGCGCTGATGCGCTCCACGTCGCTGGTGCCCTTGAGCTGCGTGCGCAGCTTCTGCCACAGCCCGTCTTCGCGCAGCGCGCCGATCGCGCCCAGGCGCGCGCTGGCCTGCGCTCGCTCGCGCGCCGGTGTCAGCAGCCAGCTTTTCAGCAGCCGGCTGCCCATGCCTGTCATGCAGGTGTCGAGCAGCGAAAAGACGGTGGGCGCGTCATCGCCACGCAGCGTCTGCACCAGCTCCAGGTTGCGGCGCGTGGTGGCGGGCAGGTCGATCAGCTCGCCCGGCCGCTCGACCACCACGCCGCGCAGGTGCGTCAGCGCGCGGCCCTGCGTGTGCTCGGCGTAGGTCAGCAGCGCGGCGGCGGCGGCGTGGGCGTGGGGCAAGTCCTCGGCGTTCCACGCCGCCAAGCTGGCGGTCTGCAGCTGCTCCAGCAGCTTGCGACGGCCCAGGGCGGCATCGAACTGGAATTCGGGCCGGTGGGTGAGGGCGGGCGCGCGGCCGGCGGCGGAGCGCGCAACAGTCAGGCGCTGCTCGAACGCGGGCGTGGCGTCCTGCGGCAGCAGCAGTTCGCTGGCGGCGATGCGCTCCAGCCAGCCGGGCAGCTCGTCGGCCGTGCATTCGGCCAGGTGCACCAGCCCTTGCGTCACCGCCAGCCAGGCCAGTCCCGCACGGCCGCGTGCGCCAGGGTGTATCGCCAGCAGGATGGATTCGCTCTTGTCGCTCAGCAGTTCGCTGTCGGTCAGCGTGCCGGGCGTGACCACGCGCACCACCTTGCGCTCGACCGGGCCCTTGGCCGTGGCCACGTCGCCCACCTGCTCGCAGATGGCGACCGACTCGCCCAGCTTGATCAGGCGCGCCAGATAGCCCTCGACCGAATGAAAGGGCACACCCGCCATCGGAATCGGCTGCCCGGCCGATTGGCCGCGCGTGGTCAGCGTGATGTCCAGCAGGCCGGCGGCGCGCTCGGCGTCGGCATAGAACATCTCGTAGAAGTCCCCCATGCGATAGAACAGCAAGGTGTCGGGGAAGTCGGCCTTCAGGCGCAGGTACTGCGCCATCATCGGCGTGTGACCCTTCTCGCCACCCTCCGCAAACCCGTGTTGGGCTTGGCTGTCGTGCTCTGATTTCTTGATCTGCTTGGGCATTTGGTCATTGCGCCCGCTGGTGTCAGCTTGTCTGCGCTGGTCTGAACTTGCGTGCATTTCACGCGCCAGCGTCGCTTTGGTGGAGCTGGGCTGGCTGACCCTGCGCCCCGGGGGCGGCGCAAGGCCCAATGAACCTACGCCGGAGGGACGGGCGCTTGGGCGCACGGGCCGCGCTGCTGTTGCCGGCGGGGCAGCAAATCATAGGGGAAAGGCCAGGCGTTTTCGCCCGCTGACTCTGCCGCCGTGTCCGGCATGGCTGCCGGGCGGCGCGAGTGGCTTGCGAAATGCCTGGGGCGGCGGCGGCCGCTGGCGCCTAGCCAAACCTGAGTGGCGGCAAGGGCATGGGCATCCAGTGCGTCGGCGCCAGAGGCTCTTCGAGCCGCTCCGGTGCCATGGATCCGCCCGTGTGCGACCACCACCCGCGATCTTCGGGGCCGATGCCGGGCTCGTCGCCGTTGCACCACCATGCCCGGTGCACCACCCACTGCATTGCCACCTGCATGCCGACGATGATGCCGGTGCCATCGCGCGGTGCCGTGCCGATGGGTCGCCATGCCGTGGGCGTGCCGGGGCGCTCGCCCAGCCATTCGGCCTGGGTGGCTTCGATTAGCTGCTTCATGGCATCGTCGTCGGTGGGAACCACGTCGATGCCGTAGCGGTAGAGGATTTCGCCGGGCCTGGGAACCATCATGCCGGTCACGCGCGTGCGCACTTGCAATGGCGCGCCCAGCTGCGACATCGCGTCGGCCAGCTCAAGCGCCGCGTTCCGCATCCGCTCTTGTTCCGCGTTCGATGATTGCACCTTGTCTCTCCTCGGCTTGACGTGGTCCGCCCATTCTCGATCGTTTCGTCGTCCCGGCGTTCTCGGGGGGAGCCGCGCCGACATCCGGTGCTGCTCCAGCCACGCATGCGGTTCACCCGCCGGCCAGGCCGGACGCCGGCCCGACCGTGGTGCCGGCGGGCCGATCAGACCCACGCGAAACCCGCGCGCGCAATGGGCCAAATTTGACTTTTGACAATAAATCCCTATATGTAGGGTCATGAGTCATCAAGTCAACCAACATTTCGTCATTCCTGAGTGGCCCAGCCTTGACGGCGATTCGATCGTCATGGAGGACACCAGCTATCTGACGCCGTGCTGGCGTCACTGGATCAATCGCCAGAAAGTGTCGGGCTTGAAAGCGGTCACCTGGAGCGAATTGACCGATCTGTGGACCGCGGCGTTCGGCGCCACCGAGGTGCGCGCGCCGACCAGCACCAGCGTGACGGAAATCGAGGAGATCCTGCATGAATCCGAGTCGCAGCCGCGTGCCGCAAGCCGTCGGCGCGGAAAATCGGCGTCCGCGGCGGGCGCCTCTGCCTGAGCGTTGAGGATTTCCCGTTGCCGAGATGAGGCAGCAGTCCAGCGGGTTTTGCTGCAAGGAGTGGATTCGTGAGCAAGGCGTTTACCCGCGAGAGCGATGGCGAGGACGAAGACGACGAGCTCGCGCTGCCGCCGTTGCCGGCCGGCGGCAAGAACTACATCACGCCGCAGGGCTATGCGCGTCTGCGGCGGGAGTTGCTCGGCCTGATCGACGAGGAGCGGCCCAAGGTGGTCGAGATCGTGCACTGGGCGGCCAAGAACGGCGACCGCAGCGAGAACGGCGACTACCTGTACGGCAAGAAGCGCCTGCGCGAGATCGATCGCCGGGTGCGCTTTCTGACCCGGCGGCTGGAGATCGCCGAAGTGACCGACCCCAGCGTGCACCACGGCGGCGACCGCGTCTACTTCGGTGCCACCGTGACCTACGCCGATGCCGCCGGCGACGAGCGCACCATCACCATCAAGGGCATCGACGAGGCCGACAACCAGCGCGGCGAGGTGAGCTGGATCAGCCCGATTGCGCGCGCCCTGCTGCGCGCCCGCGTGGGCGACGTGCTGCCGCTGGCCACGCCGGCGGGGATGCAGGAGATCGAAGTGCTGGCGGTTGTCTATCCGGCGCCGTCGGCACCCGCGTGACCGCGGCTAGGCGGCGCGCCGGCACGACAGCCGGGCGCGGCTGGCGTGCCGCGATCCCTACTTCTTGCGCTTCTGGCTGGCGGCCTCATTGAGCCGGTGCAGTTCGTCCCGCATCTTCCGTTTGGCGGTGATTTCCTGGTCCAGGCGCTTTTGCGCTTCGCTGCGAATGGCGAACATCAGCTCCGCATCCGGGTCCTGCCATGCGCCGCCGGCCTGGCGCGCCATGTAGGCCGTGGCGCGGGCGAATTCGTCCAATGACAGCTTGTCGTCGCCGCCGCGCGCCGGCATGCCGCGCACGCCGACGAAGGCGTGCGCCGTCAGCACCGCCTGGCCCTCGTCGATCAGCGGTGCCCAGGCTTTCGCGTCACCGAATTTCGGCGCGTGGGCGACGCCGCTTTCGTGGCAGGCCATGCAGGTCTGCTGGTAGACCTGCTCGCCGCTGAGCAACGGGGTCCGGGCCAGCGCGCTGGGTACCGCCGCGACCAGCCACGCGCAGGCGGTCAGGGCAAGAACGGGTGGCTTCATGAGGGGCTCCTTGTCACAGGAGTCGGAGCGTAACCCATTGTCGGAGATCGTGACATGGCGTGCTTTCGCCCGCCGCGATGGTCAGGCGCGGCGGCAGACGCAGCCCGCGCGCCGACCGGCCGCGTCCGGCGCCGATTCAGTGGCTGCCGGCCGCGGTCGACATGATGCGCGCCGCGCGCAGCACCGACTGCGTGCGGCGCAGCGAGCGCAGGATGGTGTCCAGGTGCGCGCGGTCGCGCACGGTGATCACGAAGCGCAGGTCCAGCGCTTCCTGCGTGGCGTCCTCGGCCATGCCGATATGCACGATGTCGGCCTCGGCCGCCGCTATCGCCGCCGCCACGCGCGCCAGCACGCCCTTGCCGTTGACCACGGTGACCACCACGCCAACCTCGAAGGCGCGCACCGGCTCGTCGGCCCAGGCCACGGTGATGAAGCGCTCGGCGTCCTTGTTCTGCAGCCGGCGCGCCACCGCGCACTCGTCGGTGTGCACCACCAGTCCCTCGCCGCGGCCCAGGTAGCCGAGCACGCCGTCGCCCGGGATCGGGTGGCAGCAGGTGGCGTACTTGATCGAGACGCTGTCGGCGCCGTCCAGGATCACCGCGCCCTGCGACAGGTTCTCGTGCGCGGTGTAGCGCTCGCGCGTGAGCATCAGCGCGTCGGGCTTGATGCCCTGCGCCGCCAGCAGGGTGACCAGGCGCTTGGCGATCAGGTTGGCGCTGCGCTTGCCGAGGCCGATGTCGGTCAGCATCTCCTCGCGCGTGCGGTTGCCGGTCAGGCGCAGCAGCTTGTCCCACAACGGCTTGTCGGTCGGTTCGTGGCTCGGCAGCTGGCCCAGCCCCTCGGCGCGCAGCGCCTGCGCCAGCAGCTTCTCGCCCAGCTCGCGCGATTCGTCCTGCGCCAGGTTCTTCAGGTGGTGGCGGATGCGGCTGCGCGCGCGGCCGGTGCGCACGAATCCGAGCCAGGCCGGGTTGGGGCTGGACACCGGCGCGGTGATGATCTCGATCACGTCGCCGTTGTGCAGTTCGGTGCGCAGCGGCACCTGCTCGCCGTTGACCTTGGCCGCCACCGTGTGGTCACCGACGTTGCTGTGGATGGCGTAGGCGAAGTCCACCGTGGTCGCGCCCTGCGGCAGCGCCATGATCTGGCCCTTGGGCGTGAACACGTAGACCGAGTCGGGAAACAGGTCGACCTTGATGTGGTCCCAGAACTCGGTGGCGTCGCGGGTCTCGTTCTGGATGTCGAGCAGCGACTGCAGCCACTGCGTGCCCATGCGCTCGTCGGGGTCGCCGTCCCGGTGGCCGGCCTTGTACAGCCAGTGCGCGGCGACGCCGGCCTCGGCCACCAGGTCCATCGAGTCGGTGCGGATCTGGAACTCGACGTTGATGCTGGCCGGCCCCACCAGGGTGGTGTGCAGCGACTGGTAGCCGTTGACCTTGGGGATCGCGATGTAGTCCTTGAAGCGCCCCGGCACCGGCTTGTAGAGCTGGTGCAGCAGCCCCATGGCAGTGTAGCAGTCGAGCACGTTCGGCAGGATCACGCGCACGCCATAGAGGTCGTTGACCTGTGCGAACGACAGGCGCTTGTCGTCCATCTTGCGGTAGATGGAGAACAGCGTTTTCTCGCGCCCGACGATGCGCGCCTTCAGCCCGGCGCCGGACAGCGTGGCCTGCACCTCCTGCTGCACCTTCTGGATCAGGTCGCGCCGGCGCTGGCGCGAGCGCTCGATGGCCTTGGCCAGCACGCTGTAGCGCCAGGGCTTGCGGTAGCGGAACGACAGGTCCTGCAGTTCGCGGTAGGTCTGGTTCAGGCCCAGCCGGTGCGCGATCGGCGCGTAGATCTCCAGCGTCTCGGTCGAGATGCGGCCCCACTTGTTGCGCGGCATGTCGCCCATGGTGCGCATGTTGTGCAGGCGGTCGGCCAGCTTGACCAGGATCACGCGCACGTCGCGCGCCATCGCCAGCAGCATCTTGCGGAAGGACTCGGCCTGGCCTTCCTCGCGCGTGTTGAAGCGGATCTTGTCCAGCTTGGTCAGGCCATCGACCAGTTCGGCCACTTGCGGCCCGAACTCCTGCAGCAGATCGGCCTTGCTGACGCCGCAGTCCTCCAGCGTGTCGTGCAGCAGCGCGGCCATCAGCGCGTAGGCGTCGAGCTTCCACTCCGCGACCTGCGCTGCCACCGAGATCGGATGGGTGATGTAGGGCTCGCCGCTGTGGCGCATCTGGCCCAGGTGCGCGCTGTCGGCAAAGCGGTAGGCCTTGCGCACCAACTCGCGATCGGACGGATCCAGGTAGTCGAGCTTGGCGTCCAGCGCCGCGAAGCTGGCGGCGGCGGCGTTGGCCGTGGCCGTCGGACTTTCGATCGCGGGCATGAGGGAACTCATGCCCTTAATTTAACCGCGCTGACACATTTTTGTGCCGCCGCAACAAAAAGGCGCCCCCAGGGCGCCTTTTCAGTGGTTTTTTGAGCCGCAGCCGTCGCGCTCAGGGCACTTTCTTGAGCATCTCCAGGCCGATCTTGCCAGCCGCGATTTCGCGCAGCGCGGTCACGCCGGGCTTGTTGCGGGTCTCGATCTTGGGCGCGTGGCCCTGGCTCAGCATGCGCGCGCGGTAGGTCGCGGCCAGCACCAGCTGGAAGCGGTTGGGGATCTGCTCGAGACAGTCTTCGACGGTGATGCGGGCCATGCGGGCGTTTCTCTCAGGGTGTTTGGGGTGTCAGCCGATGCCGAGTGCCTGGAAGGTGTCGGCGCGGGCGCGCTTCTGGGCGATGTACTTCAGGCGTTGCGCGTGAACAATGGCTTTCAGATCGAACAGCGCGCGCTCAAATATCTCGTTGATTATAACGTAGTCGAAGTGTTCGGCCTGCGCCAGTTCGGTGCGCGCATTGGCCAGGCGCAGCTCGATCACGTCGGCCGGATCCTCGCCGCGGCGCAGCAGGCGCGCGCGCAATTCCTCCCAGCTCGGCGGCAGGATGAACACCAGCACCGCATCGGCGAACAGCCGCTTGATCTGCAGCGCGCCCTGCCAGTCGATCTCCAGCACCACGTCGGCGCCGTTGCCGACGCGCTGCTCGATTGCCTGGCGCGAGGTGCCGTAGCGGTTGCCGTGCACCTGGGCCCATTCGAGGAAGTCGCCGGCCTCGATCTTGGCGTCGAATTCCTCGCGGCTGATGAAGTGGTACTCGCGCCCATTCATTTCCTGCCCGCGCGGCACCCGCGTGGTGTGCGAGATCGAGGGGGCAACGCCGGCGTCGACCTCCATCAAGGCCTTGACCAGGCTGGACTTGCCCGATCCGCTGGGGGCGGCGACGACGAACAGGTTTCCGGGGTAATCCATGGGCGGGATGCGCGCGGCGACAACCGAAGCGGGGGAAGTGCGCGATTTTATCGGCACGGCCCGGCATGCTCGCCTGCGCCTGCGCTGCCGCGCCGGGGCGCCGGGCAGGCGCATCCCGCCCGGGCCCATCGCTGAGAGAATCGGGCCCATCTTTCACCACTGGCAGTTCGATGGAATACCTCAGCTTCGGCCCCGTCCGGGTCTACCTTGGCGCCAAGTCCGGCAAGTACCCCGATGGCAACCAGGTCATCGTCCAGGGCGCCGACATGCGCGCGGCCTTCGACACCCCGCTGGTGGCGCGCCAGATCGGCGCCGACCTGGAGCAGGTGGACCTGCTGATCCTGGGCCACGTGCACGAGGACCACATGGTGACCGCCGGTCGCCTGCAGCGCGCCCGCGTGCAGGTGCACGAGGCCGACCTGGCCGCGGCGCAGTCCTGGGACGGGCTGGCGCGCCACTACGGCTACCCGGCGCCGGTGCTGGCCGAAGTCCGGGCCATGATCGAGCGCGACTTCTCCTGGGCGCCCCGGCCCGACGCCACCGGCTATGCCGATGGTGCGCTGTGGGAGCTGGGCGGTGGCGTGCGCGTGCGCGCGCACCACCTGCCGGGCCATACGGCCGGCCATTGCGCGCTGGTGGAGGAGAGCGCCGGCGTGGCCTTCATCGGCGACATCGACCTGACCGGCTTCGGGCCGTACTACGGCGATGCGTCGTCCAGCCTGGTGCAGTTCCAGCGCAGCCTGCGGCGGGTCAGGGAGATCGACGCGCGGGTGTGGGTGACCTCGCACCACCGCGGCGTGATCACCGAGCGCGCGGACTTCCTGCAGGCGCTGGCGCGCTTTGCCAGCAAGATCGACGAGCGCCATGACCGGCTGCTGGGCTACCTGCGCGAGCGCCCGCACACGCTGGAAGAGCTGGTGGCGCGCCGGCTGCTGTACCCGCTTGGCTTCGAACTGCCCTACGTCGAGAGCGCCGAGCGGCGCAGCATCGCGCTGCATCTGGAATGGCTGCAGCGGCACGGCGCGGTGCGCATGGCTGAGGAGGGCGTCTACGCGCTGGCCTGAGCCGGCCGCGCGCGCTCAGGCGCGCTGGAAACCCAGCAGCAGGTTGTTGGCCGGCAGCGCGTGCAGCTCGCGCCGCACCAGGCCGGCGGCGGCCGCCTCGCGATCGACGTCGGTCAGGTGGCGGATGCCCCAGGCCGGGTTGCGCGCGCGCAGGTCGGCGTCGAAGGCGAGGTTGCTGGGTGCGGTCGGCACCTCGTCTTCCAGGTAGGGCCCGTAGGTGACCAGCCAGCCGTCGGGCGCCAGGTGGCGCGCGGCGCCGCGCATCAGGCCGGCGCAGCTCGCCCAGGGGCTGATGTGCAGCAGGTTGGCGCAGAAGATCAGATCGAAGGGCGCCTCGAAGGCCGCGCCGTCCGACGGCCAGGACTCGTCGCACACATCGAGCCGCCGCGCCGGCAGCACCTGGGCGGCGCCGGCCCGCGCCGCCCAGCCGGCGATGGCGCCAAAGTATTCATCCGTCACATCGCTGGGTTGCCAACGCCAGCCCGGCAGCGCGGCGGCGAAATGCGCTGCGTGCTGGCCGGTGCCGCTGGCGATCTCCAGCGCCCGGCCGCGCTCGGGCAGCAGCGTGCGCAGCACGGTCAGGATCGGCTCGCGGTTGCGCTCGGCGGCGGGGCTGCAGGGCAGGTCGGACATGGCAGGCCGACACCTTAACCGCTCCGGCGCTCAGTGCCCACCGATGACGATGAACTTGACCAGGAAGACGAGGGCGATCAGCCACACCATCCAGTGCACTTCCCTGGCCTTGCCGGTGAACAGCTTCAGTGCCGCGTAGCTGATGAAGCCGAACGCCAAGCCGTTGGCGATCGAGTAGGTGAAGGGCATCGCCAGCGCGGTGATCACCGCCGGCACCACCTCGGTGCTTTCCTCCCAGTCCAGCTCGGTCAGGTCGCGCAGCATCAGGCAGGCGACGTAGAACAGCGCCGGCGCGGTGGCGTAGGCGGGCACCGAACCGGCCAGCGGGGCGATGAACAGCGCGGCCAGAAACAGGATCGCCACGGTGAGCGCGGTCAGGCCGGTGCGCCCGCCGGCCTGCACGCCCGAGGCGCTCTCGATGTAGGCGGTGGTGCTGGAGGTGCCCAGCAGCGAGCCGGCGAAGATTGCCGCCGAGTCGGCCAGCAGCGCCTTGTCCATGCGGTCCATCTTGCCCGGCACCAGCAGCCCGGCGCGGCGCGCCACGCCCATCAGCGTGCCGGTGGCGTCGAACAGTTCGACCAGGAAGAACACCAGCACCACGTTGACCACCCCGACCGACAGCGCGCCCATGATGTCGAGCTTGAGGAAGGTCGGCTCGATCGAGGGCGGCATCGAGACGATGCCGCCGAACTGGTTGCCCGCGAAGAAGAAGGAGGCGATGGTCACCGCCAGGATGCCGATCAGGATGGCGCCGGTGACCTTCAGCCGGTCCAGCACCACGATCAGGAGGAAGCCCAGCACCGCCAGCACCACCTGCGGCGTGTGCAGATCGCCCAGCGTGACGTAAGTGGCCGGGCTGGCGGCGACGATGCCGGCGCTCTTGAGCGCGATCAGCGCCAGGAACATGCCGATGCCGGCGGCGATCGCGTAGCGCAGGGAGTGCGGGATGCCGCGGATGATCAGCCCGCGCAGGCCGGTCAGTGTCACCAGCAGGAACAGGCAGCCCGAGATGAACACCGCGCCCAGCGCCACCTGCCACGTGTAGCCCATGCCGAGCACCACGACGTAGGCGAAGTAGGCGTTCAGGCCCATGCCCGGCGCCAGCGCGATCGGGTAGTTGGCCATCAGTGCCATCACCAGCGTGCCGAGCGCGGCGATCAGGCAGGTGGCGACGAACACCGCATCCTTGGGCATGCCCGCGTCGCCCAGGATCGACGGGTTGACGAACAGGATGTAGGCCATCGTGAGGAAGGTGGTCAGCCCGGCCAGCAACTCGGTGCGGACCGTGGTGCCGTGTTCCTCGAGCTTGAAGATCCTCTTCAGCGTCTGATCCATTGTCTTGTCTCCTTGGTTTTTCTTGCTTGCCTCTGCGGGCGGTCTGGCATGTCGTCAGGACGGCGGCGGTGCCTGGTAGGCGATGCGCCCGGCCACGTAGGCGCGTGCCAGGTTGCGTTCGTCGCCCAGCATCAGCCAGGCGAAGACTTTCTCGTGCAGCTTGCGCGCCAGCGCCAGGCGGTGCGCGGCGACCTCGCCGACCGCCCAGCGCCAGGCACAGACGTCGGCCAGCCGGCCCGGCTCGAAGCTGCCGATCTCGTGTTCGAGGCCGAGCGCCTCCGCCGGCGCCAGCGTGGCGCCGTGCAGCGCGCGCCAGGCGGTCAGCCGCTCGCCGCGCAGCGCCTGTACCTTGTAGGCTTCGGCCAGCGTGCGCAGCATCGACAGGCTGGGGCCGCCGCCGACGTCGGTGGCGACGCTGACGTGGACGCCGTCGGCATCCATGGCGCGCCAGTCGAACAGGCCGCTGCCGAGAAAGGTGTTGGAGGTCGGGCTGTGCGCGAGCTGGGCGCCGGTCTCGACCAGCAGGCGCCGATCGGCCTCGTCCAGCCAGATGCCGTGCGCCAGCACGCTGCGCCGGTGCAGCAGGCCGGCGCGGGCGTAGACGTCCAGATAGCTGCGCGCGTCGGGAAACAGCTGCTGCACCCAGCGCACCTCGTCGCGGTTCTCGGCCACGTGGGTCTGCATGTACAGCGTCGGGTCGGCACGGCACAGCGCGCCCGCCATGGCCAGCTGCTCCGGCGTGCTGGTGGGGGCGAAGCGCACCGTCACCGCGTACGACAGCCGGTCGACGCCGTGCCAGCGCTCGATCAGTTCGCGGCAGTCGCGCTCGGCCTGCACCACGTCGTCGCGCAGCGCCTCGGGCGCGTGGCGGTCCATCAGCACCTTGCCGGTGACCAGGCGCATGCCGCGCGCCCGGGCGGCGGCGAACAGGCGGTCGGCGCTGACCTTGTGCACGGTCGGGAAGGCCACCGCGCTGGTGCTGCCGTGCGCCAGCAGTGCGTCGAGAAAGCGCTCGGCGCCGGCCTGCGCCACCTCGGGGTCGCCGTAGCGCGATTCGGCCGGGAAGGTGTGGGTCTCCAGCCAGTCGAGCAGCTGCGCGCCGTAGCTGACAATGACGTCGAGCTGCGGTGCATGCACATGGGTGTCGATGAAGCCGGGCAGCAGCAGGTGGCCCGACAGGTCGTGCACCTCGGTGCCGGGCGGCGGCTGCCAGGCCGGCGGCTGCACCGCGGCGATGCGGCCGTCGTCCTCGATCAGCAGCCAGTGCTCCGGTCGCCAGCGGACCGCGCTGCTCTCGATCTCGCCCCAGCCGGGCGTGCCGTCGAAGTCAAGCAGGTCGGCCCGCAGTGCAATCATGCGTTCTCCTTGGCAGCGGGCGCATCGCTGCCCTGGTGCAGGCGCGCGACCACCTCGCGCACCTGCTCGCGCAGCCAGCGCATCGGCGGCGCCTTGTGGGTCAGCTCGTGCCAGAGCTGGTAATAGGTCAGCGTCGGGATCTCTACCGGACAGGGCACCAGCACCAGCGGCAGCGTGGACAGGTAGCGCTGGCAGAACTGGCGTCCGCTGGTCAGCACCAGCAGGCTGCGCGCGACCATCAGCGGGATCAGGCTGAAGTGCGCCGCGCGCACGCTGATCGAGCGCCGCAGACCCAGCGTCTCCAGGTGGTCGTCGACGAAGCCGCGCGCGCCCAGATGGAAGGGCATCGGCGCCACATGGTCGCACTCCAGGTACTGCGCGCGCGTCCAGCGCCCTTCCTGCGCGGCGCGGCAGGCCGGGTGGCGGCTCGACATCAGGCACACCACGTCCTCCGACAGCAGCGGCGCCATGTGCAGCTCGCCCGGCGGGTAGAGCCAGTTGCCGACCACCAGGTCGACCTCGCCGGCGGCCAGCGCCTGCCGATAGTCGAAGCTGTCCGACAGGCCGGCGAAGTCCAGCTTCAGGTTGGGCGCCTCGCGCTTGACCTGCGCCGCCAGCTCGGGGATGAACAGCGGGTCGAGGTAGTCGCTGACGGCGATGCGCAGCGTCTCCTCGGCGCTGGCCGGATCGAAGGCGCTGCCGCGCTGCGCCGGGCTGAACATGCGCATCGCGTCCTGCAGAATGCGCGCTGCCGGCTCGGCCAGTTGCAGTGCGCGCGGCGTCGGCACCATCGAGTTGCCCGCGCGCACCAGCAGCTCGTCGCCGGTCAGGCGGCGCAGCCGGGCAAGCTGGGCGCTGACCTGCGGCTGCGAGCTGTGGAGCTTCAGCGCGGCGCGCGAAACACTGCGTTCGGTGACCAGCACGTGCAAGACCTTGATGAGAGAGAGGTGGATGTTGTCGAGCTCGGTATCGCGTGGCATATCTCCCTCCTGAAGAAGAGCATGCGTGCCATCGTATGCCTGCAGGCCGTGGCAAGTCCATGGCAGCCGCGCTTTTTTCGGCTTTGGCGCGGCCTGCGCCGAGGCGCTGCGGAACGGCGCGCGCCGTGGTGGCAGCCATGCTTGGCGCTACCCGCGTCCGGCACGGTGCCGCATACCGACGCGCCAGAAGCCGCCATCACGCGGCCTGTATACCGGTGGCGGTCAGCTTCGGTAAGGTTGCCGTCAGCGTTCGGATCGATTGGGAACGCCACAAAGCGAGCCGTCCGGTCACCAGGATCAGGACACCGCACCCTCCCGGAGACAAGCCATGAGCACGATCACCGCCACCGCTGTGGCCACGACCCATCCCGTCGACGAAATACCGCCGTTTCGCAACCTGCTGCTGTTCGGACTGCAGCATGTGCTGGTGATGGCCGCCGCGCCGATCGCGGCGGTATTCCTGACGGCCAAGGCACTCGATTTCAGTTCCGACCTCACGGTGCAGCTGCTGGCGGTGGCGTTCCTGCTGTCGGGCGTCGGCTCGCTGCTGCAATCGCTGGGGCCGCTGGGCATCGGCGTCAGGCTGCCGTTCGTGATGCTGCCCGCCGGTGCGCCGGCGGTGATGTTCATTGCCATCGCGCAGGAGCACGGCATTCAGACCGCCAGCGGTGCGGTGCTGCTGACGGCGCTGCTGTACTTCATTGCGCTGCCGGTGTTCAAGAAGCTGCTGCGCTTCTTCCCGCCGGTGGTGATCGGCACCATGGTGGTGATCATCGGCGCCAACCTGATCCGCATCAACGCGATGCTGGTGACCGGACAGCCCGGCACGCCGGGCTTCGGCAACCCGACCAACCTGGCGCTCGGCTTGGGCACGGTGCTGGTCACCGTGCTGCTGTTCCGGGTGCTGCGCGGCATGACGCGGCAGCTGGCGGTGATGCTGGGCCTGCTGGCGGGCGCGCTTGCCGCCGCCGCGTTCGGCCTGACGCGCTTCTCGCTCGGCGACGGCACGGTGTTCGCGCTGCCGACGCCGATGCCCTACGGCATGCCGCACTTCGACGTCATCGCGTCGATCCCGCTGCTGATCTACAGCCTGGCGGCGATGGCCGAGGCCACCGGGCAGACGGTGCTCAACGGCGAGATCGTCGGCAAGCAGATCGACACCCGGCGCGACGTGCCGCGCACCATCAAGGCGGACGCGGTGGTCACG
Organism: uncultured Ottowia sp.; assembly: GCA_964534975.1. Lineage (GTDB taxonomy): Bacteria > Pseudomonadota > Gammaproteobacteria > Burkholderiales > Burkholderiaceae_C > Ottowia. The sequence goes on along the minus strand of CAZHSD010000014.1, from coordinate 18,553 downwards.
CTGCTGGGCGGCATCTTCGGCACCTCGCTGATGGTCACCAGCGGCGAGAACATCGGCATCGTGCGCATGAGCGGCGTGCGCAGCCGCTTCGTCACCGCGATGGCGGGCGTGCTGCTGATCGTGATCGGCCTGGCACTGCCGGTGGCGGCACTGATCAATTCGATTCCCGCTGCCGTGGTCGGCGGCACCGGCATGGTGGTGTTCGCCATCATCATGGTGCTCGGCATCCAGATGCTGGGCCGGGTGAACCTGACCGACCATGCGAATTCGATCATCTGCGCGACGGCGCTGCTGTTTGGCCTGCTGCCGATCGTGATGCCGGGCCTGTACCACCAGTTGCCCGCCAACCTGCGCTCGCTGCTCGGCAGCGGGGTGGCCATGGCCGCGCTGGTGGCGGTGCTGATGAACATCCTGTTCAACCACCTGGGACGCCGCGGGCGTGCCGGGAATATCCAGATCCTGGAGCCGGACCTGCCCGCCTCGACGCTGGCGCCTGGATCGCCGTGACCGGCAGCCGGCCGGTTACCGCTCGGCCGGCATGCGCCGCCGCGTCGATGGTTTTCCATCTCTACAAGCGTGCGCATTGATGACATGGTGACATGAATATGACCATCGGTCTCCTCAGGGAGTACCTTTGCATCCTGGGCCGAACCACAGTAGAGAGACAAGCATGCAGGAGACGAGCCGCCCCATTCGCTTCTTCCACCGCGGTCAGGTGGTCGAAGTGCGAGACGTGCACCCCACGCGCAGCGTGCTGGACTGGCTGCGCGAGGACGCGCATTGCACCGGCACCAAGGAAGGCTGCAACGAGGGCGATTGCGGCGCCTGCACGGTGGTGGTCGGCGAGCTGGCGCCGCCCGGCACGCCCGGCAGCGTGCGCGGCCTGAAGCTCGAAAGCGTCAACGCCTGCATCCGCTTCCTGCCGACGCTGGACGGCAAGGCGCTGTTCACCGTGGAAGACCTGGAGCGCCTGGCCGGCGGCAAGCTGCACCCGGTGCAGCAGGCCATGGTCGACTGCCACGGTTCGCAGTGCGGCTTCTGCACCCCTGGCTTCGTGATGTCGATGTGGGCCTGCCAGGAGCGCCACGGCGCCGCCGGCACCCAGCCGACGCGGCAGCAGCTGGCCGACGAGCTGTCGGGCAACCTGTGCCGCTGCACCGGCTACCGCCCGATCCTGGACGCCGGCCAGCGCATGTTCGAGCTGCCGCCGGCCGCGCTCGACACCGCGCCGGTGATCGCGGCGCTGGAGCAGCTGGCGGCCGATGGCCCGCTGGTGTTTGCCTCGCCCTCGGTGCACCGCGCCGGCGAGACCGACCGCCTGTACGCGCCGCGCACGCTGGCCGAGCTGGCGGCGCTGCGGACGGGCAAGCCCAAGGCGACGCTGCTGGCCGGCTCGACCGACATCGGCCTGTGGGTGACCAAGCAGCACCGCGACCTGGGCGACATCATCTGGCTTGGCGCGGTCGACGAGCTCAAGCGCATCGACCGGCGGGACGGCATGCTGCGCATCGGTGCCGGGGCGTCGCTGGAGCGGGCCTGGCAGGCGCTGGTGGCGCGCGCGCCGCAGCTCACCGACGTCTGGCTGCGCTTTGCCGCGCTGCCGCTGCGCCACGCCGGCACCATGGGCGGCAACGTCGCCAACGGCTCGCCGATCGGCGATTCGGCGCCGATCCTGCTGGCGCTCGACGCCGAGCTCGACCTGCGCCGCGGCGAGCGGCTGCGCCGGGTGCTGCTCAGCGAGTTCTATCTCGACTACATGCAGAACCTGCTCGAGCCGGGCGAGTTCGTCGAGGCCATCCTGGTGCCGCTGGCGGCGCTGGATCCGCAGCGCCGGGCGGTGCGCGGCTACAAGATCAGCAAGCGTTTCGACTGCGACATCTCGGCCGTGTGCGCCGGCATGGCGATCGAGCTGGATGGCGGGATGGTGCGTGAAGTGCGGCTGGCCTTCGGCGGCATGGCCGGCACCGTCAAGCGCGCCGCCCACGCCGAGGCGGCGCTGCTCGGCCAGCCCTGGAACGCGGCTTCGGTGGCCGCCGCGCAGGCCGAGCTGGCGCGCGACTTCACGCCGCTCACCGACATGCGCGCCAGCGACAGCCACCGCGCCCGCGTGGCGGCCAATCTGCTGCAGCGCTTCTGGCTCGAGACGCGCCCCGAGCAGCCGCTGCCGGCCGCGGCCGTGAGCGTGTTTGCCGGCATGGCGCAGCGGCGCCCGACGGTGGTGGACGCCGTCGTCAGCCCTTGACTGGAGGTCTCGCGATGAACCAGCCGATCGAATCCCCATGGGTCCCGGCCTGTAGCGAGGAGGCCCGCCGCGCGCAGGCCGGCGCCCGCGTGGGCGTGTCGCGCCCGCACGAATCCGCCGCGCTGCACGTGTCCGGCCGTGCCGCCTACGTCGACGACCTGCCCGAGCTGGCCGGCACGCTGCACGCCGTGCTGGGCCTGAGCCCGGTCGCCAATGGCCGCCTGCTGAAGCTCGACCTGAGCGCGATCCGCGCCATGCCGGGCGTGGTCGATGTGCTGACGCACGCCGACATCCCCGGCAGCAACGACTGCGGCTCGATCGTCCACGACGATCCGATCCTGGTCGATCTGCAGGCCGGCGGCGAACTGCGCTACGTTGGCCAGCCGGTGTTCGCGGTGCTGGCCAGGACCCGCTTGCAGGCGCGCCGCGCCGCCGCGCTGGCGAAGCAGGCGATGACGGTGGAATCCGGGCCGCCGGTGCTCTCTGCCCAGGAGGCGCACGCGCGCGGCCAGTACGTGCTGCCGCCGATGCACCTGTCGCGCAGCGTGGCGGCCGGGGCCACCGACGCCAGCGGCGACGAGAGCCATGCCGTCACGCAGGCGGTGCGCGCGGCGATCGCCGGGGCGCCGCACCGCTTCGAGGGCACGTTCGAGCAGGGCGGCCAGGAGCAGTTCTACCTGGAGGGCCAGATCAGCTACGCCGTCCCGCAGGAGGGCGGCGGCATGCTGGTGCACTGTTCGACCCAGCACCCGAGCGAGATGCAGCACCTGGTGGCCGTCGCGCTGGCGCGCAAGGCCAATGACGTGCAGGTGGTGTGCCGCCGCATGGGCGGCGGCTTCGGCGGCAAGGAATCGCAGTCGGCGCTGTTCGCCTGCGTGGCCGCGGTCGGCGCGGCCAAGCTCGGGCGCCCGGTCAAGCTGCGCCTGGACCGTGACGACGACTTCCTGATCACCGGCCGCCGCCACGGCTACCACGACCACTACGAGGTCGGTCACGACGAGCATGGCCGCATCCTCGGCGTGCGGGCGACGCTGATCTCGCACGCCGGCCACTCGGCCGATTTGTCGGGTCCGGTGATGACGCGCGCGCTGTGCCACTTCGACAACACCTACTGGCTGCCCGAGGTCGAGATGCATGGCTACTCGGGCCGCACCAACACGCAGAGCAATACGGCTTTCCGCGGCTTCGGCGGCCCGCAGGGCGCCTTGCTGATCGAGCAGATCATGGACTCGGTCGCGCGCCGCCTGGGCAAGGACCCGCTCGATGTGCGGCGCGCCAATTTCTACGGCCCCAGCCCGACCGCCGGCGAGGCCGGCAGCGCCGCCGGGCGCAACGTCACGCCCTACGCGCAGACGGTGGCCGACAACATCATCCACGAGCTGGTGGACGAACTGGAGGCCAGCAGCGACTACCGCGCGCGCCGCGCCGAGATCGCCGAGTACAACGCCGGCAGCGCCATCCTCAAGCGCGGCATCGCGCTGACGCCGGTCAAGTTCGGCATCTCCTTCAACGTCAAGCACTTCAACCAGGCCGGCGCGCTGGTGCACGTCTACAACGACGGCTCGATCCTGGTCAACCACGGCGGCACCGAGATGGGGCAGGGCCTGAACACCAAGGTGGCGCAGGTGGTGGCGCACGAGCTCGGCGTCAACCTGGAGCGCCTGCGCTGCACCGCCACCGACACGCAGAAGGTGGCCAACACCTCGGCCACCGCGGCCTCGACCGGGGCCGACCTGAATGGCAAGGCGGCGCAGGACGCAGCGCGCCAGATCCGCGAGCGGCTGGCGGTGTGCGCCGCCGAGCACTTCGGCGGCACGCCGGAGGAGGTGAAGTTCGCGGGCGACAAGGTCGAGGTCGGCGGGCGCACGCTCGGCTTCGACGCGCTGGTGGCGCAGGCCTACCTGGACCGCGTGCAGCTGTGGTCGGACGGCTTCTACGCCACGCCGGGCCTGTCCTGGGATCGCGAGACCATGACCGGCCGGCCGTTCTACTACTTTGCGTATGGCGCGGCCGTCAGCGAGGTGGTGGTCGACACGCTGACCGGCGAGTGGAAGCTGCTGCGCGCCGACCTGCTGCACGACGTCGGCAGCTCGCTGAACCCGGCAATCGACATCGGCCAGATCGAGGGCGCCTTCATCCAGGGCATGGGCTGGCTGACGACGGAGGAGCTGGTCTGGCATCCCAAGACCGGCCTGCTCACCACGCACGCGCCATCGACCTACAAGATCCCGACCGCCAACGACTGCCCGGCCGACTTTCGCGTGCGCCTGTTCCAGGGCCGCAACGTGGAGGACAGCATCCACCGCAGCAAGGCGGTCGGCGAGCCGCCGCTGCTGCTGCCGTTCTCGGTCTTCTTCGCCATCCGCGATGCCATTGCGGCGGCGGGCGAGCACCGGGCCGATCCGCCGCTGCGTGCGCCGGCGACCGGCGAGGCCATCCTCGACGCGCTGCAGGCGGTGCGCAGCGCCCAGCCCTTGGCGCCGCCCGCCGTCGTCGACGCCGTGAAGGCAAAAACCGTCGTCACGGCCTGACGGATAAAGCATCCGCTGTGCGGCGGCCCGCATGTCGGGCCATGTGGGTCGCAGGAGAGTTCTTATGTCGACACGCTTGAAAGGCCTTACCGGCACCTGGCTGGCGCGTGGCGTGCCCGCCATCGTGGTCGAGGTGCGCCAGACGCGTGGCTCGGCGCCGCGCGAGGCCGGCACGCGCATGCTGGTCGCGGCCGGCGCCTGCGAGGGCACGATCGGCGGCGGCCATCTGGAGTTGAAGGCGATCCGGCGCGCGCGGCGCATGCTGGCCGAGGGCGCGCAGGACGCCGAGACCGAGCATTTCCCGCTCGGTCCGGCGCTCGGCCAGTGCTGCGGCGGCGCCGTCACGCTGGTCTTCGAGCCGCTCACGGCGGCGCATCTCGAGGCCTGGCCGGCGGCCGAGCCGCGCTTTCATCTGCAGCTCTACGGCGCCGGCCATGTCGGCCGCGCCATCGTGCGGCTGCTGGCCGACATCGACTGCGAAGTCGACTGGATCGACGAACGCGAGGACGAATTCCCGCAGCCGGGCGACGACGGCCGCCCCTGGCCCGAGCACATCCGCATGGTGTCGGTCGACGCCGTCGAGGCCGAGGTGGCTGAAGCCCGGCCGGGCTGGTTCTACCTGGTGCTGACGCACCGGCACGACCTGGACATGCGCATTAGCGAGCAGATCCTGCAGCGCGGCGACTTCGGCTTCTTCGGCCTGATCGGCTCCAAGAGCAAGAAGATGCGCTTCATCCACCACTTCCAGCGCCGCGGCATTGCGGGCGACGTCATCGCGCGCATGAGCTGCCCGATCGGCGTGCCGGGCATCGACGGCAAGGAGCCCGAAGTGATTGCCATCGGCGTGGTGGCGCAGTTGCTGCAGCAGGGCGCCCGCATGCCCAGCGTGACCCGGGCGCGGCACGCGGCTTCAGTGGCAGGCTGAATCGTCCGCGCAGGCCAAGCCGCCCGGCTGCACATCGTCGCGGACGCGTTCGCGGATCACGATGCCGCTGTGGTCGGGCGGCTCGGGTTCGGACGACAGCGCGTCGATGCCGGCGCCGATGGCGCGCCCGGTCAGGCTGACGCCGGTGGCGACCACGGTGCCGGTGACCGAGATCGCGGCGCCCGCGGTGGCGCCGGCGACGGCGCAAGCCGACAGCAGCGTCGTGGCCAGCAGGCTCGCGCCGATGGCAAGCAGGCGCTTCATGCAGGGTCCGAGCCGGCGGATGCGCCCTGGTTTCGCACCTGCATCGCGATGTCCAGCGAGCGCAGGCGCAGCGCGGGGTCGTAGATGTCGCAGGTGAAGATCATCTCGTCGCAGCCGGTTTCGCGCGCCAGCGTCTGCAGGCCGCTGCGCACGGTGTCCGGCGAGCCGATCACGGCGCAGGCCAGGAAGTCGGCGATGCCGGCCTTCTCCTGTGCGCTCAGGCGCTCGAAGAAACCTTCCTGCGGCGGCCGCAGCAGGCCGCGCGCCCCGCGCAGAATGCCCAGCACGCGCTCGAACACGCTGCTGGCCAGATGGGTGGCTTCCTCGTCGCTGGGTGCGGCAATCAGGGGCACGCCGATCATCAGGTAGGGCTTGTCGCACCGCGCCGACGGCTTGAAGCCGCGCCGGTAGACCTCGATCGCCTGCAGCAGCATGGCCGGCGCGAAGTGCGAGGCAAAGGCGTAGGGCAGGCCGCGCTCGGCCGCCAGCTGGGCGCTGAACAGGCTGGAGCCGAGCAGCCAGATCGGCACCTCGGTGCCGGCGCCGGGGTTGGCGATCAGGCGCTGGCCGGGCTGCGGCGCGCCCAGCAGGCGCTGCAGTTCGGCCACGTCGCGCGGAAAGTCCTCCACCGATTCCACCCGGTCGCGCCGCAGCGCACGCATGGTCATCGGGTCGGTGCCCGGCGCGCGGCCCAGGCCGAGGTCTATGCGACCGGGGTACAGCTCGGCCAGCGTGCCGAAAGCCTCGGCCACCACCAGCGGCGCGTGGTTGGGCAGCATCACGCCGCCCGAACCGACCCGGATGCTGCGCGTGCCGCCGGCGATGTGGCCGACCAGCACCGCGGTGGCCGACGAGGCGATGCCGGCCAGGTTGTGGTGCTCGGCCAGCCAGTAGCGCGTGAAGCCCAGGCGTTCGGCGTGCTGCGCGGTCTGCAGCGAGACCGCCAGCGCCTCGGCCACGCTGTGGCCGTCACGCACCGGCACCAAATCGAGCATCGAGAAGGCGATGTCCTTGAGCGGCTTGTTCATGGGTGTATTGTGGCGAGCCGTGGCGCGCTTGCTGGCGTCATGGGCTGGACAGATGAATGGCGGTCCGAACAGCCGGACGCGGAGGACGCGAAATTTACGCGGAGGACGCCGAAGGGTTCAAGGTTTTCGCCGTGCTGGCTGGCGTTGACAGACTATCCGTGGCAGCTGTTTGTCAGCAGCAGGTGCAAGTGAATCTTCTGCGCCCTTGGCGACATCTGTGCCTCATCCGCGTCTTGGCGGTGGTGGTCAGGCAGCCGGATTCCTTTCAATAAGATCGGGTGTTTTCAATTCTCGCTGCTCTACCGTGACTCACCCCGATCCCGTGCTCGAAGTGCTGCCGCGCGACCTGTCGGCCTACCGCGCCGGCAACACCGGCGTCGATTACGTCCACCGCTTCGACTCCGGCCGGCCGGGCCCGCATGTGCTGATCAATGCGCTGACGCATGGCAACGAGATCTGCGGCATGGTGGCCGCCACGCATCTGCTCGACTGCGGGGTGCGGCCGAAGATCGGCGTGCTGACGGTGAGCTTCGCGCATGTCGAGGCCTACCAGTCGTTCCGGCCAGAGCAGCCGTTTGCCAACCGCCAGCTGGTGCACAACCTGAACCGTGTCTGGTCCGACGAATGGCTGGACGGCCCCGAACACAGCCCGGAACTGAAGCGCGCGCGTGAACTGCGCCCGGTGGTCGCCGCCGCCGACCACATTCTCGACATCCATTCCACCAGCCAGCCGGTGGCGCCGTTCTGGGTCTATCCGGATTTCGGGCGCAACCGTGCGCCGGCCCTGGCGATCGGCGCGGCCAGCGGCGTGACGCAGCATCTGCTGATGCCGCAAGGCCTGGGCAGCGGCACGCCGCTGATCCAGCATGGCCGCCATGGCCAGCCGGGTGACGGCGCCGGCGTCGCGCTGGTGGTCGAATGCGGCCAGCATTTTCTGCGCGCCACCGCAGACGTGGCGGTGCGGGCGGCGCAGGCTTTTCTGGCCCATTTCGGGTTGGTCGATCAGGTCACGCCGGTTCCCGCGGCGGCGCCCCAGCGGCGTTTCGAGCTGCTGCAGACCTGCCTGGTGCGCACGCCGCAGTTCCGCTTCACGCGCCCGCTGATCGGGCTGGAAACCTTTGCACGTGGCGAACTGATCGCCACCGACGGCGAGGCGGGCGAGATCCGCGCGCCCTGCGACGACTGCACGGTGATGATGCCGACGCGCGAGCCGATCGTCGGCCGCGAGGCGGTCTACCTGACACGGCGGCTGATGGCGGATTGAGGATGCGGCCGACGCGACCGGTCAGGGGCGCGAACCGCGTGCTTCATCTAAAGTGATGCCTTTGACGAAAGGCCCGCCATGATCACCGCCATCGTGAAGTTCAGGCTACCCGAGCCCTTCAGCGTCGAGCAGGCACGCGCCGTGTTCGCCAGCACCGCGCCGCGCTACGTCGGCATGCAGGGGCTGGTGCGCAAGCACTACCTGCTATCGGAGGATGGCCGCACGGCCGGTGGTGTGTACCTGTGGCAGACGCGGGCCGATGCCGAGCGTGTCTACAACGACGAGTGGCGGCAGTTCATTAGCGACAAATACGCCACCGAGCCGGAGGTGACGTACTTCGACACCCCGGTGATGGTGGACAACGTCGCCGGGCAGGTGGTGGAAAGCGCCTAGCGCACCCAGCCGCCGCCCTGCAGATACCAGCCGCCGCGCGGCGCGCGTTCCCAGCGGTGCGGGTGCCAGCGGTGGCCGGGGCGCGGGCGCTCGTAGCGGCCGGGCACCCAGTGGTGGCGGTTGTTGCTCCAGTTCCAGTAGCCGCTGATCCAGATCGCGCCTGGGTAGGGCACAGCCGGTCGCACCTCGTAGTAGGGCGCGGGCGGCGCCACGGGTGCGTAGATGGCGCCCCCCGTCGGATAGCCGTAGGGATCGGACACGATGGGTGCCGGTGCCACCACGCAGGCGCTGAGCGTCAGCGTCGCGAGCGCACAGGCGGCGAAGGTGAGGCGGGTTGGCCGAGGTTGGACGTTTCGATTTCTCATGGCTGTAGACTCGATCAAAGGAAACGTGCGCAACCTGCATTCCAGACCGCACCCGCCTCATGCCCATAACGCCTGATGGCGGGCGGGGCCGACCGTCGGATGCGTTCGGAGATGGTCTTTACCGTGGCTTCACAGCACGCTAACCGCGATGCGTCGATGTTGTCTGCGCGCGCGACGTCTGGCCGAACCGCTTTGCTGCGGCGCAACAAGCGGTTAAAATGGGCAATCGGTGCTTGGCGCCGGCAAGTGCAACCCCATCAGGTAAGAGCGAGAAAGGCAGCACGGTTATGACACCGCGAACTACTCGAACGAAGGGCAGGGCGTAGGCCGATCGCGGGTCAGGATGGGGCGCAAGTGGCGCCCGCATATTCCAAGAAGAGCGCGGCCTGAAAGCCGCGCTTTTTTGTTGCCCGTTTACCGGTGTCCCCCTTGTTCACTCCTTTCACGCATCACAGGCAGGTTTCCATGGTTCAGATCACGCTTCCCGATGGATCGCAGCGCGACTATCCCGGCCCGGTGACGGTGGCCGAGGTGGCGCAATCGATCGGCGCCGGCCTAGCCCGGGCGGCGCTGGGCGGCAAGCTTGGCGCATTGGGTGCGCCCGCGGCCGATGACAGGCTGGTCGACACCAGC
>CAZHSD010000014.1:0-8808 GCA_964534975.1 uncultured Ottowia sp. | reverse complement strand
TGGCCGCCAGGGACGAGCCGGTGGTGCGCCGCGTGCTGCCGCGCGACGCCGCGGTCGAGTATTTCAAGGGCCTGGGCGAGCACTACAAGGCCGAGATCATCGCCAGCATCCCGACCAACGAGGATGTGTCGCTGTACCGCGAGGGCGGCTTCGAGGACCTGTGCCGCGGCCCGCACGTGCCGTCCACGGGCAAGCTCAAGCACTTCAAGCTGATGAAGGTGGCCGGCGCCTACTGGCGCGGCGACCACCGCAACGAGATGCTGCAGCGCATCTACGGCACCGCCTGGGCCAGCAAGGAAGAGCTGCAGCAATACCTGCACATGCTGGAAGAGGCCGAGCGGCGCGACCACCGCAAGCTGGGCAAGGAGCTCGACCTGTTCCACATCGACGAGCATTCGCCCGGCACGGTGTTCTGGCACCCCAAGGGCTGGACGCTGTGGCAGGAGGTGGAGCAGTACATGCGCCGCGTCTACCGCGACAACGGCTACCAGGAGGTCAAGGGCCCGCAGCTGCTGGACAAGTCGCTGTGGGAGAAGACCGGCCACTGGGACAAGTACCGCGAGAACATGTTCATCACCGAGAGCGAGAAGCGCGACTACGCGCTCAAGCCGATGAACTGCCCCGGCCACATCATGATCTTCAAGCAGGGCGTGAAGAGCTACCGCGACCTGCCGCTGCGCTACGGGGAGTTTGGCGCCTGCCACCGCAACGAGCCCACCGGCGGCCTGCACGGCATCATGCGGGTGCGCGCCTTCACGCAGGACGACGGCCACATCTTCTGCACCGAGGACCAGATCCTGGCCGAATGCACGGCCTACACGGCGCTGCTGCAGAAGGTCTATAAGGATTTCGGCTTCACCGACATCATCTACAAGATGGCGACGCGCCCCGAGCAGCGCATCGGCTCGGACGAAAGCTGGGACAAGGCCGAGCAGGCGCTGATCGAGAGCCTGCGCGCCTCGGGCTGCGAGTTCGAGATCTCGCCCGGCGAGGGCGCCTTCTACGGTCCCAAGATCGAGTACACGCTGAAGGACGCCATCGGACGCCAGTGGCAGTGCGGCACCATCCAGGTCGACTTCTCGATGGCCGAGCGGCTGGACGCCGAATACGTGGGCGAGGACGGCGCCCGGCATCGGCCGGTGATGCTGCACCGCGCCATCGTCGGCAGCATGGAGCGCTTCATCGGCATCCTGATCGAGGAACACGCCGGCGCGCTGCCGGTGTGGCTGTCGCCGGTGCAGGTGGTGGTCACCGGGATCACCGACGCGCAGGCCGATTACGTGCAAAGCGTGGCGCAAACGCTGCGAAATCAAGGGCTTAGGGTCGAAACCGACCTGCGCAACGAGAAGATCACGTATAAAATACGCGAGCATTCGTTGCAAAAGCTGCCCTACATCCTGGTCGCGGGCGACAAGGAGCGGGCAGCAGGCGCCGTCGCAGTGCGCGCGCGAGGTAACCAAGACCTCGGTGTGATGTCTCTCGATGCGTTTGCCAAGCGCATTGCACAGGACATCGCCTCCAAAGCCTGATTTTCATTGAAACAGCTCTGGTCCGCGTCATTTGTGCGGTATCGGCTGCGTCTTGCGCAGCATTTTTTAGTAAAGGATTCTTGCCATCGCTACCCATTTTCGTGACCGCCGCCACCGTGAAGAGCGCGCGCACCGTCTGAATCGTGAAATCATGGCTCCCGAGGTCCGCCTCAATGGACCCGACAACGAGCCGCTGGGCATCGTGCCGCTGCAGGAAGCCCTGCGCATGGCCGGCGACCTGGACGTCGATCTGGTGGAAATCGCCGCCACGGCCAATCCGCCGGTCTGCCGCCTGATGGACTACGGCAAGTTCAAGTACCAGGAGCAGAAGAAGGCGGCCGAGGCCAAGGCCAAGCAGACGGTCATCGAAATCAAGGAAGTCAAATTCCGCCCGGGTACTGATGATGGCGACTACAACATCAAGATGCGCAACATCCGGCGCTTCCTGGGCGATGGCGACAAGGTCAAGGTCACGCTGCGCTTCCGCGGCCGCGAGATCACGCACCAGGAACTGGGCATGGCGCTGCTGAACCGCATCCGCGACGAACTGGCCGATAGCATCATCGTCGAGCAGTTCCCCAAGCTGGAGGGCCGGCAGATGATCATGATGATCGCGCCGGCGCGCAAGAAGGCCTCGGGCGGTGCGCCCAAGCCGGCTGCCGATCGGCAGCCCGCCGCCGCCTGAAGCAGCGGAGGGTTTTGAAGGAATTTGCCGGGTTCGCCCGGTGAACGGGCAGGCTGCGAGGCCTGCCAGCAAACGAGCGGGCCGAAGGGTTCGCCAAACAAGTGGCTCGGGGCCATCAAGGGTGCAAAGCAGTTTTGCGCACGCCTCACGAGCACAAAGCAAGAAGGAGCATGTCACATGCCCAAAATGAAGACCAAGAGCAGCGCGAAGAAGCGTTTTCGCGTCCGTCCGGGTGGCACCGTTAAGCGCGCCCAGGCCTTCAAGCGTCACATCCTGACCAAGAAGACCACCAAGAACAAGCGCCAGCTGCGTGGCGCGGTCACCGTGCACGAGTCCGACGTCGGAAGCATCGCCAAGATGCTGCCTTTCGCCGGCCTGTGATTAACTGACGGACAAGGAGAAAACACATGCCTCGCGTCAAACGTGGTGTCACCGCCCGCGCTCGTCACAAGAAAATCCTGGCCCTGGCCAAGGGCTACCGCGGCCGCCGCAAGAACGTCTTCCGCGTCGCCAAGCAGGCGGTGATGAAGGCCGGCCAGTACGCCTACCGCGATCGCCGCAACAAGAAGCGCGACTTCCGCCGCCTGTGGATTGCCCGCATCAACGCCGCCGCGCGTGAATGCGGCATCACCTACAGCCAGTTCATCCACGGCATCAACAAGGCCGGCATCGAGCTGGACCGCAAGGTGCTGGCCGACATCGCCGTGCACGACAAGGCGGCCTTTGCCGGCATCGTGGAGCAGGCCAAGGCCAAGCTGGCCTGATTGTCGGCGCCGGCGCGGCGTGCGGCCCTTGCGGGGCGGCGCGTGGAGCCGGCGATTCGAGGGGTTGGGGCCACGCGGCTTCAATCCCTTTTTCATTGACGAACTTGCCGGGTCTGCACTGATGAGCACCGCCACCGCATCCGACGACCTTCTTGATCTCATCCAGAGCGCCCAGGACAGCTTTGCCCGCGCCCTCGCGCCGGCCGAACTGGAAAACGCCAAGGCGCAGTTCCTCGGCAAGGCCGGCCGCGTGACCGAGCTGATGAAGGGCATGGCGCAGCTCTCGGTCGAGGAGAAGAAGACCCGCGGCGCCGCCATCAACCAGGCCAAGCAGGCGATCGAGGCGGCCTTGAATGCGCGCCGCCAGGCGCTGCAGGACGGCGAGCTGGAGCGCCAGCTGCAGGCCGAGGCGCTGGACGTGACGCTGCCCGGCCGCCAGCGCGGCATGGGCGGCCTGCATCCGGTCAGCCTGGCGTGGGAGCGCATCGAGCGGATCTTCGCCAGCATGGGCTTCGACGTCGGCGACGGTCCCGAGATCGAGAACGACTGGTACAACTTCACCGCGCTGAACAACCCGCCCAACCATCCGGCGCGCTCGATGCAGGACACCTTCTACGTCGACATGAATGACGAGGACGGCCAGCCCTACTGCCTGCGCACGCACACCAGCCCGATGCAGATCCGCTACGCCACCGCGCACGCGAAGAAGCACGCCGAGGCGCTGGCGCGCGGCGAGGTGCGCGAGATCCGGGTCATCGTGCCCGGCCGCACCTACCGGGTCGACAACGACGCCACGCATTCGCCGATGTTCCACCAGGTCGAGGGCCTGTGGCTGGGCGAGGACGTGAGCTTCAAGGACCTGAAGGTCACCTACCTGAACTTCTGCAAGGCCTTCTTCGAGACCGACGACCTGGTGCTGCGCTTTCGGCCCAGCTATTTTCCGTTCACCGAACCCAGCGCCGAGATCGACATTCAGTTCCAGAGCGGGCCGCTGGCCGGCCGCTGGCTGGAGGTGTCGGGCTCGGGCCAGGTGCACCCGCAGGTGGTGCGCAACATGGGCCTGGATCCGGAGCGCTTCATCGGCTTCGCCTTCGGCTCCGGCATCGACCGGCTGGCGATGCTGCGCTACGGCGTGAACGACCTGCGCCTGTTCTTCGACGGCGACATCCGCTTCCTGAGCCAGTTCCGATGACACCGTAGGGCGGGCACTCGTGCCCGCGACCGAACAGCCGTCCACGCGGGCATGGATGCCCGCCCCACCAAGCCCCCAAGAAAATGCAATTCCCCGAATCCTGGCTGCGTGAATTCTGCAACCCGCCGATCGGCACCGAGCAACTGGCCGACACCCTGACCATGGCCGGCCTGGAGGTGGAGGAGATGCGCCCGGTGGCGCCGCCCTTCACCCAGGTGGTGGTGGGCGAGATCGTGCGGGCCGAGCCGCACCCCAACGCCGACCGCCTGCGCGTGTGCCAGGTCGACGTCGGCCGTGGCGAGCTGCTCAACATCGTCTGCGGCGCGCCGAACGCGCGCGTCGGCATCAAGGTGGCGACGGCGCTGGTCGGCGCCGAACTGCCGCCGCCGGACGGCGAGAAGGGGGACGGCCAGCCGTTGCGGATCAGGCTCGGCAAGCTGCGCGGGGTCGAGAGCCAGGGCATGCTGTGCTCGGCGCGCGAGCTGCAGCTGTCGGACGACCACGGCGGCCTGCTGGAGCTGGCGGGCGATCCGGCACCGGGCGCCGACATCCGCGAATGGCTGCGGCTGGACGACACCGTGTTCACGCTCAAGCTGACGCCCAACCTGGGCCATGGCCTGAGCGTCTACGGCATCGCGCGCGAGCTGTCGGCGCTGACCGGCGCGCCGCTGCACACGCCGGCCATCGCCCAGGTGCCCGTTGGCACGCCCGACGTGCTGCCGGTCAAGGTCAGCGCGCCGGACCTGTGCGGGCGCTTCTCCGGCCGCGTCATCCGCAACGTCGATACGCAGGCGGCGACGCCGGCCTGGATGGTCGACCGGCTGGCGCGCTGCGGCCAGCGCAGCGTGGCGCCGCTGGTGGACATCTCCAACTACGTGATGTTCGAGTACGGGCGGCCGTCGCACATCTTCGACCTCGACAAGATCCACGGCGGCCTGGACGTGCGCTGGGGCCGGGCGGGCGAGCGGCTGATGCTGCTGAACGGCAGCACCGTCACGCTCGACGAGAGCGTGGGCGTGATCGCCGACGAGCGCGAGGTCGAGTCGCTGGCCGGCATCATGGGTGGCGACGCCACCGCCGTGTCGGACGACACCACCAGCGTGTACGTCGAGGCCGCGTTCTGGTGGCCGGACGCGGTGGCGGGGCGCTCGCGCCGCTTCAATTTCGCCACCGACGCCGGCCACCGCTTCGAGCGCGGCGTCGATCCGGCGCTCACGGTGGCGCACATCGAGCGCATCAGCCAGCTGATCATCGACATCTGCGGCACGCCGCAGACCGTGTGCGGCCCGATCGACGACCAGCAGCCCGCCATGCCGCAGCCGCAACCGGTGACGCTGCGCGTGGCGCGCGCGGCCAAGGTGGTCGGCATGCCGATCTCGCAGGCGCGGTGCGCCGACGTGTTCCGCCGGCTCGGCCTGCCGTTCACGGAAGGCGAGGGCACGCTCACCGTCACGCCACCGAGCTACCGCTTCGATCTGCGCATCGAGGAAGACCTGATCGAGGAAGTGATCCGCGTCATCGGCTACCAGCAGCTGCCGGAGATGCCGCCGCTGGCGCCGATCGCGCCGCGCGTGCGCTCGGAATCGCGCCGCGACCGCTTCGACGTGCGGCGCGCGGTGGCGGCGCTGGGCTACCTGGAAACCATCAATTTCAGCTTCGTCGACGCCGCCTGGGAGCGCGACCTGGCCGGCAACCTGGATCCGATCCGCCTGCTGAACCCGATCGCCAGCCAGATGGGCGTGATGCGCTCGTCGCTGCTGGGCTCGCTGCTGCAGGTCGTCAAGCACAACACCGACCGCCGCGCTGAGCGCGTGCGCGTGTTCGAGCTCGGCCGCGTGTACACGCGCGACGCCGGCGTGCAGGCCTCGGCCCGCGACGTGGCGGGCGTGTCGCAGCCGATGCGGCTGGCCGCGGTGGCGTACGGCCCGGTCGAGCGGCAGGGGTGGGAAGGCCGCCAGCGCGCTGCCGACTTCCATGACGCCAAGGGCGACGTCGAGGCCTTGCTGGGTGCGCGCCCGGCGCAGTACGTGCGCGCCGAGCATCCGGCCTTCCACCCCGGCCGCTGCGCCGAGGTGCAGCTGCATGGCCGCGGCATCGGCTTCATCGGCGAGCTGCACCCGCGCTGGCGCCAGCAATGGGAGCTGCCGCAGGCGCCGGTGATGTTCGAGCTTGACCTGGATGCCGTGCTGGCGGCGCCGCTGCCGCAGGCGCAGCCGGTGCCGCGCCGGCAATCGGCCGAGCGCGACATCGCCGTGGTGGTCAAGGAGGCGGTGACGCACGGCCAGCTGATGGCGGCCGTGCACGCGGCGCCGACCGGCGGCCTGCTGCGCAGTGCCGGCTTGTTCGACATCTACCGCCCCAGGGCCGGCGCGGAAGGTGCGACCGGCATGGCGGCGGGCGAAAAATCGCTGGCGGTGCGACTGGTGCTGGCCAGCGACGGCGAGGCGCTGACCGACGAGCGCATCGACGCCGCCGTGCAGGCGGTGATCGGGCGCCTCGGCGCCGATCTGGGCGCGCGGCTGCGCGGGTGAGCATGAGCTCAGGAGGAGAAAGCCGTCCATGAACAGCAGCAAACCGATCGACGTTCTCGACCTGGTGGTCGACAATCTGCAGACCTCGGCGCTGACCAAGGCGCAGCTGGCCGAGTTGCTGTTCGAGCACATCGGCCTGAACAAGCGCGAGGCCAAGGACATGATTGATGCCTTCTTCGACATGGTCAGCACGCGCCTGGTCGAGGACGAGGACGTCAAGCTGTCCGGCTTCGGCAATTTCCAGTTGCGCGTCAAGGCGGCGCGGCCGGGCCGCAACCCGCGCACCGGCGAGTCGATTCCCATCGAGGCGCGGCGCGTGGTCACCTTCCACGCCAGCCAGAAGCTCAAGGACATGATCCAGGCGGCACCGAGCGCGGGCGCCATGGTGGCCGACGAAGACTGACGGCCAGCTGCCTCCCGTTGCGTTGATTTGTTGCAATCGCCGGCTTCCAGGCGCGTGGTTTGATGCTCGGCTGTGGCCATCGGTGCGCAGTTGCGCTAACCTTCGTGGCTCAGCGTGCAAGATGCTGATCGATCATGGAGAGCCAGCTACCCCCGATCCCCGCCAAGCGCTACTTCACCATTGGTGAGGTGGGCGAGTTGTGCGGCGTCAAGCCGCATGTGCTGCGCTACTGGGAGCAGGAATTCACCCAGCTGCGGCCGATGAAGCGGCGCGGCAACCGGCGCTACTACCAGCACCACGAGGTGCTGATGATCCGCCGCATCCGCGAGCTGCTCTACAACCAGGGTTTCACCATCAATGGCGCGCGCGCCAAGCTGCAGGAGCTGGCGCAGCACGAACGCGAACGCCAGCGCGACAGCGCCGCTGCGTCCATCCACGCGGCCGAGCTCGATGAGATGGCCGAGGCCGCGGACCAGCGGATCGGCACCGACGCGCTGGATGAGGACCTGCTGCCCGACCAGATCCGGGCGGTGGAGCGCGAGTTGAAGGAAATCCGCGACCTGCTCACCGTGAGCCCCTGAGCCCGCGCCATGGCAAACGTTATAATTACTGACTTGTCGGCGCGTAGCGCAGCCTGGTAGCGCACTTGCATGGGGTGCAAGGGGTCGCGAGTTCGAATCCCGCCGCGCCGACCATTGCTCATGAGGGGCTACAGCTATGGAAGTTGTAGCCCCTCTCTCCTTTCCGGGGTGTTGCTGGCTCCAGCAGCGCTCTGGTTGCACCATCCCGCGGGATTTTTTTATGTCTGCCCCCAAAGTGCTGTTCGGCTTTCACGCCGTCGGCGTGCGCCTGAAGACCGCGCCGGCGTCGATGATCGAGGTCTATGTCGACCCGACGCGGCGCGACGCGCGCATGCGGCAGTTCCTGACGCGCGCCGCCGAGGCCGGCGTGCGCGTGATCGAGGCCGATGCCATGCGCCTGGCCAGGCTGTGCGGCGGCGCCGGGCATCAGGGCGTGGTGGCGCGCGTGCAGGCGATCGAGCGGCAGCATTCGCTGGACGATCTGCTGGATGGGCTGGCCGAGCCGCCACTGCTGCTGGTGCTCGACGGTGTGACCGACCCGCACAACCTGGGCGCCTGCCTGCGCGTGGCCGACGGTGCCGGCGCGCACGCGGTGATCGCGCCCAGGGACCACGCCGCCGGCATCAACGCCACCGTGGCCAAGGTGGCCAGCGGCGCGGCCGAGACCGTGCCGTATTTCATGGTGACCAACCTGGCGCGCACGCTGGGCGAGTTGAAGGAGCGCGACATCTGGGTCATCGGCACCGCCGATGATGCCGAGCAGACGCTCTACGACGCGGACCTGAGAACGCCGACCGCCCTGGTGCTGGGCGCCGAAGGGCCGGGCATGCGGCAGTTGACGCGCAAGACCTGCGATGCGCTGGTGCGCATCCCGATGCAGGGCGCGGTGGAGAGCCTGAACGTCAGCGTGGCCAGCGGCGTGTGCCTGTACGAGGCGCGCCGGCAGCGGCTGGCTGCGGTTGCAACTCGCTGACGCGGGGGCGAACGAAGCGGTGGGGCGGGCATGCATGCCCGCACGGTGGGGCGTGTGCGCCGATTGGGTGTTTCTTGTGCAGGGTGAGCGGGGTCACGCGGGCACAAGTGCCCGCCCTTGTATCTTCCCCTTTGAAGCAAAGACAGCGTG
>CAZHSD010000013.1:0-84342 GCA_964534975.1 uncultured Ottowia sp. | reverse complement strand
TGCGCGCAAGGTGGCCAACCGCGTGATCTTCATCGACGTCGGCGGCCGCATCCTGGAGGATTGCGGCAAGGAGGAATTCTTCGGCAACCCCGAGGCGCGCCAGCCGCGCACCAAGGATTTTCTCAACAAGATCCTGCAGCAATGACGCCGGGGCGCTGCCGCAGGCAAGCAAAAAGGGACGGCCGTGGCCGTCCCTTTGTCCTTGGCACCTGATTCTGAAGACAAATGCCGCCAGCGCCCATCCAGTGAGCGCAAGCATCGATGTTTTCTGCGCCGATCGGCCGGCTGCCGAAGCGCCCGCGCTCAGGTGGCCGGCGGCGTGTCGCCGATCACCAGCTGCGTCTGCGTCACCACCGCGCACAGCTTGCCCTCGGCGTCGCGGATTTCGGTCTGCCAGACCTGGGTGCGGCGGCCGCGGTGCAAGGCCACGCAATCGCCCGTCACGGTGCTGCCGACGGCCACGCCGCGGATGAACTTGGTGCTCGAATCGGTCGTGGTGGTGGTCTGCCCCTTGGCGAGGTTGACCACCGTGCCGACGGCGCCCAGGGTATCGGCGAGCGCCATGTAGGCGCCGCCGTGCAGGATGCCGCCGGCGGTGCACAGGTCCGGTCGAACCGGCATCTCGGCGCGCACGCGCTCCGGCGAGGCCTCCAGCAGGCGCACGCCCATCAGGCCAGGCAGCAGCGGGGCCAGCAGGTTCTGCAATCCATTCAGGTCCAGGCTGCGGGTGTCATGGGTCATGTGATGCTTTCGTAAACAGGCATCCGATTCGGTTGGCCGCGGAGCAGGCCACACCAGCGAACGCCGTGCCCGCACCTGCGGCGGGCACCGGCGTTGTCCTCCCTCCCACAGGAGAGGGGGGAAGCCGCGTCAGCGGCACAGGGGGGTGATCACTTTTTCCGCGCAGCGATCGCCTTCTCGGCCTTGTTGACCAGATCGGCGCCGATCTGGTTCTTCCACTTGGCGTAGACTGGGCGCGTGATCTTGACGAAGGCCTCGCGCTCCTCGGGCGTCAGGCGCACCACGTTCACGCCCAGGCCCTCGATGTCCTTGAGCAGCGGCTGGCCCGGCTCGACCATGCCCTTGCGCGCGATCGCGATCTGCTCCTTGCCGGCTTCGATGGCGGCCTGGCGCACGTGCTCGCGGTCTTGCGGCGTCCAGCTGTTCCAGACTTCCTTGTTGACCACGAACACCAGCGGGTCGGCCACGTAGCCCCACATGGTCAGGTTCTTCTGGCCCACGGTGTGCAGCTTGGCGGCGGTGAAGATGCTCATCGGGTTCTCCTGCCCGTCGACGGCGCCGCTGGCAAACGCCGGCTGCGCGTCGGCCCAGCTCATCTGGGTCGGGTTGGCGCCCAGCGCGGTGAAGGTCTCGACGAACAGCGGCGAGCCGACCACGCGAATCTTCAGGCCCTTCATGTCGGCCGGCGTGCGCACCGGGTGCTTGGAGTTGGTCAGCTCGCGGTAGCCGTTCTCGCCCCAGGCCAGCGGCACCACGCCGGCCTTGTCCAGCAGCGCGAAGATGTCCTTGCCGACCTCGCCCTGCGTCAGCGCGTCGATGGCGGCGTAGTCGGGCATCAGGAAGGGCAGCGAGAACAGGTTGAGCTGGCGCACCTGCGGCGACCAGTTGATGGTCGAGCCCACGGCCATGTCGATCACGCCCTGGCGCAGCGCGCTGAACTCGCGCGTCTGGTCGCCCTGGATCAGCGACACGCCGGGGTACAGCTTGATGTTGATGCGGCCGTCCGTCTTCTCCTTCACCTTGTTGGCCCAGATCTCGCCGCCCTTGCCCCAGGGGAAGGCGGTGCCGACCACCAGCGACATGCGGTACTCGGACTTGTAGTTCTGCGCGGCCGCTGGCAGTGCGGTGCCGAGCGAGATCGCGGCGGTGGCGGCGGCGGCCAGGGTGAGCAGGGTGCGGCGTAGTTTCATGGTCAGGGTCTCCTAGGGGTCACTTCAAAAACAATAGCTGATTCGGATTGTCGGACCAGCTTCAGGGCTGCATGCTCAAAATCCCAGTGCGCGCGGCAGCCACAGCGCCAGCTCCGGCCAGGCGATCACGGCGATCAGCACCAGCATCATCGCCAGCAGCATGGGGCCGATCCAGCGCACGGTTTCCTCGATGCGCACATTGGCAATGCGGCAGGACACCATCAGGTTGACAGCCAGCGGCGGCGTGAACTGGCCCACCGCCACCATCAGCGTCAGCAGCACGCCGAACCACACCGGGTCCCACTGGTAGTGCTGCATGATCGGCCACACCAGCGGCACGAAGATCAGGAAGATCGAGATGCCGTCCAGGAACATGCCGACCACCGCCAGCAGCAGGATCAGCAGCGCCATCACGCCGTATTCGCCCAGGCCCGAATTGACGATGGCGTGCGTGATCGGGTCGATCACGCCCAGCGTCGACAGCGAGTAGGCGAAGATGCCGGCCAGCGCCACCACGATCAGGATCACCGCCGACAGTTCGCCCGACTCCTTGAGGATGATGAACAAATCGCGCACCTTCATCGTGCGATGGACCACCATGCCGACGAACAGGCCGTAGAACACCGCCACCACCGCCGCCTCGGTGGGCGTGAACCAGCCCATGCGCATGCCGCCCAGGATCACCACCGGCGCCATCAGGCCCCAGATCGCCTCCAGAAAGCTCTTGCCCAGCGGCGGACGCGGCAGGCCGGCCTCCGACTGCCCCATGCCGTGGCGGCGCGCCATCCACACCGCCGGCACGATCAGCGCGATGCCGGCCAGCAGGCCCGGCACCATGCCGGCGGCGAACAGCGCCGGCACCGAGGCGCCCGGCACCAGCACCGAGTAGATGATGAAGGCCACCGAGGGCGGGATCAGGATGTCGGTGGCCGCCGCGGCGCCGACCACGCTGGCCGAATAGCTGCCCGGGTAGCCGGCGCGGTACATGGCGGCGATCATCACGCCGCCGACTGCCGCCGCGTTGGCCGGGCCGGAGCCCGAGATGCCGCCCAGGAACATCGCCACCGAGATCGCCACCATCGGCAGCATGCCGGGGCCGCGCCCGATCAGCGCGGTGGCGAAGTTGACCAGGCGCGCGGCCACGCCCGAGCGGTCGAAGATCGAGCCCACCAGCACGAACATCGGCACCGCCAGCAGCGGGTACTTGCCGAGGCCGGCGTAGAAGTTCTGCGGCACCGCCAGCAGCCCGAACCAGGGCGATTCGGCATTGGCCAGCGCAATCGCCGCCGCGCCGGCCAGCCCGAGCGCGGCGCCGATCGGCACGCCCAGCAGCATGGTGACGATGAACAGGCCGAACAGGACGGTGGCGATCATGATTCGGTACACCCCCCTGAGGCGCTGACGCGCCTGCCCCCCTCTCCGTTGGGAG
Organism: uncultured Ottowia sp.; assembly: GCA_964534975.1. GTDB lineage: Bacteria > Pseudomonadota > Gammaproteobacteria > Burkholderiales > Burkholderiaceae_C > Ottowia. The sequence goes on along the minus strand of CAZHSD010000013.1, from coordinate 80,982 downwards.
GGAGGACAACGCCAGTGCTCGGCGCAGGTCCGAGCACGGCGTTCGCCGGCGTGGCCTGCCTCGCGGCCTTCCGAGCCTGGGTGCGCTGAATTCTTTTGATTGAAGCTCCGGTCACGGTCACGGTCACGGCGCACGCTCCTCGTCGCGCACGGCGGGCGAGGTCGGCAGTTCCGGGTTCTCGGCCGCGGCGCGCCCGCCGCGCCGCCACAGGCCGAGCGCGCGCAGCGTGATGACGGCGCTGATGATCGGCAGCCACATGGTGTACCACCACTGCGGCACGCCGATGCCGGGCGAGGTCTCGCCGTAGCGCACGTCGTCCCACAGCACGCGCGCCGACAGCACCGTGAGCAGCGCGAACAGCAGCAGCACCATCGCGGCGCCGAACCTGGCCAGTGCGCGCTGGCGCCGCTTCGGCCCGGAATCGGCGAAGAACTCGATGCGGATGTGCCGGTTGCGCGCCACCGCGGCCGAGGCGGCGACCATGGTCAGCACGATCATCAGGAACACCGACACTTCCTCGGTCCAGGCAAACGAGGCGCTGGTGAAGTAGCGCACCAGCACGTTGGCGAAGGTGATCAGCGCCAGCAGCGCCATGATGATCACGGTCAGCCAGTCCTCGATCGCCAGCGGCACGCGCGGCCTGATCTCGGTCTCGGCCACGTCGTCAGTGGGCACGGGCGGGGCAGACTCGGACATGGTGATCTGGAACGGGAGGACGCAGCGCCGGGACATGCGGCCATTGCGGCGGCTGCCACATATCTTAAAGGCGTTCCTCATGCGAACGATTCGCGGATCGCGCGGCGTGACCCCATGGAAACCCTGAACACCACGGCGAGCGTCGCCGTGGCCGGCTCTGGATGCAGACGGGACGCCGGTTTGCGCGATTCGCCGGCTGGCCGGTGCTCGATGGCGCGATGGCTCGATGTGGCCGGCACCGGTTCGGCCGGGGTTCTGCGGCTCAGCGGCGCGATCGATCCGATGGTGCAAACACCGGCGCCAAAATCAGACCAGGACGACACCGGACTGCGACTGGCGTGATGATCGCGAAGCGGCTATCATGCGCCCATGCCGATCTCGCACGTCGTGAATGCGCCGCTGTTGCGGCTCGACGCCCCCGCCGCAAGGTTGGGCGCGTTGGCGTGCCTGCTCCGGATGCGCCGAGCCGTTCCGCGGGCCAGCCATGCCCGTCGTGCGAGCCTACTGGCCGCACATTCCTGAGCCCGACGATCCCCCACTGACCTCTGCCTGAGAACGCCGCCCGGATTGTCGGGCCAGGCCACCGGCGCCCTTTGCTCGCTTTGCCCCCGCGTCGCCGCGCCGGGTTTTGCCCTCCCGCCACCATCCTTAATTTTTCGCCGGAGACTGCCATGACCACCGCCTTCAACCGCACCATCACCGAACTCGATCACGTGCGCATCTTCAACATGCTGCGCCGGCGTGCCGCGTCCGGCGCGGCGACGGCGCAGGCCGGCGAGCTGTCGGAGCTGATCGACGCCGCCGAACTGGTGCGTCCACAGGAGATCGGCGCCGACATCGTCACCATGTATTCCAAGCTGCGCGTGGCCGATCCGGCCAGCGGCGAGGAACGCAGCATCACCTTGTGCTATCCGGAAGACGCCGACGCCGCCAAGGGCATGATCTCGGTGCTGTCGCCGGTGGGCACCAGCCTGCTCGGTCTGCGCGTGGGCGAATCGGCCGAGTGGCAGGGCGCCGACGGCAAGCCGGCCGAGCTGATCGTGCGCGCGATCGAGTTCCAGCCGGAGGCCAGCGGCGACTACACCGCCTGAATGCCGACATCCGCCGGGTGCCATCGTCCTGCGTCTGCTGTAGGTCTTCTCTTTCAGTGGCCTGGCCGGGCCGCGCTTCCAATGGCGTGACGGCCGCATCGTGAGCGGCCGCCAGGAGACGCCAAGATGAAGACGATCAGCACTCGCTTGATGAACGTGCCGCGCGCCGCCGGCTGGACCATGGTGGTCGCCGCGGGCGCGCTGGCATTGTCCGGCTGTGTTACGCGCGAAACCCGCATCGTTGAACGCCCGGCCGCTGCCGCGCCGCCGATCATCGTGCAGCAACCCGTGACCTCGCCGCAGGTGCGCGCCATGCCCGGCCCGATCATGGAGGAGCGCGGCCCGGCGCCGGCCGCCGGCTGGAGCTGGCTGCCCGGCCATTGGCGCTACGACGGCGTGCGCTGGGTCTGGCAGCCCGGCAAGTGGGTGCAGCACGCCGTGCCGGCCATGCCGCCGGCCGCCGGCGAGCAGATGGGCGCGGCGCCGTCGCCGACGCATTACTGGGTACCCGGCTACTGGGAGTGGAATCCCAACATCAACAACTGGCAGTGGGTGCGTGGTGCCTGGCGCAGTTGATGCGCCTGCCCGCGACCGCCTGAGCGATTGCGGCAACCGGCGAATCGGTTGCGGCCACAGCGGCTGAGCGGATGACGCGCAGGGCAGATGCGGTGCGAGAATCCGCGCCATGTCTGCTCCCGCCACGCTTACCCTGACCCGTCCCGACGACTGGCACCTGCATGTGCGCGACGGTGCCGCCCTGCGCGCCGTGGTGCCGCACAGCGCGGCGCAGTTCGCGCGCGCCATCATCATGCCCAACCTGCGTCCGCCGGTCACCACGACGGCGCAAGCGCTCGATTACAGGCAGCGCATCCTCGCCGCCGTGCCCGATGGCGTGGCGTTCGAGCCCTTGATGACGCTGTACCTGACCGACAACACGCCGGCGGCTGAGATCGCGCGTGCTGCGGAGGCGGGCATCGTCGCACTCAAGCTGTACCCGGCCGGCGCGACCACCAACAGCGACGCCGGCGTCACCGACATCCGCGAGAGCCACAAGACGCTCGAAGCCATGCAGCGGGCCGGCCTGAAGCTGCTGGTGCACGGTGAGGTGACCGACCCCGAAATCGACTTGTTCGACCGCGAGGCGGTGTTTATCGACCGCGTGCTGATTCCGCTGCGGCGCGACTTTCCCGAGCTGAAGATCGTGTTCGAGCACATCACCACGCGCGAGGCGGCGCACTACGTGGCCAGCGCGGACGGGCACACCGCCGCCACCATCACCGCGCACCACCTGCTCTACAACCGCAACGCCATCTTCCTGGGTGGCATCCGACCGCACTACTACTGCCTGCCGGTGCTCAAGCGCGAAGCGCACCGCCAGGCGCTGGTGCAGGCGGCGATCAGCGGCAGCCCCAAGTTCTTCCTCGGCACCGACTCGGCGCCGCACCCGGCGCACCTGAAGGAACACGCCAGCGGCTGCGCCGGCTGCTACACGGCGCTGAGTGCGCTGGAGCTGTATGCGCAAGCCTTCGAGGCGGCGGGCGCGCTCGACAGGCTGGAGGGGTTCGCGTCGTTCTTCGGCGCCGATTTCTACGGCTTGCCCAGGAACGGGGGACATGTCACGCTGCGGAAAGAGCCATGGACCCTGCCCGAGGAAGTGCCCTTCGGGGATGCGGTGGTGAAGCCGTTGCGGGGCGGGGAAGCGCTTGCCTGGCGCCTGTCTTCGTAGGTTGGAGCCGAGACAGCGCTGCGGGCTGCGTTACGCTTCGTGCACCCACCCTGAAGAAATCAAGCACGACCGATGAGCGAGTTCCAGACGTCCCAACCCCACATCGCCCTCCTCATCGACGCCGACAACGCGCCGGCCGAACTGATCGACGAGATCCTGACCGAGCTGTCGACGCTGGGCGTGATCAACATCCGCCGCGCCTACGGCAACTGGACCAAGTCGGGGCTGAACGGCTGGCAGGAGCGGCTGCTGGAGTTCGCCATCCGGCCGATGCAGCAGTTCGACTATTCCAGGCGCAAGAACGCCAGCGACATGGCGATGACGGTGGACGCGATGGAACTGCTCTACACCGAGCGGCCAGACGCCTTCGGCATCGTCTCGTCCGACGCCGACTTCACGCCGCTGGTGATGCACCTGCGCGCCAAGGGCGCGGCCGTCTATGGCTTCGGCGCGGCGCAGACGCCCAAGCCCTTCGTCAACGCCTGCTCGCGCTTTCTGTACCTGGAGGCACTGGCCGAGGCGCATGCCGAGGCCGAGGGTGACATGGCTGGCGTGCCGGCCAGCGCGATGGAGGGAAGATCGAAAGCCGACCGTACCGACTTGCCAGCGCAGGCTTCGGCGGTCGCATCCCTGGCGCACCGCGTGCGCGTGCCCACATCGCAATTGCGTCAGGACACCGCACTGATGAACCTGCTGCGCGATGCCGTGCACGCGGTCGCCGATGAGTCGGGCTGGGCCAGGGCGGGCGCGGTCGGCACCCAGATCAGCAACAAGGTCTCGTTCGATCCGCGCAACTACGGCTACGCGACCTTGAGCAAGCTGCTTGCCGCCGTCGAGGCCTTCGAGTTCCGCGATGAAGGGACTTCGCGCGTGAGCGTACGCGATCGGCGCTTCGGCAAATAACCGGCAGCCAGTGCGCGCGTCATCGCCAGCGCGAAGCCCATAGGCGCAGGCCCGGCCGCAGCCGGTTTCAGCCCGGCGCGGGGCGCTGCGCGGCCGCGGCGCGAGTCGGCTGCTGCGCTCCATCGAGCGCGACTCGCCCGCGCAGGGAGTGCGGCAGCGCTTCGGTGATGTGCACGTCGATCATCCGTCCAATCAGGCGTGCGCCACTGGGGCCGCCATCGAAGTTAACGATGCGGTTGCACTCGGTGCGGCCCATCAGCTCGCGCGGGTTGCGGCGCGACGGGCCCTCGACCAGGATGCGCTGGCTGCTGCCGACGCGCGAGGCGCTGATGGCCCGCACGTTCTGCTCCAGCGCGGCCTGCAGGCGTTGCAGGCGCTCCAGCTTGAGCTCGTGCGGCGTGTCGTCGACCAGGTTGGCGGCCGGCGTGCCGGGGCGCGGACTGAAGATGAAACTGAAACTGGCGTCGTAGCCGACCTCGTCGACCAGCTTCATCATCTTCTCGAAGTCGGCCTCGGTCTCGCCCGGAAAGCCAACGATGAAGTCGCTCGACAGCGAGATGTCCGGGCGCACCGCACGCAGCTTGCGGATGATGCTCTTGTATTCCATCGCCGTGTAGCCGCGCTTCATGGCCATCAGGATGCGGTCCGAGCCGTGCTGCACCGGCAGGTGCAGGTGGCTGACCAGCTTCGGCACGCGGCCGTAGACCTCGATCAGACGCTGCGTGAACTCGTTCGGGTGGCTGGTGGTGTAGCGGATGCGTTCGATGCCGGGGATCTCGGCCACGTATTCGATCAGCAGCGCGAAGTCGGCCAGTTCAGACGTATCCCCCATTGGCCCGCGATAGGCGTTGACGTTCTGGCCCAGCAGGTTGACTTCCTTGACGCCTTGTCCGGCCAGGCCGGCGACCTCGGCCAGCACGTCGTCGAACGGGCGGCTGAACTCGTCGCCGCGCGTGTAGGGCACCACGCAGTAGCTGCAGTATTTGGAGCAACCTTCCATGATCGAGACGAAGGCCGACGCGCCCTTCACGCCCGCCGGCGGCAGGTGGTCGAACTTCTCGATCTCCGGAAAGCTGATGTCGACCTGCGGTCGATCGCTCTGTTCGCGCCTGGCCAGCAGCTCCGGCAGGCGGTGCAGGGTCTGCGGGCCGAACACCACGTCGACGTAGGGCGCGCGCTCGATGATCGCCTCGCCCTCCTGGCTGGCGACGCAGCCGCCGACGCCGATCAGCACGCCCTTTTTCTTCAGGTGCTTGACGCGGCCGAGATCGCTGAAAACCTTCTCCTGCGCCTTCTCGCGCACCGAGCAGGTGTTGAACAGGATCAGGTCGGCGGCCTCCGGGTCGTCGGTGGTCTCGTAGCCTTCGGCCACGCCGAGCACGTCGGCCATCCTGGCCGAGTCGTATTCGTTCATCTGGCAGCCGAAGGTCTTGATGAAAACTTTGCGGGACATGGTTGGCTTCTTTGGTGCGCGACTGGGGCGCGATGGGCAAGCGATCGATGTGCGCGGCCGCCGCCGCGCAGGGGTTTCAGTCGAGACAGGCTGGGCGCCGGTGCGCCATGCCCAGCGGCGGACTGGTGGCTGCGTGCGACAACAGGCGCTGCGCCGGTGTTTGTGCAGAGAAGGGAACTGGCCCCGCAACGCTGGTCAGGCCAGCCGGGGCGGCGGCGAAGAGCGGGAGCGGGCTTTTCGAGCAGCGGTTCATGGTATCTGTCCAGAGGCTGTTGAAAGCGCGGCGGAATCGATAATTTTACGGCTCGCCGGCGGTGACGCCCGGCTCGCTCGACTCGGGCCTGCCGTCACGCGCTGGACCCCTGCTGGACCGGGCAGTGGGAGCCCCAGCCGTTGAAGCCGACGCAGACCCCGGGAAAACCCGTGAATGGGCCGCCGTTCCGGATGGCGGAGTGCAACGGTGCAAGAATGCAGGCTCTGGCTGCCGGATTCCTCTCCGCCCGTCGGCAGCGAAAGCCTTGGAGACCCGGATTCAAGAGATGAAAAGAGACCCGCTACCCCACGCCGAGCACGCCCGCCTTCCCGAACAACCGATCTGCCAGGACGTGCTGGCCGAGAAGTATTTCAAGCCGGGCGAGACTTCGATCGAGCAGCTCTACGGCCGCGTGGCGCGGGCGCTGGCCTCGGTCGAAAAACCCGAGCTGCGTGCCGAGTGGGAGCAGAAATTCCTCAGCAACCTGTACGCCGGCGCGATCGGCGCCGGCCGCATCATGAGCGCGGCCGGCACCGACATCCAGGCCACGCTGATCAACTGCTTCGTGCAGCCGGTGGGCGATGCCATCCAGGGCGTCGACGACGACGGCTACCCCGGCATCTACGAGGCGCTGCGCGAGGCGGCCGAGACCATGCGCCGCGGCGGCGGCGTCGGCTACGACTTCTCGCGCATCCGCCCCAAGGGCGCCTATGTCAAGGGCACCGCCAGCATGGCCAGCGGTCCGTGCTCGTACATGAACGTGTTCGACCAGTCTTGCTCGACGGTCGAGAGCGCCGGCGCCCGCCGCGGCGCGCAGATGGGCGTGCTGCGCATCGACCACCCGGACGTGCTGGAGTTCATCACCGCCAAGCGTACGCCCGGTCGCTGGAACAACTTCAACGTGTCCGTGGGCGTGTCCGACGCCTTCATGCAGGCGGTGCATGATGGCAGCGACTGGGAACTGGTGCACCAGGCCGCGCCCGGCCCGCGCGTGATGGAGCAGGGCGCCTACCAGCGCGCCGACGGCAAGTGGGTGTACCGCAAGCTGCCCGCGCGCGAGCTGTGGGACACCATCATGAAGTCGACCTACGACTTCGCCGAGCCGGGCATTCTGTTCCTCGACCAGATCGGGCGCGACAACAACCTGCACTACACCGAGCGGATCGAGGCGACGAACCCCTGCGTCACCGCGGACACCTGGGTGATGACCACGCAGGGGCCCGCGCAGGTGGCGGACCTCATTGGCAGACGCTTTGAAGCGGTCGTGGACGGTCATGCCTATGCGGTGCAAAGCCCGGGCTTTTTCAGAACGGGCCACCGCCCGGTGCTGGAGTTGAGCACGCGCGAGGGCCATCGCATGCGCCTGACCTGCGATCACAAGGTTCGCCGCGTGGCAAAGCGCACGCGCTACCTTGTCCGCACCGAGTGGGTGCCGGCGCAGCACCTGCGGCCCGGCGACGAAGTCGTGTTGCACGACCACCGCGCGATGACCGGTTGGGATGGGGATGGCACCGAGGCCGAGGGCTATCTGCTGGGCCTGCTGCTGGGTGACGGCGTGCTGAAAGCCGACAAGGCGGTGCTGTCGGTGTGGGACGAGCGCTTCAAGCGCGTCGCCAACGGCGACGCCGAGCCAGCGCTCACTGGCGTGATGGCTGCGGCCTGGGCGGCCGTACAGACGCTGCCGCACCGGGCCGACTTCGCTGGTTGGCAGCGTCCGTTGGTGGACCGGGGTGAGGTGCGGCTGGCATCGGCGGCTTTGCGCGATCTGGCGCTGCACTACGGCATGGCGCCGGGCGCCAAGGGGATGACCCCGGCGGTGGAGCGGACCGGCAGCGAGTTCCATGCGGGTCTGTTGCGCGGCCTGTTCGATGCCGATGGTTCGGTGCAGGGCACCCCAGGCAAGGGCGTCAGCGTGCGCCTGGCGCAGAGCGACCTGGGCGATCTGGAGGCCGTGCAGCGCATGCTGCAGCGCCTGGGCATCGTCAGCACCATGTACAACCAGCGCCGGCCGGCTGGTCAGCGCATGCTGCCCAACGGTCACGACGGGCAAGCGCTGTACGTCGTGGCGGCGCAACATGAGCTGGTCATCAGCGGCGACAACCTGGCCGAGTTTGCACAGCGCATCGGCTTCACCGACGATGCCAAGGCCCAGGCACTGCAGCGTGCGCTGGACGGCTACCAGCGCCGTCTGAATCGTGAGCGCTTTACCGCCACCGTCGACGGCCTGACGCCCGACGGATATGAAGAGGTGTACGACGTCACCGTCGCCGACGTGCACGCCTTCGACGCCAACGGCCTGTACGTGCACAACTGCGGCGAGCAGCCGCTGCCCCCCTACGGCTGCTGCGACCTCGGCCCGATCATCCTGACCAACTTCGTGCGCCATCCGTTCGGTGCCGGCGGCGAGCCGGCGTTCGACTTCGACGCCTTCGAGCAGGTGGTGGCGACCCAGGTGCGCGCGCTCGACAACGTGCTTGACGTCACCTTCTGGCCGCTCGAGCAGCAGCGCACCGAGAGCGCGGCCAAGCGCCGCATCGGCGTCGGCTTCACCGGCCTGGGCAACGCGCTGACCATGCTCAAGCTGCGCTACGACCGTGCCGAGGGCTGTGAGATGGCGGCGCAGATCGCGCGCCGCATGCGCGATGCGGCCTACCGTGCCTCGATCGAGCTGGCCAAGGAGAAGGGGGCGTTTCCGAAGTTCCGCGCCGACGGCTACCTGGCCGAGGGCACCTTCGCCAGCCGCCTGCCGGATGACATCAAGGCCGAGATCCGCCGGCACGGCATCCGCAACAGCCACCTGCTGTCGATCGCGCCCACCGGCACCGTCAGTCTGGCCTTTGCCGACAACGCCTCGAACGGCATCGAGCCGGCCTTCAGCTGGGGCTACACGCGCAACAAGCGCGAGGCCGACGGCAGCAAGAGCAGCTACACGGTGGAAGACCACGCGTTTCGCATGTACCGCTCGCTGATCGACCCCGGCGTGACGCCCGAGCAGCCCGACGCGCTGCCCGAGTACTTCGTCAACGCGCTGCAGATGAGCGCGCAGGAGCACGTCGCCATGATGGAGGCGGTGCAGCCCTACGTCGACACCTCGATCAGCAAGACCGTCAACATCCCCGAGGACTATCCCTACGAGGACTTCAAGGACTTGTATCGCCAGGCCTGGCGGGCGGGCCTGAAGGGCCTGGCCACCTACCGCCCCAACAGCATCCTGGGCGCGGTGCTGGAGACCACGCCGGCCAGGAAGGACGAGGCCGCGCCGCAGCCGCCGGCTGGCGCACCGGCCATGCCGTCGATGGCCTACGACCCGATGCGCTCGGTGATCGAGAAGCGCCCCTCCGGCGGCCTGCCGGCGGTGACCGAGAAGATCGAGTACTGGACCAGCGAGGGCCAGCAGCGCCTGTACCTGATCGTGTCTTTCCTGCCGGTGCCCGCGGCGGACGGCAAGGGCACGATCGAGCGCGCGATCGAGTTCTTCATGCCGGTGGGCCAGAGTGGCGAGTCGCAGCAGTGGATCACCGCCACCATGCGCATGCTCAGCCTGGCGGCGCGCGGCGGCTTCCTGGACCGCGCGCTCTCCGACATGCGCAAGGTGAGCTGGGACCGCGGCCCGGTGCGCCTGGGCACCTACCAGAAGCAGGATGGCACCCACGTGCCGCGCTGGCACGACAGCGAGGTGGCGGCGATCGGCTACGCGGTCGAGAACCTGATCGCCAACCGCCAGAAGGCGGCGCAGGGATCGCTGTTCGACGCCGAGGAGCTGCCCGCCGTCGAACCGCAGGTCGAGCCGTCGGCCATGGTGTCGCCCAACGTCATGGCCGGCAAGAAGTGCCCCGAATGCGGCGCCCACGCCGTGATTCGCAAGGATGGGTGCGACTATTGCACCCAGTGTGGGTATCTGGGCAGTTGCGGCTGAGCCAGGTCGCGATTCGGCCGTTTTTCTGCGTCGGCTGGCGATCTCGTTTGGCCAGGCGGGCTGCATGGCCCTGTCCAAGATCGACGCCGGGCACAGCGTGAGCGTGACGGTGGCTGCGCTGCGCCGTCGGCGCGGGAAGACCTGCACGGAACTCGGGCTGCCGGACGATTGCCGGCGTCAGCCGTCTCGTGCTCGCAGTCGTTCGATGCCGCGTGCGGCCACCACGCCGCTGGCCAGGCACGCCGTCAGCAGATAGCCGCCGGTTGGCGCTTCCCAGTCCAGCATCTCGCCGGCGCAGAACACGCCGGGCAGGCGGCGCAGCTGCAGGCCCTCGTCCAGTTCGTCGAAGCGCACGCCACCGGCGCTGCTGATGGCCTCGGCCACCGGCCGCGGTGCCGTCAGGCGGATCGGCAGAGCCTTGATGGCGGTGGCGAGCCGATCCGTGTCCTGCATCCGTTCGCGCGGCAGCAACTCGTTCAGCAGCGCGGCCTTGATGCCCTCCAGCCGCAGGCTGCGGCGCAGGTGGTTGGACAGACTCTGGGTGCCGCGCGGCGCACGCAGCGCCGCCCGCACCTGATCGGCGCTGCGGTCCGGCAGCAGGTCGAGCCAGACGGTGGCGCCGCCGTGGGTGCCGATCTGCTCGCGCAGCAGGCTGCTGGCGGCGTAGATCAGGCTGCCTTCGATGCCGCTGTCGGTGGCGACGAATTCGCCGCGGCGCCGGAACAAGTCCTTGCCCGTGTCATCCCGCACCGTGATCGCGACCGACTTGAAGGGCTGGCCGGCAAAGCGCTGGCGGAACCGCTCGGACCAGCCGCCGCCGGCGCGGCCGGCGACGTCGAAGCCGCAGTTGGCGGGCACCAGCGGTGCCACGTTCACCCCGCGCGCGGCCAGCAGGCCCTGCCAGGCGCCGTCGGAGCCCAGGCGCGGCCAGCTGGCACCGCCCAGTGCGAGCACGACGGCCCTGGCACGGATCTGCACCCGGCCGTGCGGCGTCTCGAACTGCAGGCCGTGGCCGTGGGGCGTGGACGCCGGCGAGGCGGCCATCGGGACCGTGTCGTCGTCGCCGCTCGACCAGCCTACCCAGCGGTGCCGCATGTGAAAGCGCACCGGCACGCCGCCGGCCGGCGGATGGCGCAGGCGCTGCAGCCAGGCGCGCAGCAGTGGCGCTGCCTTCATCTCGGCCGGGAACACGCGCTGCGAGCTGCCGACGAAGGTCTCGATGCCCAGACCGTGTGCCCAGGCGCGCAACTGGTCGGGGCCGAATTCGCGCAGCCAGGATTCGATGCGCGTCTGCGCCGTGCCATAGCGGGTGACGAAGCGCTCGAACGGTTCGGCGTGGGTCAGGTTCAGCCCGCCCTTGCCGGCCAGCAGGAACTTGCGGCCGACCGAGGGCATGGCGTCGAACACCTGCACCGCGACGCCGGCAGCCGACAGGACTTCGGCGGCCATCAGGCCGGCCGGACCGGCGCCGATGACGGCGACTTGAGCGCGGCGGCTGCCGTCGGTGCGGATGTGGTGATCGGTCACGGCGGCGCGGGTGGGTGATGTGAACGGCAGGAGCCGAGCGCGTCGCGGACGCCGCGCCTGATGGGCTGGGCTACCGCCAATCGATGGTAACCCGGGGGCGGAATGCTCGCGACGGTGCGCAGCCTGTCGATCGGCGCCGCGGCTCGCGCAAAATTGGCGGATGCCGCCATTCAAGTTGATTCTGCCGTGGTTGACCAGGCGCGCGCGCCGACCGGGGCGTGTGGTCGGCCTGGCCTTGCTCGGCGCGCTGCTTGCGGCCTGCCAGTCCTGGCCCGGCCAGCCGCCGCTGACACTGGCGCAGCAGGCCGGGCAGATGGTGATGATGGGCATCGAGGGCACCGATGCGTCGGCGCCGGCCGTGCAGCAGGCGCTTGAGCAGATCCGCGCCGGGCAACTGGGCGGCGTGATCCTGTTTCGCCATAACATCACCAGCCCGCAGCAGGTGCGTGCGCTGAACGCGGCCTTGCAGGCGGCCAACCCGACGCCGTCGCTGCCGCTGCTGATCGCGCTTGATCAGGAGGGTGGCCTGGTGCAGCGGCTGCGCTCCAGCAACGGCTTCGAGGACACGCCGGCACCCGAGCAGGTGGCCGCCAGCCAGACGCCCGAGCAGGCCCATGCCACCTACCAGCGCATGGCGCGCATGGTCAGGGAGGCGGGCTTCAACTTCAATCTGGGCCCGGTGGTCGATTTGCGCTGCGATCCGCACGATCCGGCGCATCAGCCGGCATCCAGCGTGATCGGTGCACTGGGGCGCAGCTTCGCCGACGAGCCGGCGGTGGTGGAGCGCTACGCCGCCGCCTTCATCCATGCGCATCGCGATGCCGGCGTGCTGACCGCGCTCAAGCACTACCCCGGCCACGGCCTGGCGCACGACGACAGCCACCTGGGCCTGGTCGACGTCACCGGCACCGCCCAGTCGATGGAGCTGCGGCCGTTCCGGCACCTGATCCGCGCCGGCCTGGCCGATGCGGTGCTGACGGCGCACCTGGTCAACCGCCGCGTCGACGCCGACTGGCCGATCACGCTGTCGCGCAAGATGATCGGCCCGCACCTGCGCGGGCGGCTGCACTTCGACGGCGTGGTGGTGACCGACGACCTGCACATGGGTGCGATCCAGAAGTACCACGGCGAGCGCGAGACGGTGGTGCGGGCGCTCCAGGCCGGCAACGACCTGCTGGTGTTCTCCAACAGCGCCTACGCCGCGCGCGAAGTGGCGGGATTCACGCCGCGCTACGACCTGGGCCGGCACGTGGCCGATCTGGTGCTGGATGCGATCGAGCGCGGTGAACTGACGCGGCAACAGGTCGAAGCGTCCTGGCGGCGCCTGGCATGGCTGCGGGCGCAGTTGCGCGAACGGCCGCCCGCCGCCGGCGATCTGGCGCCATGAGCGGGGACGGCGCCGCGCTCGCAGGGACACAATGGGGCGTCGCAGCACCGACGCCGCGCGCTCTTGACCCCTGTCATGGTCGAGAACCGGGTCGCTGAAGTACAAGCATCGCATGACCGAACGATCGTCGCCTTCCATCCCGATTCCGCCGGCGAGCGGCACCTGGCGCCTGTCGACGCTGCTGGTGGCGCCGCACCGCCTGAGCTTCTTTCTGGCCATGCTGATCCTGGTGGCCGCCAGCGCCTGGTGGCTGCTGGTGCAGGTCGACCGTGCGCACGGCTGGTTCGGCCTCAGCCCGGTGGTGTCGCCGACACTGACGCACGCGGCAGCGATGGTGTTCGGTTTCATGCCGCTGTTCTTCGCCGGCTTCCTGTTCACCGCCGGGCCCAACTGGCTGCGGGTCGATCCGCCGACGGCGCGCCAGCTGCTGGCGCCGCTGCTGCTGCAGGCCGGCGGCTGGCTGTTGTGGCTGGCGGGCGCGCACCTGGACGCGGGCGTGGCGCTGGGCGGCCTGGTGCTGGCCTGCGCCGGGCTGGCCTGGGCGGTCGGCATCTTCTGGCGCCTGATCCTGAGCAGCCAGGCGCCCGACCAGCGGCACGCCCGCTCGGCCGGCGTGGGCGGCATCGTCGGCAGCCTGTGCCTGGCCGGCAGCGCGATCGCGCTGCTGGACGGTGAGCAGGCATTGGCGCTGGTGCTGGTGCGCAGCGCGCTGTGGGGTTTCGTCGTCGTCACCTACGTCAGCGTGGCGCACCGCATGATTCCCTTTTTCACCGCCAACGTGATGCCGGCGATCCCGGCCTGGCGGCCGTACTGGCTGCTGTGGCTGATGCTGGGCGTGGCGGCGTTCGAGGTGCTGGCGCTGTGGGTGGATTTCGCCGCGCCGATGCCGCACGCCTGGCCGGCGTGGACGTTGCTGGTGATCGCGGTCGAACTGTTGGCCGGCGCGCTGCTGGTCGGGGTGGCGTTGCGCTGGGGCGTGACCCGGAGCCTGCACATCACGCTGCTGGCGATGCTGCACATCGGCTTCGCGTGGCTGGGCCTGACCCTGCTCTACAGCGCGCTGTCGCAGGCGCTGTGGCTGGCGACCGGCGGGCCGGTGCTGGGCCTGGGCGCGCTGCATGCGCTGTCGATGGGATTCCTGGGCTCGATCATGGTCGCCATGGTCACGCGCGTGTCCTGCGGCCACAGCGGGCGCGCGCTGGTGGCCGACCGGCTGGTCTGGGCGCTGTTCTGGCTGCTGCAGCTCACCGTGCTCGTGCGCCTGGTCGCTGCGGTCGACGGCGCGCCGCCGTGGCTGACCGGGCTCGCGGCGCTGTTGTGGGCCGCCGTGGTCACGGTCTGGGCGCTGCGCTACGCTAGCTGGTATGGACGACCTCGCATCGACGGCAAGCCCGGCTGACGCCATCCCCGCCCTGGGCCATCCGCGCCCGCCCGAGGTGGTGGAGCTGGCGCACGCGCTGATCCACACCCGCCAGACCATCCTGCCCAGGCGCCTGGACGAGCCGGGCCCGGACGCGGCGCAGCTGCAGGCGATCCTGGGCGCCGCGGCGAGCGCGCCCGATCACCACGAACTGCTGCCCTGGCGTTTCGTCATCGTGCCGGCGCCGGCGCGAGCGCGGCTGGCCGAGGCCTTTGCCGCCGCGCTGGTGCAGCGCGATGTCGGCGCGACGCCAAGCCAGATCGAGCAGGCGCGCGAGAAAGCGTACCGCGCGCCGCTGCTGCTGCTGGCGGTGGTGCGGCTGCGCGATCAGGATGCCGAGATCGAGCCGCACGAGCGCATCGTCTCGGCCGGCTGCGCGCTGCAGAACATGCTGCTGATGGCGCATGCGCTTGGCTTCGGCGCCGCGCTGACCAGCGGCAAGGCGCTGGCTTCGCAGCCGCTGCGCAGCCTGTTCGAGCTTGGCGAGGACGAGCAGGCGCTGTGCTTCGTCAGCGTCGGCACGGTGGTCAGGGCCAAGCGGCTGCGCCAGCGGCCGGCGCCGCGGCAGTACGTCGGCAGCCTGGCGCCATGAATGACCAGCGTTCGAGGCGAACATGTCCCGGGACGAGGTCCTGATGCATCGCGGCGCCTTGGTGCTGTTCTCGGGCGGTCAGGATTCGACCACCTGCCTGGCGCACGCGCTGGCGCGCTACCCACGCGTCGAAACTCTCGGCTTCGACTATGGTCAGCGCCACCGCGCCGAACTGGAACAGCGCCCGGTGGTGCTGCGCGAGTTGCGTATGCGCTTTCCGGCCTGGGCCGCGCGGCTGGGTCGGGATCATGTGGTCGACCTGGCGGTGCTGGGCCAGGTCAGCGAGAGCTCGCTCACGCGCGACGTGGAGATCGAACTGGCGCAGTCGGGCCTGCCCAACAGCTTCGTGCCGGGACGCAACCTGGTGTTCCTGTGCTTCGCCGGCGCGCTGGCCTACCGGCGCGGCCTGGACGTGATCGTCACCGGCGTCTGCGAGACCGACTACTCGGGCTATCCGGACTGCCGCGACGACGCCATGAAGGCGATGCAGCTGGCGCTGTCGCTCGGGCTGGACCGGCGCCTGCTGATCGACACGCCGCTGATGTGGATCGACAAGACCGCCACCTGGCAGCTGGCGCACGAACTGGGCCAGCAAGCCGATCCCGCCGGTGGTGGCGATGCGCTGGTGCGGTTGATGGTCGATCACACGCACACCTGCTACCTGGGCGATCGCCGGCACCGCCACGACTGGGGCCATGGCTGCGGCCAGTGCCCCGCTTGCGAGTTGCGTGCCGGTGGCTGGCGACGCTGGCGTGCCGCGACGGCATGAGTCGCGCCGACAAAAAAAGGCCAGCGCGTGCGCTGGCCCAGGTTGGAGATGACCTGCCGGTCGTTCAGACGCCGCTCAACGCGGTATGAGCTTGACCACCTGGCCGTTGGAGCGCTTGAGATAGGCATCGCTGCCGACCATGCGCACGTCGTTGCATGCGCCCGGCATGGTGTGGAAGTTCTCCAGGCACACGCGCCCGTCCTCGGCGCGCCAGGTGCCGACGTGCGAGCGGCCCGAGAAATAGACCGTGATGGCGTTGCCCTCCTTGGCGTAATCGGTCCGCACGCCACCGGGGCCGCTGAAGTCGAAGGACTTGCCCTTGAGCAAGGTCGTGACCTCGGCCGCCGACGGCGCCTTGGCGCCGGCCGGGAAATCGGTCGCCGGTGGTGGACCGGAGGCGCAGGCGGTGAGCAGGGCCGCCAGTGCAACGGGCAGCAGGAATTTGGGTGATGTCATGGTGTCCTCCCGTGGTTGAGAAAGTGAAATGGCGACTGGCGGCTCACGATCGATCCGCCACGGTCGCGGTCTGGATCAGAGCCCCAGTTGCGCTTTCATCGCGGCCCACGCCGGACCATTTAGGCGATTGGTCGCAGACTTTCGCGCACTGAGCGTCGGCTTGGTTTCATGGGCACGAAGTACCCAGCTGCCTGAACCAAAATCATGCTGCGTATAGACCACATCGAACGTCATGACCGTCGCAGGCGCACCCACGAACCGCATCACAGGCACCCCATGAACGGTATCAATTCGGTACGTGCCATTGACGGTGGCCACGCAATTCGGTGGATTCGTAAATACCTGCCGCACCGGATCGAGATCGCACTGGTAGTACTGCGCCTCGCCCGCCGTTGCATCGGTGGCCGCCCCGAACGCCACGCGCATGGTCTTGTCATACCCCGTACCGTTGCCGAGGCTCAGCGTGTTGGCTCCGATGGCCAGATCCACGCTGGCGACCGGGTACGCGGCGGGCAGATCCGCCACCGTGGTGGCGCGGTTCTGCGGCAGGCCGCGCGTCCATGCATTGTCAATCGTCAGCGCAGGCACCACGATGTAGTTTTCCTGCGTCGACTCGGTCGAGCCGCTCGGGAACTGGGTGTTGCCGAGGGCCGCCAGCAGGTTCGCGGTGGCAGCACCTCCAGTGTTGATCGAGTTGGAGGGTTGGCCTTGCCAGCGGGTGACCAGATCACCCATGGTCTGGCCCGCGATGCTGCGCGAGGTGCTGTAGCCGATGCTGTCACGGGAGTTGCAGAAGGTAGAGCGACTGGGCGTGCCCAGGGTGACGAGAATCGGTGTGTCCCGCGTGCAGTACCTCCAACCTTCCGAAGTCAGATTCATGCCGCGGTACAGGGAACCGGGATCGCCGAGGTCGGCCCGTACCGCGCCGTTGGCCTTGCCGGATCGCGCGTCGATGACCGGCCTGAAGTCAGCGCCTGCTGCCTTGGCACCAAGGTCCAGTGTCTGGAAATAATAGTTGCCTGCATCGGCGAACCAGAGGCTGTTGAGCAGCGCCTCACCTGACGCCACGGCCGCCGATTGATCGCCCACTTGCAGCACTGCCTTGTCACGCAAGGCATTGGCTGTGATGCTGGCGGCCGAGCGTGCCGAATCCGTCACGCTCAAGGCCGTCGTTGGCGGGTCGTCCTGGTAACCGTCGATCTTCGCTGCCGGAATGCCCAGTTGCTTGGCTATGTTGGCACGTGCGACTGCCTCACTCATTCCGTCAGCCATGCCGACGTGCAGCAGTGTCGTGAGCGGGTTGATGTTGCCCGCGGTGCCGGGCGGACGCTTGAGCACATAACTGGACGACGTGGCTGGCGAGGTCGGCGCCACCATGTCAATCGCGGTGGTCGGCTGCGTCAACTCTCCGGCCAGCACGGGCGCGACCAGCGAGGCAGCAGCCACTTGGACCGGCGTGACTGCACTTTTCTCGTAGGTGATGGAATAACGGCCATCCTCTCCGGTGGGTGCCGATGTCGGTTCGCCGGCGTCGCAGGCGTCGTTGCCATTGAGGTCCATGCAGACGACGACGTTCTTGAGGGCGCTGTTGCGCGTCACCTGGCCGGTCAGCGTCTCGGTCACCGGTGCCGGCGGCTCCGGGTTCGGTCCCGGGCCGGGCCCCGGACCCGGTCCCGGCTTGTCGTCATCGTCTCCGCCCCCGCCGCAGGCGGCAAGTGCCAGGGCGCTCGCGGCGAACAGGGCGGCAAGCCGCATGTGTTTCGATGTCGGTTTCATGTCCTCTTCCTCTCTGCTGATGTAAGGAATCCCTCCCGGAGCTTGGCGGTCTGCGCCAAGTGAGAACATACTAGGGCGCGTTCACCGGATCGTGTTGCGTGTCAATCGCATCCGGTTTTCCTGGCACTCGCATGCCGGCCGCGTCGGCCTCAGGAAAACCCGCGGTGGCGTGGTTCTTGCGCGCGGCAAGGTAGACGCTGGGTGTCACGCCGTGATGCTGCTTGAACGAGTGGGTGAAATGGGCCTGGGTCTGGTAGCCGCAGCGCCACGCGACGTCGGACAGCGACGGCGGTCGCGCCGACTCGAGCAGCTGGCGCGCGTGCTCCAGCCGCAGCGCCCACAGACTGCGCATCGGCGAGCTGTCGCGGGCCGGAAACAGCCGGTGGATCTGGGATTTCGACAAGTCCACGCCGGCGGCGATGGCGGCCACGTCCAGGCCGGCGGTGGCCAGGTGTTCGCGCATGAACGCCAGTACCCGCGCGCGGTGGTAGTCCGCCAGTTGGCTGAGGTCGCCGCCCGGCGGCTGTGCATGAATGGTCCATGCCGCAGCGACGGTGCTCAGCAGGCCGTTGCGCAGCTGTGCCGCGGCGTCGCGAGACAACTCGTCCGCATGTGCGCTCAGGCTGCGCAGAAAACCTCTCAGCAAAGGCGCGACCGGGCCCTCGCGCGGGATGTGCAGCGTGCCGCGCGGGTGCGGCACGCCGGTGATCGATTGCATCAGGCCGGCAGGGATCACGGTGAGCATGACGCTGCTGTTTTCCGCCAGGTGCATGGCGCCGGTGGTCAGCCCGGAGTTGATGGCCAGATCGCCGCAAGCCAGGCTGATGCGCCGTTCGTCCATCTCGACCTGCGCGCTGCCGCTGCACACCTGCACCAGCGCGAACACGTCCTCGCGCGCGCGGTTCAGGTGCGGGCGTGTGCGCCGGAACGTCTGCGCGCTGACCCGCAGCTGATTGATGGCGATGTCGCCCACGCGCAGGTGCTCGAGACGGCCGTGCAGCTGGCCGGGCTCGCTGCCGAGTTCGCAATCGGCTTCGGCACTGGCAGCGCACACCTGGTCGATCCAATAACCCAGTCGGTGTGAGGCAGGCAGCAACTCGAGATCGATGATGGCACGCGACTGCACGGCGCCAACCGGTGCTGCTGTGGGTTTGTTGGTCATGGCCGGCGATTCCTCCCCCTTGCCCCTGACGCGCCATGGCGCATGAATTGCGGTTTTTTACATCTTTGTCGCAAATTGTTATGTCAGCGCTCGATTGGCGTCAAGAGGGGGTATCTGAGGGCGAACGGCGCGCTGGCGTGCAAGAGGAGATTGCCCTGGTCCTTGGGCAACAGTGGTAGCGCGTACGCCGCGGCACGCGACAGTGGATCAAGCCATCCGGGGTTCGGGCGGCCGCCGGGGTGTCAGTGGTGGTGCGCTGGCTGCTCGTGCGCGCCGATCCAGTACCCGGCCTGCGTCAGCCAGCGCGTTCGGCTTGGGGGCGAGCCCGGGTCGGGCGTCGGCGTTGCTGCCGCTGCCTTGCTACAAGCTGCCGCGCTGGGCTTGGGTGCCGCCGGTCGCCTGGGTCGATGTCTGGGGCGTGGCCTTGTGCTTCGCCATCGCGGCCTGCTCGGCTTCGCGCTGGCGACGCTCCTGTCGCTCAGCACGGCGGCGCTCGGCCACCGTGCGGATTTCCTGCTGCGTCAGGTAACCATCACCGTCCAGGTCGGCGTCGCGGAAGTGCTCGGCGATCGAGGGGCTGAGCCGGAACGCCACCTTGGCTTCCTCGCGCGAGATGCGGCCATCCTTGTTGGCGTCCAGCATGCCAAACCACAGCAGCGCCTGCCGTTCGCCCTTGCTGGGCTTCTTGGGGCTGGATGCGGTCGCCTCGGCGGCATCGACCGACTGGGCCAGTGCGGGCAGCGCGACGATTGCGACCGCGGGCAGGGCCATCAGGCTGGACAGAAGCAGACGCGAAATACTCATGTCCGCTTGGAGTTCCTTCGGTGCTTCGGGGTTTCATGCGCCGCGACCGGATTTGTAACACCCGCTGCCACATGGCCCGCCGGCACGTGCTGCGCGGCGTGCTCGATATGGCCGGTCTGGTCGTCGAAGAAGAAGTCGGGCTCGAACTCGCGCAGAAATTCTCCCTTGGGCAGGCCGCCGAGGAACATGGCCTCGTCGACGCCCACGCCCCAGCTCATCAGCGTGTGGATGGCGCGCTCGTGCGCCGGCGCGCTGCGCGCCGTGACCAGCGCGGTGCGCAGGCGCATGCCCGTGCTGCCGGCGTGCTGCAGGCGGTGCAGCGCGTCCAGCAGCGGCTTGAAAGGGCCAGCCGGCAGCGGCTGCAAGGCCTTGCGCTTCTCGTGGCGCTGGAAGGCCTCCAGCCCCTTGGCCTGGAACACGCGCTCGGCCTCGTCGGCGAACAGCACGGCGTCGCCGTCGAAGGCGATGCGCACCTCGTCGGCGTGCCGGGTGCCGGCCTGCGGCGAGCCGATGGCCACGCGCGCGGCCGGAAAGCCCAGGCCGAGCGCCTCGCGCACGTCGGCCTCGTTGGCCGACAGGAACAGGTGCGCGCCAAGCGGCCTGAGGTAGCGGAACGGGTCGCGCCCTTGCGTGAACACCCCACGCTGCACCGCCATGCCGGCCGCCGCCACGCTGCGAAACACCCGCATGCCGCTGGCCGGGTCGTTGCGCGACAGCACCACCACCTCGACGCGCTGCTGCCCCGGTTCGTTGAAGGCCAGCAGCTTCCTGACCAGCGAGAACGCCACGCCGGGCCGCGCCGGCACGTCGATGCGCTCCAGCTGCAGCCGCATGTAGGCCTGGGCGTCGCCGGCCTCGAACAGGCGGTTTTCCTCCTCGAAGTCGAACAGCGCGCGCGAGGAGATGGCAACGACGAGCTGGTCTTGCACACTGGCGGGCATGGTGGGGCTCAATGCCAGGGTGAAGTGCCGACGCCGCGCGCGGGCATCCTACGGACGATTGGCCGCGGAGCAGGCCACTTCAGAACGCCGTGCTCGGGGTCTCCCCGAACACCAGCGTGGTCCCCCTGGGGGGAAGGCGCCGCAGGCGACTCAGGGGGGATCATTTGACCCACTGGTTGAGCTGGATGATCGGCAGCATCACCGCCAGCACGATCAGCATCACGACCAGGCCCATGGCGACGATCAGCAGCGGCTCCAGCACGGTGGCCAGCTGCAGCGCGCGGCGCTGCACCTCGGCGCTGAGCTGATTGGCCGCACGCTGCAGCATCAGCGGCAGCTGGCCGGTCTGTTCGCCCAGGCGCGCGAACATGGCCAGCAGGCCGGGAAAGCGCTTCTTCTGCGCCAGGGCCGAGGCCAGCGGCGCGCCCTCGCGCACCATCACCAGCGCGTCCTCGGCGTCGGCGCGCATGGCGCTGTTGTTCAGCGTCTCGGCGGCGGCCTGCAGCGCGCGCAGGATCGGCACGCCGGCGCCGGCCAGCATCGCCAGGGTGGCGCCGAAGCGCGCCGCGTTGTAGCCGCGCGCCAGCCGGCCAACCACGGGCAGGCGCAGCCACAGCGCGTCGAAGGACTGGCGCAAAGCGGGGTTCCTCAGCGCCAGCCGGGCGCCGATGGCGAGCAAGCCCAGCGCGCCGAGCAGCCACCAGCCCCAGGCGCGCACGAAGTCGCTCAGTGCCAGCATGGCCACCGTCAGCCAGGGCAGGGCGCGCTTGCTGCCGGCGAACACGGTGGCCACCTGCGGCACCACGTAGCTGACCAGGAACACCACGATCACGATCGACAGCAGGGTCACGATGGCCGGGTACAGCGCGGCGCCGACCAGCTTGGCCTTGAGTGCCTGGCGCTCCTCCAGGTCGTCGGCCAGGCGCTCCAGCACCATGCCGAGGTGGCCGCCCTGCTCGCCGGCGGCGATGACCGCCGTGTACACAGGCGAGAACTCGCGCGGGTGCTGCGCCATCGCGCGCGCCAGCGGCGAGCCGGCGTTGACCTCGGCACGCAGGCCGGCGATCAGGTTGCGCTGGCGCTCGTCATCGGCCTCGTCGGCCAGCGCGGTGAGCGAGCGCTCCAGCGGCAGCCCGGACGTGATCAGCCCGGCCAGCTGGCGCGTCCAGATCGCCAGCCGCGTGCCGTTGAACACCCGCCCGCCGGCGATCGGCCGCGTCAGCACCGAGCCGCCGGCGCCGGCGGCGACCGGCTCCACGCTCATCGGCACCAGCGCCTGCCCGCGCAGCAGGGCGCGCGCCGACTTGCTCGAGTCGGCCTCGATCACCCCCTTGCGGGTCTTGCCGTCGGCTTGCAGGGCTTCGAAGGTGTAGGCGGGCACGGGCTGTCTCGGGCTGCTGGGGTTTCAATGGTAGCGATGACTGGCGCTGGCGCGCCATGACCTCGGCCTGCGGCCCTCGATGACGCGTGCTGCGCACGCATGACGGAGGCGCTGCGCTTCCGACGAGCGCATGATCTCGGTTTAGCCATCGATGACGGCGCCAGTCATGCGCCGAAGGCGCGTCATCAATGGCCGCAGGCCGGGGTCATGCACTCGTCAGAGTGCGGTCATCAAGCCGGCGTGAACGCCAGCCGCACGTAGATCGGCGCATAGGCCTCGGCCTGGGTGACCTCGACCAGGTTTTCCTTGGCCAGCTCCAGCAGCGCGATCAGCGTCACCACCAGCACCGGCACGCCCTGCGTTGGGTCGAACAGGTCCTCGAAGGGCGCAAAGCGACGCCCCTGCAGTTTCTTGAGCACGATCGACATGTGCTCGCGCACGCTGAGCTGCTCGCGCGTGATCCTGTGGTGCTGCACCAGCTTGGCGCGCTTGAGGATGTCGGCCCAGGCGGACTGCAGGTCGGTCAGCTCGACGTCGGGAAAGCGCGGCTGCAGCGCCTGCTCGACGTAGACCTGCGCCTTCAGGAAGTCGCGCCCGTACAGCGGCAGGTCGGCCAGGCGCGTGGCCGCCAGCTTCATCTGCTCGTATTCCAGCAGGCGGCGCACCAGTTCGGCGCGCGGGTCCTCGGCTTCCTCGCCCTCGGCGCTGCGGCGCGGCGGCAGCAGCATGCGCGACTTGATCTCGATCAGCATCGCCGCCATCAGCAGGTACTCGGCCGCCAGCTCCAGGTTGCGGCTGCGCACCTCGTCGACGTAGCTCAGGTACTGGCGCGTCACCGCCGCCATCGGGATGTCGAGGATGTTGAAGTTCTGCTTGCGGATCAGGTACAGCAGCAGGTCCAGCGGGCCCTCGAAGGCCTCCAGGAACACCTCCAGCGCATCGGGCGGGATGTACAGGTCCTGCGGCAGCGCAAACAGCGGCTCGCCGTATAGGCGCGCCACCGCCACGTGGTCGACCACTTCCGGCAGCAGCGGTTGCAGCGGCGGCTGCGCCAGCAACTGCTCCGGGTCGGCCGTGTCCGTGAGCACCGTCACAGCACCCATCGCGTCAGCCTGCGGTCAATCCAGCCGGCGCCGTTGGCGGGGCCGCGCTGCAACGAGGGGGCGGCACTCAATCGAGGCTGGGCGCCATGTCGTAGTACACGTAGCCGGATTGCGGCACCCGGCCGGCGCGGAACTCGGCCTGCAGCGAGCGGTCGATGCGCCTGTCCCACAGCAGGAAGCGGCCCTCGCGCTGCTTGCGGTCGAGTTCGGGCCGGGCCTGCTTGAGATCGTCGATGAACTGCGTGGCCTCGGAGCGATAGTGCGGGCGCTGGAAGATGCGGGCGAGCGACATAATGCTTTCAATCGTCCTTTGTCGGACTTTTCTGACGGCGTGCCGTGCGGCTGCCACGTTAGAAGACGGATTTCAACCATTTTACCGAGCACAGCAGCCATGACCCACCGATTTGATCAACTTCGCACCCTTGGCCTGGCCGGATGGCTGGGCAGCGTGCTGCTGCTGGCGGCCTGCGATCCGCAAGCCATCAAGGAACTGGAAGAGGGCGTTTCCAGCGAGGCCGACGTGGTGCAGCGCTTCGGCCAGCCCGAACGCGTCTGGCCGGAGGCCGGCGGCGCCAAGACCTTCGAATACAACCGCCAGCCCGAGGGCATGCGCAACTACATGATCACCATTGGCCCCGACGGCAGGATGAGCGCGCTGCGCCAGGTGCTGACGCCGGAGAACTTCCGCCGCGTGCAGCCTGGCATGGGCGTCGAGGAGGTGCGCCGCATGCTCGGCAAGCCAGCCAAGCAGGTGCCCTACCAGTTGCAGAACCAGGTCATCTGGACCTGGAAATTTCTTGAACCGCCGAGCGAGACGAAGGGCTTCAACGTCGTGTTCAGTCCCGACTACCGCGTGATCCGCACCGAGATCGGGCCCGATCCGGATGGGCCGGACATGCGCGGTGGCGGATGAGTCGCAGGAAGGAGTTTCCGCCGCGATGGTGGAACCGCGCTTGCGCCCCAGGGACTGGATGCTGCGTCCTGAAACGTCCTCAGACTGCCACGCCAGCGTGGCTAGCGCTGGCGTGAGTTTCAGGTCTGTTATCTCAATGATGCTACCGCAGTCGACAGAGGGTAGTATTGTGGCCCACTAAGAATTAGGATTCAACGACACAGTGTCTGAAGAAGTCACTCTCCATGCCCATATTCGACCAGACCATGGGGGTCAGATCGACCTTCATCTGGATGTGCACATAACCTGTGTGTTTCAGCCTGTCATCCGCGTTCAATTGTGGGGCGCAGATGGTTTTATCAGCGGCGTTGATAGTCACCAGTTGGGCCATGCCTGGCATTGGTTGCCTAGAGGCAGTTACGAGTTCACCCTCACGCTACCCTCGTATGGGGACAATGTCGAATGGGTGGATATTGCTTGGGGAACGGTCGATCGCGTAAGAGCAAGCGATGTGAGGCTGAGTCCGCCAAAGGGTAATCCGTCAGCGGTCAGCGCATGGTCAATGGAAGCAAAGACGGGCTCGCGGCAACTCATCGAGGCCCTGCCCTGGCAAGGCGGACTGGGTAACTGGTTTTTTCGTCACTTTGATCATGCGGCCACCGTCATTGCTCGTGAGTTTCTAAAGGATGCGCCGCAGCTCAAGGGACGGATCCTCGATGTCGGTGCTGGTGACGGCATCACTGACTTGGGGATTTTTTTGCGTTACGCGCCGCGTGAACTGGTAGCGCTCGATATCGTCGACTATGTTCGTGATCTGCCGAATGTGGCTTCTCGCCATGGCTTGCGACTGGATGCACTTCCGTCCAATTTTGTGTTTGTGAATCAGTCGGCCGAGTCGATTCCATATGAAGACGGCTATTTCGATCTGATCATCTCATGGGGTTCAGTGGAACACATCAAAGACGGTTACCGCCGCGTGCTCGATGAGATTTGGCGTGTTTTGCGGCCGGGAGGACTATTCTTCGTCAACCCGGGTCTGTATTTTTCGAGTCAAGGCAGTCATCTGGGTGAGTTTTTTTCAGAACCTCATCATCATCTCAAGATGAACGAGGAAACAATGCGTAAGCATGTCCTTACGCATACACCCAACCGTATGGATCGGTCCGGCTTCGATGTTGGGGGCGCAGAGTACTGGCGGTTTTACAAAGAGCTCAACGTGATTCGTGTGTCCGATTTTGAGCAAGACTTGAAGCGTTATGGATATCGCATCCTTCGGGGTGCGCTGCGGGTTTCGCCTATGGTGGAATACGACGACAGCCTTCAGGACCACAGCTTGGTGGATCTGGCTTGTGAAGACGCGTTTTTCGTGCTTGAGAAGCCGGCCTGATCGCTTCAAGTAGCCGCTGGCGCATTGGAGGATCCGGCAAGCGCGATGTGCAACGCACTGGCGATATCCGGCTGCAAGTCATCCATCGACTTCTCTTGCCATAACGCAAGCAGTCCCGTGCGTCGCGCAATATCGAGGGGCTGGTTCATCAGCCCGCTCACCACCAGCCGCACGCCGCGCTTGCGGCAGGTCCTGACCAGGTTCTCCAGCGCCTCGGCGCCGGTCGAGTCGACGTAGATCACGTTCTTGAGATCCAGCACCAGGGTGTGCGGCGGCAGTTGGTCCTCCAGCTGCTCGACCAGCTTGGTGGCGCCGAAGAACAGCGCGCCGTACATGCGCCAGGCCTGCAGCCGCTCTTCGTGGCCGGCAAGCTGCGGGTGGGTGGCGGCGCCAAGTTGCTCGGAGCGCGACAGGCTGGAGATGCGATAGATGAATGTCAGGCAGGCGGCCAGGATGCCGAATTCCACCGCCACCGTCAGATCGAAGATCACCGTCAGCAGGAACACCGCCACCAACTGCACGCGGTAGGTGTTGCGGTAGTGCTTGAGGCGGGCGAATTCGTGCCATTCGCCCATGTTCCAGGCCACGTACATCAGGATCGCCGCCAGCGTAGCCAGCGGGATCGAGGCCGCCAGCGGCGCCGCCACCAGGATCACCGCCAGCAGCGCCAGCGCGTGCACCATGCCGGCGACCGGCGTGCGCGCGCCGCTCTTGACGTTGGTCATGGTGCGGGCGATGGTGCCGGTGGCCGGCATGCCGCCGAACAGCGGCGTGACGAAGTTGGCCACGCCCTGCGCCATCAGTTCCTGGTTGGGGTCGTGCCGATCGCCGATCACGCCGTCGGCCACGCGCGCGCACAGCAGCGATTCGATCGCGCCCAGCAGCGCCAGCGTGATGGTCGGCATCAGCAGGAAGCGCGCGGACTCCCAGCTGAAGCTCGGCGGCGTGAACTCGGGCAGCGCGGCCGGAATGCCGCCGAAGCGGCTGCCGATGGTCTCCACCGGCAGATCGAATACGCCGACCACCGTGGTGGCGATGATCAGGGCAATGATCGAGCCCGGCACGGTGCTCAGCTTGCCGGAGAACTGCACCTTGGGCCCCAGCGCCGGCATCCAGCGCTGCCAGCCGATCACGATCAGCAGCGAGGTCGCCGCCACGCCCAGCGCCCAGGGGTTGACGGTCTGCCAGTGGCTGCCCAGCGCGCCCAGGATGCCGAAGAAGTCGCTCGGCATCTTGTCGATCTGCAGGCCGAGGAAGTCCTTCACCTGCGACAGCGCGATCAGCACCGCGATGCCGTTGGTGAAGCCGATGATGACCGCGATCGGGATGAAGCGCACCAGCGTGCCGAGCTTGAACAGGCCCATCAGGAACAGCAGCACGCCCGACAGCGCGGTGGCGATGATCAGGTTGGCGACGCCGTAGCGCTCGACGATGCCGTAGACGATGACGATGAAGGCGCCCGCCGGCCCGCCGATCTGCACCCGGCTGCCGCCCAGCATGGCGATCAGGAAGCCGGCGATGATGGTGGTGAAGATGCCGGCCTCAGGCTTGAGCCCGGAGGCGATCGCGAACGCCATCGCCAGCGGCAGCGCCACCACTCCCACCGTCAGGCCGGCGGCGAAGTCCTTGCTGAAGTGCGCGCCGTCGTAGCCCTTTAGGGCATCGATCAGGCGCGGGCGGAAGCGGGCGATGGGTAGCATGGAAGGAGGACGGCTACGGCGCGGATGTGTCGGTGGCGTCCGGGATTTATAGCTGATCATGCATCTGCTGCCCGCGGGCGGCGGGCCGGTTGGCGACCCGCCTCGATAATCGCCGCGTTTGCCTGCGGGGCATTGACCGAAAGGAAGGAGTTGTCTGCATGCCGCTTGTCGTGTTCAACCAGAAGGGCGGGGTGGGCAAGTCCACCATCGCCTGCAACCTGGCCGCCATCAGCGCCAGCCAGGGGCTGCGCACCCTGCTGATCGACCTGGACCAGCAGGGCAACTCGACCCAGTACCTGCTCGGCGGCCCGGTGGCGGAAGACCAGCCCACGGTCGCCACCTTGTTCGACCGCTCGCTCGGCTACAGCTTTCGACCGGTGCCGCCCACCGACTTCGTGGTCGGCACGCCGTTCGAGAACCTGGACCTGATGGCCGCCAGCCCCCGGCTCGACGAGCTGCAGGGCAAGCTCGAGTCGCGCCACAAGATCTACAAGCTGCGCGAGGCGCTGCAGCAGCTGGCGCAGCACTACGACCGCATCTACGTCGATACCCCGCCGGCGCTGAATTTCTACACGCGCTCGGCGCTGATGGGCGCGCGCGGCTGCCTGATCCCGTTCGACTGCGACGACTTCTCGCGCCAGGCGCTGTACACGCTGCTGGACAACGTGCAGGAGATCCGCGCCGACCACAACCCCGAGCTGGCGGTCGAGGGCATCGTGGTCAACCAGTTCCAGTCGCGCGCCAAGCTGCCACAGCGGCTGGTGCAGGAGCTGATCGACGAGGGCTTGCCGGTGCTGCAGCCCTACCTGCCCTCGTCCGTCAAGGTGCGCGAGTCGCACGAGCTGTCGCGCCCCATGATCCACTTGGAGCCGGGCCACAAGCTCACGCAGGCGCTGGTGGCGCTGCACGACGAGGTGTCGGCCGCGCGGGCTTGAATGCCGGACAGCCGGACAGCCGGACAGCCGGACAGCCGGACAGCCGGACAGCCGAACGCAGAGGACGCAGAAGCTACGCAAAAGACGCAGAAGATTCAAAGAGAACCTTGAATGGTTTTCTTTGCGACTTCTGCGGAACCTTGGCGCCCTCTGCGTTCGGCTGTTGAAGCTGGGCTTCCTGTCGGCAATTCAGCTCAGCGATTCAGCGCACCCGCATGCCGGGCTGTGCACCGGGCGTCGGCTCAAGCACGTAGATGCCTGGATTCGCCTTCTCGTCGCCATGGCTGGCGGCCAGCACCATGCCTTCGCTGAGGCCGAACTTCATCTTGCGCGGCGCCAGGTTGGCCACCAGCACGGTGAGCTTGCCCTTGAGCTGCTCGGGTTGGTAGGCGCTGGCGATGCCGCTGAATACGTTGCGCAGCCTCGGCTGGCCATCGTCACCGGTCTCGCCGGCGTCCAGCGTCAGGCGCAGCAGCTTGGTCGAGCCCTCGACCGCCGTGCACTCGACGATGTGCGCGATGCGCAGGTCGATGCGGGCAAAGTCGTCGATGCCGATGGTGGCGGCCAGCGGCTCGCCGCCAGGGGCGCTGGGCGCGACTTCGGCCACGCGGCTCGGGGTCGCGGGCTGCGCGCCCGGCGGCGGCGCCGGCGGCTCGAACAGCGCCTCGAGCTGCTTCATGTCGACGCGCTGCATCAGGTGCTTGTATTCGCCGATCTGCGCGCCGGCGCCGAGCGGCGTCAGCGCGTCGTCGAAGCCCTCGGGCGGCATCATGGTGAACACGGCGACCTCGGCCGCCAGCCGCGGCAGGATCGGCTTGAGGTAGATGGTCAGGACGCGGAAGGCCTCGATGCAGGTGCTGCAGACGTCGTGCAGGCGCTGCGCCAGCTCAGGCTTCTTGGCCAGTTCCCAGGGCTTGTTCTGGTCCACGTACTCGTTGACGCGGTCGGCCAGCAGCATGATCTCGCGCACCGCCCTGGCCGTATCGCGCTGCTCGTACAGCTCGGTGACCGTGGGCAAGGCGTCGCGCAGCCGCGTCAGCAGCAGTTCGCCGTCGGCCGACACCTCGCCCAGGCGGCCTTCGAAGCGCTTGTTGATGAAGCCGGCCGCGCGCGAGGCGATGTTGACGTACTTGCCGACCAGGTCGGCGTTGACGCGCAGCATGAAATCCTCGGCATTGAAGTCGATGTCCTCGTTGCGCCCGGACAGCTTGGCCGCCAGGTAGTAGCGCAGCCACTCGGGGTTCATGCCCAGCTGCAGGTACTTCAGCGGGTCCAGCCCGGTGCCGCGGCTCTTGCTCATCTTCTCGCCGTTGTTGACGGTGAGAAAGCCGTGCACGAAGACGTTGTCGGGCACCTTGCGGCCCGAGAACTTCAGCATCGCCGGCCAGAACAGCGTGTGGAAGGTGATGATGTCCTTGCCGATGAAGTGGAACTGCTCCAGCGCCGGCTGCGCCATGTAGGCCTCGTAGCTCTCGCCGCGCTTTTCCAGCAGGTTCTTCAGGCTGGCCAGGTAGCCGATCGGCGCGTCGAGCCAGACGTAGAAGTACTTGCCCGGCGCGTCCGGGATCTCGATGCCGAAGTAGGGCGCGTCGCGCGAGATGTCCCAGTCGCCCATCCTGGGCTTGCCATCCTCGCCGGGCGCGATCCACTCGCGCACCTTGTTGGCGACGTCGGTCTGCAGGCGGCCGTCTTGCGTCCACTGCTCCAGAAAGGCGACGCAGCGCGGGTCCGACAGCCGGAAGAAGAAATGCTCGCTGCTCCGAAGCTCGGGCCGGGCGCCCGACAGCGCCGAATACGGCTCGATCAGCTCGGTCGGCGCGTAGACCGCGCCGCAGACCTCGCAGTTGTCGCCGTACTGGTCCTTGGCGTGGCAGTTGGGGCATTCGCCCTTGATGAAGCGATCGGGCAGGAACATGCCCTTTTCGGGGTCGAAGAACTGCTCGATGGTGCGCGATTCGATCAGCCCGTTGGCCTTGAGGTCGCGGTAGATGGCCTGCGAGATCTCGGTGTTTTCCGGGCTGTGCGTCGAATGCCAGTTGTCGAAGCCGATCAGGAAGCCGTCCAGGTATTGCCGGCGTCCGGCGGCGATGTCGGCGACGAAAGCCTCGGGCGTCTTGCCGGCCTTCTCGGCCGCGATCATGATCGGCGCCCCGTGGGCGTCGTCGGCGCCGACGAAGTTCACCGCATGGCCGCGCATGCGCTGGTAGCGCACCCAGATGTCGGCCTGGATGTACTCCATGATGTGGCCGATGTGGAAGGTGCCGTTGGCGTACGGCAGGGCGGTGGTGACGAAGATCTGGCGGGGTGCGGACATGCGCGGCTCTCACGGCGGGGAACCCGGCATTTTAGGTCGCGCCGCCAAATGAATGGCCGCTGTGGCATGCTCAGCGCAGTCCGGACGCGGTGTCGTGCCAGCGGAAGACGCGGCAGATGTCGACCCGCCCGGCCAGCGCGTCGGCGCGGCCCAGCCGCATCAGCTCGCGCGTGCACCGCCGCCGGTCAGCGGCAGCGCGGTTTTTGGAACGGCTGGCGGATGCCGGTGGCTCGATCGGGGCATTCATCGGGTTCGCAGTGCGGTCTTGACCGAGTACAAGGAGTGCCGTGCGTTGGGCCGACTAGACTAGCGCGTCCACGGGAAGAGAGCAATGACCATCCAGGAACAAGACGTACTGCAGGCCGTCGCGGCCGTGACCGACCCCAATACGGGCAAGGATTTCGTTTCGACCAAGCAGCTGAAGAACCTGCAGCTGGCCGGCGGCGACGTGTCGTTCGACGTCGAGCTGGGCTACCCGGCCAGGAGCCAGATCCCGGCGCTGCGCCAGGCGCTGATCGCCGCGGTGCGCGCGCTGCCGGGGGTGGACAACGTGTCGGTCAACGTGACGACCAAGGTGCTCGCGCACGCCGTGCAGCGCGGCGTGCAGCTGATGCCCAACGTCAAGAACATCATCGGCGTGGCCTCCGGCAAGGGCGGTGTCGGCAAGAGCACCACCGCCGCCAACCTGGCGCTGGCGCTGGCCGCCGAAGGCGCTGCGGTCGGCGTGCTGGACGCCGACATCTACGGCCCCAGCATGCCGATCATGCTGAACGTCAGCGGTCGGCCCGAGAGCCTGGACGGCAAGAGCATGGAGCCGCTGGAGAACCACGGCGTGCAGGTCAGCTCGATCGGCTTCCTGGTCGATCCCGACGAGGCCATGATCTGGCGCGGCCCGATGGCCACCCAGGCGCTCGAGCAACTGCTGCGCCAGACCAACTGGAAGGATCTGGACTACCTGATCGTCGACCTGCCGCCTGGCACCGGCGACATTCAGCTGACGCTGAGCCAGCGCGTGCCGATGACCGGCGCGGTGATCGTCACCACGCCGCAGGACATCGCCCTGGCCGACGCGCGCAAGGGCGTCACCATGTTCGAGAAGGTCGGCGTGCCGATCCTCGGCCTGGTCGAGAACATGGCGGTGCACGTGTGCTCCAACTGCGGCCACGCCGAGCACATCTTCGGCGCCGAGGGCGGCAAGCGCTACGCCGAGGAAAAGGGCATCGACTACCTGGGCGCGCTGCCACTGGCGCTGTCGATCCGCGAGCAGGCCGACTCGGGCCGGCCCACCGTGGTGAGCGACCCCGACGGCGAGGTGGCCGCCATCTACAAGAGCATGGCGCGCCAGGTGGCGGTCAAGATCGCCGCCAAGGCCAAGGACTTCTCGGCCCGCTTCCCGTCGATCAAGGTCTCGCGCGACACCTGAGCGCGGGCCATTCTATCCGCGTCCTGCGTGCGGCGACTGGCGCAGGCGCGGTCGGGTGCGTCCGATTAAGATCGCCGGGGCAATATCCGTTGCCGGTGCTGCGCAGTTCACTGCCAGGAGGGACGCGGGATCATGAGGCCAGCCACGATCGATCGACGCCGCGCCATGTTGGGCGCCGGCAGCACCTTGGCGCTGGCGCCCCAGCGCCTGCTGGCATCGGCGCTCGAGGGTGGCGCTGCTGCGCTGCCCGAGCAAGTGCGCTTCTACGTGCCCAGCCCGCCCGGTGGGGCGCCCGACCTGGTGGCGCGCGCGCTGGCCGAAGAGCTGGCCCGCCTGTCGCCGCTGCGCCCGGCGATCCACAACGTCGACGGCGCCAACGGGGAGATCGCGCTGGCGCGCTTTCGCGCCGAAGCGGCCGATGGCGCTTCCTGGCTGGTCGCGCAGGACAGCGTGATCGTCATCAACCCCAGCTTCTACCCGCGCGCGACCGCCGATGTGCTGGACGGCCTGGCGCCGATTGGGGGTCTGGCCCGCAACAGCTTCCTGCTGCTGGTGGCCGCCACCGACCCGATCCAGGTTCTGGATGACCTGGTTGCCGTGTCCAGGCGTGCAGCGCAACCCGTGTTCTACGGCAGCGGTGGTGTCGGCAGCCAGAACCATGTCGCCATGGAAGAACTTGCCGAGCGCCTGGCGGTGTCGTGGACGCATGTGCCCTATCGGGGCAATTCGCTCGCGGTGCAGGGCCTGCTGCGCGGCGATGTCCGCCTGCTGCTCGCTGGCGGGTCGGCCATCCCGCTGATACGCGCCGGACGTGTGCGCGTGCTGGCGGTCGGTGCCCAGCACCGGCTGCCCGCCTGGCCCGATCTGCCGACCTTGTCGGAACGCGTGCCCGGCTTTGCCGCCGAGCCCTGGTTCGGCATGTTCGGTCAGGACAAGACGCCGGCGCCGATGCTGGCGCAGATGGGCGAACTGGTCCGTCAGGCAGCGCAAAGCCCCGTTTACGCACAGCGGCTGCACGATGCCGCCGCGGTCCGTGCCGAGCATGTCGATGGCGCCGCCCTGGTCGCGCGCGTGCACAGCGAGCGAGCGCACTTTGCTGCGCTGATCTCGCGCTGGCCGCCGCAGGCGCGCCAGCGCACTGGCGATCGGCAATGACTGCGCTCGAAGCGACGGCCTTGGCGGCCACCGGGCAGGCTGGCGTCGCCGAACCTCTGGCCGAACTCGCCGCTTTGGCACGGCAGTGGGCTCCAGTGCACTGTCAGGCAAATACCGATGGGCGCGGCTGCGCTGCCTACCACGGCTTCTGGCCCTTCATGCGCCTGATGGGCCTGGGCAAGACGCTCAGCGGCCAGTCCGCGCGCTATCTGGCCGAACTGGGCGCTGCGTTGACCGGCCATCGCCAGCGGCATGGCGCGGCGCCGGTGCGCGTGCTGGTCAGCGGCTGCGCCGATGCGTCGGCGCTGGCGCACGTGCTGGAGGCTGGCCGGTGCAGCGGCGTGGCGCTGGCCGCCACCGTGGTCGACCGCTGCGCCACGCCGCTGCGCCTGTGCGAGTGGTATGCGCGGCAGCAAGGTGTGGTGATCGCCAGCGTGCGCCAGGACCTGCTGGCGCATCACGCCGACGGCGCCTACGACCTGATCTTCACCAGCAGCCTGCTCGGCTACTTCTCGCCCGCGCAGCGGGTGGAACTGTTCCAGCGCTATGCCTGCCTGCTGGCGCCGGGCGGTGTGCTGCTGTTTGCCAACCGGCTGCGAACGGGCGACGAGGCGCAGGCCGTCGGCTTCAGTGCGCCGCAGGCCGAAGCCTTCGCCGCCGAGGCGATGCAGCGCAGCGCCCGGCTGCCGCCGCCGGCCGCGCTGACGCCAGCGCAGGCGCACGCGGCGGCGCTGGCTTATGCGCGGGGCTTTCGCAGTTACCCGCTGGCCAGTGCCGACACCCTGCAGGCGCTGGCCCGACAGACCGGTCTCGGTTGCGAGATCGAGGCCGTTGCCACCTTGCCCGCGCGTGCCGGCGATGCCAGCGGGCCAACGCTGGCCGATGGCGCCCCGTACCTGTTCGTGCGCATGCGCAAGCCCGCCGGCGCAGGCGCAGGCACTTGAGCATGGCCAAGGCCAAACCGGGTGTCCGCGCGCTGTCGCCGTTCCTGGCCTGGCCCGGCTTCTTCGCCCGTCCGCCGTTCGACTGGCGCGCCATGCTCGAGCCACTGGAGGCATCGCAATGGATGCCGGCGGCCGAACTGCACGCCGGCACCTGCGCGCAGCGCCGCCTGCTGCTGGAATGGGCGGTGGGCAACGTGCCGCACTATCGCGATACGCCGGCCTACGCCCAGGCGCTGGCGCGCCTGCGTCGCCATCCCGACGATGAAGCTGTCTGGCACAGCCTGCCGGTGCTGGACAAGCAGGCCATGCGCGCGGCCGGCGACCGGCTGCACGCCCGCAGCGTGCCGGCCGGCCACGCGCCGCTGATCGCCACGCACTCGTCGGGCTCCACCGGCGTGCGCGTCACCGTGCAGACCACCGAGCTGAGCCGCGCCATCGGCCTGGTGCTGACGCTGCGCGAGCATCGCTGGCAGCAGCGTGACTTCGGCAAGCGCCTGGGCGTCACGCGCGTGCTGCCCGATGCCGAGCGCGTGCCCGGTGGCCAGGACCACCCCGGCTGGGGGCCGCCGGTGGGGCAGATCAGCGTCACCGGCCCGGCCTCGGCCATCCACGTCGGCCGGCCGGCCGACGAGATCGCCGCCTGGCTGCGGCGCTTCGATCCGCACTACCTGCTCAGCTACCCCAGCGTGGTGGCCGAGCTGCTCACGCTGCTGCCCGCGCCGCCGCCGGCGCTGGAGGAAATCCGCCTGATGGCCGAGCCGCTGGATGCCGAACTGGAGCAGCGCATCACGCGCCAATGGGGCGTGCGCTGCACCGACCTGTACTCGGCCGGCGAGGTCGGTTACATCGCCATGCGCTGCCGCGAGCATGGCCGCCTGCACCTGCAGTCCGAATCGGTGTTCGTCGAGGTGCTGGACGAGCAGGGCGCGCCCTGCGCGCCGGGCCAGACCGGCCGCGTGGTGCTGACGCGCCTGCACAACCTGGCCACGCCGCTGCTGCGGCTGGACATGGGCGACCTGGCCACCGTGGGCGAGCCCTGCTCCTGCGGCCGCGCGCTGCCGGTGCTGGCGCGCGTGCATGGGCGCGTGCGCAACCTGGCCACGCTGCCCGACGGCCGCCGCGTCTGGCCCGCCGGCATGAACCGCTTGCCGGGTATCGAGGCGATCACGCAGGCGCAGGCGGTGCAGACGGCGCCGGACCGGATCGAGCTGCGCCTGGTGCTGGCACGGCCATTGACGCCCGGCGAGGCCGGCGCCGCGTGCGACATCGTGCGCCATGGCCTGGGCGCGCCCCGGATCGAGGTCGAGCTGGTCGAGGTGGCGCGCATCGAACGCGGGCCCAGCGGCAAGTTCGAGCAGTTCGTGTCGCTGGTTTGCTGACAAAACAACAGTTGCTTGTATGGACCCAATTTTTTGGTAACGGACCATACGAACTGGATTATGGTTATGGCTTGGAGGGTCCGCGGGGGTGAGGCTTGGCGCGGCGCTGCGTTTCTTCTGCTCTTGTGAAGGGAATTTATCGTGACCCAGTCCTTTGCCCTGCGCACTGCGCCTGAAAAACCCGTGCTCGCCGCGCTGCAGCGCACATCCCTGGTGCTGGCCGTGGCGTCGGTGCTGGGCGCCGCGGCGGCGCCGGCCTGGGCAGCCGACGTCTGTGGCGCCGGTACCACGACTGTGAACTTCAACGTCGATCTCGTCGCTAACGAATGCAGACTGGACA
This sequence comes from uncultured Ottowia sp., assembly GCA_964534975.1. Taxonomy (GTDB): domain Bacteria; phylum Pseudomonadota; class Gammaproteobacteria; order Burkholderiales; family Burkholderiaceae_C; genus Ottowia. Next base: position 45,157 of record CAZHSD010000013.1, on the reverse strand, counting down.
CTGGCGAATCAATCATGATCGAACCGGGCGTCACGGTGACGTCGACGCGGTATTTGGCATGGGTGCCCGACGATCAGGAGGCGGGTTCGGCCACCAATGGCGGCACGGGCAAGGCGAATGGCGGGTCCATCCTCTGGGTCGTAGGCGCATTGCGCGGTGGCCTGATCAATCAGGCCGGTGCCAGGCTCGATGGCGTCGAGGGCATTCTGCTCGAGGGCTCGACCAACGCACAGATCCAGGGCGGCATCGTCAACGACGGCAGCATTGGCTATGTCGGCTCCCCCACATGGGGCGCCAACCGGATCCATCTTTTCCACGGTCTCATTCCACCTCGCATCACGGGCGGCATCTCCAACCGCGGCGTCATCACGCCGGTGCCAGGGTTCTATGGCATCGGCGTGAATGTCGCGCCGGATGCGGCGGCGCAGGGCACGATCGACTGGGTCGCCAACCTGCAGGGCGTGGGCGCGCCTTCGCCGCTGACCTATTCGGGCTGGCTGCCCGGGGAGTACCGGGCGATCGTCAATTCGCCCGCCAAATACGGGCAGATGGTGGTGTCGAACGCCGCCGGCAGCATGGCGTTCGCGCTCGATCCCTCGTCGACGCTGGCGGCCGGCACCACCTACGCCGGGGTGCTGCAGGGTGTGCCGGCGGCCAACCTCACGGGGCCGTTCACCGGCACGCTGGGCGGGATGACCTGGCATCTGCTGGAAGCCGGTTCGGGCGTGTGGGACCTGAAGGTCGACGCCCTGCCGGTGCTGGCCGTGCTCTCAGGCACCGCGCCAGCCGGCGTGGTCGGCCAGCCCTACGCCGGCTTCACGCCGACGCTGGGGCCCGCGGACGTGACGCAGCCGCTGACGTACGCCGTGACCGGCGCCTTGCCGCCGGGCTTGACACTCGATACGAATACCGGCGCCATCAGCGGCACCCCAACGGCGGCAGGCAGCTACGACTTCAGCATGACCGCCACCAACGCGGCCGGCACCAGCGCGCCGCTGGCGCTCACGATCGTGGTGACGGCACCACCGCCACCCCCGGCGGCCCAGGTGACGCCGGTGCCGACGCTGGGCGAGTGGGGCATGATCGGTCTGAGTGGCCTGCTGGCTCTGTTCGGGCTGCGCCGCGCCCGAGGCGGCGCAATGCCCAAGCGCCGCCGCTGAGCGGGACCGGAGGCCCGCGCCCGGGCCGTCGGCTCTGACGGGCCTGCAGCACCTGCAGACACCGTGCGTGGGCATCCGCCCGCGCGGTTTGCCGGTCTTGGCGCGTGTGCGGTACCCCGGCCGCGCCATGGGTCGGCGGGATTGCCGCGTCAGCCGGTTTCGCGTTCGCGTTCGCGCAGCCTGAAGCGCTGGATCTTGCCGGTGGCGGTCTTGGGCAACTCGGTGACGAACTCGAACTGGCGTGGGTACTTGTAGGGTGCCAGGCGCTCCTTGACGAAGTTCTTCAGCTCGTCCTCGGTCGCCGAGGCGCCCGGCTTGAACACCACGAAGGCCTTGGTCTTGGTCAGGCCATCGGTGTCCTCGATGCCGATCACGGCGGCCTCGAGCACGGCGGGGTGCTGCACCAGGGTGGCCTCGACCTCGAACGGCGAGACGTAGATGCCGCTCACCTTCAGCATGTCGTCGCTGCGCCCGCCGTAGGTGTAGCTGCCGTCCTCGTTGCGCACGTACTTGTCACCGCTCTTGGTCCAGCCGCCCTGGAAAGTCTCGCGTGTCTTGCTGCGGTTGCCCCAGTACATCATGGCGGCGCTGGGGCCGGCGATGTAGAGGTCGCCCGGCTCGCCGTCGGGAACCGGGCCGCCGTCGTCGCCGCGCAGCTCGACGGCGTAGCCCGGCACCGGCCAGCCGGTGGTGCCGTAGCGCACGCGATCGGGCCGGTTGGACAGGAAGATGTGCAGCATCTCGGTGGAACCGATGCCGTCGACGATGTCGACGCCGAAATGCGCCTTGAAGCGCTCGCCGATTTCAGCCGGCAGCGCCTCGCCGGCCGACGACACCAGGCGCATCGCGACCTGCGCGCGCGCCGGCAGCTGCGGATGCGCCAGCATGCTGGCAAAACCGGTCGGCGCGCCGAAGAACACGGTGGGCTTCAGGCCACCGACGCCGCCGGTCAGGCGCCGGAAGGTGGCTTCGGGCGTCGGACGCTCGGCCATCAGCAGGGTGCTGGCGCCCACCGTCATCGGGAAAGTGAGCGCGTTGCCCAGGCCGTAGGCGAAGAACAGCTTGGCGGCCGAGAAGCACACGTCGTCCGCGCGCAGGCCAAGCACGTGCCTGCCGTACAGCTCGCTGGTCCAGTACGGGTTGGCGTGCGAATGCACCGTGCCCTTCGGGCGGCCGGTGGAGCCGCTGGAATAGAGCCAGAAGCCCGGATCGTCGGGTCCGGTGTGGGCCGGCTTGTCCTGCGGTGGCTGGGCGGCCAGGAAGGTCTCGAACTCGACCTCGGACGGATGCAGCGGGGCCAGCGGCTGCGACACGATCACCTTCTGCACCTCGTGGTCGCTCTTGACCATGGCCATAGTCAGCGTCGGCAGCAGCGCGCCCGACACCAGCACCGCCTGGGCGCGCGAATGCTCGAGCATGTAGGCATAGTCGTCGGCGGTGAGCAAGGTGTTGACCGCCACCGGCACCACGCCGGCGTACATGCAGCCGAGAAAGGCCACTGGCCAGTCGTTGCAGTCGTGCATCAGCAGCAGCACGCGTTCCTCGCGTCGCAGGTACAGCCCGCGCAGGCCAGCCGCGAGGCGGCGCACGCGCTCGGACAACTGGCCATAACTCAGGCTGCCGCCATCGTCGATGAATGCCGTGCTGTCGGCGCGGCCGGCATTCAGCGCCAGCAGGTGGTCGGCGTAGTTGAAGCGTTCAGGCGGCGCAGCGACGGCGGGGGCAGTGCTCATGGTGCTTGGTCTCCGGGGTTCGTTCTTGAATGTTGACACGGGTCGCGACAGGTGACCAGTCAGGCCAGTTGATCTTTGGGTTGGCGCGTGGTGAAATGCATTATTATGCGTGTTATCTTATATGCAATAAAATGCATGTCAAGGGAAAACCATAATGCGAAAGCATGCGACGGAGCGACCTGAGGCATGAACACAGCTGTCGACGAACGCACTGGCAGCGCTCTGCAGAGCGCTGCCGATGGCGGCACGCGCCACCCGTTTCTGGTGGCCTTGGGTGAGCGCGTGCGCAACCTGCGCTCGCGCCGCGGCATGACGCGCAAGGCGGTGGCGCAGGCCGCCGACGTGTCCGAGCGCCACCTGGCGAACCTGGAATACGGCACCGGCAATGCCTCCATCCTGGTGCTGCTGCAGGTGGCGCAGGCACTGCACTGCGAGCTGAGCGAGTTGCTGGGCGACATCACCACCTCCACGCCCGAATGGCTGATGATCCGCGAGTTGCTGGAGCACCGCAGCGAGGCCGACCTGCGACGCGCGCGCCAGGCCTTGTCCGAGCTGCTCCACGCGCCCGGCGGCGCCGATCAGGGCCGCACCTCGCGCATCGCACTGATCGGGCTGCGCGGCGCCGGCAAAAGCACGCTGGGGCGGCGCCTGGCCGACGATCTGGGCTACGCCTTCATCGAATTGAGCCGGCAGATCGAGCAGTTTGCCGGCTGCAGCATCCACGAGATTCACAACCTGTACGGCACCAACGCCTATCGGCGCTACGAGCGCCGCGCGCTGGAGGAGGCGATCCAGATCTACCCCGAGGTGGTGATCGCCACGCCGGGCGGCCTGGTGGCCGACGCGGCCAATTTCAACCTGCTGCTGCAGCACTGCTACACGGTCTGGCTGCAGGCCGATCCTGCCGACCACATGAGCCGGGTCGTAGCGCAAGGGGACACGCGACCGATGGCGGCAAGCCCGGAGGCGATGGATGACCTCAAGCGCATCCTGATCGGGCGCACCCCGTTCTACGCCAAGGCCGACCTGCGCCTGAACACCAGCGCTTACAGCGAGGAAGCCGCCTTTCAGTTGCTGCGCGACCAGGTGCGGGTCGCGATCGGGATGAAAAGTTGACATGCAATAAAATGCATTGACAGGAAGTCAAATATGCACTATTATTCATCTTATGCCGGTGATGCGAATCGTGTCGCCGGCCAGGTTTCATCTCTTCAGCCCACCATCCGAGGATCCTTTTCGCCATGAGCCAACCGAACCCCAAGGTCGACTACCGCACCGATCCCAGCCAGTACCGCCACGTCAAGCTGTCCTTCGACGGCCCGGTCGCCACGCTGGCGATCGACATCGACGAGAACGCCGGCATCCGCCCCGGCTACAAGCTCAAGCTCAACAGCTACGACCTGGGCGTGGACATCGAACTGCACGACGCGCTGCAGCGCATCCGCTTCGAGCATCCCGAGGTGCGCACCGTGGTCGTCACCAGCGGCAAGGACCGCGTGTTCTGCTCCGGCGCCAACATCTTCATGCTCGGCTTGTCCAGCCACGCCTGGAAGGTCAACTTCTGCAAGTTCACCAACGAGACCCGCAACGGCATCGAGGATTCCAGCCAGCACAGCGGCCTCAAGTTCGTCGCCGCGCTCAACGGCGCCTGCGCCGGCGGCGGCTACGAGCTGGCGCTGGCCTGCGACGACATCGTGCTGGTCGACGACCGCAGCAGCAGCGTCAGCCTGCCCGAGGTGCCGCTGCTGGGCGTGCTGCCCGGCACCGGCGGCCTGACCCGCGTGACCGACAAGCGCCACGTGCGCCACGACCTGGCCGACATCTTCTGCACCACCAGCGAGGGCGTGCGCGGCCAGAAGGCGGTCGACTGGCGCCTGGTCGACGCCATCGCCAAGCCGCAGCAGTTCGAGGCCTTCATCGCCGAGCGTGCCGCCAGGCTGGCCGAGGGCAGCGACCGCCCGGCCGGCGCCCAGGGCGTGGCGCTGCCCAAGGTCGAGCGCCAGGATTCGGCCGATGGCATCGCCTACCAGCACGTCACGGTCAGCATCGACCGCGCCAAGCGGATGGCAACCTTCGTCGTCAAGGCGCCCAGCGGCGCGCAGCCGACCGATATCGCCGGCATCGAGGCCGCGGGCGCCGCCTGGTACCCGCTGCAGATGGCGCGCGAGCTGGACGACGCCATCCTCAACATGCGCACCAACGAGCTCGACATCGGCGCCTGGGTGCTCAAGACCGAAGGCGACGCGGCGGCCGTGCTCGCCAATGACGCGCTGATGCTGGCCAACCAGGACCACTGGTTCGTGCGCGAGACGCTGGGCATGCTGCGCCGCACGCTGGCGCGCCTGGACGTGTCCTCGCGCAGCCTGTTCGCGCTGATCGAGCCGGGCTCGTGCTTCGCCGGCACGCTGGCCGAGCTGGCCTTCTGCGCCGACCGCGCCTACATGCTGGTGCTGCCGGAGCAGCCGGCCAAGGCGCCGACGCTGCAGCTGAACGAAGTCAACTTCGGCACCTACCCGATGGTCAACGGCCAGTCGCGCCTGGCGCGCCGCTTCTACGAGGAAGAGGCGCCGCTGGCCGCCGCGCGCGCCGCCATCGGCAAGCCGCTGGGCGGCGAGGACGCGCTCAAGCTCGGCCTGGTCACCTCGGCACCCGACGACATCGACTGGGACGACGAGGTGCGCATCGCGCTGGAAGAGCGCGCCGCCATGAGCCCCGACGCGCTGACCGGTCTGGAGGCCAACCTGCGTTTTGCGCAGCAGGAGAACATGTTCACCCGCATCTTCGGCCGCCTGTCGGCGTGGCAGAACTGGATCTTCCAGCGCCCCAACGCCGTCGGCGACAAAGGCGCGCTGAAGGTGTACGGTACGGGCGACAAGACGCAGTTCGACATGAATCGCGTGTGATTTTTGATGACGAAATGACGTCGCTTGGCTTCAATGATGCGGCTTCGCCGCGATGAACGAGCAGGTCATTTCGTCGTCATCGATGTGCCGACGGCACGAGGTCATTGAGCGGCGCCGCCGCGAAGTCATCAATTCATTGCAAGGAGACCACCATGAGCACCATTGACTACAGCGAGAAGATTCCCAACAACGTCAACCTGTCCGAGGACCGCACGCTGCAGCGTGCGCTGGAGAGCTGGCAGCCCGACTACCTGCAGTGGTGGCACGAGATGGGCCCCGAGGGCTCGACCAACTTCGACGTCTACCTGCGCACCGCGATCAGCGTCGACCCGCAGGGCTGGGCGCAGTTCGACTACGTCAAGATGCCCGACTACCGCTGGGGCATCTTCCTCAACCCGGCTGAAGCCGACCGCAAGATCCACTTCGGCGACCACCTGGGCGAAGCCGCCTGGCAGGACGTGCCGGGCGAGCACCGCGCCAACCTGCGCCGCATCATCGTCACCCAGGGCGACACCGAGCCGGCGTCCGTCGAGCAGCAGCGCCATCTGGGCCTGACCTGCCCGAGCCAGTACGACCTGCGCAACCTGTTCCAGGTCAACGTCGAGGAAGGCCGCCACCTGTGGGCGATGGTCTACCTGCTGCACAAGTACTTTGGCCGCGACGGCCGCGAGGAGGGCGAGGCGCTGCTGGAGCGCCGCAGCGGCCACCAGGACAACCCGCGCATCCTGCAGGCCTTCAACGAGAAGACGCCCGACTGGCTGAGCTTCTTCATGTTCACCTACTTCACCGACCGCGACGGCAAGTTCCAGCTGTGCGCGCTGGCCGAGTCGGGCTTCGACCCGCTGGCGCGCACCACGCGCTTCATGCTGACCGAGGAGGCGCACCACATGTTCGTCGGCGAGTCCGGCGTCAGCCGCGTGATCCAGCGCACCGTCGACATGATGAACCAGCTCAAGACGGACGACCCGAAGAAGCTGCGCGAGGCCGGCGTGATCGACCTGCCGACGATCCAGCGCTACCTGAACTTCCATTTCAGCGTCACGATCGACCTGTTCGGCGCCGACGAGTCGAGCAACGCCGCCACCTTCTACTCGACCGGCCTGAAGGGCCGCTTCGAGGAAGGCAAGCGCACCGACGACCACAAGCTCAAGAGCGAGAGCTACAAGATCCTGCAGGTCGTCGACGGCAAGCTGGTCGAGAAGGAAGTGCCGATGCTCAACGCGCTCAACGAAGTGCTGCGCGACGACTACATCAAGGACTCGATCGGCGGCGTCGAGCGCTGGAACCGCGTCATCGACAAGGCCGGCATCCCGTTCCGACTGAAGGTGCCGCACAAGGCCTTCAACCGCAAGATCGGTGCGCTGGCCGGCGTGCGCGTGTCGCCGGAAGGCCAGGTGGTGAGCGAGGCCGAGTGGAACGCCCGGGTCAAGGACTGGCTGCCGACGGCGGAAGACCGCGCCTACGTGGCCAGCCTGATGGGCCGCGTAGTCGAGCCCGGCAAGTTCGCCAACTGGATCGCGCCGCCGGTGATCGGCATCAACCGCCAGCCGATCGATTTCGAGTACGTGCGCTTCAACTGAGCGGCGGATGACGCGCGCCTGGCGGCGCGCATGACCTCGCCGCTGCGCGGCTCGATGACTGCAATGACTTCCACGGTTGGCGTCATTTCGTCATTGAAGTCGCGCAGCGGCGAAGTCATTTCGTCATCGGAATCCCAGGAGATCTTATGAGCACCGCCGACAAATCCATCCTCAAGCAGCACCTGATCGACCCGGCCATCTGCATCCGCTGCGGCGCCTGCGAGGCGGCGTGCCCGATCAAGGCGATCTCGCACGACTCCAACAACTACGTCGTCGATCCCTCGATCTGCGAGAAGTGCCTGGCCTGCATTCCGGTGTGCCCGACCGGCGCCATCGACAACTGGCGCATGGTGCCCAAGGCGCGGGCCTACACGCTGGAGGAGCAGTTCGGCTGGTTCGACCTGCCCGAGGAGCTGACGCCGGCGCAGCTGGCCGAGGCGGGTGCCGACGTCCAGGCGGCGGACGGCAGCGCGTCGGCGGCGGACGAGGCGCTGCAGACGCTGGCGCAGGCCGAGGCGGCGGCGCTGCAGGAGGCGGCGTTCGATCCCACCCAGCCCGGCACCGACGCGGCGCCGGCGCCGGCCAGCTACAGCGCGCAGCTGCCGCCCTGGTCGGCCGCGCACGCCTACACCAATCTGTATGGCGCGCGCGCGGCCGAGAAGACGGTGACCGCGACCTGCGTCGGCAACGTGCGCGTCACCGAGGTCGGCAAGGAATACGACACCCACCACATCATCCTGGACTTCGGCGCCATGCCGTTCCCGGTGCTGGAAGGGCAGTCGATCGGCATCATCCCACCGGGCGAGGACGCACGCGGCAAGCCGCATTTCGCGCGCCAGTACTCGATCGCCAGCCCGCGCAACGGCGAGCGGCCGGGCTACAACAACCTGTCGCTGACCATCAAGCGCGTGCTGCAGGACTTCCAGGGCAATCCGGTGCGCGGCGTCGCCAGCAACTACATGTGCGATCTCAAGCTGGGCGACAAGGTGCAGGTGATCGGGCCGTTCGGCAGCACCTTCCTGATGCCCAACCACCCGAAGAGCAACATCGTCATGATCTGCACCGGCACCGGCTCGGCGCCGATGCGGGCCATGACCGAATGGCGCCGGCGCCTGCGCAAGAGCGGCAAGTTCGAGGGCGGCAAGCTGATGCTGTTCTTCGGCGCCCGCACCAAGGAGGAGCTGCCTTACTTCGGCCCCTTGCAAAGCCTGCCCAAGGACTTCATCGACATCAACTTCGCCTTCAGCCGCACGCCGAACCAGCCCAAGAAGTACGTGCAGGACGCCATGCGCGAGCGCGCCGCCGACCTGGCCGCGCTGCTGCAGGACGCCAACACCTTCTTCTACGTCTGCGGCCTCAAGAGCATGGAAGAAGGCGTGGTGCTGGCGCTGCGCGAGGTGGCGCAGGGCGCCGGCCTGAACTGGGACGAGATCGGCCAGCGCCTGAAGAAGGAAGGGCGGCTGCACCTGGAGACCTACTGACCCGGTTGGTGTGCGCTTGCCCGCGTGGCGGCAGACTTCAGGGTGAAGCCGGGCCGGATATCGCAGCTGCGTCGTGCCGCCCGTTGGCGAACACGTCGACGCCGTTGCGCGCGGCGGCCTTGAGCAGATCGGGCGTGGCGCGGATGTGCGCCTCCAGCTCCAGGGCGGCGCGCAACTCGTTGCCCGACATCGCGGCTTCGAAAATGCCCCGGTGCTCGCGATGCACGTCACGCTGACCCTGGTTCAGGCCGATGGCGTAGCGGCGGTAGCGCTCGCTGTGGCGGTTGAGCACGCCCAGCAGGCGCAGCGTCCAGCCGGAGCCGCAGTTGCTCACCAGTGCCTCGTGGAAACGGTTGTTCAATGCCTCCCAGCACTGTGCCTGCTGCGGCAGGATCGGCTGCTCGATCGCCGACAGCTGCTCGTAGATCTGCTGCACCTCCTCGCGCCAGGCGCTGTGTCCGTGACGGATCGACTGCCGCAGCGCCTCGATCTCCAGCTGCACGCGCAGATTGGTCAGATCGTCCATGTCCTGCATGGTGATCGGCATGACCCGGAAGCCGCGCTGACCCTCGGCCTCGACCAGCGCGTCGCTGACCAGCCGCGTCAACGCCTCGCGCAGCGTGCCGGCGCTGACGCCGTAATGCCGGCGCAGGTGTTCCACGCGCAGCTTCTCGCCCGGCGCGATGCGGCCCTCGACGATGTCGTCGCGCAGCTCGCCGTAGGCCTGCTCGATCAGGGTGCGCGGCGCGTCGTCCGCTTGGGCCATGCCTGGCGGCCGCGGCTGGCCTGGTTCCAGCATCGGATGCGGTGCGATTCGTTTGGTCATGGCGTGAACTCGCGCGTCCGTCAGCTCGGTTCGCCGGTGCGCAAGCGCTCGAGCCGATAGCTCAGCTGCGCTCGCGTGAGGCCAAGCTGGCGTGCTGCCGCGGCCAGATTGCCATCGCATTGCTCGACCGCCTGCTGCAGCAAGGCCGACTCGATGTCCTTCAGATGCAGGTGCTGGGCCAGCGCCCGTTCGGCCAGCGCGGCAGCGGCGCGCGGCGGCGGGCGCTCGAGCTGCCCGCCCGGACCGAGCGTGAGCGCGTTGTCGCTGCGCAGGGTGGGAAACAGGTCCGACACGTCGATCTGGCCGCCGTTGCTGGCCAGGATCACGCCGCGTTCGACCAGGTTCTCCAGCTCGCGCACGTTGCCCGGCCAGTCGTGCCTGCGCAGCGCGTCCAGGGCGCGGTCACTGAAGCCAGCCACTGGCTTGTTGTGCCGTGTGGCGAAGCGCTGCAGCAGGTGGCGCGCCAGCGGCTCGATGTCGTCCGGGCGCTCGCGCAACGCCGGAATGCGAATCGGGTACACGTTGATGCGGTACAGCAGATCCTGGCGGAAGCGGCCCGCCTTCACCTGCGCCGGCAGATCGACGTTGGTGGCCGCCACGATGCGCACGTCCACACGGCGCGCCTGGGTGGCGCCCAGGCGCTCGACCGCGCCATCCTGCAGCACGCGCAGCAGCTTGGCTTGCGCCGGCAGCGGCAATTCGCCCAGCTCATCCAGAAACAGGGTGCCGCCGTCGGCGCGCTCGAAGCGGCCCGGGCGGCTGCTGGCCGAGCCGGTGTAGGCGCCCTTTTCCGCCCCGAACAACTCCGACTCGATCAGTTCGCCCGGCAGCGCCGCGCAGTTGACCGCCACGAAGGGCTTGTCCTTGCGCGTGCTCATGGCGTGCAGGCCACGGGCGAAGCGCTCCTTGCCGACGCCCGTTTCGCCGGTCAGCAGCACCGTCACGTTGGTGCTGGCGGCCTGCTGCAGCAGCTTGACGGCACTCTGGAACGCGCGCGACTGCCCGATCAACGGGCCGAGATCGTCCGCCGCAAGCAGGCTTGAGCGCAGCACTTCCACCTGCGAGCTGAGCTGCTGCAGCTTGACCAGCATCGAATCGGCGTCGTAGTCGTGCGCCAGTTGCTCGCCATCCGGCCATTCGTCCACCGGGCGGCCCTCGATGCGGCAATGCGGGTCGCCGCAGGCGGCGCAGTCGACCTCCTTGTACAGCACCGGGCGGCCCATGAATGCGCTGGTATAGCCCGACGCGTAGCCCAGCAGCATCCAGCACACCGGTTGGGACTGCGGGCCGAAGTCGCGCACATGGGTTTCGACTTCCCAGGAATGGTCCCAGCGGAACACGCCGTAGAAGCTGCCGTGTTCCGGATCCAGCTTCAGCTGTTCGGGCGTGACCTGCACCGCGCCCTCGAGCATGTGCAGCTGCGGCCCGACGGCAAACATGTCCTGCAGCTCCTGGTCGGCCCGGATCTGGCGCGCCAGGCCGGCGTCCTGCTCACCGGCCGCGAAACCGGCGCGCAGCAACAGGCGGCGTGTGGCGTCATGACCCATCGATCGCATCAGCTCGCGCCGCAGCGAACTGAGCGCGGCGGCATGCACCAACAGCATGCGTTGCTCACCCAGCCAGATGCGCCCGTCGCTGCTGGAAAAACGAATCAGCCGGCGCAGGTCGTGGTCCGGGGGCAGTTTGGGCATCACGGAAAATTATCGATATTCACGGCAAGCGCCACAAGAATCCATCAAGTCGACAAGACGTCAGATTGATCAAAAGAGCATCTCGCCCACGGTGCAGTTCATCATTTCATGAAATCTAACGCAGTTTTGTCGAGTGTTGCGTGTGCTGGATCAAGTTTGTCGTCGGTAGAAACCATGAACACGCTAATGGTTTTCCCCTAATTTATCGATATTTTTGGGATTTCGGAGGCGTCTGGCATGGCTTGTGCAAGTGGGTGGATGCAGCACCCATCGCCGCCATGACCGATTCATCCGACTTCGATCCCGCCCGTCGCTACGTGCGCATCATCAACCAGCGCGCGGACGGCATGGTGGAGTTCGAGTTCGCCGTCGGTGAGCCGCAGTTGTTCGTCGAGATGGTGATGCCGCGGGCCGAGTTCGACCAGTTCTGCCGCGCGCAGCAGGTGCAGCCCACCCAGGGTGCGCTGCCGGACGCCGCCAGCGGCAGCTCCGAGCACGAATGGGACTGGAATCTGCGCCTGGCGCGCGAGCGGCATTTCCGGGACGAACCCTGAGCGGTCGGGTCGCACCGTCATTTATCGGAACTAAGAGAGAGGAGACAAGCCAGCATGCAGATCGACCTGAGAACCGTCAGCATCACCCCGCTGCGACAGACCTACAACCACATCGCCCGCCGCCTGGGCGCCGACAAGGCCGCCTCGCGCTACATCGAGGCGACGATGGACGTTCAGGCCAACGCCAACTTCCACTATCGCCCCACCTGGGACCCGGCGCACGAGCTGTTCGATCCGGCGCGCACCAGGCTGGTGATGAGGGACTGGTATGCGCTGAAGGATCCGCGCCAGCTCTACTACGGCACCTACACCCAGGCGCGCGCCCGCATGCAGGAGACCGCCGAAGCGGACTTCGATTTCGTCGAGTCGCGCGGCCTGGCCGAGCGCTACGACGCCGCTGCGCGCCGCACGGCACTGGATTTCTACGTGCCGCTGCGCCACGTCGCCTGGGGCGCCAACATGAACGGCGCTTCCATGTGCGCCTACGGCTACGGCACCGCCATCACCCAGCCCTGCCTGTATGCGGCCATGGATCAGCTCGGCATGGCCCAGTACCTCAGCCGGCTCGGCCTGCTGCTGGGTCACCAGGGCGACCTGGAGGCGGCCAAGCACGCCTGGCTGGAGTCGCCGACCTGGCAGGGCCTGCGGCGCCTGGTCGAGGACAGCTGGGTGGTGTCCGACTGGTTCGAGCTGTTCGTGGCGCAGAACGTGGTGCAGGACGGCCTGCTGTTCGGCCTGGCCTACAAGGAGGTGGACACGGTGCTGGCGGACCGGGCCGGCCCCACGGTGTCGATGCTGACGCGCTTTCAGGCCGAGTGGTTCGAGGACGCCAAGAAATGGGTCGATGCGGTCATCAAGGTGGCTGCCGCCGAAAGCGATGAAAACAAGCAACTGCTGTCACAGTGGTACGCCGACTGGCGCGCCCGCGCCATCGAAGCGCTGCGCCCGGTGGCCACGCTGGCGCTGGCCGACGATGGTGCGGCGGCGCTGGAGCGCGTCACCGCCGTCCTCGACGGCCGCATGAGCAAGGCTGGCCTCACGGTCTGACCGGTCACTGAAACGAACCCAAGGAAGCACACATGTCGAACGTCTTCATCGCGTTTCAGAAGAACGAGGAAACGCGCAGCATCGTCAACGCCATCGTGGCCGACAACCCGGGCGCCATCGTCAACGAGCAGCCGGCCATGGTCAAGATCGACGTGCCCAACCGCCTGGTGGTCCGCAAGAGCACCGTCGAGGAAGAGATGGGCCGCGACTTCGACCTGCAGGAGCTGCACGTCAACCTGATCACCCTCACCGGCCACATCGACGAGACCGACGACGAGTTCGTTCTGAGCTGGTCGCACTGACACATCCCCGAGACAAAGAGGAGACAAATCATGGACATGAAAGTCAACAAGAAGCTGGGCCTGAAGGAACGCTACAACCTGCTGACGCGCGACCTGGCCTGGACCCCGACTTACCAGGCAATGAAGGACGTGTTTCCCTACACGGAGTACGAGGGCATCAAGATCCACGACTGGAACAAGTTCGAGGATCCGTTCCGCATGACGATGGACGCGTACTGGAAGTACCAGGCCGAGAAGGAGCGCAAGCTCTACGCCATCATCGATGCGTTCACGCAGAACAACGGCCACCTGGGCGTGACCGACGCGCGCTACATCAACACGCTCAAGCTGTTCCTCACCGGCGTGTCGCCGCTGGAGTACATGGCGCATCGCGGCTTCGCCCACGTCGGCCGCCAGTTCCCCGGCGCCGGCCCGCGCGTGGCCTGCCTGATGCAGTCGCTGGACGAGATCCGCCACGCGCAGACGCAGATCCACAGCCTGTCGAACTACAACAAGCACTACAACGGCTTCCAGAACTGGCGCCACCAGCACGACCGCGTGTGGTACCTGAGCGTGCCCAAGTCGTTCTTCGACGATGCGGTGTCGGCCGGCCCGTTCGAGTTCATGATCGCGATCGGCTTCGCGTTCGAATACGTGCTGACCAACCTGCTGTTCGTGCCCTTCATCTCGGGCGCGGCCTACAACGGCGACATGGGCGCGATGGCCTTCGGCTTCTCGGCGCAGTCGGACGAGGCGCGCCACATGACGCTGGGGCTGGAGATCATCAAGTTCATCCTGGAGCAGGATCCGGACAACCTGCCCATCGTGCAGGCCTGGATCGACAAGTGGTTCTGGCGCGGCTACCGGGTGCTGACGCTGGTGGCGATGATGATGGACTACATGCTGCCCAAGCGCGTGATGAGCTGGAAGGAGGCCTGGGAGATCTACGCCGAGGAAAACGGCGGCGCCCTGTTCGCCGACCTGGCGCGCTACGGCATCAAGGTGCCCAAGGGCTGGGAGCAGGCCTGCAAGGACAAGGACCACCTGAGCCATCAGGCCTGGAACGTGTTCTACAACTACGGCGCCGCCGCGCCCTTCCACACCTGGGCGCCCAGCGAGGCCGACATGAAGTGGCTGTCGTCCAAGTACCCCGACACCTTCGACAAGTACTACCGTCCGCTGTGGGAGCACTATGCGAAGGAGCAGGCAGAAGGCCGGCGCTTCTACAACACCACGCTGCCGATGCTGTGCCAGACCTGCCAGATCCCGATGTTCTTCACCGAGCCCGACGATCCGACCAAGGTGGCCTACCGCGAGTCGGACTACCAGGGCGAGAAGTACCATTTCTGCTCCGACGGCTGCAAGCACATCTTCGACAACGAGCCGGAGAAGTACATCCAGAGCTGGCTGCCGGTGCACCAGATCTACCAGGGCAACTGCTTCGAGCCTGACGCCGACCCGACCCAGCCCGACTTCAACCCGCTGGCCGAGGTGCTGCGCTGGTACCGCATGACCTGGGGCGAGGACAACCTGGACTACGCCGACTCGCCCGACAAGAAGAACTTCGAGCAGTGGCGCGCGCAGGCCACCGGCAACTGATCCAACGAATACGAGGAGACACCCATGGCTGTTGCCGCATTGACCAAGTACGAATTCGAGCCGAAGGATGCCGTCGGCAATTTCCCCGCGCCGCTGCTGTACATCGGCTGGGAAGACCACAAGATGTTCTGCGCGCCGTTTGCGGTGCCGCTGCCGCCGACGATGAAGTTCGCCGACATGTGCCAGGGCGCGTTCCCCGGTTTCTTCGGCGCCCACCCCGACTTCGCCAAGGTGGATTGGGACCAGGCCGAGTGGTTCAAGTCGGGCCAGCCCTGGCAACCCGACATGGACAAGACCCTGGCCGAGAACGGTCTGGGGCACAAGGACGTGATCCGCTTTCGCACGCCGGGTCTCACCGGCCTGAAGGGATCGGCGTTCTGATGGATGACGAAATGACTCCGCACGGCTCATGGCGCGAAGCGCCGCCATCGATGCGAAGCGAGATCATTTCGTCATGGCTGCAGGGCGCAGTCATTCTGTCATTCGAATCGAGCCGACACCCGCGCCGATCAGGCGCGAACAGCTCCCAGAAGAGAAGCGTTCCATGAGCCATCTGCTCACCATCGAACCCCTGGGCCACGCCGTGGAGGTGGAAGAGGGCCAGACCATCCTCGACGCCGCGCTGCGCGCCGGCATCTACCTGCCGCACGCCTGCTGCCACGGCCTGTGCGCGACCTGCAAGATCCAGGTCACCGACGGCGAGGTCGACCACGGCGAGGCCAGCACCTTCGCGCTGATGGACTACGAGCGCGACGAAGGCCAGTGCCTGGCCTGCTGTGCGACGCTGCAGTCCGACGTGACGATCGAGGCCGACATCGAGGACGAGCCCGACGCGCAGAACCTGCCGGTGCAGGACTACGACGGCAGGGTGAGCCGCATCGAGGACCTGACGCCCACCATCAAGGGCGTGTGGATCGAGCTCGATCAGCCGCTGCAGTTTCAGGCCGGCCAGTACATCAACCTGCACGTGCCGGGCGAAGCGGCGCCGCGCGCTTTCTCGATCGCCAGTGCGCCCGCGCAGTCGAGCGAGATCGAACTGAACATCCGGCTGGTACCCGGCGGCAAGGGCACGAGCTGGGTGCACCAGCAACTCAAGGCCGGCGACAGGGTCAAGATATCGGGCCCGTACGGGCGCTTCTTCGTGCGCGAGTCGGCGCATGCGCAGGACCAGCTGTCGTACCTGTTCCTGGCCGGCGGCTCGGGGCTGTCGAGCCCGCGCTCGATGATTCTCGATTTGCTGGAGCACGGCTGCGACAAGCCCATCGTGCTGGTCAATGGCGCGCGCAGCGTGGATGAGCTGTACCACCACGACGAGTTCGAACGACTGGCCGCGCAGTACCCGAATTTCAGCTACGTGGCCGCGATCTCCGGCGATGCGCCCGATTGGGCCGGTGCCCGAGGCTTCGTGCACGATGCCGCCAAGGCGCATTTCAACAACGACTTCCGCGGCCACAAGGCCTATCTGTGCGGGCCGCCGCTGATGATCGACGCCTGCATCACCACCCTGATGCAGGGCCGGCTGTTCGAGCGCGACATCTACACCGAGAAGTTCATCTCGGCGGCCGATGCGCAGCAGGTGCGCAGCCCGCTGTTCAAGAAGATCTGACGTGGCGAGCTACACCGTCACCATCGACGACACCGGCGAGAGCTACCGCTGCCTGGATGAGCGCAGCCTGCTCGAAGGCATGGAGGCCCTGGGCAAGAAGGGCATTCCCGTGGGCTGCCGCGGTGGCGGCTGCGGCGTGTGCAAGGTGCGGGTCGTGAGCGGCAGCTACAGCAAGCGCGTGATGAGCCGTGCACACGTCAGCGTCGAGGAAGAAGCGGCCGGCTGCGTGCTGGCCTGCCGCGTCAAACCCACCAGCGACGTGCATCTGCAGGTGCTGGGCCAGATGAAGAAGAACGTCTGCCGGACGGTTGAGCCGGCACGCGTCCCATCGTTTCACTCAACCTGAAGGCAACAAAGGAGACCTCCCATGGCAATGACTGGCGTTTTGCGTCCGGGACACGCGCAGATCCGCGTGCTGGACCTGGAAGAATCGATCAAGTGGTACACCGACGTGATGGGCCTGATGCCCATGGGCAAGGACAGCCAGGGCCGGGCCTACTTCAAGACACGCGCCGAGCGCGACCACAACAGCATCATCCTGCGCCAGGCCGACCGCGCCGGCATGGACTTCTTCGGCTTCAAGGTGCTGGACCAGGCCACGCTGGACGATCTGGAGCAGAAGCTGCAGGCCTACGGCGTCAAGACCGAGCGCATCCCCGCCGGCGAGATGCTGGAAACGGGTGAGCGCGTGCGCTTCACCGTGCCCACCGGCCACGCGATCGAGTTGTACGCGGAGAAGAAGGACGTCGGCAGCACCATCGGCTGCAACGACCCCGAGGTGGACGTGATCGACGGCCCGGGCATCCGCCCCACGCGCATGGACCACGCCCTGATCTACGGCGGCGACATCGACGGCAACCTGAAGCTGTTCACCGAGGTGCTGGGCTTCACGCTGGTCGAGCGCGTCAAGCTGGAAGACGGCACCACCGATCTGGCGACCTGGATCACCTGCAGCGCCAAGGCGCACGACCTGGCCATGGTGCGCCACGGCGAGGACGGCAAGCTGCACCACGTGTCGTTCCAGATGCCGAGCTGGGAAAGCGTGCTGCGCGCCGCCGACATCATGTCGATCAACCGCGTGTCGATCGACATCGGCCCCACGCGCCACGGCATCACGCAGGGCACGACGATCTACTTCTTCGACCCCAGCGGCAACCGCCTGGAAACCTTCTGCGGCGGCTACGACCACTACCCCGACATGAAGCCCATCACCTGGAGCTGGGAGCACGTCGGCCGCGGCATCTTCTATCACGACCGCAAGCTGAACGATGCCTTCCTGAGCGTGGTGACCTGAGCGTCCATGCCGGAGATCGTCAGCGTGACCCAGTCCGTCGTCAGTGCCGACGCCGCGCATGCCGCGGTGCGGGCGGCGGTGGCCAGGGCGGAAGAACTGGGCATCCGCATCAACGTCGCCGTCACGGACGCCGCCGGCGTGCTGGCGGCCTTCTTGCGCATGCCGGGCGCCTTTCTGCATTCGGTCGACATTGCCATCGACAAGGCCTACACCGCGGCCAGCTTCGGATTCCCCACATCGCAGTGGGAAAAGATTCTTGCGGATGATGCGGCGCTCGGTCGCGGCATGCCGCACCGTCCGCGCATCGTCGTGTTCGGTGGCGGCCTGCCGATTCGCGACGGCGAGTCGCTGATCGGCGGCATTGGCGTGTCGGGCGGCTCAGCCGAGCAGGACGAGATCTGCGCCCGCGCCGGGTTGGAGGCGATCGGCCTGTAGTTTTTCCATGACCCCAGCCGGGACGGGTCCGACAACCGGCGCGTGAGAACTCCAATGAAAGAATTCCTGAACTTCATCAACGGCGAATACGTCAAGAACGCCAGCGGCAGAACCTTCGAAGACATCAACCCGGTCGACGGCAGCGTGATCGGCCGGATCCACGAGGCCGGCCAGCCCGAGGTCGATGCCGCGGTGGCGGCGGCCAAGGCCGCGCTCAAGGGCGACTGGGGCCGTCTGTCGGTGGTCGAACGCTGCAAGCTGCTGGACGCGGTGGCGATCGAGATCAACCGCCGCTTCGACGACTTCCTGCAGGCCGAGATCGCCGACACGGGTAAGCCGCACCACCTGGCCTCGCATGTCGACATCCCGCGTGGCGCCGCCAACTTCCAGATCTTCATCGACACCATCAAGAGCGTGTCGACCGAGTCGTTCAACATGCGCACGCCCGACGGCAAGAGCGCGCTCAGCTACGGTGTGCGCGTGCCGCGCGGCGTGATCGCGGTCATCTGCCCGTGGAACCTGCCGCTGCTGCTGATGACCTGGAAAGTCGGCCCGGCGCTGGCCTGCGGCAACACCGTGGTGGTCAAGCCGTCGGAGGAAACCCCCGCCACCGCCACGCTGCTGGGCGAGGTGATGAACGCCGTCGGCATGCCCAAGGGCGTGTACAACGTGGTGCACGGCTTCGGCCCGGATTCGGCCGGCGCGTTCCTGACCGAGCACCCCGATGTGAACGGCATCACCTTCACCGGCGAAACGCGCACCGGCAGCATCATCATGAAGGCGGCCGCCAACGGCGTGCGCCCGGTGTCGCTGGAGATGGGCGGCAAGAACGCCGCCGTGGTGTTCGCCGACTGCAACTTCCAGGTCGCGGTGGACACGCTCACGCGCTCCTGCTTCGAGAACGCCGGCCAGGTCTGCCTGGGCACCGAGCGCGTCTACGTCGAGCGGCCGATCTTCGAGAAGCTGGTGGCGGCGCTGAAGGACAAGGCTGAAGGCATGAAGCCCGGCCTGCCGTTCGACAAGGACACGAAGATCGGCCCCGTCATCAGCAAGGAGCACCAGCAGAAGATCCTGGGCCTGTACAAGACGGCCAAGGACGAGGGCGCGACCATCGTGACCGGCGGCGGCATCCCCGACATGCCGGAGGCGCTGAAGAACGGCTCGTGGATCCAGCCCACCATCTGGACCGGCCTGCCCGAGACCGCCACCGTGGTGACCGAGGAAATCTTCGGCCCCTGCTGCCACATCAGCCCGTTCGACACCGAGGACGAGGTGTTGGCCAAGGTCAACGCCAACCGCTACGGCCTGGCCACGGCCATCTTCACGCAGGACATCGCGCGCGCCAACCGGCTGGCGCAGCAGATCGAAGTGGGCCTGGCCTGGATCAACGCCTGGTTCCTGCGCGACCTGCGCACGCCGTTCGGCGGCTCCAAGCAATCGGGCATCGGCCGCGAGGGCGGCGTGCATTCGCTGGAGTTCTACACCGACCTGCGCAACGTGATGGTGAAGTTTTAAGATAAACAGGCTGTAGCGCTTGATTGAAGGGCGCAATCAGCTATTACAAAAATAGCATCATGGACAAGAAGCTGATCGATCAACTGGGCGACGAACTGTATGAAGCCCTCAAGGCCTGCCGCACGCTGGAGCCGTTGAGCAACCGCCACGAAGACATCACCATCGACGACGCCTACGCCATCCAGCAGCGCATGATGCAGCGCCGCCTGGCCGCCGGCGAGAAGGTGGTCGGCAAGAAGATCGGCGTGACATCCAAGGCGGTGATGAACATGCTCGGCGTGTACCAGCCCGACTTCGGCTGGCTCACCGACGCCATGGTCTACAACGAGGGCGAGGCAATCCCCGCCAATACCCTGATCCAGCCCAAGGCCGAGGGCGAGATCGCCTTCGTGCTGAAGAAGACGCTGCAAGGGCCGGGCGTGACCGCGGCCGACGTGCTGGCCGCCACCGAAGGCGTGATGACCTGCTTCGAGATCGTCGATTCGCGCATTGCGGATTGGAAGATCAAGATCCAGGACACCGTGGCCGACAACGCCAGTTGCGGCGTGTTCGTGCTGGGCGACCGGCTGGTCGACGTGCGCGACGTCGATCTCGCCATCTGCGGCATGGTGCTGGAGAAGAACGGCGAGATCGTCGCCACCGGCGCCGGCGCCGCCGCGCTGGGCCACCCGGCCAATGCGGTGGCCTGGCTGGCCAACACGCTGGGCGCGCACGGCATCGCGCTGGAGGCGGGCGAGGTGGTGCTGTCCGGCTCGCTCGGCATCATGGTGCCGGTGGCCGCGGGCGACAACCTGCGCGTGACCATCGGCGGCATCGGCAGTTGCTCGGTGCGGTTCGTGTAGCACCCGATGACGAAATGACCTCGCTTCCCATCGATGACGGCGCTTCGCGCCATGACCGGGCAAAGTCATTTCGTCATTCATGCCGCGTCAGCGGCGAAGTCATTTTGTCATTGAGGAAGCTTCTGCCATGAGCAAGAAAATCAAATGCGCCCTGATCGGTCCCGGCAACATCGGCACCGATCTGCTGGCCAAGCTGCAGCGCAGCCCGGTGCTGGAGCCGATGTGGATGGTGGGCATCGATCCGCAGTCGGACGGCCTCAAGCGCGCCCAGGAGATGGGCATCAAGACCACTGCCGACGGCGTCGACGGCCTGGTGCCGCACATCAAGGCCGACGGCGTGCAGATCGTGTTCGACGCCACCAGCGCCTACGTGCACGCCGAGAACTCGCGCAAGGTGACCGAGCAGGGCGCGATGATGATCGACCTGACGCCGGCGGCGATCGGCCCGTTCTGCGTGCCGCCGGTCAACCTGCGCGAACATGTCGGCAAGCGCGAAATGAACGTCAACATGGTCACCTGCGGTGGCCAGGCGACGATCCCGATGGTGGCCGCCGTCAGCCGCGTGCAGCCGGTGGAGTACGGCGAGATCGTCGCCACCGTGTCCAGCAAGTCGGCCGGTCCCGGCACGCGCAAGAACATCGACGAATTCACCCGCACCACGGCCGGCGCGATCGAGGCCGTGGGTGGTGCCCAGCGCGGCAAGGCCATCATCATCATCAACCCGGCCGAGCCGCCGCTGATCATGCGCGACACGGTGCACTGCCTGACGGTGGACGAGCCCAACCAGGCCGCCATCACCCAGAGCATCCACGACATGATTGCCGAGGTGCAGAAGTACGTGCCGGGCTACAAGCTGGTCAACGGCCCGGTGTTCGACGGCAAGCGCGTCAGCGTCTTCCTCGAGGTCGAGGGCCTGGGTGACTACCTGCCCAAGTACGCCGGCAACCTGGACATCATGACCGCCGCCGCCGCGCGCACCGCCGAGATGTTCGCCGAGGAAATCCTCGCCGGCACGCTCACGCTGAAATGACGCAATGACGAAATGACCTCGCTTCGCATCGATGACGGCGCTCGCGCGCCATGACTGAAAAGTCGTTTGGCCATCGAGCCGCGCAGCGGCAAGGTCATTTCGTCATCGGGAACCCCAAGGAAAGAACCATGACACTCAAAGGCAAGAAGATCACCCTGCACGACATGACGCTGCGCGACGGCATGCACCCCAAGCGCCACCTGATGACGCTGGAGCAGATGAAGTCCATCGCGCAGGGCCTGGACGCCGCCGGCATGCCGCTGATCGAGGTCACCCACGGCGACGGCCTGGGCGGCAGCTCGGTCAACTACGGCTTTCCGCTGCACAGCGACGAGGAATACCTGGGCGCGGTCATCCCGCTGATGAAGCAGGCCAAGGTCTCGGCGCTGCTGCTGCCGGGCATCGGCACCGTCGACCACCTGAAGATGGCGCACGGGCTGGGCGTGCACACCATCCGCGTGGCCACGCACTGCACCGAGGCCGACGTGGCCGAGCAGCACATCACCATGGCGCGCAAGATGGACATGGACACCGTCGGCTTCCTGATGATGAGTCACATGAACTCGGCCGACGGCCTGGTCGCGCAGGCTCGGCTGATGGAAGGCTACGGTGCCAACTGCATCTACGTCACCGACTCGGCCGGCCACATGTTGCCCGCCGACGTCAAGGACAAGCTGGGCCGCGTGCGCGACGCGCTCAAGCCCGAGACCGAGCTGGGCTTTCACGGCCACCACAACCTGGCGATGGGGGTGGCCAACAGCCTGGCCGCCATCGAAGTCGGCGCCAACCGCATCGACGCCGCCGCCGCCGGCCTGGGCGCGGGCGCCGGCAACACGCCGATGGAGGTGCTGGTGGCGGTGTGCGATCTGATGGGCATCGAGACCGGCGTCGACACCTTCAAGATCCAGGACGTGGCTGAGGACCTGGTGGTGCCGATGATGGATTTCCCGATCCGCATCGACCGCGACGCGCTGACGCTGGGCTACGCCGGCGTGTATGGTTCCTTCCTGCTGTTCGCCAAGCGCGCCGAAGCCAAGTACGGCGTGCCGGCGCGCGAGATCCTGGTCGAGATGGGCCGGCGCGGCTGCGTCGGCGGCCAGGAAGACATGATCGAGGACACCGCGCTGACGCTGGTCAAGGCGCGCGACGGCGCCGCGCGCAAGGCCGCCTGAGGAAAGGACGGGAACATGGCACTCGACGACAAGACGCTTGATCAGCTGGCCGAGCACCTGCACAGCTGCCAACTGCAGGCGCGGGACACGCTCAAGATCACCGACCAGCATCCGGACATGGACTGGGACGATGCCTACGCGATCCAGGACCGCATCCTGGCCGCCAAGCTGGCGCGCGGCGCGCGCATCGCCGGCTACAAGGCCGGCCTGACCTCGCACGCCAAGATGAAGCAGATGGGCGTCACCGACCCGGTGTTCGGCTTCCTGGTCGACGAATTCACCGTGGCCGAGGGCGCCGAGGTCAAGGTCGGCGAGCTGATCCACCCCAAGGTGGAGCCCGAGATCTGCTTCGTCACCCGGACCGAGCTGCAAGGCCCCGGCTGCAGCATCGCCAGCGTGCTGGCCGCCAGCGACCTGGTGCTGCCGGGCATCGAGGTCATCGACAGCCGCTACCGCGACTTCAAGTTCGACCTCAAGAGCGTGGTGGCCGACAACACCTCGGCCGCGCGCTTCGTGGTCGGCGGGCACGCGGTCGACGCGCGCAGCGTCGAGCTGCGCACCACCGGCATCGTGCTGGAAAAGAACGGTGAAGTGGTGGCGCTGGGCGCCGGCGCCGCCGTGCTCGGCCACCCGGCCGCCGCCGTCGCCATGCTGGTCAACCACCTGGGCCGCCGTGGCAAGAGCCTGCCGGCCGGCTCGCTGGTGCTGTCCGGCGGCATCACCGAGGCGGTGGCCGTGCAGGCCGGTGACAACGTGACGCTGCGCGTGCAGGGCATGGGCAGCGTGTCGGTGCGCTTTGTCTGATTCCCCTCGGCGCAACCGACGCGTCGACAGCCGCGGCCGGTTGCGGCGATCCGGGTCGAGTGATCCCGCGCACGGGCTGCGAGCGGTTTGTTGCCCTCACTGCAGCACGAAGTGGATTGGCACGTTGAACCACATCGCCTCGGGTACGCCGCCGCGCGTGCCGGGCACGTAGCGCCAGCGGTCGCGTGCGGTCTCCAGTGCCACCTGGTCGAGTCGCTCGTAGCCGCTGGAGCGCTGGATGCGGGCTTCGCTGGCCCGGCCGTCGGTGCCGATCAGCACCCGCACCACCACCCGGCCGCTCTCGCCCAGGCGCTGGCTCATGGCGGGGTAGGGCGGCGGCGGGTTGTTCAGGTAGGTGGCGCTGGATGAGGGCTGCACCACGAGCGGCGCTGGCACCGTGGTCGCCGGCGCCATGGATGTCGCGGCTGCCGGCGCGGCGGCAGCGGAAGGCTCCGGCCCCAACTCGGCCGCACTTGCTGGTGCAGCCGCGATCTGCAGTGCGGGCGTTGCGGACCGAGGCGCCGGCATCTTGGATTCCGCCCGCTGCGCCGCCTCGAGCGGCAGTGCCGGCATCGGCTCCGGCGCTGGGTGAGGGCGCGGTGCCGGGGCCGGTGCGACGCGTCGGGTCACGCGCCTGGGTTTGGGTGCCGGCGGCTTGATCCTGGGTGCTGGCGCCGCCACCGGTAGCGGCAGCAAGGGCGGCGCCGGCGCTGGATCGGGCTCCGGTGCGGGCTTCGGATCCGGCTGCGGCGCGGGTGCCGGGGGAGCGGGTGGTGGCTGCGCAGTGATGAACTCGACCAGGATCTGCGCCGGCACAACTGGTTGCGGCGCCGCCCGGGTCATACCCCCATTCAGCATCCACAGCGCGACCGCGTGCATGAGCACGACGCTGCCAACGACGACGGCTTTGCGGCCTGGAGCGGGCACGGCGTACAAACGGCGAACAGCGGAGAAACAAACATCATACGAAAGCAGCGAGGGCATCCTGGTTGCCGGATCCCGTGGACTTTCTTGAACGTTCCGTATCGCACCGGGTATGTTGCGCAACTCGTGCCACGCGGCCGGGCCGATGCCCGGGCGATGCCACAGCCGGTCGCTGCGGCGGCGGTGCCCGACCCGCGTGCGCACAGGGGATTACTGGCGTCGCCCGAACGCCTTCACCACAATACGAGTCATGACCGAAGCCAGCATCCAGATTCGTAAGCAGCGACCCCGCGCGCAGCTCAAGGGCCGCCAGCCCGACCCGCAGGCCGTGGCCGAGGTGCGCGCACTGATCGGCCCGCCGCCTGTCGATGGCCACCGGCGCGACCTGCTGATCGAGCACCTGCACCGGCTCAACGACCACTGGCATGGCCTGTTCGAGCGCCATCTGGTGGCGCTGGCGGCTGAGATGCGACTGGCGATGACCGAGGTGTACGAGGTGGCGAGCTTCTATCACCACTTCGAGGTGCTGAAAGAGGGCGCCACGGCGCCACGCATCACGGTGCGCGTGTGCCAGTCGCTGAGCTGCCAGCTGGCCGGCGCCGAGGACCTGCTGGCCCGCCTGCCCACGCTGCTGGGCGCCGACGTGAAGCTGGTCGCCGCGCCCTGCATCGGCCGCTGCGAGCAGGCGCCGGCGGCGCTGGTCGGCCAGCGCTCGCTGGGCCACGCGACGGCGGATGCGATCGCGGCGATGACCGATGATTCCCCGCTGCCGCATGAGCAAGTGCCCAGTGCGCCCGAACTCATCGGCTTCGACGCCTACCGCCAGCGGGGCGGCTACGCGCTGGCGCTGTCGGTGGCGCGCGGCGAGCGCGATGCCGAGGGCGTGATCGCCGCGCTGGAGCACGCCGGCCTGCGCGGCCTGGGCGGCGCGGGCTTTCCGGCCGGGCGCAAGTGGCGCATCGTGCGTGGATTCGTGCGCGCGCTTGCCGAGCGCCGGGCCGTCCCAAGCTCGGCAACGGTCCCCTCGGGGGGCAGCGCAGCACGCGAAGCGGCGGAGCGTGGGGGCCTTGGTGTGCTGGCGGTGAACATCGACGAGGGCGAGCCGGGCACCTTCAAGGATCGCCATTACCTCGAGCGCGACCCGCACCGCATGCTGGAAGGGCTGCTGATCGCCGCCCAGGTGGTCGGCTGCGAGGCCGCCTATCTCTACCTGCGCGACGAGTACCCCGAGTGCCGTGCCATCCTGACCCGGGCCATCGCCGATCTGCAGGCGGCGCCCGATCTGCGGGGCCTGCTGCCGCGCATCGAGTTGCGGCGCGGCGCCGGCGCCTACATCTGCGGCGAGGAGTCGGCCATGCTGGAGAGCATCGAGGGCAGGCGCGGCGAGCCACGCCTGCGCCCGCCCTACATCGCCGAGCGTGGTCTGTTCGGCCGCCCGACGCTGGAGCACAACTTCGAGACTTTGTTCTGGGTGCGCGAGATCCTGGAGCGCGGCCCCGAGTGGTTCGCCGCCCAGGGGCGCCACGGCCGCCAGGGCCTGCGCAGTTTCAGCGTCAGCGGTCGGGTGAAGAACCCCGGCGTCAAGCTGGCGCCCGCCGGCATCACGTTGCGCGAGCTGGTCGATGAATACTGCGGTGGCATGCAGGACGGCCACGAGCTGTACGCCTACCTGCCCGGCGGCGCCTCGGGCGGCATCCTGCCGGCGCGCCTGGCCGACCTGCCGCTGGATTTCGACACCCTGCAGCCGCACGGCTGCTTCATCGGCAGCGCGGCCGTCATCGTGCTCGGCCACCACGACCGGGCGCGCGACGCGGCGCTGAACATGATGCGCTTTTTCGCCGACGAGAGCTGCGGCCAGTGCACGCCGTGCCGCGTCGGCATCGTGAAGTCGGCGCAGCTGATGGAGGCCGGCGTCTGGGACGCCGGCACGCTGGCCGACCTGAGCGCGGTGATGGTCGATGCCTCGATCTGCGGTCTGGGGCAGGCGGCGCCGAACCCGATGCTGAGCGTGCAGCGCTACTTTCCGCATGAGGTGGAGCCATGAACGCACCCTTGAAGCCCGAGGCGCTGCAAGCGCCCACGGTGGCGTTCGAACTCGATGGCCAGCCGGCGCAGGCCTTCGAGGGCGAGAGCATCCTGCAGGCGGCCGAACGCCACGGCATCGAGATTCCGCGCCTGTGCTTCATGGACGGCATGCGCGCCGACGGCAACTGCCGCTCCTGCGTGGTCGAGATCGAGGGCGAGCGCGTGCTGGCGCCCAGCTGCTGCCGCGCCGTGCAGCCGGGCATGAAGGTCCGGGCGACGAGTGAACGCGCGCGCAAGTCGCAGGACATGGTGCTGGAGCTGCTGCTGGCGGAGATGCCGGATGAAGGTTTCAAATGGAACGATGCAGAAACTCCTTCCCCCGCAGGGGGAAGGCAGGGATGGGGGCGGACCACGTTGGACGAGGAAGCGGCGCCGGCCCCCACCCCAACCCTCCCCCAACAGGGGAGGGAGCCGGGCGTTGGCCAGCACGGCGAACTCAGCCACTGGGCTGCCCGCATGGGCGTCAGCGCGCGCCCGGCGCTACAAAAGCTGAAGCGTACACAGCCCGCGCCCGACTTCAGCCACCCCGCCATGGCGGTCAACCTGTCGGCCTGCATCCAGTGCACCCGCTGCGTGCGCGCCTGCCGCGAGCTGCAGGTCAACGAAGTGATCGGCTATGCCGGGCGCGGCAGCCAGGCGCGCATCGTGTTCGACGTCGAGGACCCGATGGGTGCCAGCAGCTGCGTGGCCTGCGGCGAATGCGTGCAGGCCTGCCCGACCGGCGCGCTCAGCGCCAAGACCCACATCGGCGCGCAAAAGGTCGATCGCCAGGTCGACTCGGTGTGTCCGTTCTGCGGCGTCGGCTGCCTGATCACCTACCACGTGCGGGACGAGAAGATCATCAGCGTCAGCGGCCGCGACGGCCCGGCCAACCAGAGCCGGCTGTGCGTCAAGGGACGCTTCGGCTTCGACTACGTGGCCAGTCCGGATCGCCTGACCCGACCGTTGATCCGCCGTGCCGACGCGCCCAAGAACGTCGAGCATTGCGAGACGCACCCCGACTGGCGCAGCGTGTTCCGCGAAGCCAGCTGGGACGAGGCGCTCGATCTGGCCGCCGATGGGCTGCAGGCACTGAAGCGACGGCACGGCCCCAAGTCGCTGGCCGGCTTCGGCAGCGCCAAGGGCAGCAACGAGGAGGCCTACCTGTTCCAGAAGCTGGTGCGCACCGGCTTCGGCAGCAACAATGTCGACCACTGCACGCGCCTGTGCCACGCGTCCAGCGTGGCGGCGCTGCTGGAGGGCGTGGGCTCGGGCGCGGTGAGCAACCCGGTGCGCGACGTCGAGCATGCCGAGCTGATCCTCATCATCGGCTCCAACCCCACGGCCAACCACCCGGTGGCAGCGACCTGGATGAAGAACGCCGCTCAGCGCGGTGCCAGGATCGTGCTGGCCGACCCGCGCGTGACCGACATCGCGCGCCATGCCTGGCGCGTGCTGCCCTTCACACCCGGCGCCGACGTGGCGATGCTGAACGCCATGCTGCACGTGATCGTCAGCGAAGGCCTGGTCGACCAGGACTTCATCCGCGATCGCGTCGACAACTTCGAGGCGCTCAAGACCAATGTGCAGGGCTACTCGCCCGAAGCCATGGCGCCGATCTGCGGCATTCCGGCCGACACGCTGCGCGAGGTGGCGCGCGCCTACGCCACGGCCAGGTCCGCCATGATCCTGTGGGGCATGGGCGTCAGCCAGCACGTGCACGGCACCGACAACGCGCGCTGCCTGATCGCGCTGGCCAGCTGCACCGGCCAGCTCGGCCGCCCCGGCACCGGCCTGCATCCGCTGCGCGGCCAGAACAACGTGCAGGGCGCCAGCGACGCCGGCCTGATCCCGATGATGTTCCCCAACTACCAGCGCGTCGACGATCCCAAGGCGCATGCCTGGTTCGAGGACTTCTGGGGCGCGAGCGCCGCGCCGGGCCGCTCCCAGGCCGGCGGGCATCCCCTCGGCGGGCAGGCACAGAGCGCCGTGGGGGCGAACCAGCTCTCGCTGGACCGCGAGCCCGGCTACACCGTGGTCGAGATCATGCACAAGGCGCTGGCGCCCGAGAGCGATCCGCACAAGGTGCGCGGCATGTTCATCATGGGCGAGAACCCGGCCATGAGCGACCCCGACCTCAACCACGCGCGCGCTGCGCTGGCCGCGCTGGAGCATCTGGTGGTGCAGGACATCTTCCTCACCGAGACCGCCTGGCTGGCCGACGTGATCCTGCCGGCCAGCGCCTGGCCCGAGAAGACCGGCACCGTCAGCAACACCGACCGCATGGTGCAGCTGGGCCGGCAGGCCCTGACGCCGCCGGGCGAGGCGCGGGCCGATCTGTGGATCATCCAGCAGCTGGCGCAGCGCATGGGCTTGGACTGGCGCTATGAAGAAGAGACTCCCTCCCCCGCTGGGGGAGGGCTGGGGTGGGGGCCACACGCGCCTGAACCCGAAACGGGGGTTGCCCCCATCCCAACCTTCCCCCAGCGGGGGAAGGAGTTCAAATACCACGGCGTCGCCACGGTTTACGACGAGATGCGCTGCGCCATGCATGGCGCCATCGCCGGCATCACGTGGGACCGCCTGGTCAGGGAAAGCAGCGTGACCTACCCGTGCCTCACCGAAGACGATCCCGGCCAGCCGATCGTGTTCACCGACAGCGTGCCGACGCCCAGCGGCCGCATCCGCCTGGTGCCGGCCGACATCGTGCCGCCCGACGAGCGGCCCGACGCCGATTACCCGATGGTGCTGATCACCGGCCGCCAGCTCGAGCACTGGCACACCGGCGCCATGACGCGCCGTTCCGAGGTGTTGCACGCCATCGAGCCGGGGCCGACGGTGTCGATGCACGGCGACGACATGCGGCGCCTGAGTCTGGCGCCCGGTGGGGTTGC
Organism: uncultured Ottowia sp.; assembly: GCA_964534975.1. Taxonomy (GTDB): domain Bacteria; phylum Pseudomonadota; class Gammaproteobacteria; order Burkholderiales; family Burkholderiaceae_C; genus Ottowia. Next base: position 15,722 of record CAZHSD010000013.1, on the reverse strand, counting down.
GCGCGTGCGCTCGCGCCGCGGCGAGGTCGAGCTGACCGTGCGCCAGGACGACGGCACGCCGGTCGGCGGCGTCTTCATCCCGTTCGCCTACCGCGAGGCGGCGGCCAACCTGCTGACCAACGCCGCGCTCGACCCGATGGGCAAGATCCCCGAGCTGAAGTACTGCGCCGTGCGGGTCGAGCCGGCCGGCTGAAGCCGGCTGGCGTCAGCGCCCGCCACCCGCGAGCGAGGTTGCGATCGCCCACTTGAACGGCGTCACGCGGTCGGCCACGCGCAGCACCACGTCGCGCAGCCGATGCGCCGGGCGGCTGTCATTGGTGTACAGCCCGGCGACGATGCGCGTGGCCTCGTACAGCGGCCGCGTCACCAGGCGATGCATGCGCTGGTAGCGCGCCAGCGGCTCGGGCGCGCCCAGGTCGCGGCCGGCGGCATGTGCCGTGCGCAGCTCGCGCGCCAGCGTCTCGACGCTGAGCAGGCCGAAGTTGAAGCCGTGCGCCGTCACCGGGTGCATGCCGACCGCGGCGTCGCCGATGCAGGCGAAGCGCCGGGCCACCAGTCGGTGCGGGTACACGCCCACCAGTGGGTAGGCGTGGCGCGTGCTGGCCGATCGCATGCTGCCCAAGCGGCGGTCGAAGCGGCGCGTCAGCTCGGCGCCAAACGCCTCCTGGTCGAGCGCCAGCAGCGGCTCGATCCGATGGGGCGGCAGCGTCAGCACCACCGAGGCGCGGTGCGCGCCGCTGGCCGGGTCGTCGTTCATCGGCAGCAGCGCCATGGTCTGGCCGTCGTGGCCGAACCATTCCCAGGCCATGTGCTGGTGCGGCTCGTCGTGCTCGACCTGCGACACCACCATGGTGCGGCCGAAATCGTGCATGGTGGCGCCGATGCCCATCGCGCGCCGCGTCGGCGAGAACCGGCTGTCGGCCGCCACCAGCAGCCGCGCCGAATGCGTGGCGCCGCTGGCCAGCGTGACCTGCGCCGCCTGCGCGTCGGCGCTGACGCGCGCCACGCCGTCGCCGCTGATCAGCGTGACGTCGCCGTGGCGGGCGATGCTGTCCTGCAGCTCCTGCCAGGCGGCGCGCCGGATCAGGTGGTTGGACACCAGCCAGCCCAGCTCGCTGCGCGCGGTCAGGCCGTGGCCGATCACCATCGCGAACCTCGACGGGCCGTTGAGCACCTGCGCATCGCGCAGCGGCGACAGCGCCGCCGGGTCATCGGCCTCGATGCGCTGCAGCACGCCGAGCCGGCGCAGCGTCGCCGCCGATGCCTGGCTGAGTGCGATCTCGCGGCCGTCGAAGGCGGGGTGCTCGATCGCGTCGGCGGCCTGCTGCTCCACCACCGCGATCGCCAGGCCCAGGCCCGACAGCGAGCGCGCCAGGCACAGGCCGGCCGGGCCGGCGCCGCTGATGAGAAGGTCGTAGTGCATGGTGGGGCAGGGTAGCTAACTGATCTGACCCTTTGTTTGATAGGGGTCAAATTGCCCAAGGTGTACAAAACCCGACTGGGCCGAATGACCAGTAGGCCTGCTTATGGACCCGGCATCCGTAGGCATGCGGCCATGCCAGCCAATCATCAGCGACCGTCGGCGCTTCAGATGCTGCCGAAAACCAGACGAGTGCCAGTGGAGGAGCGCACCATTCGGTCACCGAAAAGCTGCTGTGCAATGCCGATGAAGGTTTCACCAGTGCAATGCATGGGGATCAGCCAGTCGGGTTCAATCGCCTTGAGTTCCTCGGCTGTCTGCCGCTGATACTCGATTGGATGCGGGGCTAGGTGAAAACCGCCCAGCACGGCATGCACCTTTTGTACACCTGACACTTTGCGTGCAGTTGCGACCGAGTTGACTATGCCGCGATGTCCACAGGATGTCATCACGACCAGGCCCTTATCCTTGACGTGATAGACGGTGGCTTGTTCGTGTTGGAAGTCGTCAGGAATCATGGTGGCGACGCTGCGTTTGGCTTCAGGTAATCCTTCGGGCGCGCAGCCCACGCCGTCTTTCAAGCCGACCCCCATACGGGTCGGAGCAAGTACCCGCTCAAAGCTGTCGGTTGAAATACGCCCTGTGGAGAAGCCATGTTCAGCAATCAGGCTGGGCCGCTCTGCGAACTCAACACGCAACCGCGCGGTGCGGATCGCCTCGCGATCCAGTGCGCCAAAAAAGCCCGCCGCATCGCCCACACCTGCTTCACGTGTACAGAAGCATTCCTCTCCGCCAAGTACAAAAGGCAAGTCTGGACGCAGTCGGCCCTGATGATGCTTCAGAAAACCGACCAGTCCACCAAAGTGATCGTAGTGCCCGTGCGATAGAACCAGTGCGTCGAGTTGTGCAGGGTCGATGCCGAGCAATTCCAAGTTGTTGTTCAGCGTCTCTGGTGTGTAACCGAAATCGATCAGCACCTGACGCTTTTCAGAGTTGCGCTTGGACTCGACATGCAGTGACAGCCCCCATTCGTTTTGCAGCGTGCGTGGTGCGGCCCCACTTTTTGACAGGCCGAACGCGTAGCGCTGTACCTGCAAGTCGCGCAGCCGGCGCGTTGGCTCAAAGGCGTGATGGTATGAGTCAGTCACCACGCGTATCGCCAGTTGATCAATTTCGGGCGGTCCACCTGCAAGTGCCTGTGCTGACACAATATTTGCACGACTGGCCAAGCCACCAGCGAGTGCCCACAACATCGAGCCTGGCGCTGCTCGCAGCAGGCTGCGACGACGTGGAGAGGCCAGATAATCACCTTGCTCGTTGGTACTCATGAAGGCTCCTCCTGCGTTGGGATGATTGAGTGTGTCATCTTAGGCGCGATGGTGAGACAACCGCAAGTAGGTCCATTGCGTTGCAATCCATCGTGAAACTCTGATGACGACCCCGCTGATAATGAATTCGTGATTGCTTTGAGCTTCTCATTTGCAGCCAGCCTAGACGTCGCGGCAAGTATCAAGTTGCGGCCCCGAGCCTTGGTATGTCGTGTGCAGATTGAGCGAGATTGGGCCTCGCCGTGAGGCGAATACCCGGATCGATCCGCGCCGCGGGCGTACTGCTGGTGCTTTCCAGTGCGGCACGGGCGCAGCAGGCGGCTACGGCGGATCCGGCCAGCCACTGGCTGCTGCCCTACGGCGGCGCGTTGATCCTGATGGCGCTGGTGGCGCTGGCGCTGTTTCATGTGCTCAAGGGTCCCTTGGGCGCGGCCGGCAACGACGGGCCGCCGGCGATCGAGCGCTTCACGCCGCTGGAGCGCGCGCTGCACTGGACCAATGCCATGGTCTTCGTGCTGATGGCGACGACCGGCATCGTGATGGCCTTCGGTCGCTTCGTCTTGCCGCCAGGGCTGGCGCAGCCGCTGTCCGAGGCGCTGAAGCTGATCCACAGCTTCGCCGGTCCGCTGTTCGCAGCCTCGCTGATGCTGGTGCTGATCACCTTCCTTGGCGACAACATCGCGAGCGCCGCGGATTGGCGCTGGCTGACCCGTCTCGGCGGCCTGTTCGGTGGCGCGCCCGTGCCCGCGCACCGTTTCAACGCGGGCCAGAAAGGCATGTACTGGTGGGGCATGTTCCTGCCAGGCCTGGTCGCCGTCGGCTCCGGCCTGGTGCTGGACGGTCTGATCGCCGACTGGGGCGAGACCGAGGGTGAGATGCGGATCGTGCACACCATCCACCTGGGTGCCGCGCTGATCATGATCGCCATGCTGGCCGGACACATCTACATGGGCACGATCGGCGTGCGCGGCGCCCACCGGGCGATGCGCGACGGCTGGGTCGACGCCGCCTGGGCGCGCGAGCACCATGGGCTGTGGCATGAGGACGTCGTGGCCGGCCACATCCCGGCGCGGCGTTCGGGCACCGGGCCGGAGGCGGCTTCCGCAGCCGACGCCACGCCGGCCGACAAGCACTGAACGGCGGCAAGCCCTACACTGACCTGCTGGCCGCGCGGCCCGTGCCGCCGCCCCGTTTGCTGCCCCGAAGTGTCTCCCTGCGCATGCCGACCCCGCTCCTGACCCAAGCCAGCGCGCCGCTGACCGAGCGCGTGCGGGTGATCGACGAGCACGGCCAGGCGCAGGAGGCTTCGATCCCGGCCGAGCGCGCGCTCACCGTCTACGTCGACAAGCGCGAACTGGTCACGCTGATGACCTTGGGCGCGCGGCCCGAATGGCTGGTGCTGGGCTACTTGCGCAACCAGCGTCTGGTGGCCTCGCCCGACGAGGTGGAATCGATCACCGTCGACTGGGACGTCGGCGCCGCCTCGGTGCGCACGCGCCAGGGCATCGAGCGCATCGAGGAGCGCACCGCGCAGCGCGTGGTCACCACCGGTTGCGGCCAGGGCAGCGTGTTCCGGGGCCTGATGCAGGATCTGGATGGCATCGCGCTGGGCGACGCCGGCGTGACGCAGGCCGAGCTGTACGGTCTGCTGAACGCGATCCGGCTGCAGGAGAGCACCTACAAGTCGGCCGGCTCGGTGCACGGCTGCGCCCTATTCGCCGGCGAGCGCATGCTGACCTTCATCGAGGACGTCGGCCGCCACAACGCCATCGACACCATCGCCGGCTGGATGTGGCTGCAGGATGCGGCCACGCAGCGCGGCGGCGACAAGATCTTCTACACCACCGGGCGCCTGACCAGCGAGATGATCATCAAGTCGGCGCAGATGGGGGTGCCGATCGTGGTCTCGCGCAGCGGCATCACCCAGATGGGCCTGCAGGTGGCCCAGCGGCTTGGCCTGTGCGCGATCGGGCGCGCGGTGAACAAGCGCTTCCTGTGCTACAGCGCGCCCGAGCGCGTGCAGTGGCAACCTCAATTGGCCGGTGCCTGACACAAGTCTTTTTGCCTGGATCGGCATACACTGCTGCCATGGAAAACGTCGAAAACATCGTGATCGAGCACCTGAGGCGTTTTCAGGAAACGCAGGGTCGCATCGAGCGCAAGCTGGAGGAGGTGACGCGGCGCCTGTCCAACCTGGAGGCGGGCCAAGCGTCGATCATCCAGCACATCGGCCACCTGGCCAGCACCATCGCGCAGGGGCAGGTGCAGGCCGATCATTTCGACCAGCGGCTCGAGCGCATCGAGCGCCGCCTGGAGTTACAGCGCTGAAGCCGCAGGCCACACTGCGCGTAACCGCCTTGGGGCGCTTGCGCCGTTTACCCGTCAGCACTTGTATCCACGGTGAACATCGATGCCGTGCAAGCACCATGAATTTTTTGCGTCCTCTGCATTGATCTTGCGTCCTTTGCGCCCGGCTGTTTTCAGGCGTTTAGCTCTCAAGCCAGTGAACATCAGTCGAACGACTTGCGTACAGTGCGCGCCATGACGGTATCTGCATGGACCCTGGGCTGGCGCAGCCTGTGGCGCGACCTGCGCTCGGGTGAGTTGCGCCTGCTGATGGTGGCGGTGACGCTGGCGGTGGCGGCGCTGACCAGCGTGAGCTTCTTCTCCGACCGCCTGCAGGGCGGCCTGCAGCGCGATGCGCGCCAGCTGCTGGGCGGCGACGCAGTGGTGGTCAGCGACAACCCGCCCGCCGACCTGTGGGCGGCGCAGGCGCGCGAACTGGGGCTGGCGCAGGCGCTGACGCTGAGCTTTCCGACCATGGGCCGGGCGAGCGACGCGCAAGGCGGCGCCACGCGGCTGGTGGCGCTGAAGGCGGTTGATCAGGGCTACCCGCTGCGCGGCCAGCTGCGGCTGGCGCGCGACGCGCAGGATCGCCTGGGCGAGCCGACCGACGCCATCCCGGCGCGCGGCGAGGTCTGGGTCGATCCGCCGCTGCTGGAGGCGCTGGCGCTGCGAAGCGGCGACACCCTGCTGCTGGGCGACAGCAGTTTCCGCATCGCGCGCCTGATCGCCAACGAGCCCGACCGCGGCGCCGGCTTCATGAACTTTGCCCCGCGCGTGATGATGCACGCCGCCGACCTGCCCGCCACCGGCCTGGTGCAGCCGGCCAGCCGCATCACCTGGCGCCTGGCGGTGGCCGGGCCCGAGGCGGCGGTGCAACGCTTCCTGGCCTGGGCCGAGGCCGAGGTGAAGAAGCCCGGCGTGCATGGCGTGCGGCTGGAGTCGCTGGGCAGCGGCCGGCCCGAGATGCAGACCACGCTGGAGCGGGCCGAGAAGTTCCTCAACCTGGTGGCACTGCTGGCGGCGCTGCTGTCGGCGGTGGCGGTGGCGCTGGCGGCGCGCGGCTTCGCGGCGCGCCACCTGGACGATTGCGCCATGCTGCGCGTGCTCGGCCTGCCGCAGCGGCGCATCGCCGGCGCCTACACGGTGGAGTTCGTGCTGGTGGGTCTTGCCGCCAGCCTGGCCGGGGTGCTGATCGGCTACGCCATGCACCATGTGTTCGTGCTGCTGCTGGCGGGCCTGGTCGAGGCCGCGCTGCCGGCGCCCGGCCCGTGGCCGCTGCTGTTCGGGCTCGGCATCGGGCTGACGCTGCTCATCGCCTTCGGCCTGCCGCCGGTGCTGCAACTGGCGCAGGTGCCGCCGCTGCGCGTGATCCGGCGCGACGTCGGAGCGCTGCGGCCGGCGTCGCTGGCGGTGCTGGCGCTGGGCGTGATCGGTTTCGCCGCGCTGCTGCTGGCCGTCAGCTCGGACCTCAAGCTGGGCCTGATCGCCGTCGGCGGCTTTGCCGGCGCGGTGCTACTGTTCGCGCTGCTGTCCTGGGGCGCGGTGCGGCTGCTGCGAGGCGTGGTCAACGAGGCCACGGCGCCGCGCTGGATGGTGCTGGCCACGCGCCAGATGTCGGCGCGGCCGGCCTACGCGGTGGTGCAGGTCAGCAGCCTGGCGGTGGGCCTGCTGGCGTTGGTGCTGCTGGTGCTGCTGCGCACCGACCTGGTCGACAGCTGGCGCGCCGCCACGCCGGCCGACGCGCCCAACCGCTTCGTCATCAACATCATGCCCGAGCAGGCCGAGTCGTTCCGCGCCCGGCTGGCCGAGGCCGGCATCACGCGCCTGGACTGGTACCCGATGTTCCGCGGCCGGTTGGTGGCCGTCAATGGGCACGAGGTGTCGCCCGAGAGCTTCGCCGACGAGCGCGCCCAGCGCCTGGTCGACCGCGAGTTCAACCTGTCGCACGCGCTGGCAAAGCCGCCGCACAACCAGATCGCGGCCGGCCGCTGGCAGCAGGGCGAAGCCGGCGCGATCAGCGTCGAGGAGGGCCTGGCCAAGAGCCTGAACCTGAAGCTGGGCGACACGCTGCGCTTCGACATCGCCGGCGTGCCGACCGAGGCGCGCATCAGTTCGCTGCGCAAGGTCGACTGGGCCTCGATGCACGTCAACTTCTTCGTCATGTTCCCGCTGGCCGAGATGCCGGAGCTGCCGATCACCTACATCGCCGCCTACCGCGCGCCGGAGCGGCCCGGCTTCGACCACGCGCTGGTGCGGCAGTTTCCGAACATCACCAACGTCGACATGAGCAGCACCATCGCGCAGGTGCAGCGGGTGCTGGACCAGGTGATCCGGGCGGTCGAGTTCCTGTTCGGCTTCACGCTGGCGGCGGGCCTGATCGTGCTGTTCGCCGCCGTCAGCGCCACGCGCGAGGAGCGCGCGCGCGAGTTCGCCATCATGCGCGCGGTGGGCGCCGGCAGCCGCCTGCTGGCGCAGGTGCAGCGCGCCGAACTGATCGGCGTCGGCCTGCTGGCGGGCTTTTTGGCCAGCGTGGTGGCGGTCGGCGTCGGCTGGGCCATGGCGCGCTACGTGTTCCAGTTCCACTGGACCGCCTCGCCGCTGGTGCCGCTGGCCGGCAGCGTCGTCGGTGCCGCGCTGGCCCTGGCCGCCGGCTGGTGGGGCCTGCGCGAGGTGCTGCGCCGGCCGGTGGTGGAGACGCTGCGGCGCGCGGCCGAGTGATGACGAAATGACGAAATGACCTCGGCTGCGCCATCGATGACGGCGCTGCGCGCCATGACAGGAGGTTGCAGTCATGCTGTCATCGAGGCTGTTGCGTGGCGAGCTCATGCGCCGTCAGGCGCGTCATCCAAGCCACACGCGTGTAGGCCGGAGTCGCCAGAAGCGCCGAAATAGAGTCTGGCCCCGACTTTCTGTCGTCTGGCTGTGGTTCACTTTTCGGCATGGAAAAGATCACCAAGACGGTTCATCTGGCGCTGCAGGGCGGCGGCGCGCATGGCGCCTTCACCTGGGGCGTGCTCGACGCCCTGCTGATGGACGGGCGGCTCGACTTCGCCGGCATCAGCGGCACCAGCGCAGGCGCGCTCAACGCGGTCGCGCTGGCGCATGGCTGGGCGCTGGCCGAGGCCGCGAAGGAAGATCCCCATGAGGGCGCGCGCGCCTCGCTGGCCAGACTCTGGACCAAGATCATGAACCTGGGCGCCGCCAGCCAGGGCACGCCGCAGCTGACCCGGCTGATGCTGGGTGCACTGCCGGGCGCACTGACCAAGTTCTCGCCCTATCAGATCAATCCGCTGGACTACAACCCGCTGCGCAAGCTGATCGAGGAGGAGATCGACTTCGATCGCCTCGGCCGGCTGAAGTCGCCGCGCGTGTTCGTGGCCGCGACCGAGGTCGAGACCGGCCGCGCCGAGGTGTTCTCCGGCCGCCGCCTGAGCGCGCAGGCGGTGATGGCCTCGGCCTGCCTGCCGCAGCTGTTCCAGGCGCCCGAGATCAACGGCAAGCTGTACTGGGACGGTGGCTACTCGGCCAATCCGGCGCTCGGCCCCCTGGTCGAGATGCCCGAGAGCAGCGACATCCTGCTGGTGCAGATCAATCCGCTCAAGCGGCCCGGCAAGCCGACCTCGGCGGCGGAGATCGCCGACCGGGTGGGCGACCTGACCTTCAACGCCAGCCTGATCGCGCAGATGCGCACCATCGCGTTGATCAACGAGCTGGTCGAGCGCGGCCTGGCGCCGGACGGGCTGCAGCCGATCCACATGCACCGCATCGATGGCGGCGCCGCACTGGCCGAGATGCCGGCGTCCAGCAAGGTGGCGCCGCGGCCGGCCACGGTCGAAAAGCTGTTCGCCCTGGGGCAGGAGAGCGCGCAGCGCTGGCTCAGGCGCAGCTTCGACGCGGTGGGTGAGAAGAGCTCGATCAATCTGCGCCGCGACTACGGCGACCCGCTCAAGCTGGACATCGATGCCGATGACACCGAGGATGCCATGCCCGGCGCCGAGGCCGATACCACGCTGGCACGCTTTCTGTGGTCGCCCGAAGAGCGTGCGAGAGCGGCCGAAGCCGCCGCAGCGGCCGCTGATCAGGCGGTGCGCGCCGCCAATGGCGGCGTGCCGGCGCAGCAATCCGCTGCCGACATGGTGCCGTCCGTCGACCCCATGCCGGGTGCCGCGGGCGCCGCATGAGCGCTCTGCCGGGGCGGCGCGACGCCTAGAATCAAGCCTCTTGACGACGCCCTCGGTTGCTATGCAAACGATAGTATGGCAAACGTTTCGACGCCTGCCGGAGCCGCCCTTGAACCCCGCAAACCCGCTTCTCCACACGGCATGAGCGCGCCCGAGCCCGACCTGGCGGCGCCCAGCGCCTGGTGGAGCCTGATCGTCACCACCGCCATCCAGGCCATGGTGTCTATGGCGTTGCTGACGCTGCCGGCGATGGCGCCGGTGGCGGCGCGCGCGCTCGGCGTGTCGACCACGCTGGTGGGCAGCTACGTCGCGCTGTGCTACCTGACCGCCATGCTGGCCAGCCTGGTCGGTGGCACCCTGGTGCGACGCCTGGGTGCGATCCGTGTCAGCCAGCTCGGGCTGCTGCTGTCGGCCATCGGCCTGCTGCTGTGCGCCATCCCCTGGCTGCCGGCGGTGGCGCTGGGGGCCTTGTTGATCGGCGCCGGCTATGGGCCGATCACGCCGGCCAGTTCGCACCTGCTGGCGCGCACCACGCCGGCCGATCGGATGGCGCTGGTGTTCTCGGTCAAGCAGACCGGCGTGCCGGCGGGCGGCATGCTGGCCGGGGCGCTGGTGCCCGGCATGGCGCTGGCGCTGAGCTGGCAGGGTGCGCTGGCGGCGGTGGCGGCGCTGTGCCTGGGCAGCGCGGCGCTGTCGCAGCCGCTGCGCGCACCGCTGGACGCCGACCGGCAGCCGGCGCAGCCGCTGGCGCTGGGTGCGCTGCTGCAGCCGGTGCGCATGGTGCTGGGCCACAAGCCGCTGGCGGTGCTGGCGGCCTGCTCGTTCCTGTTCTCGGCGGTGCAGGTGGCGGTGACGGCCTACATGGTGACCTACCTGAACGAGTCGCTTGGCATGACGCTGCTGGCCGCCGGCGCGGCGTTGTCGGTGTCGCAACTGGCCGGCGTGGTTGGCCGCATCGCCTGGGGTGCGGTGGCCGACCGCGGCCTGGGGCCACGCAACACGCTGATCCTGCTGGCGCTGCTGATGATCGCCGGCAGCCTGCTCACCGCGCTGCTGCAGGCCGGCTGGCCAACGGCGCTGATCTGGGCCATCGTGGCGCTGCTGGGCGCGTCGGCGATCGGCTGGAACGGCGTCTACCTGGCCACCGTGGCGCGCCAGGCGCCGCCCGGCCAGGCCGGCGTGGCCACCGGCGGCACGCTGATGTTCACCTTCATGGGCGTGGTGTGCGGCTCGCCCGCGTTCGGCGCGCTGGCCGGCGCCAGCGGCAGCTATCGCGTGGCCTTCGCCGCCCTGGCGCTGCCGGCGGCGGCGGCGCTGGCCCTGCTGGTCTGGCGCGCGCTGCAGGTGCGGCGCGAGGCGGCGGCCAGCGGTGCGAGCTGATCGAGGCGCAGATCACTTCGCGGCCGGCGCCGCCAGCAGCACCATCAGCGCGCCGGCGCCGCCTTCCAGCGGCCGCGCCTGCACGAAGGCCAGCACTTCCTGCTTCTGGATCAGCCAGCCCTGCACCTTGGCCTTGAGCACCGGCGCGCGGCCGGGCGAGCCCAGGCCCTTGCCGTGCACCACGCGCACGCAGCGCAGGCCGGCGCGCTGCGCCTCGCGCAGGAATTGCCCCAGCGCCTCGCGCGCCTCGTCGCTGCGCAGGCCGTGCAGGTCGATCTGCGCCTGTACCGCCCAGTGGCCGCGCCGCAGCTTCAGGCAAACGTCGGGGCCGATGCCGGGACGGTGAAAGCTCAGCCGCTCGTCGGTGTGCAGCAGGGTGCTGGTGTCGATCTCGTCCGAGATCGCCTCGCGCAGCACGGCCTGCTCGTCCAGCTCGCGCTGGCGCGGCGCCACCGGCGGCGGCGCGGGCGCGTGCACCACCCGGCCATGCGGGCGCAGCGGTTGCGTGGGACCGATGGCGTGCGCGAACAGGTTCTGCTCGGCGCGCGCCTTCCTCGCCGCCGCGGCGCGCGCGGCGGCCTCCTTGGCGGCCTGCGCTTCGGCTTCGGCCAGCCGGACGCGCATGGCCTTCAGCTCCTGGAACGACTTGGCCTTCACAGCAAGCCCTTCTCCGCCATCGACAGCGCCTCGCCCGGCGCCACGATGACGTGATCGAGCACGCGCACGTCAACCAGCGCCAGTGCCGCCTTGAGTTGCTGCGTCAGCGCCTCGTCGGCGCGACTGGGCTGCACGCTGCCGCTGGGGTGGTTGTGTGCCAGCACCACGGCGGCGGCGTGGTGGTGCAGGGCGCGCAGCACCACCTCGCGCGGGTACACGCTGGTCTGCGTCAGCGTGCCGCGAAACAGCTCTTCCAGCGCGATCAGGCGGTTCTGGCTGTCCAGGAACAGCGCCGCGAACACCTCGTGCTGACGCTGCGCCAGCTGCAGCTGCAGATAATTCTTGACTGCGGCGGGCGAGTCGAAGGCCGCGCGCTCCTTGAGTTGCTGCGCCAGTGCCCGGCGCGCCAGCTCCAGCACCGCCACCAGCTCGGCGCGCTTGGCCGGCCCGCCCAGGCCCTTGACCTGCTTGAGCGCGTCAGCGTCGGTGTGCAGCAGGCCGGCGATGCCGTCGAAGCTGCCCAGCAGCTCATGCGCCAGCTGCAGCACGCTCTTGCCCGCCAGGCCGGTGCGCAGCAGCAGGGCCAGCAGCTCGGCGTCACTCAAGGCACCCGGACCGCGCGCCAGCAGCTTTTCGCGCGGGCGCGCGTCGGGCGGAAGGTCTTTCAATGACATGGCGGCAGTCGGTCGGAGCGCTTTCCTACAATCGGGCCAGTTTATCTGGGGCATGCATGAGCACCGTCGAACCGGGATCCTTCCTTACCCTGCACTACCGCCTGGCCGGCCCGCAGGGCGATGTCATCAACACCTTTGGCGGCCAGCCGGCGACGCTGTCGATCGGCAACGGCGAGTTGGCGCCCGCGGTCGAGCAGCGCATGATCGGGCTGGCCGAGGGCGCGCGCGCGACCTTCGAGATCCCCGCCGGCGAGGCCTTCGGCGAGCGCAATCCGGACATGATCCAGTGGCTGTCGCGCAAGGACCTGGACGAGCTGGGCGACCCCGACGAGCAATACCAGGTCGGCGAGGTGGTGCAGCTGCCGACGCCCGGCGGCGAGGGCCGGTTTGCCGGCGTGGTGCAGGCGGTGCGTGAGGACGGTGCGCTGCGGCTGGACTTCAACCACCCGCTGGCCGGGCAGCCGGTGACCTTCGAAGTCCAAGTGATCGGGGTGTTGTGATGGTGGGGAACAGTCAAGTCCTTCTGGCCGAGCCGCGCGGCTTCTGCGCTGGTGTCGACCGCGCGATCGAGATCGTCGAGCGCGCGCTGGCCAAGTTCGGCGCGCCGATCTACGTGCGCCACGAGATCGTGCACAACACCTACGTGGTCAACGACCTCAAGGCCAAGGGCGCGATCTTCATCGAGGACCTGGCCGACGTGCCGCCCGGCGCGACGCTGGTGTTCAGCGCCCACGGCGTGCCCAAGTCGGTCGAGCTCGAGGCGGCGGCGCGCGGCTTCAAGGTGTTCGACGCCACCTGCCCGCTGGTCAGCAAGGTGCACGTCGAGGTCGCCAAGCTGCACCGCGAGGGCTACGAGTTCATCATGATCGGCCACAAGGGCCATCCCGAGGTCGAGGGCACCATGGGCCAGCTCGAGGGTGGCATCCACCTGGTGGAGACCGTCGCCGACGTGGCGCGCATCCAGCCGGCGCAGACCGAGAAGCTGGCCGTGGTCACGCAGACCACGCTGAGCGTGGACGACGCGGCCGAGATCACCGCCGCGGTGAAGGCGCGCTTTCCCAACGTGCGCGAGCCCAAGCAGCAGGACATCTGCTACGCGACGCAGAACCGGCAGGACGCGGTCAAGCTGATGGCGCGCCAGGTCGACGTGGTGATCGTGGTCGGCAGCCCGACCAGCAGCAACTCCAACCGCCTGCGTGAGGTGGCACGCAAGCTCGGCACCGCCGCCTACATGGTCGACAGCGCCGACGAGCTGAAACGCGAATGGTTCGCCGGCAAGACGCGCATCGGTCTCACGGCCGGCGCCTCGGCGCCCGACGTCCTGGTGCAGCAGGTGATCGAGCGGCTGAAGCGGCTGGGCGCGCTGTCGGTGCGCAAGCTCGACGGCATCGAGGAAACCATCAAGTTCCCGCTGCCCAAGGGCCTCAAGCTCGACGACGCGGACCAAGCCAAGCTGAGCCATCTGAGCTGAACGCCTGGCCTGCAGCCGGATTTCCCAGCCGGCTCAATGAACCACCCATCCCTGTCATCCCGGTGCAGGCCCATGGGGGCTAACCTCACGAGCGTGGCGCAAGCATTTCCTCCGTCATTCCGGCGTAGGCTGGAATCAAAGAACTTTCCTGAAGAAACATCACGTCCACTAAGCGACAGCCATGGATTCCAGCTTGCGCCGGAATGACGGTGTTCATCAGAAGCAGATTCCGCTTGACTCAGCGTCGATGCGCGCCGGCCGGAATCCACGGCTCATCCCTCGGCGCGGCGGTGCCTTGGCCCCGCGTCGCGGCGAGGGTGCTGGTACGCCCCACCTACAATTTGCCCCCATGCTCGATCCCATCCTGCTCCGCAAAGATCTGGACGCCGTGCTGGCGCGCCTGAACACCCGCAAGAATCCCCAGCCTTTCTTCGACGAGACCGCCTTCAAGGCGCTGGAAGCCGAGCGCAAGACGATCCAGACCCGCACCGAGGAGTTGCAGGCACAGCGCAACAGCGCCAGCAAGCAGATCGGCCAGCGCAAGTCGAAGGGCGAAAGCGCCGATGAGCTGATGGCGCAGGTGGCTTCGATCAAGGACGAGCTGGACGCCTCCGCCGCGCGGCTCGACGTGATCCAGCACGAGCTGAACACCCTGCTGCTGGGCGTGCCCAACCTGCCGCACGCGAGCGTGCCGGTCGGCGCCGACGAGGCTGCCAACCAGGAAGTGCGCCGCTGGGCGCCACACGGCCTGGCGCCGCGCACGTTCGACTTTCCGGTGCGCGACCATGTCGAGCTGGGCGAGCCGCTGGGCCTGGACTTCGAGACCGGCGCCAAGCTGGCTGGCGCGCGCTTTGCCTTCATGCGCGGCCCGGTGGCGCGCCTGCACCGCGCGCTGGCCGCCTTCATGCTCGACGTGCAGACCACGCAGCACGGCTACACCGAGTGCTACACGCCCTACATCGTCAACGCCGACACGCTGCGCGGCACCGGCCAGCTGCCCAAGTTCGAGGCCGACCTGTTCGCCGCCAAGAAGGGCGGCCAGGAGGGTGAGGGCGATCCGCTGTACCTGATCCCGACCTCCGAGGTGTCGCTCACCAACCTGGTGCGCGGCGAGATCGTGGCCGAGGCCGACCTGCCGATCAGGCTGACCGCGCATACGCCCTGCTTTCGCTCCGAAGCCGGCAGCGCCGGGCGCGACACGCGCGGCATGATCCGCCAGCACCAGTTCGACAAGGTCGAGATGGTGCAGATCGTGCACCCCGACCACAGCTACGAGGCGCTGGAGCAGATGGTCGGCCACGCCGAGGCGATCCTGCAGCAGCTGGAGCTGCCCTACCGCGTGGTGCTGCTGTCCACCGGCGACATGGGCTTCGGCGCCGCCAAGACCTACGATCTGGAAGTGTGGGTGCCGGCGCAGGACACCTACCGCGAGATTTCATCGGTTAGCAACTGCGAGGCCTTCCAGGCGCGCCGCATGCAGGCGCGCTTCAAGAACGCGGCCGGCAAGAACGAGTTGGTGCACACCCTCAACGGCAGCGGCCTGGCCGTCGGCCGGACGCTGGTGGCGGTACTGGAGAACCACCAGAACGCCGATGGCTCGATCCGCATCCCGAAGCTGTTGCAACCCTACCTCGGCGACCTGGAAGTGCTGACGCCCTGAATGAACGATGGCGGCAAGGCAGCCCCACGGCTGCTAGAATCCGCCCTTCGACGCGAACCAGGAGAGGTGGCAGAGTGGTCGAATGCGCCGGACTCGAAATCCGGTATGCGGTTTACCGCATCGAGGGTTCGAATCCCTCCTTCTCCGCCAGGACACGACCTTCCAACTCGCTAACTGCGATTTGAAGATGCCCGAAGCCCCGCACCACGCGGGGCTTTCTGCTTTGGCCTCCTGACTGCGCGTCAGGCCGGGGCGCCAGAAAACCCGTCTCAGAGCGCGTTTGTCTCAGAACCTCCTGACTTTTTTCAGGGGCGGTACGGCGCGGGGGCTCTCAGAGGATGAGTTGGTGAACTGCTCCGTACTGCTTGCAAGCGGTTTGCGAGGACCTATACCTATTGGATCAATGCTGCGTGGCCTGAAGCGAAGCTCCTCATGAATCAAACGTCGTAGCTCGTTCGATGGCGCGTGCTTCCACCATCAAAGCCGCTACAAAGCCTTCGGCGGCGGGTGTCAGCGGGAATGCTGACCGTCGCACCACACAGGTCGGCTTGGTGTCCGCGCCGATTCAAATTTGACCCACCGTGCCGATTCAAATCTGACCCGGG
>CAZHSD010000012.1:0-104841 GCA_964534975.1 uncultured Ottowia sp. | reverse complement strand
GCCGCGGCGCGGCCGGACCCCGGCGCGGACCGGCGTCGGGCGCCCGGCCGGGACCCGAGCGGTCGGGGCGCGGTCCGGCGCCGCGCGCGCGGTCGCCGCGGCCACGGCGCGGCACTTCGCTGCGCTCGGGCCGGGGCTCGGGCGCGCCGCGGATCACCCGCTCCGGCGTGCCCGAGGCCTCCGCCAGCGCGCGAATGTCGCGCTCGCCCAGCTCCATCCACATGCCGCGGCGCAGGCCGCGCGGCAGCAGCATGGCACCGTAGCGGATGCGGATCAGCCGGCTGACGGCGTGGCCGGTCGATTCGATCATGCGCCGCACCTCGCGGTTGCGCCCTTCCGAGATCGTCACGCGGTACCACTGGTTGGCGCCCTCGCCCTGCCCCTCTTCCTTGATCGAGCCGAACTGCGCCATGCCATCGTCGAGCGGCACGCCGTCCAGCAGGCGCTGCTTGTCGTCGTCCGACAACTGCCCCAGCACGCGCACCGCGTATTCGCGCTCCAGGCCGAAGCGCGGATGCATCAGCCGGTTGGCCAGCTCGCCCGAGTTGGTGAACAGCAGCAGCCCCTCGGTGTTCAGGTCGAGCCGGCCGACCGACTGCCACTTGCCCTGCTGCAGCCGCGGCAGCTTGCGGAACACCGTCGGGCGGTTCTGCGGATCGTCGTGCGTGACCACCTCGCCGACCGGCTTGTGGTAGGCCAGCACGCGCGCCGGCGGCGGCGCGATGCGCAGCCGGATCGGCTTGCCGCCCACCTTGACCTGGTCGCCGAACTGGATGCGCTGGCCGATGTGCGCCGGCTGGTTGTTGACCGAGATGCGGCCTTCCAGGATCAGCTGCTCCATCTCCTGCCGCGAGCCCAGGCCGGACTGCGCCAGCACCTTGTGCAGCTTCGGGCTTTCGGGCTGCGGCAGCAGCACGCGCTTGGGCGGGCCGGCGGGCGCGTCGGCCTCGGCGTCGAAACGGCCGGACAGCACGTCGTCGATGGCCACCGGCGCGTCATCGGCGGCTTCCGTCCCCGAGGCTTGGGCTGGACGATGGGGCACAGGCGCCGTATCGGCGGGCCCGCTGGCGGGCGCCGATGCAACCGCCTGGTCCGCCACCGGCACGGCAGCCGCTTCGCCGTCGGCGGGCACGGGGCTGACCAGGCGCTCGGAGCTGTCCTCGGGCGACTGTGCGTCGGACGGCGCGCTGGAGGGATCGGAGTTCATGGCGTGTGCGATTCAGGGTCGGGCAAATCGGCCGGCGCGCCGAAGTGGATCGGCTCATCCAGGACGTCTTGTTCGGCTGCGTCGGCCGGGGCATCGGGCGCCGCTTCGGCGCCGTCTCCCGCCGGCGTGCCATCGGCGCGCGCTGCTTCCGGCGCTGCGCGGCCTCCGGGCGACACAGCGGCATCGCTGGCCGGCGGCGGCTGGTCCGGCGCCGGGACAGCGCCGGCCGCATCATCGTCGGCCGCATCCATGGCCACGGTGTCCACGGCAACCGCCTCGGCGTCCGCAGCGGGGTCGGCGTCCGCCGGCGCGCCCAGCGCGTCGAACATGCTGGCCGCCTGCTCGGCCGCCGACGCCAGCATCGGCAGCTGCTCCAGCGACTGCAGCCCCATGTCGTCCAGGAACTGACGCGTGGTCGCCAGCAGCGCCGGGCGCCCCACGGTCTCGCGGTGGCCGATGGTCTCGATCCAGCCACGGTCTTCCAGCTGCTTGATCAGCTGTGAATTCACGGTGACACCGCGGATGTCTTCGATGTCGCCGCGCGTGACCGGCTGGCGGTAGGCGATGATGGCCAGCGTCTCCAGCGTGGCGCGCGTGTAGCGCGGCGGCTTCTCGGGGTGCAGGCGGTCCAGGTACTCGCGCATCTCGGGCCGGCTCTGGAAGCGCCAGCCGCTCGCCACCTGGACCAGCTCCACGCCCTTTTGCGCCCATTCGTCCTGCAGCTCCAGCAGCAGATCCTTGACGGTGTCGGCGCCAAGCTGGTCGGCGAACAGCACGCGCAGTTCGCGCAAGGGCATGGGCTGTTGCGCGCAGATCAGCGCAGTCTCGAGAATGCGTTTGGCGTCCGCTGAATTCACGGTGACGAGCTCTGCGTAGGTCGGGGAATGCGTGCGCCTCGGGCGCGCTGATGACGGAATGACGTCGCCGCAGGCGCGGCGCACACGACAAAATGACGGCCCAGCGCCTGCATAAACCCCCGTGGGCCAGCGATCTGCCGTCGTCCGATTGTATGCGGGCCGGCGCACCGTCGGCCGCGTCATTCTGTCATCGCGCGGCCCCAGCCGCGCGGGTCGTTTCGTCATTCACCGGGAGCAAGGCCCCACGCCGCCAGCGCCGCCGCCAGATCGGCCGGCAGCGGCGCGCTGAAATCCAGCGGGGCGCCAGTGATCGGATGCTCGAACGCCAGCCGCCGTGCGTGCAGCGCCTGGCGTGCCATGCCGGCGGCCGGCGCACCGCCATACAGTGCATCGGCGACCAGCGGGTGCCCCAGGTGCGCCAGGTGCACCCGGATCTGGTGCGTGCGCCCGGTGCGCAGCAGGCAGCGCAGCAGGCAGCCCGGCTCGGCGCTTTGCAGCAGCTCGATGCGCGTCTGCGCCGGCCTGCCGGGCTGGTGCCGGAGATCGACCACCGCCATGCGCAGCCGGTGACGCGGATCGCGCCCGATCGGGGCATCGACTTCGCGCTCGGCGGGCCCCGTCCACGGCCGGTGCGCCAGCGCCAGGTATTCGCGCCGCACACGCCGCGCGGCCAGGCGCGCCACCAGCGCCTCCATCGCCGACGGCGTGCGTGCCACCACCAGCAGTCCGCTGGTGTCCTTGTCCAGCCGGTGCACGATGCCGGCGCGCGGCAATTGCGCCGCCCGGCCGTCACGCGCCAGCAGCGCGTTGAGCAGGGTGCCGCTCCAGTGGCCGGGTGCCGGGTGCACCACCAGCCCGGCTGGCTTGTCGACCACCAGCAGGTGCTCGTCCTCGTACACCACATCCAGCGCCATCGCCTGCGGCACGAAGGCCTGACTCTGCGGCGTCGGCCGCAGCTCGATCAGCAGCTGGTCACCGGCGCGCAGCTTGTGCGCCGGCTTGGCGGCGGGCGCGCCGTTGAGCTGCGTGGCGCCGCCGTCGATCAACTGGCGCAGGTAGCTGCGCGAGAACTCCGGCACCAGCGCCGCCAGGCCGCGGTCGAGCCGTTGGCCGTGCAGTTCGGCGGGCACGACGAGCCGGCGCAGCTCGGCCGCCCCGGCAGATTCAAGTGCTTCTTCCTCGGCGTCCCAGGGCGCGTCGATGCGTTCGGCCGCGGCTGGGGGGGTCGATATAATGCGCCGAGCTTGATTCAAGAGGTTATCCGCTGATGCAAGGTGCCCGATTATCAGCCGCTGCCGCAGTGGTTCTGGGGCTGGCGGCGCTGCTGGCGGGATGCTCGAGCAAGCCGGTGGACAAGACCGCCGGCTGGAGCCCGAACCGCATCCACGCCGAAGCCAAGGACGAACTGAACTCCGGCGCCTTCGACAAGGCCATCCCGCTGTACGAGACGCTGGAAGGCCGCGCCGCCGGCACGCCGCTGGCGCAGCAGGCGCAGCTCGACAAGGCCTACGCGCAGTTCAAGGACGGCCAGAAGGCCGAGGCGATCGCCACGCTGGACCGCTTCATGCGCCTGCACCCGGCCAGCCCGGCGATCGACTACGCGCTCTACATGAAGGGCGTGATCAACTTCAACGACGAGTTGGGGCTGTTCTCCTTCCTGTCGCGCCAGGACCTGTCCGAGCGCGACCAGAAGGCCGCCAAGGAGGCCTTCGAATCCTTCGACGAGCTGGTGCGGCGCTTTCCCGACTCGCGCTACGCACCCGACGCGCGCGCGCGCATGCGCTACACCGTCAACGCGCTGGCGCAGTACGACGTGCACGTGGCGCGCTACTACTACACGCGTGGCGCCTATGTGGCCGCCGTCAGCCGTGCGCAGCAGGCGATCGCCGACTACCGCGACGCGCCCGCGCTGGAGGAAGCGCTGTACATCCTGACCCAGTCCTACGACAAGCTGGGCATGACCGAATTGCGCGACGACAGCAAGCGCGTGCTGGACCAGAACTACCCCGACAGTGCCTACCTGACACGCGGCTTCCGCGGGCCGGACAAGCCGTGGTGGCAGCTTTGGTGACCGCGGAATGACGAAATGACTGCGCCGCTGGCGCGGCGTCAATGACCCGGGAAGCGCCGCGAGGCGACTTTTTCATGGCGGCGCGGCCGCCGTCATCAAAGCGCGAGCGAGGTCATTTCGTCATCTGGCGACGCCTTTGGCCGAGCCCCCTCGACCAGCGCTTGCAATGCCGCATCGAACTGCGCCGCCGTGCCCAGGCGCCGCATCGGCGGCAGCGCGGCCAGCAGACGCCTGCCGTAGCCCATCTGCACCAGGCGCGTGTCGCAGATCACCAGCACGCCGGCGTCGGTCTCGCAGCGGATCAGGCGGCCGGCGCCCTGCTTCAGCGCCACCGCCGCTTCCGGTACCGAATAATCGCTGAAGGCGCTGCCGCCCTCGGCCTCGACACGGCGGCAGCGCGCCTCGACCAGCGGGTCGCCCGGCGGCGGGAACGGCAGCTTGTCGATCACCACCAGTTGCAGTGCCTCGCCCGGCAGGTCCACGCCTTCCCAGAACGAGGCCGAGGCCACCAGCACGCAGCCGGCGCGGCCGCGCTGGCTGCCCTGGCGAAAGCGCTCCATCAGCACGCGCTTGGGCAGCTGGCCCTGCACCAGCACTTCGAGCGCCGAGTCGGCCTCGAAACGGGTCCGCAGTTCGTCGCCGATGCTGCGCAGCGCGCGCAGCGTGGTGGTCAGCACCATGGTGCGCCCGCCCAGCCGCTGCGCCGCGTCACCCGCCAGGCGCGCGACCTGGGCACTGTGGGCGGCATCGCTCGGACGCACCATGTGCGTCGGCACGTACAGCGCCGCCTGCTGCGCGTAGTCGAACGGACTGCCGATGCGCAGCACCCGGGCCTGCTCCAGGCCGCACGGGCCGGTGAACCAGGACAGGCGCTCGTCGTCGCCCAGCGTGGCCGAGACGAAGACCCAGGCGCGGCCCGGTCCCGGCTCGTCGGGCGCGGCCAGCAGGCGGCTGCGCATGGTCTCGGCGATGTCAAGCGGCGACTCGATCAGGCGCAGGCCGGTGCCGAGCTCGACCCAGCGCACGCGCGCCGCATCGCAGGGCTGGGCAAAGGCTTCGGCGCGGCCGGCCAGCAGCAGCGCGCGCTCGTGCAGGCGCACCAAGTCGGGCGCCAGCTCGCTGACCGTGTCGAGCGCCGCGGCGGCCGACCGCAGGGCCTGCTGCAGCCGCGCCAGCGCCTGCTGCCAGGCGTCGGCATCGATGCCGTCGGGCGCGCTGTCGACCCAGCGCAGGCGCGTGGCGGCGCGCGCCGTGCCGGCGGCCAGCCGCAGGCGCCGGCTCGCCGCTTCCACCTCGCCGGCCAGCGCCTGCCAGTCGGCCAGCCCGCGCGCCTGCTGCAGGCCGGCGCCCAGCAGGTCGCGCGCGAAGTCCAGCAGCTGCCCGCTGGCCAGCTGCTGGCCAAGGAACTGGATGCCGGTCTCGTTGAGCTGGTGCGCCTCGTCGAAGATCGCCACCCGCACCGTCGGCAGCAGCTCGGCCATGCCCGATTCGCGGATCGCCAGGTCGGCGAAGAACAAGTGATGGTTGATCACCACCAGGTCGG
This sequence comes from uncultured Ottowia sp., assembly GCA_964534975.1. GTDB lineage: Bacteria > Pseudomonadota > Gammaproteobacteria > Burkholderiales > Burkholderiaceae_C > Ottowia. Next base: position 99,163 of record CAZHSD010000012.1, on the reverse strand, counting down.
CGGCCATCGCCTGGCGCCGCGCCAGGTTGACGTGGCAGGCGCGGAACTGCGGGCAGTCGGCGCCGAGGCAGTTCTCGCGCGTCGAGGTCACCAGCGGGATGATGGGTGAGCGCTCGTCGAGATCGGGCAACTCGGCCAGGTCGCCGGTGCGCGTGACTTGTGCCCAGCGCTCGATCTGTGCCAGCGTGCGGGCGAGGCGCGGTTCGCGCGCCTCGGCACTCTGGCCCGCCAGGCCCAGCCGGTGCAGGCACAGGTAGCTGGAGCGGCCCTTGAGCAGCGCGGTGCGCAGCGGCAGCTTCAGCGCCCGTGCCAGCCGCGGCAGGTCACGCCCGAACAGCTGGTCCTGCAGGGTCTTGGTGGCCGTGGACAGCAGCACGTGCTGACCCGACAGCAGCGCCGGCACCAGGTAGGCAAAGGTCTTGCCGACGCCGGTGGCGGCCTCGGCCACCAGCACGCCGCCTTCATCGACCACGTCGGCCACGGCCAGCGCCAGCCGCATCTGACCCTCGCGCGCGTGAAATCCGTCGGCAGCACCGGCCAGCGGACCATCGGCACCGAACGCCGCCTGCACCGCTTGCTGCAACGGTGTCATGCCGGTTGTTTCGGGTCCAGCGCCGCTTCCAGCTGGGCGATGCGATCGCGCAGGAACAGGCGCCGTTTCTTCAGGCGCTGCAGCATCAACTCATCCAGCGGCGCTTGCCCGGCCACGCGGTCGATCAGGGCGTCCAGGTCCGCATGCTCGATGCGCAACTCGATCAGCTGGCGCTCGGGCGAATGCAGATTGGCGTCCACTCGGGCTTTCAACGCGCGCGCTGCTTCTCATCCAGCTGGCGCAGGCGCTGCTGCGTGCGGCGCTGGCGTTCGATGTCGTTCAGGGCCAGCTCCTGCCGCCGCAAGCGGTACAAGGTGGCGCGGCGCTCCTGGCGCGCCTCGCTCAGGCAGGCGTTGACGGCAAAGCGCTGCCAGCATTGGGTCTCGCTGGACTCATAGCGCGCCTGCGCGGCGCTTCGCTCGCGCGCCACGCGCTCGCGCTGCATATCGAGCCAGGGCGCCAGCGCCGCGTCGCCGTCGGGCGCCGCGGTGCGCAAGGCCGCAGCCTGCGACGCCGCGGCGTCGTCGAGCGCCGTGCGCTGCTCCGACAAGGGTGTGCAGGCGGCGACCGCAACCAGCAGGAGGACCCAGGACGCGCGAATCATGTCAGCTGAGTATCGACCGTGCGGTGTTCGAGCGCAAGGTATTCCGCCGATTGCATCTCGGCCAGGCGCGACACCGTGCGTGGAAATTCGTGTGCCAGCGGACCTTCGGTATACAGTTGCTCGGGCGGCACCGCGGCCGACAGGATGAACTTGCAGCGCCGGTCGTACAGCACGTCGACCAGCCAGGTGAAGCGCCGCGCCTCCGACGCGTGGCGCACGAACATCTGCGGCACGTCGGACAGCAGCACGGTGTGGAACTGGCTGGCGATCTCCAGGTAGTCGTTCTGCGAGCGCGGGCCGCCGCACAAGTCCCTGAAGTCGAACCACACCACGCCGCCGGCGCGGCGGCGGGCGCGGATCTGGCGCGACTCGATGTGCAGCACCGGATCTTCGTCACTGATCGGCGCCAGGCGGTCGAAGGCATCGCTCATGGCGGCGTCGGCCTGCGGCCCCAGCGGCTGGTGGTACAGCTGCACCTGCTCCAGCGTGCGGCGCCGGTAGTCGATGCCGTGATCGACGTTGACCACCTCCATGCGCGCGTTCAGCAGCTCGATGGCGGGCAGGATGCGGTCGCGGTGCAGGCCGTCCGGGTACAGCTCGTCGGGCTTGAAGTTGCTGGTGGTGACGAAACCGACGCCATGGTCGAACAGCGCCACCAGCAGACGGTGCAGGATCATGGCGTCGGTGATGTCGGCGACGTGGAATTCGTCGAAGCAGATCAGCTTGAAGCGCTGCGCCATGCGCCGACCCAGTTCGTCGAGCGGGTTGACGATGCCCTGCAGACCGGCCAGTTCGCGGTGCACCTCGCGCATGAACTCGTGGAAGTGCAGCCGCGTCTTGCGGCGGATTGGCACCGCGTTGTAGAAGCAGTCCATCAGGAAGCTCTTGCCGCGCCCGACGCCGCCGTACATGTAGACGCCCCTGGGAACGTCGGGGTGGTTGAAGATCTTCTTCAGCCGGTTGGAGCGCCTGCCCTTGTACGCTGCCCAGTCGTCGGCGCAGCGCTGCAGCGCCGTCACCGCGCGCAGCTGCGCCGGATCGCTGTGGTAGCCGCGCGCCTTGAGGTCGGCCTCATAGGCCGCGCGCACGCTGCTCACGGCACCCTCCGTCCGCGGCGCCACATCAGGCGCGCAACCCGCCGCAATGCCTGGCCCACCGTCCGCTGTTCCCGCGAGTCCGTGCGATGTCAGAAATTCAGCGTCCGCTTGTCCACCGCCAGCGCCGCTTCCTTCATCGATTCGCTCAAGCTGGGGTGCGCATGGCAGATGCGCGCGATGTCCTCACTGGAGGCGCGGAAGGCCATCGCCACGCAGGCCTCGGCGATCAGCTCGCTGGCCTGGGGACCGACGATGTGCACGCCCAGGATCTCGTCGGTGCTCGCATCGGCCAGGAACTTGACCAGGCCGGTGGTGTCGCCCAGCGCGCGCGCGCGGCCGTTGGCCATGAAGGGAAAGCTGCCGGCCTTGTACTTGACGCCGTCGGCTTTGAGCTGCTGCTCGGTCTTGCCGACCCAGGCGATCTCCGGGCTGGTGTAGATCACCCACGGGATCAGGTTGAAATCGACGTGCCCGTGCTGGCCGGCGATGCGCTCGGCCACCGCCACGCCTTCCTCCTCGGCCTTGTGCGCCAGCATCGGGCCGCGCACCACATCGCCCACCGCCCAGACGCCGGGCAGGTTGGTGCGACAGTCGTCATCGACCACGATGGCGCCGCGCTCGTCCAGTTGCAGGCCCACGGCCTCGGGGTTCAGGCCCTCGGTGTTGGGCACGCGGCCGATGGAGACGATCAGCTTGTCGACCTGCAATGTCTGCGCCTCCCCCTTGGCGTCGGTCCAGGCCACGCTGACGCCCTTGCGGGCGGTCTTCACCTCGCCCACCTTGACGCCCAGCTCGATCTTCAGGCCCTGCTTGTCAAGCGCCTTCTTGGCTTCCTTGGCGATCTGCTCATCGACCGCGGCCAGGAAGGTCGGCAGGCCCTCCAGCACCGTGACCTCGGCGCCCAGCCGACGCCACACGCTGCCCAGTTCCAGCCCGATCACGCCGGAGCCGATCACGCCCAGCTTCTTGGGCACCGCCCCCAGGCGCAGCGCGCCGTCGTTGCTCAGGATCTGCTCCTCGTCGAAGGCGACGCCCGGCAGCGCGCGCGCGCTGGAGCCGGTGGCGACGATGACCTGCTTGCCCGTCAGCGTCTCGTTCTGCGCACCGACGACGGCGACCTCGTAACCCCCCTCGACCGCCTTCACGAACGAGCCGCGGCCGTGGAAGAAAGTCACCTTGTTCTTCTTGAACAGGTACAGGATGCCATCGTTGTTCTGCTTCAGCACCTGGTCCTTGCGGGCGATCATCCTGGCCACGTCCATCTTCAGGCCGCTGACGCCGATGCCGTGCTCGCCGAAATGCTTGGCGGCCTGCTCGTAGTTTTCGGAGCTTTGCAGCAGCGCCTTGGACGGGATGCAGCCGACGTTGGTGCAGGTGCCGCCCGGCGCCGGCTTGCCGTCGGCGCCGGTCCACTCGTCGATGCAGGCGACGTTCATGCCCAGTTGCGCGGCGCGGATGGCGCCGATGTAGCCGCCGGGGCCGGCGCCGATGACGATGAGGTCGAAATTCTTGGACATGGGTAGCTCAGTTCAGTGTGTCTTGTCGGGGAAGGCGGTGCGCGGTCATTCGGCCGGCACGAAGATCCAGAACAGCAGGTAGGCGACGACGCCGACGCCGCCGAACAGCAGCAGCACCGCGAAGATCAGGCGCCAGGCCCAGCTCTCCAGGCCGGTGGCCTGCGCCAGGCCGCCGCAGACACCCGCGATCCACTTGTCGCTGCTGCTGCGCCGCAGCCGGTTGAATGCCGCCACCGCACCCGATCCGGCCGGCGGCGCATCCAGCAGCCGGGCCTTGAGTTGCTGGAACTCGGCCTCGCTCAAGGCGCCATTGCGACGCAGTTCGTCCAGCTTGGCGAGTTCATCGACGAGTGCCATGGCAGCCTCCGGCTATCGGCGCATCAATGCATCAGATGTCGAACAGCAGGCGCGCCGGATCCTCCAGCGCCTCCTTCATCGCCACCAGCCCCAGCACCGCCTCGCGGCCATCGATGATGCGGTGGTCGTAGCTCAGCGCCAGGTAGTTCATCGGACGCACCACGACCTGGCCGTTCTCGACCACGGCGCGGTCCTTGGTGGCGTGCACGCCCAGGATGGCGCTCTGCGGCGGGTTGATGATGGGCGTCGACATCATCGAGCCGAACACGCCGCCGTTGCTGATCGAGAAGGTGCCGCCGGTCATCTCGTCGATGCCCAGCTTGCCGTCGGCGGCCTTCTTGCCGAATTCGGCGATCTTCTTCTCGATGTCGGCGAAGCTCATCTGGTCGGCGTTGCGCAGGATCGGCACCACCAGGCCGCGCGGCGAGCCGACCGCGATGCCGATGTCGAAGTAGCCGTGGTAGACGATGTCGTTGCCGTCGACCGAGGCGTTGATGACCGGGTACTTCTTCAGCGCGTGCACCGCCGCCTTGACGAAGAAGCTCATGAAGCCGATGCGCACGCCGTGCTCCTTCTCGAACTTCTCCTGGAAGCGCTTGCGCATGTCCATCACCGGCTGCATGTTCACCTCGTTGAAGGTGGTGAGGATGGCGTTGGTGGCCTGCGACTGCAGCAGGCGCTCGGCCACGCGGGCGCGCAGGCGCGTCATCGGCACGCGCTGCTCGGGTCGGTCGCCCAGGCTGGGTGCGACCGGCGCGGCCACCTGCGGCAGCGCGGCGGTCGGCACGCCGGTCGGAATCGCCGCCGGAGCGGCCGGCCTGGCGCCGCCGCCGGCCACCGCGGCCAGCACATCGCCCTTGATCACGCGGCCGTCCTTGCCGCTGCCGGCCACCGAGCCGGGCGCCAGCTGGTGCTCGGCCATCAGCTTGGCGGCGGCCGGCATCGCGACACCGGCCTTGCTGCCGACCGCGGCGGGCGCGGGCGCCGCAGCTGCCACAGGCGCGGCGGCGGCAGCAGTGGCAGGTGCCGGTGCCGCAGCACCGGCAACGGCCTCGGTGTCGATGCGCGCCAGCAACTGCTCGGCGACCACGGTGGCGCCGTCCGGTTCGACGATCTCGGCCAGCACACCCGAGGCCGGCGCGGGCACTTCCAGCACCACCTTGTCGGTTTCGACCTCGATCAGGATCTCGTCGGCCTTGACGGCCTCGCCGGGCTGCCTCTTCCACTGCAGCAGCGTGGCCTCGGCCACGGATTCGGACAGTTCGGGGACTTTGACTTCAACGATGGCCATTTGAGTTCTTCCAATTCTTTTCAAACACGATTCAGCGCTCAGCAGGAAACGGGCGGACGCTCGGCTGTGAACGTCCAAGCCCTGTTCATTTTTGAAGCACGAAGCCCTTCAACCGGCCAAACGCCGCATCGACCAGCCCCTTCTGCTGCTCCTGGTGCAGGTGCGCGTAGCCAACCGCCGGCGACGCCGAGGCGGCACGACCGGCATAGCCCAGCTTCTGCCCCGCCACCATGTTCTCGTGGATGTAGTGCTGCACGAAGAACCAGGCGCCCTGGTTTTGCGGCTCGTCCTGGCACCACACGATATCGGTGACGTTGGGGTATCTCTTCAGCTCGGTCGCAAACGCCTTGTGCGGGAAGGGATACAGCTGCTCGACGCGGATGATGGCGACGTCGTCGGCGCCCTTTTCCTCGCGCTTCTTGGCCAGGTCGTAGTACACCTTGCCCGAGCAGACGATCAGGCGCTTGACCTTGTCGGCCTTGAGATCGCCCTGGTCGCCGATCACGGTCTGGAAGCCGCCCTTGGTGAACTCGGCCACCGGCGAGGTGGCGTCCTTGTTGCGCAGCAGGCTCTTGGGCGTCATGATGATCAGCGGCTTGCGCAGCGGGCGGATCATCTGGCGGCGCAGCACGTGGAAGATCTGACTGGCCGTGGTCGGCTGCACCACCTGCATGTTGGTGTCGGCCGACAGTTGCATGAAGCGCTCCAGCCGCGCCGACGAGTGCTCGGGCCCCTGCCCCTCGTAGCCGTGCGGCAGCATCAGCGTCAGGCCGTTGACGCGACCCCACTTGACCTCGCCCGAGGCGATGAACTGATCGATCAGCACCTGCGCGCCGTTGGCGAAGTCGCCGAACTGCGCCTCCCAGATCACCAGCGTGTTGGGATCGTTGGACGCGTAGCCGTACTCGAAACCGAGCACCGCCTCCTCCGACAGGATCGAGTCGATGACGGTGAACGGCGCCTGGTTGTCGGCCACGTTCTGCAGCGGGATGTAGCTGCCGACGTCCCACTTCTCGCGCTTCTGGTCGTGCAGCACGGCATGGCGGTGCACGAAGGTGCCGCGGCCGCAGTCCTCGCCCGACAGCCGCACCGGGTAGCCCGAGGCCACCAGCGACGCGTAGGCCATGTGCTCGCCCATGCCCCAGTCGACGTTGATCTCGCCGCGGCCCATGGCGGCGCGGTCTTCCAGCACCCGGCGCACCAGGGTATGGACGTTGAAGCCCTCCGGCACGCTGGTGACGCGCTCGGCCAGACGCTTCCACTCCGACAGCGGGATCGCGGTCTCGGCGGCGTCGGTCCACTTCTGGTTCAGGTAGGGCGACCAGTCGACCGAGTACTTGCTCTTGAAGTTGGTCAGCACCGGATCCACGGTGTGGCGGCCGGCGTCCATGGCGGCGCGGTAGGTGGCCACCATCTGGTCCGGCCCGCCTTCCGCCAGCACGCCCTGCGTCACCAGCTTTTCGCCGTACAGCTTGCGCGTGCCCGGATGCTGGCCGATCTTGGTGTACATCAGTGGCTGCGTCAGCATCGGCGTGTCCTGCTCGTTGTGGCCGAGCTTGCGGTAGCACACGATGTCGACCACCACGTCCTTGTTGAAGTCCTGCCGGTACTGCAGCGCCAGCTGCGTGGCCAGCACCACGGCCTCGGGGTCGTCGCCGTTGACGTGCAGCACCGGCGCCTCGATCATCTTCACCACGTCGGTGCAGTACAGCGTCGAGCGGGTGTCGCGCGGATCGCTGGTGGTGAAGCCGATCTGGTTGTTGATCACGATGTGCACCGTGCCGCCGGTGTAGTAGCCGCGCGTCTCGGCCAGTGCCAGCGTCTCCATCACCACGCCCTGGCCGGCAAACGCCGCGTCGCCGTGCACCAGCACCGGCAGCACGCTGTCGCCTTCGGCGTCGCCGCGGCGGTCCTGGCGCGCACGCACGCTGCCTTCGACCACCGGGTTGACGATCTCCAGGTGCGAGGGGTTGAAGGCCAGCGACAGGTGCACCGGACCGCCCGGCGTCGACACGTCCGAGCTGAAGCCCTGGTGGTACTTGACGTCGCCGGCCGGCAGGTCCTCGGGCGCGGTGTGGTCGAATTCGGCGAACAGCGTGGCCGGCATCTTGCCCAGGGTGTTGACCAGCACGTTCAGGCGGCCGCGGTGCGCCATGCCGATCACGATCTCCTGCACGCCGGCCTTGCCGGCCTGGTTGACCAGCTCGTCCATGGCGACGATGAAGCTCTCGCCGCCCTCGAGCGAAAAGCGCTTCTGGCCCACGTACTTGGTGTGCAGAAAGCGCTCCAGGCCCTCGGCCGCCGTCAGGCGGTCGAGCACGTGGATCTTCTGCTCGGCGTTCAGCTGCGGATTGGTGCGCGCGCTCTCGAGCTTCTGCTGCCACCAGCGCTTCTGCGCCTGGTCGGTCATGTACATGAACTCGGCGCCGATGGTGCCGCAGTAGGTCTCGCGCAGCGCGTTCAGCAGATCGCGCAGCGACATGGTGTCCTTGCCGAAGAAGGTGTTGCTGGTGTTGAACACCGTCTCCATGTCGGCGTCGGCGAAGCCGTAGAAGGACGGCTCCAGTTCGGGAATGTTCGGGCGCTCGGTGCGCTTGAGCGGATCCAGGTCGGCCCAGCGCGCGCCGACGTTGCGGTAGGCGGCGATCAGCTGCTGGACGGCGGTGCGCTTGCGGCCGAGCTCGGAATCGGCGCCGGACGCCAGCACCACCTGGGTGCCGCCCTGCTTGGCGCGCTCGGCAAAGGCGTTGATGACCGGCAGGTGCGGCACGTCGCGTGCCTGGCTGCCGTCGACCGCCGGCACGTTCTGCAGCGCGTCGAAATATTCGCGCCACGAGTCGGGCACGCTTCCCGGGTTGGCGAGGTAGTTTTCGTACATCTCCTCGACGTAGGGCGCGTTGCCGCCGAAGAGATAGGTGTTGCCCTGGTAGGTTTGGTAGACGGAACTCGTCTCGTTCATGGCTGGCGCTGACCTTTCGCTCCCCTGCAGGGAACTGAAGCTGGTGGTGAAACCTTCCGCGTCACGGCTGAACCGGTTGGCGGACGCGACTGGCTGGGAAGGGCCTGATACTTCGCAGTGCTCGATTGTGCCACTGAATGACCGGCGCTGGCTTACCGATGACCGCGCCTGGCGGCGCATGACGGTGCTGGCGCACCATGATCTCGGCTTCGCCTTCGATGACGCGCCCTGCGAGCGCATGAATTCAGGTCATGGCGCCAAGGGCGCCGTCATCGATGGCCGTCAGGCCGAGGTCATGCGCCGCCAGGCGCGGTCATCGGCGTTTACGCGACCAAGTCCTTGATCTGCTGCAGCGCCGCCGGGTCTTCCATGGTGGTCAGGTCGCCCGGGTCGCGCCCCTCGCACACCGCCTGCACGGCGCGGCGCAGCACCTTGCCCGAGCGCGTCTTGGGCAGCACGTTGACGAAGCGCACGCGCGAAGGGCGCGCCACCGCCCCGAGCGAGCCGTCGACCAGCTTCATCACCTCGCCCTCGAGCCTGAGCAGCGACTGTTCGTCGCCCAGCACGCTGGCGTCCTTGAGCACGGCAAAGGCCATCGCCACCTGCCCCTTGAGCTGATCCGCCACCCCGACCACCGCCACCTCGGCGACGTTGGGATGGCTGGCGATCGCCTCCTCGATCTCGCGCGTGCCGAGCCGGTGGCCGGCGACGTTGATCACGTCGTCGGTGCGGCCGAGGATGAAGTAGTAGCCGTCCGCGTCGCGGATGCCCCAGTCGAAGGTGCTGTAGACCAGCTTGTTCGGCACGCTCGACCAGTAGGTCTCGACGAAGCGCGCATCATCGCGCCACACGGTCTGCAGGCAGCCGGGCGGCAGCGGCCCCTCGATGGCCACCACGCCCTTCTGGTTGGCGCCGGTCAGTTCCTCGCCGGTCTGGTCGTCGAGCAGCTTGACGTTGTAGCCATACACCGCCTTGCCGGGCGAGCCGAGCTTGGTCGGCGTCGGTTCGACGCCGTTGCACACCGTGAGGATCGGCCAGCCGGTCTCGGTCTGCCAGTAGTTGTCGATGACGGGCTTTTGCAGCGCGCCGCCAATCCACTGCGCCGTGGTTTCATCCAGCGGCTCGCCGGCCAGGAACAGGGTGCGCAGGGACGACAGGTCGTACTTGGTCAGCAGCGCCGGATCCTGCTTCTTCAGCACGCGGATCGCGGTCGGCGCGCTGAACATCACCGTCACCTTGTACTTCTCGACCAGCTGCCACCAGATGCCGCCGTCGGGCCGCGTCGGCAGGCCCTCGTACATGATGGTCGCCATGCCGGCGATCAGCGGGCCGTAGACGATGTAGCTGTGTCCCACCACCCAGCCGATGTCGCTGGTGGAGAAATAGGTTTCGCCGGCGCGGCCGTCGAAGATGCGCTTCATCGACGAGGCCAGCGCCACCGCATAGCCGCCGGTGTCGCGCTGCACGCCCTTGGGCTTGCCGGTGGTGCCGCTGGTGTAGAGCGTGTAGCTGGGATGCGTGGCATCGACCCACTCGCACGGCACCTGCGCATCCAGGTGCTTGTCGCGCTCGGCCGCCCACAGGCGGTCACGGCCCTCGACCAGCTGCATCGGCACCAGCCCGCGATCGATCAGCAGCACGGCGCCCGGCTTGTGCTTGGACAGCTTGATCGCCTCGTCCAGCAGCGGCTTGTAGGCCACCACCCGGCCACCGCGCGAACCGGCGTCGGCGCTGACCACGACCTTGGGCTCGGCGTCCTCGATGCGGGTCGCCAGCGAGCCCGAGGCGAAGCCGCCGAACACCACCGAGTGCAGCGCGCCGATGCGCACGCAGGCCAGCATGGCAAAGGCGGCCTCGGCGATCATCGGCATGTAGATCAGCACCCGGTCGCCCTTGCCCACGCCCAGGCCCTGCAACACCGCCGCCATGCGCTGCACCTCGGCGTGCAGTTCGCGGAAGCTGTAGACCTTTTCCTGATCGGTCTCGGTGGAGACGAAGATCAGCGCCGGCTGGTCGGCGCGGTCCTTCAGGTGCCGGTCGATCGCGTTGTGGCACAGGTTGGTGGTGCCGCCGACGAACCAGTTGGCAAACGGCGGCTGGCTGTAGTCGCAGATCGTCTGCGGCGGCGTCTGCCAGTCGATCAACCGGGCCTCCTCGGCCCAGAAGGCGTCGCGCTCCTCGATCGAGCGGCGATAGAACTCGTCGTAGCTGGTGGTCATCTTTGTCTCCTCGGTTTCCTTCCGGCTTGCCGACGACGAGCACCTCAGGACGCCCAACGCGCCCCGGCCTCGTCAGTCAAATCGTGTGTCTCTGAATTCATAATTATGAAAGGCGTCGGCTTGCGAGCGCCTGACGCGCCCGATCTGCTCAGCTGCGCCGGCGCCGCTCGGCGCCGTTCAGGCGCTTGGCATTGGCCACCGCGCGCCGGTGCACCGGCGTCATGCCGCGCATGCCCACGTCCAGCATCGAATTCATCAGACGCTGGCTGGCGCGCGAACTCAGGGCGCTCATCGAGGGCGGATTCATCCAGCCGCCCAGGGCCACCCGCCACCAGGTCTGCAGCCACCAGAAGGCGAACTGCTGCTGTGCCGCCGCCATCTGCGAACCCATGGCCCACCACGATTCGTGAAACGCCGCCACCTTCTCGGCACCCATGCGCAAAAACTCCTGCTGATCGCGCAGGCTGGGCACCGGCCCGGCGCGCATCATGCGGTCGACGCGCGCGCTCACCACCTGCGGCACCGCGGTGGCCAACTCGGTCGAGCGACGCGACAGCCGCAGTTGTTTTGAAGCCAGCATCTCGTTCCTTCCACGCTCACTTGATCAAGGCCTGCAGCGCGCGAAACTGCGGGTGCTCGCAGTCGCGCAGCCATTCGAAACCGACCATTTCGGTGGTCACCAGCTCGCAGCCCGCGCCGGCCAGCCGGTCGTAGGCGGCGTCGCGGTTGCGCTCGGTGCGCGAGCCGCAGGCGTCGGTGACCACCCACACGTCCCAATCCGCCTCCAGCAGCGAGAGCGCGGTCTGCAGCAGGCAGACATGGGTCTCGCAACCGGCGATCACCACCGTGCTGCGCTCGGGCTCGCTCGGCGCCGCCTTCTGCAAATGCCTGGGCAGGCTGCGCGCGTTGCCGCGCGGCGCCGTCGGCTGCGGTGCCAGCAGCGGCTGCAACTCCTGCGCGCCGCTGAAGGCCATCTTGGACACGATGCGGTCGCACAGCGCGGCCAGCGCCTCGTCGGTGCCGCCCAGCTTGGCCGGGTTCTGCTCGGTGGCCCAGACCGGGACCTCGATCAGCCTGGCCATCTGCGCCAGGCGCCGGGCGTTGGCCAGCACCGCCGGTGCGTCATGGATCGCCGGCATCAGGCGTGCCTGGAAGTCGATCAGCACCAACTGGGAATCTTCTGCGTTCAGCAGCATCAAGCGCTTCCTCTTCGAAACTGGTATTGGAACCCAAAAACCCTGTACCCAGCGTGTGTCCGGCGCCAACCCTCACCGAATCGCGGTTTCCGGTGGCAATAAATCACGCCACGGCGCCTGCCAGCCACCGCCCAGCGCCCGGATCAGGCCCAGCGCGGCCTGCTGGCGCTGCAGTTGCAGTTGCAGCAGGTTGCGGCGCGCGCTCAGGGCGCTGGCCTGGGCGGTGACGACCTCGGTGTAGGAACTCAGACCTGCCTGGTAGCGGTTCATCTGCTGCTGCTCGATGCGCTCGGCGGCAGCGGCACCGGCACGCGCGTGGTCGGCCTGGGCCGCCAGCGTGGCCAGGGCGCTGAGCTGGTCTTCGACCTCCTTCATACTGCCGAGCGCCGCCTGGCGGTAGCGCGCCACCGCCGCCTCGCGCGCGGCGAAGGCCTGTTCGATGCGCGCATCGCGCGCGCCGGCATCGAAGATGTTCTGCGCCAGCGCCAGGCCCAGCGACCACAGCAGGCTGGGCGCCGACACCAGCTCGGCCAGGTGCGCGCCGCCCGCGCCCAGGCTGGCAGACAGGTTCAGATCGGGGAAGTGGGCGCTGCGCGCGATACCGATCTGCGCGTTGGCCGCGGTCACCGCGCGTTCGGCGCTGGCGACGTCGGGGCGGCGCAGCAGCAGCCGCGAGGGCAGCTCGGCCGGCACGATCGGCACCGCGCTGGCCCAGGGCGCGACCGGCAGCGCGAAGCCGGCCGGCGCCTCGCCCACCAGCAGTGCGATGGCGTGCTCGAAGCCCGCGCGACCGCGCCGCAGCGCCACCTGCGTGGCCTGGGCGTTGCGCAGCGTGGCCTGCGCCTGCAAGGTGTCGGTGCGCGGCACCACGCCGACGTCGTAGCGGTTCTGCGTGATGCGCGCGCTGCGCTGGTAGCCGGCGATGATCTCGTCCAGCAGCGCGATCTCGGCGTCGGCGGCGCGCAGGGCCAGATAGGCCGTGACCAGGCTGGCCTGCGCGTCCAGGCGCGCACCGGCCAGGTCGGCCGCGCTGGCCTGCACGCTGGCCGCCTGGGCGCGAATGGCGTTGTCGATGCGACCCCACAGGTCCGGCGCCCAGCTGGCGTTGACGCCGATGCTGGCCGAACCCGTGGTGGGCCGATCCTCGCCGCCGCTGCGCTGCTGGCCGAGCTGGCCGCCGAGCTGCGGCCACAGCTCGGCGCGCTGCTGGCGCAGCAGCGCCTGCGCCTGCGCCACGTTGGCGGCGGCCGCCTTCAGGTTCTGGTTGTTCAGCTCGACGCGCTCGATCAGCCCATGCAGCACCGGGTCGTCCCACAGCAGCCACCACTGGCCCTGCGACCAGGCGTGCGCCTGCTCGGCGCTGATCCAGCCTTCGGCCGGCGCGGCGTGCTTCCAGCTCATGGGCACGGGCAGCGGGTCCATCGCCGTCGGCGGCGCCAGCGAGCAGGCCGACAGCAGACCGGCGACCATGCCGGCCAGCAGGTGTCGGCGCACCCGAACACGCGAAAGACCGGCGATCGAACGATTCTTGAGCACCATGATTTCAGGCCACCCCCCGCGCCAGCAGCGCCTCATGCGCGGGCCGGCGCCGCAGTTTGTCGAGCAGCACGTAGACCGCGGGCGTGGTCAGCAGCGTCAGCAACTGGCTGGCCACCAGGCCGCCGATGATGGTGACGCCCAGCGGCTGGCGCAGCGCCGCGCCCTCGCCGAAGCCGACCGCCAGCGGCAGTGCGCCCAGGGCGGCGGCCAGCGTGGTCATCATGATCGGGCGAAAGCGCAGCAGGGCCGCCTCGCGCGCCGCCTGTGCGGCGCGGAGGCCCCGCGAGCGCTGCGCATCGAGCGCGAAGTCGATGATCAGGATGCCGTTCTTCTTGACGATGCCGATCAGCAGGAACACGCCGATCAGCGCCATGATGGAAAACTCCATCCGCATCGCCAGCAGCGCGAACACGGCGCCGAAGCCGGCCGAGGGCAGCGTGGTCAGCACCGTGATCGGGTGGATCAGGCTCTCGTACAGGATGCCGAGCACGATGTAGATCACCACGATGGCGGCGAAGATCAAGACCAGCTGCTCGGACTGCTGCCTCTGCGCCTCGGCCGCCGCGCCGCTGAACTGGCCGCGCACGTTGTTGGGCATGCCGATCGCGCTTTCCGCCTCGCGCACCGCCGCGCGCGCCTGCTCCAGCGACACGCCGTCGGCCAGGTTGAACGACAGCGTCGACGCCAGCTCGCCACCGTCATGCGAGACCAGGGTCGGCACGGCGCGTTCGCGCACGCTGGCAAAGGCCGACAGCGGCACCATGCGGCTGGGCTGCACCGACAGCGGCTGGCCGGTGGAGGCGCTGCGCAGCGCCGGGTTGGCCGAGGTCGCGCCGGCGCTCGTCGCACTGCCGGCGCCGCCATCCGCCGCGGCCGTCGTCACCCGCCCGGCCGGCACGTAGACGTCGCGCAGCGTCACCGGCGACTGTGCGTACTCGGGCGCCCATTCCATCACCACCGAGTACTGGTTCATGTCGGCGTACATGGTGGCCACGCTGCGCTGGCCGAAGGCGTTGTAGAGCGCGCTGTTGATGGCATTGGTGGAGACACCCAGCTGCGCGGCGCGGTCGCGGTCGACGTCGATGAAGGTCTCGACCCCATGTTCGCTCTGGTCGTCGTCCACGTCGATCAGGCGCGGATCGAGCTTCATCCGCTCCGACAGGCGCTGGACCCAGATCTTCAGGTCGGCCTGGTTGTCGGCCTTGAGCGTGAACTGGTAGGTGCTGCTGGTATCTCGCCCGCCCATGCGCAGCTCCTGCACCGGGTTCAGGAACACGCGCAGGCCGGCGATCTGGCCCAGCTGCGGACGCAGGCGGTTGATGACCTGGCGCGTGGACTCCTTGCGCTCGCGCGCCGGTTTCAGCGCCGCCGACAGAAAGCCGCCGGCGCCGCCACCACCCGAAAAGCCGACCACCGTTTGTACCGCCGGATCGCGCCGCACGATGTCCACCGCCTGCTGCAGCTTGTCCGCCAGCGCACTCGACGAGATGCTCTGGTCGGCGCGCAGGCTGCCCCGCAGCTGGCCGTTGTCCTGCTCGGGAAAGAAGCCCTTGGGCACGGCCATGAACAGGTAGACATTCAGCCCGATCACCACCGCCAGCGCTGCCACCACGGTCCAGGGCGCGGCCAGCGACCAGTCGAGCGCGCGGCCGTAACCACGCTCGAGCGCGCCCTGCGCCCGCGCCAGCGCGCGCGCCACGGCGCCACGCCCGCGCTGCGCCAGGCTGCGCCGCGCGCTCGCCGCCGGCGTGGGCCGCAGCAGCATGGCGCACATCATCGGCGTGGTGGTGAGCGAGATCAGCAAGGAAATCATCACCGCGATCGACAGCGTCATCGCGAACTCGCGGAACATGCGTCCCACCGCGCCGCCCATGAACAGCATCGGGATGAACACCGCCACCAGCGACAGGCTGATGGTCAGCACCGTGAAGCCGACCTCGCGCGCGCCGCGCAGCGCCGCCTGCAGGCGTGGCACGCCGCGCTCCAGGTGGCGCGAGATGTTCTCCAGCACCACGATGGCGTCGTCGACCACGAAGCCGGTGGCCACGGTCAGCGCCATCAGCGTCAGGTTGTTGAGCGAGTAGCCGAGCGCATACATCACCGCGAAGGTGCCCAGCAGCGACACCACCGTGGCCACGCCCGGGATCAGCGCCGAGCGCAGGTTGCGCAGGAACAGGCCGACGACCAGCACCACCAGCACGATCGAGATCAGCAGCGCCAGTTGCACTTCACGCACCGAGGCGCGGATGGTGCCGGTGCGGTCGATTGCCACGTCGAGCGCGATGTCCTGCGGCAGCTGCGCGCGCAAGGCCGGCAGCAGCGCCAGGATGGCGTTGGCGGTCTCGATCAGGTTGGCGCCGGGCTGCTGCGTGACGTTGACCACGATCGCCGGCTTGCCGTTGAACATGCCGCGCCGACGCGTGTCCTCCACGCTGTCGATCACGTGCGCCACCTGCGACAGGCGCACCTGGGCATCGCCGCGCGAGGCGACGATCAGATCGCGGTAGCTGTCGGCGCGCAGGCCGGGCGCCGGCGTCAGCACCTGCAGCGCGCGGCCGTCGGCGCTGCCGCCAACCTCGACCACGCCCTTGGGCCGATTGGCGTTGTTGGCCTGCAGCGCCGCGCGCACGTCCTCGCTGGACACGCCCAGGTCGTGCAGCGCGAACGGGTTCAGCTCCACCCGCACCGCGGGCAGCGAGCCGCCGCCCAGCTCGACGTCTCCCACGCCCGGCACCTGCGCCAGCCGCTGGCTGACGATGTTGCTGACGGCGTCGTAGATCTGGCCTGGCGTGCGCGTGTCGGAAGTCAGCGCCAGGATCAGGAACGGCTGTGCCGCCGGGTTGCGCTTGCGGTAGGTCGGGTTGCTGCGCAGCGTGGCCGGCAGGTCGACGCGCGCCGCGTTGATGGCCGCCTGCACCTCGCGCGCAGCGGTGTCGATGTTGCGGTCGAGGTCAAACTGCAGCATCACCCGCGTCTGGCCGGTGCTGTTCCACGAGGTCATCTCGTTGACGCCGGGGATGGTGCCCAGGTAGCGCTCCAGCGGCGTCGCCACACCACGCGCCATGTCGGCCGGGCTGGCGCCGGCCAAGCTGGCGCTGACGCTGATGAAGGGGAAGTCGACCGCCGGCAGGCGCGCCACCGGCAGCAGCAAGAAGGCGACGATGCCGGCCAGGGCGATGCCGAGGGTCAGCAGGACCGTGGCGACGGGGCGTTGGATGAAGGGGCGGGAGAGGTTCATCGCGGGCTTCCTCTCTGCTCGCAGCGCTCAGTCGGTCTAATGCTTGCAGTGATGACAAAGCGCTGCTGGCCGGGATATGCGCCCGGCGGCGCACCTACTTTCTTTTGCTCCGCCAAAAGAAAGTAGGCAAAGAAAAAGCGGCCCCACTGGCTGCGTCCCGCAGCGTTGCTGCGGGCAACCTGCGGTGCTCGCGGGCGGGGTGCGCCGCAGAACTCACTGCGCGGCTTTGCCGCTCCGTTCAAACAGCTGCGGCGAGTCAGATCACGATGCGGGTGCATGCTTCGCTGCACCCGCTCACCCCGCCCGCTGCGCTCCTCGGCGCATCCAGAGGGGATGTGGAGACGGGCCATCGCTGCGCTCGACCTTTGGTACCACCCCCTCCCCCTCTGGGGGAAGGTTGGGGTGGGGGCAACCCACATTTCCGTTGCCGACCGCCCTAGCCCCCATCCCAACCTTCCCCCAGTGGGGGAAGGAGCAAGACCCAGGCCGAGCACAGCGATGGCCCGTGTGGAGTTCAGATCCCCTCTGGCCGTGCCGAGAAGCGCAGGGCGTGGGGCGGGCGCGGCAGCGCAGCATACCGCGCTTCGTGCTCTGACTCGCTGCGGTTGTCCGAGCGGCGTGAGCGCAGCGAACAAAGCGAGTTCCGCAGCGCCGCCCCAGGACCGAGCATCGCAGGCTGCCCCGGAGCGCAGCGCAGGGGACACGGGCAGTGGGGTCGCCTTTCTTTTGCCCACTTTTCTTTGGCGAAGCAAAGAAAAGTGGGTCGCCCGCCGGGGCGAGTCCCGGCCAACAGCACATCCAGGAGGCACGCACTGAAATTCACCCCGCATGCCCCGCCTCCACCGCTACCCGACCCCTCCGAAACCTCGCCCCCAGCCGATCGAACCACAAATACACCACCGGCGTCGTGAACAACGTCAACAACTGCGACAACACCAGCCCACCAAAGATCGCCAGCCCCAGCGGCCGCCGCAGCTCGGCCCCATCGCCCCAGCTCAGCATCAGCGGCACGGCAGCCGCCAGCGCCGCCAGCGTGGTCATCAGGATCGGCCGAAAGCGCAGCAGCGCCGCCTGGTGGATGGCCTCGCGCGGCGCCATGCCCTGCTGGCGCTCGGCGTCGAGCGCGAAGTCGATCATCATGATCGCGTTCTTCTTCACGATGCCGATCAGCAGGATCAGCCCGATGATCCCGACGATGTCCAGCGGGTGCCCCGTCACCCACAGCGCCAGCAGCGCCCCCACCCCCGCCGAGGGCAGCGTGGACAGGATCGTCAGCGGATGCACGTAGCTCTCGTACAGCACGCCCAGCACGATGTACACGCACACCAGCGCCGCCAGGATCAGCCACACCTGGTTCGACAGCGAGCTCTCATACGCGCCGGCTGAACCGGTCATCTGCAGCGCGATGCCCTGGGGCAGTCCTTCCGCCTTCGCGGCGGCGCGGATCGCCCGCACCGCTGCCCCCAGCGATACCCCCGGCGCCAGGTCGAACCCCACCGTGGCGGCCGGGTACTGCGCCACGCGCGTCACCTGCAGCGGCGCCGGCTGCTCGGTGATGCGAGCAATGCTGGACAGCGGCGTGGTGCCGCCACCCGCCGTGCGCAGCGGCAGGTTCATCAAGGCGTGCAGGCTGGCCGCCTCATCGCGCCGCGCTTCCAGGATCACGCGGTAATGGTTGGTCTCGGTGAAGATGGTCGAGACGATGCGCTGGCCGAAGGCGTTGTAGAGCGCGTCGTCGATGCCGCTGGCCGTGATGCCCAGGCGCGCCGCGCTGTCGCGGTCCACCTGGACGAAGGCCGCCCTGCCCTGCGCGCCGGCGTCGGTGCTGGCGCCGCGCAGTTCGGGCAGCAGCCTCAGGCGTTCCGTCAGCCGCACCGCCCAGGCATCGATTTCGTCGGTGTTCACACCTTCGAGCGCGAAGCGGTACTCGGTCGGGCCACTTTCCGAATCCACCGTCAGGTCCTGCGTCGGCTGCACCAGCACCGTCACGCCCGGCGCCGCGGCTTCGGCGGCCGCGCGCAGGCGCTGCATGACAATGGGTTGCGAGTTACCGAAGATGCCGCGCGGCGCCAGGTTGGCAACCACGCGGCCGTTGTTCAACATGGTGTTGTTGGCCGCGTCCACGCCGACCACCGAGCTCACTGTGCGCACCGCCGGATCGGCCAGCACCGCCTCGGCCGCCGCCTGCTGCAGCGCCACCATGCGGTCGAAGGACACGTCCGGCGCCGCCTGCACGCGCAGCTGCAGCTGGCCGGTGCTCTGGGTCGGAAACAGGCCCTTCGGGATCGCCCAGTACATCAGCACCGTGAGCAGCAGCGTGCCGACCGCCACCAGCAGCGTCAGCGGCTGGTGCGCCAGCACCCAGTGCAGGCCGCGGTCGTACCAGGCGATCACGCGGTCGGTGGCGCGCTGCACGGCACGGCTGAAGCGGCCGTGCGCCTCATCCAGCGGCTGCAGCCAGCGCGCCGACATCATCGGCACCAGGGTCAGCGACACCACGGCCGAGATCAGGATCGTCAGCGCCAGCGTGACCGCGAATTCGCGGAACAGCCGCCCGATCACTTCCTGCATGAACAGCAGCGGAATCAGCACCGCCACCAGCGACACCGTGAGCGAGATGATGGTGAAGCCGATCTCACCCGCGCCGTCGATGGCGGCCTGCCAGGGCGACTTGCCCGATTCGCGGTGCCTTGAAACATTGCGGCCGGACGCTGACGCGCCCTTCACGTCGGCTGCGCCGACGTGAGCCTGCGCCGAAACATCGTCCGCGGCGGCTGCGCCGCCCGGTTGAGCTGCGCTCACCCGCATCTCACGATGGCGGGCGATGTTTTCAATCACCACAATCGCGTCATCCACCACGAACCCGGTCGCGATCGTCAGCGCCATCAGCGACAGGTTGTTGAGCGAATAGCCCAGCAGGTACATCGCTCCCGCCGCGCCGATGAGCGAGATCGGCACGGCGATGCTGGCGATCACGGTGGCGCGCAGGTTGTGCAGGAACAGGAAGATCACCAGCACCACCATCACCACCGCCAGCACCAGCTCCATCTGCACGTGCCGCACCGACGCGCGGATGCCCTGCGTGCGGTCGGCCAGCACCTGCACCTGCACGCTCTGCGGCAGGCTTTGCTGCAGGGCCGGCAGCTCCCGCTGAATCGCGTCGACGGTGGCGATCACGTTGGCGCCGGGCTGGCGCTGCACGTTCAGGATGATGGCGGGCGTCAGCAGCGAAGCCGCCTGCGCGGTGCCGGCAGCGCCATCGTCCTTGATGCCGGCCCAGGCGCCCAGCCGGCTGTTCTCCGAGCCCGGGATCACCTCGGCCACGTCCTGCAGCCGCACCGGCGCGCCACCGCGCCAGGCCACGATCAGCTCGCGATACTGCTCGGCCGTCAGCAGCTGGTCGTTGCTGTTGATGGAATACGAGCGCTGCGGGCCGTCGAACATGCCCTTGGCGCTGCTGGCGTTGCTGCCGGTGATGGCGCTGCGCAGGCTGTCGAGGCCCAGCCCCATGCTGGCCAGCGCCTCCAGCTTGCCCTGCACGCGCACCGCGGGGCGCTGCCCGCCCGCCAGTGTGACCAGACCGACGCCGCCGATCTGGCTGATGCGCTGCGCCAGCCGCGTGTTGACCATGTTCTGCACCTCGGTCAGCGGCAGGCTGTCGGAGCTGATCGCCAGCGTCAGGATCGGCGCGTCGGCCGGGTTCACCTTGGCGTACACCGGTGGCGCCGGCAGGTCGGCCGGCAGCAGCGCGCCGCCGGCGTTGATGGCCGCCTGCACCTGCTGCTCGGCCGCATCCATCGACTGCGCCAGCTCGAACTGCAGCGTGATGACCGACACCCCCGCCGCGCTGGTGCTGCCCATGCGCGCCAGCCCCGCCATCTGGCCGAACTGGCGCTCCAGCGGCGCGGTGACGGTGCGGCTCATCACGTCCGGGCTGGCGCCGGGGTACAGCGTCTGCACCTGGATGGTCGGGTAATCCACCTGCGGCAGCGCCGCCAGCGGCAGCAACCGCACGCCCAGCAGCCCCGACAGCACGATGGCCAGCATGAACAGGCCGGTGGCGACGGGGCGCTGGATGAACAGGCGGGAAGGGTTCATGGACGGCGCAGAACTCGTCGGCCGGCGCTATTGCCCCTGGCCTGGTGCGGCACGCTGCTCGCGCAGCTGCTGCAGGTAAGCGCGGCGCTCCTCGGCGGGCATGGCCATGACTTTCTCGCGCAGCTCGGGCGGCAGGCGCTCCAGCGAGCCGGAGCGACCGGCCGCGTCTGTGGGGGCAGCGGCGGTTGGCGCCGATGCGCCGGCGGCGGCCGAAGCCGCTGCCGTGGCCGACTCCGCGCCAGCGGCGTCCACCTTGCCGGCCGCGGCGGCGCCGGGCCCGCGCGCGTCGGCTGCACGCCCCGCCGGTCGCTCGCCCGCCAACGTCACCCTGCCGCCATCCTTCACGCGGTCGCCACCTTCGGTGACCACCATCTCGCCGGCCTGCACACCGCTGGTGATGAGCACCTCGTCCACCATCGCGCCGCCGCGCCTCACCGGCCGCATGTGCGCCACGCGCTCGGCATCGACGACGTAGACGTAGTCGCCGTCCGGCCCGGTGCGCACGGCGGTCACCGGCACCAGCACGCCGGGGGTGGCGCCGAGTTGCAGGCGCACGTTGACGAACTGGTTGGGAAACAGCTGGCCCTGCGCGTTGTCGAAGCGCGCCTTGGCCTGCAGCGTGCCGGTGGCGGTGTCGATGACGTTGTCCAGCGTCAGGAAGCGGCCGCTGGCCAGCACCTCGTCGAGCGTCCGATCCAGCGCCTGCACCGGCAGCAGCGATGGCGCCCTGGCTTGCCCGCTTCGCGAGGTCCGCTGCCCGCCAGGGGAATTCGCGCCCTCTTGCGACGGCCCGGCACCGGCGCGGCCGCGCTGCGCCGCCAGCACGTCCTGCACGCGATCCTGCGGCACGGCGAACTTGACGTCGATCGGCGCCATCTGCGTGATGGTGGCGATGCCGGTGGTGCCACCCGCCTGCACCATGTTGCCGGGGTCGACCGCGCGCAGGCCGATGCGGCCGCTGATGGGCGCGGTGATGCGCGCATAGCCCAGGTTGATGCGCGCGTTGCCCTCGCTGGCGGTGCTGCTCTGCACCTGGCCTTCGAGCTGCTTGACCAGGGCCGCCTGCGTGTCGACGTCCTGGCGCGCGATCGAGTCCTGCTGCCACAGCGTCTGATAGCGCCCCAGCGTGACGCGCGCGGCGGCCAGCTGCGCCTGGATGCGTGCGCGCTCGCCCTGCGCCTGCGCCAGCGCCTGCTCGAAGGGGCGCGGGTCGATGCGCGCCAGCAACTGGCCTTTCTGCACCGCCTGGCCTTCGGTGAACAGCACCTCGGTCAGCACGCCCGACACCTGCGGGCGCAGCACCACCTGGGTGACCGGCGTCACGGTGCCGAGGGCGTTGATGACGATGGGCAGATCGCCCTGGCGCGCGCGCGCCACGCCGACGGTGGCGGCCCCACCGCCGCCCATGGCACCCGGTCCGCCGGGGCCGCCGCCCGTGGCGCGAGCAGCTGGCGCCGCCGGCGCATTGGCGCGCTGCACCAGCCACCAGGCGCTGGCCGCCAGCCCCAGCACGAACAGCAGCGCCAGCACACGCCCGAGCCAGCGGCTGCGCGGCCTCACCGGGGCTGGGATGAAGGCGTCGGTCGGGGTCGGTTCGTCGAGCTGGCTGGGCATGGGCATCCGGGTCGTTCGGGCCCGGCCGCACGCAGGCGCACCGGGCCGGAGCACTTGTTCTTCAAGTCCGGCGCGCTCGTGGCACCGGACCGCGTCGCATGTATCGCCATCGTAGCGGCCGCAATCGGCCCGGCGATGACCGCCGATTGAAGAAATGTAAAGCCAGCGCAGTCGACTGGCCGCGGCGCGTGGAGCTGGCGCTCAGGCTGGCAATGGCACCAGGCGCCAGCCTGGCGGCGCCGCCTGCTGGCCCAGCAGCAGATCGATGTTCGGGTGCGTGCCGGGGCGCGCTCGTGCATCCGCCACATGCTCGGCGAACCATGCCAGTCCCTGCGCGATGGCGGCGGCGTTCAGTTGGCCGTCAAACGCCAGCGCCAACGCATGATAGACGCGCAGCGAGCCCAGCTTGCCCGGCGCGGCGGGGATGTGGTGCACCGGCGCGCCGGCGGCATCCACCACGTCCAGGCCGCGCAGGTGGTCGATGCGCGGCAGCGTCTCCAGCACGTCGCGAAACATGAGGGTCAATCCTCCCACGCCACCCAGCCCATCCACCAGGTCAGCAGCACGATCAGCCCGAAGGCGATGCGGTACCAGGCGAAGGGCACGAAGCTGTGGCTGGAGATGTAGCGCAGCAGCCAGCGCACGCAGATCCAGGCGCTGATGAAGGAAAACAGCAGGCCGACGCCGAACATGGGTGCGTCGGCCCAGGACAGCAGCGCGCGCTCCTTGTAGAGCGAATACGCGCCGGCGCCAATCAGGGTGGGGATGGCGAGGAAGAACGAGAAGTCGGTCGCCGCCTTGCGCGACAGTCCCAGCAGCATGCCGCCGATGATGGTGGCGCCGCTGCGGCTGGTGCCCGGGATCATGGCAAAGCACTGCACCAGGCCGACCTTGAGCGCGTCCAGCGCGGTCATGTCGTCGACGCTGTGGATGCGCGCCGCGCTCTGTGGACGGCGCTCGGCCCACAGGATGACGAAGGCGCCCAGGATGAAGGTGGTGGCCACCACCTGCGGCGTGAACAGATTGGCCTTGATCGCCTTGCCGAACAACAGCCCCAGCACCACCGCAGGCAGGAAGCCGATCAGCACGTTGAGCGCGAAGCGCTGCGCCTGGCGGCTGCCGGGCAGCGCCACCACGGTGCCCGCGATCTTCTGCCAGTACACGATGATCACCGCCAGGATGGCACCGGTCTGGATGGCGATGTCGAACACCTTGGCCTTGGTGCCGGTGAAGCCCAGCAGGCTGCCGGCGAGGATCAGGTGACCGGTGGATGAAATGGGAAGAAACTCGGTCAGGCCCTCCACGATGCCCATGATCGCGGCCTTGACCAGCAGGACGGTGTCCAAGCAAAAACCTTTCTGAAGCGCCACAGCCGTGGTAGCTGGTGGCCGCCGATTCTACGATCCGGCACTACGGGCAAATCGCGCTTGCGCGATCAGCGGCCACCCGCGGCGCGCAGCAGTTCGGCGATCCTGGCGTGGCCGCGCCGCTCGGCATGCTGCAGCGGCGTGACGCCATCGCGGTCGGGCAGGTTGGGCTGCGCCTTGCGACCCAGCAACAGGCGCACGATCTGCTGGTGCGCCGGTCCGCCATCGCCCAGGATCACGGCCTCCAGCAACGCGGTCCAGCCCAGGTGGTTCACGTGATCGACCTGGATCGGCGTGGCCAGCAGCAGGCGCACCGTCTCCACGTGGCCGTAATGGCAGGCCGGGATCAGTGCCGTGCCGCCGTAGCGGTTGGTGCTGGCGAGGTCGGCCCCGGCGCGCAGCGTGGCACGCAGGATTTCAGTGTAGCCGCTCGCGCCGGCCAGCAGGAAGGCGCTGTCGTGCTGCTTGTCCTTGGCGTTGACGTCGGCGCCGCGCTCGATCAGCAGCAGCACCACCGGCAGTGCTTGCCGTGCGTGGCCAGCAGCACCGGCGTGCGGCCGTCGGCATCGCGCGATTCGATCGGCGCGCCGGCATCCAGCGCGCGGCGCACGGCGTCCACGTCGCCATCGCGCGCGGCGGCCAGCAGCGCACTGGACTGGGGATGGGTTTGCGCCGCCAAGCGCATCGGGGCCAGCAGCGCCAGTACGGCCCACAAGCGGCGACGGGTGGGAAAGCAGGTGGCAATGCGGCTCATGCGCCTATTATCAAAACGCTGCGGCAACTTTGCAGTCCGCTCCGGCGCCACGCCGCCATCCACGCCCAGGCGCCGCAGTCTGCTCCCCGAAAACCGCGTTTCGTCGCACGCCGCTCGACTTGCACCGCCCCCTTTGCCGACACTGCAGCACGTCACCGCCACCCTGGAGATCGTCATGCAGGCACGGCCGACCACCACCGAAGACCGCCGCGAGCGCCTGGCCCGCAAGCGCGCCGCCGCCAAGATGGGCTGGTTCATCCACGCGCTGGTATACGTCTGCGTCAACACCGGCCTGGCCCTGCTGGCCTGGTCGGGCGAGCGCGACTGGCACGTCTACCCGCTGGCCGGCTGGGGACTGGGGCTGACCATCCACGGCCTGGCGGTGTGGCTGGGCACGGGTGGCAGTGGCCTGTACGACCGCCTGCTGCAATCCGAACGCGACAAGCTGCGGGCCTAACAGACCATGACGCCCTACGATCCAACCCTCACCAGCGGCCGCGCTGCCTCCATGCCCGCCATCACCGTCCACCACCTCGACCAGTCGCGCTCGCAGCGCATCCTGTGGCTGCTGGAAGAGCTGGCCCTGCCCTACGACGTCGTGCATCACCAGCGCGATCCGCAGACCCTGCTGGCACCACCGGCGCTGAAGCGGATCCACCCGCTCGGCAAGTCGCCCGTGGTGGAGGTCGATGGCGAGGTGCTGGCCGAAAGCGGCGCCATCGTCGAGACGCTGGCCGAGCGGTTCGGCGGCGGCCGCCTGCTGCCCGCACCCGGCACGCCCGAGGCCGCGCGCTGCCGCTATTGGCTGCACTACGCCGAAGGATCGGCCATGACGCCGCTGCTGCTCAAGCTGGTGTTCGATCGCATCGCGGGCGCCAGCATGTCCTTCTTCGCCAGGCCCGTCGCCAAGGGCATCGTCGACAAAGCCATGACCGGCTTCATCCGTCCGCAACTGAGCCTGCACCTGGGTTACATGGAAAGCGAGCTGCGGCAGCGCGAGTGCTTCGCCGGCGACGCCTTCAGCGCCGCCGATGTGCAGATGAGCTACCCCCCTCGAAGCCGCGCAGGCACGTGCCGGGCTGAACACCGCCGAGCACCCTCACCTCACGGCCTGGCTGGCACGCATCCACGCCCGGCCGGCCTACCAGCGCGCGGCGCAGCGCGGCGGCCAGGGCGGCAGCTTGAAATAGGCGTCAAATCCAGGCACTGTCGCTCTTCCGACCTGCGCAGCAAGCCGCCTTCAACATGACAACCACCCGGCCGATCCTCTGGCACAACATCGTCCGACACGGCCTGCAGGTGATCGCGTTCTGCTTCGTCATCGCGGTGTTCACCACCATGATCTGGCCTGGCAGCGGCTATGCGCGGCAACTGGTGCATTCGCTGTCGATCGGCATGATCACCTGGGTGGTGATCGAGTTCGGCCGCCTGCTGGTGCCGCCGCAGCATTGCCACCGCAATCCCGACACCGACAGCCACGGCTGGCCCAGGGGCTGGCGCGGCATCGCGCTCACCGCCGTCGGCATCGCGGCGGGCTTCTTCGGCGGCACGCGGCTGGCGCGCGGGCTGCTGGGCGATGCGACTGGCTACCCTGAGCGTGATCTGCTGCTGGGCCTGCTGGTCACCGTGGCGGCGGGCACGGTGGCCAGCTTCTACTTCCACGCCCGCAGCCGCGCCGCCGCGCTCGAAGCCCAGCGCACCGCCGCCGAGCGCGACGCCAGCCAGGCGCACCTGCGCCTGCTGCAAAGCCAGCTCGAGCCGCACATGCTGTTCAACACCCTGGCCAACCTGCGCGCGCTGATCGGCATCGATCCGCCGGCCGCGCAGGCCATGGTGGACCGGCTGAACGACTACCTGCGCGCCACGCTGAACGCGTCGCGCGCCACCGCGCACCCGCTGGCGGCCGAATTCGAGCGCCTGCGCGACTACCTGGAGCTGATGGCCATCCGCATGGGCTCGCGCCTGCAATACCGGTTCGATCTGCCCGACGCGCTGCGTGATCTGCCGGTGCCGCCGCTGCTGCTGCAGCCGCTGGTGGAAAACGCCATCCGCCACGGGCTGGAGCCGCAGGTGCATGGCGGGCGCATCGAGGTGCAGGCGGCGCGCCAAGGCGATGCGCTGGTGCTGACGGTGCGCGACAGCGGCGCGGGCTTCGACGCCAGCGCGCCCGCGTCGGGCGACGGCCACTTCGGCATGGCGCAGGTCAGCGAGCGCGTGGCCACGGCCACCGCCGGCCGTGGCTGCGTCGATGTGCAGTCGCGGCCTGGTGCCGGCACCACCATCCGCCTCATCCTGCCGCTGCAAGGAGGGATGGCATGAGTTGGGACACGATCGTCATCGGCGCCGGCATCGGCGGCCTGGTCGCCGCCGCCGCGCTGGCGCGCGAAGGCCAGCGCGTGCTGGTGCTGGAGCAGCACGACATCCTGGGCGGCATGACACAGACCTTCGCGCGCCAGGGCTACCGCTTCGGCACCGGGCTGCACTACCTGACCGGCGTGACGGCGCCCGGCGGCGGCGCAGGGCGTTTCGCCCGGCTGCTCAACGCCATCGGCGACGGCACGCTGCGCTTTCGGCCGCTGCCCGAGCGCTTCGATCTGGTGCGACTGGTCGATGCCGATGACCATGAAACCCGTTTCGCCTACGGCGCGCCCGAAGCCGACAACTGGACGCGGCTGAAAGCCATGTTTCCGGCCGAGGCCGCCGCCATCGATGCCTACGCCAAGCGCTACGAGCAGGCGCGCCGCAGCATCAACACCATGATGGCCATGCACGGCGTGCCGCGCCCTGCCGCCACGCTGATGCGCTGGGTCCTCGGCGGGCAGTTGCACCGCCGCGCCGAAGTGACGCTGGCCGAAGCGCTGGTGCCCGTGGCCGATCCAGCCCTGCGCGCGATCCTGGGCGCGCGCGGCGGCGACTACGGCCTGCCGCCCTCGCAAGCGCCGCTGGTGCTGCACGCGCTGGTGATGGGCAGCTACGCCGAAGGCGGCGCGGGCTATCCCATCGGCGGTCCGGCGCGGCTGGCCGAGAGTCTGGCCGCCACCGTGCGCTCCGCCAGGGGTGAACTGC
The DNA here is from genome assembly GCA_964534975.1 of uncultured Ottowia sp. GTDB lineage: Bacteria > Pseudomonadota > Gammaproteobacteria > Burkholderiales > Burkholderiaceae_C > Ottowia. The sequence continues at coordinate 71,655 of CAZHSD010000012.1, read as the reverse complement.
GCACCAGCGCGCGTGTGGCGCGGATCATGGTGGAAGACAGCCGCGCGGCCGGCGTGCGGCTGGCCGGTGGTGATGAGGAACGCGCCGGCCAGATCGTCTCCGCCATGGGCGCGCTCAACACGGTAGCGGCGCTGCCCGAAGGCGCCGCGCCCGACTGGCAGGCCCGCATCCACCAGCACCAGCCGAGCTGCGCCTACATGACGCTGTACCTGGGACTCGAAGGCACGGCCGACGAACTGCGCGCGCTCGGCTTCGATGGCGCCAACCACTGGATCTACGACGGCCGCGCCACCGGCGCCGCGCCCGACCCCGAGGCGCTGATCTGGCGCGACCCCATCGACAGCGATGCCGGCGCGCTGTACGTCTCGTTCGGCGGCCTGAACGACCCCGATCATGCCCGCGCGCCCACGGCCGAGGTGCTCGCGCTGTGCGACTGGAAGCTCTTCTCCGCCTGGCGGGATTCGCGTCTGGGCCAGCGGCCCGAGGCGTACGAAGCCACCAAGGGCTGGATCGAAGACCGCCTGCTGAGCCAGTTCAAGCGCCTGTTCCCCGCACTGGCGCACCGCGTGGCGTATCACGAACTGTCCACGCCGCTGACGCAGGCCGCCTACGCGCGGGCGCCGCAAGGTGCGATGTACGGTCTGGCCACCACGCCCGAGCGCCTGCTCGACCCCGCGCTGCACGTGCGGACGCCCCTGCCCGGCCTGCTGCTGGCGGGCCAGGACGTGGCCTCGCTCGGTGTCGAAGGCGCCGCCATGGGCGGGCTGATGGCGGCCGCCACGCTGAAGCCGGCGCTGTGGAAGCTGATGCGCGGCTGAGCGTCCCTGCCAGCTGAAAGCCGGCCATGGCCGCTCCCGCCACCGGGCATCGGCAGCGCACCCCGGCGCCCGGCATACTTGCCCGCATGCCCCCTCCCGCCAGCGCGCCCACGATCGCCCAGACGCTACGCCGCAGCACGCTGGCGCTGCTCGCCTTCTGGTTGCTGGTGGGCGGCGTGCTGTGGTGGGGCTTCTCCTGGTGGGAGCAGCGCCAGCGCAGCGCGCTGGAGCCCTACACGCAATCGGGTGGCGAGCTGGTGATCCCGCGCCAGCGCGACGGCCACTTCTACCTGCGCGGCGAGATCAACCACCAGCCGGTTCACTTCCTGGTCGACACCGGCGCCAGCGCCGTCGCCATCAGCGAGCAGGTGGCACGCGCCGCGCAACTGCCCGAGGGTCGGCGCATCACCGTCGGCACCGCCGGCGGCCCGCGCCCCGCGCGCGTGGTGCACGGCATTCCGGTCAAGGCCGGACCGCTGGCACACAACGACACCACCGTCACCATCGGCCTAGACATGGGCGCCGCCGACGGCGCGCTGCTGGGCCAGTCGTTCCTGCGCCATTTCGACGTGCAGATCCTCGGTGACCGCATGGTGCTGCGGACGCGCTGACCATGCCCACCGCCCTGATCGCCGAAGACGAGCCGCTGCTGGCCGCGGCGCTGCAGGCCGAGCTGGCTCGGGCCTGGCCCGAGCTGCGGGTGATCGCCACCGTGGGCGATGGTGACAGTGCGGTGCGGCAGGCGCTGGCGCTGCAACCCGACGTGCTGTTGCTCGACATCCGCATGCCGGGCCTGAGCGGGCTGGACGCCGCCACCGAACTGGCCAACGCGTGGGATGAGTCGGCCAAACCCTTCCCGGCGCTGGCCTTCGTCACCGCCTACGACCAGTACGCCGTGCAGGCTTTCGAGACGCAGGCCATCGATTACGTGCTGAAACCCGTGCAGCCCGCCCGCCTGCAGAAGACCTTGCAGAAACTGCGCACGGCGCTCGACCAGCGAGCGCTGCGAATGGCTGCGCCACCACTGGAGCACAAGCTCGAGCTGCAGGCCACCGCTGACCGGTTGGGCCAGCTGCTGGCCGCGCTGCCATCCGGCCTGGCGCCGAGACCACCACCACTGCGGCAGTTGCAGGTCGGCGCCGCCGGCACCGGCGGCACCCTCATCCGCATGGTGCCGCTGGCCGAGGTGCTGTATCTGCAAGCGGCCGACAAGTACGTGCGGGTGGTCACGGCCCACGGCGAGCACCTGCTGCGCACACCTCTGAAGGACCTGCTGCCGCGCCTGGACCCCACCGAGTTCTGGCAGATCCACCGCTCCACCGTGGTGCGCGCCGGCGCGATCGATGCGGTGCAACGCGATCAGTCAGGCAAACTGCGGCTCACCCTGCGCGATCATCCCGACCATCTGCCCGTGAGCCGGGTCTATGCGCACTTGTTCAAGGCGCTGTAGTCGTGATCCGGTCGCGACCGGATCCTCGGGAGCAGACAGGGCAGCCCGCTCGTGAGCGCGAGTCTTCAATCCATCACCGCCGCACGGCGGACGCCGCCGTGACGTCAGCGCAGCGCGGGTGAGGCTCAGCTGGAGAATGCCCCGGTGGCCGCCATGACCTCGGCCGGGCGCTGCGTTTCGACCCAGCGGCGCACCCGCTCGGCATCGCCCAGGCGCGCGCCGCGGCCGCTGGAGTCGAGGAACACCATGATCAGCTTGCGCCCCGCCACCCGCGCCTGCATCACCAGGCACTGGCCGGCCTCGGAGATGTAGCCGGTCTTCTGCAGGCCGATCTGCCACTCCGGGTTGTGCACCAGGCGGTTGGTGTTGTTGTACTGCAGCATGCGCTCGCCCAGCGCCACCTCGTAGCCGGTCGAGGTCGAGAACTGGCGCAGCAGCGGATCCTGCGCTGCCGTCTCGACCAGAGTCGCCAGGTCGTGCGCGCTGGAGCGGTTGGCGCTGGACAGGCCGGTCGGCTCCACGTAGCGGGTGTCCTTCATGCCGAGCATGATGGCGCGCGCGTTCATCAGCGCGACGAAGCGGTTCAGGCCCCCGGGATAGGTGCGGCCGAGCGCGTGCGCGGCGCGGTTCTCGCTCGACATCAGCGCCAGGTGCATCAACTCGCCGCGCGTCAGCGTGCTGCCCACCGTCAGGCGCGAGCGGCTGCCCTTCTCGGTATCGACGTCGGCCTCGGTGATGGTGATCATCTCGTCCAGCGGCAGCCGCGCGTCGGAGATGATCAGGCCGGTCATCAGCTTGGTCAGCGAGGCGATCGGCAGCACCGCATGGTCGTTCTTGCTCAGCAGCACCTCGTGCGTGTCCTGATCCAGCACCAGCGCCACGCTGGAATGCAGATCGAGCGGATCGCTGACCTCGCGCAGGCCGGCCATCTGGCCAAACGACAGGCGTGGCGCGCGCGCCTGCGGCGCCGGCGCCGCCTGGCGCAGCGACAGGCGCGTCTGGCGCGCCGCCACGCGCTCGCTGCGGCTGCCGCGGCGCTGGGCCGTGATGGTGGTCTTGACGCGTGCACCGCGTTTGGCGGCCACCCGCTTGCCGCTCGGTTTGGCGGCCGCCTTGGCGCCGCTGCGTACCCTGGCTTGCGGCGCCGACTTGGACTTGATGGCAGTTTTTTGCGAGGCCTTGGCAGCCGCCTTGGGCGCCGCCTTGGCTGAGACGGTGGCCTTGGCCGGCTTCTTGGCCGGCGCGGCCGACGCTGCCAGCGGCATGGACAAACTGAGCGCGATGGCGACAGCGGCGCTGCCAAGACCGCTGACCCAGGCCGAAAACTGCTTGCCCAATGCCCCAGTACCCATCATGTTCCCCAGTTCCACACCGAATCAGGCGCCAGTGTACTGAAATGAAAAAAGAGACGCAACGTCATTGACTTGCGTCTTCTTCTTAATTTACGTCAGAGTTGATCAGGGTTAACCCTAGATTGGTGCCGTGATCCGATCAGCTTTGCTGTGTAACTTGTTGAGCGCACTCAGATAAGCCTTGGCGGATGCGACCACGATGTCAGGATCCGCCCCCACGCCGTTGACGACCCGGCCGGAGTTCTGCAGGCGCACCGTGACCTCGCCCTGGCTCTCGGTCGAGCCGCTGATGGCATTGACAGAATACAGCACCATCTCGGCGCCGCTGTTGACGTGCGATTCGATCGCCTTCATCGAGGCGTCGACCGGCCCGTTGCCATCAGATTCACCATGCACCTCCTGCCCGCCGACGGTGAACACGATCCTGGCGTGCGGGATCTCACCGGTCTCGCTCTGCTGCGCCAGCGAGATGAAGCCGTAATGCTCCTTCTCGGTGGTCACGCTCTCATCGCCCACCAGCGCCAGGATGTCCTCGTCGAAGATCTCGCTCTTGCGGTCGGCGAGCTCCTTGAACTTGGCGAACGCCGCCATGATCTCGCCCTCCGACTCCAGCACCACGCCGAGCTCCTGCAGGCGCTGCTTGAAGGCGTTGCGGCCGCTCAGCTTGCCCAGCACGATCTTATTGGCGCTCCAGCCCACGTCCTCGGCGCGCATGATCTCGTAGGTATCGCGCGCCTTCAGCACGCCGTCCTGGTGAATGCCGCTGGCGTGCGCGAAGGCGTTGGCGCCGACCACCGCCTTGTTGGGCTGCACCACGAAGCCGGTGACCGAGCTGACCATCCTGCTGGCCGGCACGATCTGCGAGGTGTCGATGCCGACCTCGAGCCCGAAGTAGTCGCGCCGCGTCTTCACCGCCATCACGATCTCCTCCAGCGAGCAGTTGCCGGCACGCTCACCCAGGCCGTTGACGGTGCACTCGACCTGGCGCGCGCCGCCGACCTTGACGCCGGCCAGACTGTTGGCCACCGCCATGCCGAGGTCGTTGTGGCAGTGCACCGACCAGATCGCCTGGTCGCTGTTGGGCACCTTCTCGCGCAGCGTCCTGATGAAGTTGCCGTACAGCTCGGGCACGGCGTAGCCCACGGTGTCGGGGATGTTGATGGTGGTCGCGCCCTCCTTGATCACCGCCTCGCAGATGCGCGCCAGAAAGTCGATGTCGCTGCGGTAGCCGTCCTCGGCGCTGAACTCGATGTCATCCATCAGCTTGCGCGCGAAGCGCACCGCCAGCTTCGACTGCTCGAACACCTCGTCGGACGTCATGCGCAGCTTTTTCTCCATGTGCAGCGGGCTGGTGGCGATGAAGGTGTGGATGCGCCCGCGTGCCGCGCCCTTCAGCGCCTCGGCCGCGCGCGCGATGTCGCGGTCGTTGGCGCGCGAGAGCGAGCACACGGTGGAGTCCTTGATCGCGTTGGCGATCGCCTGCACGCACTCGAAGTCGCCGTTCGAGCTGGCGGCAAAACCCGCCTCGATCACGTCCACCTTCAGGCGCTCGAGCTGGCGCGCGATGCGCAGCTTCTCGTCACGCGTCATGCTGGCGCCGGGCGACTGTTCGCCATCGCGCAAGGTGGTGTCGAAGATGATGAGCTTGTCGGTCATGATGAGATGGACTCCAGAGGTGAACTGCTTGAGGATTCCCGCGAGCGCAAAGGTCTTGAACAAAACAAAAGGCCCGCTGCGGGTGCAAACGGGCCTTTACAGGAAAAAGTCGCGCGCGCTACCGATCCCGCCCGTTCAGCGATGCCAGTAGTAGTGCCAGCGACTTGTTCATAGAGAAAGAAATGTAGCACAGGAAATGCCGCATGCGCACATTGGGGATTTCACCAACCTGTCCGCAACGCGCCCAGACCGACCGATGGCCGATCGGCGCAAACGCTTGCGCGGGCGCCGTGGCCGGGCCCGTGCCGGCTACTGGCGACGCCCCCCTCACGCCGTGGAGAGCGAAGGTGCGCAGCGCCACAGCGGGTGTTTTCCTTATTCATGCAGCCCGCGCTCGTCGGGTTCGTCCGTGGAAACGCTGACGATGCTGACCGGCTCACCCTTGGCGCGGCGCCAGGCATAGACCACGTAGCCCGACAGCGCGTAGGCAACGAACAGCACGAACAGCACCGTGGCCGGCTCGATGCTGATGACGGCGAACAGCAGCGCGATCAGCACCAGCACCACGAAGGGCACGCTGCGCCGGCCGCCGAAGTCCTTGAAGCTGTAGTACGGCGTGTTGGTCACCATGGTCAGACCGGCGAACAGGGTGATGGCGAACATGATCCAGCTCAGGTCGGCGCGCCCCGCCGGCACGCCGCCGACCGCCGACAGCAGCGCACGGAACAGCGGCACCTCGCGGTGCGCGATCAGCATGGCGCTGGTCAGCCAGATGAAGCCCGCCACCAGCGCCGCCGCCGCCGGCGACGGCAGGCCCTGGAAGTAGCGCTTGTCCACCACGCCGGTATTGACGTTGAAGCGCGCCAGCCGCAGCGCCGCGCAGGCGCAGTAGACGAAGGCGGCGATCCAGCCCCAGCGGCCGAGCGGGCGCAGCGCCCATTCGTAGGCCACCAGCGCCGGCGCGGCGCCGAAGCTGACCATGTCGGCGAGCGAGTCCATCTGCTCGCCGAAGGCACTTTGCGTGCCCGTCATGCGCGCCACGCGGCCGTCCAGGCTGTCGAGCACCATGGCGGCGAAGATGCCCGTCGTCGCCAGGTCGAAGCGTCCGTTGACCGCCATCACGATGCCGTAGAAGCCGCCGAACAGCGCCGCCAGCGTGAACAGGTTGGGCAGCACGTAGATGCCCTTGCGGCGCTTGCGCGGGCTGACGGCGTCGTCCGTGTCGATAGGCATGGGGTCGAATTCTACGACCCTTTGACGCCATGGAATGGCGTGCCCGATCAGGGAAAACGCACCTCGAAAGCTATCAAAAGAATAGCGAATGACCGGCGGCGGCGACCGGTTCAGGCACAAAAAAAGACCACGCAAGCGTGGTCCTTCGGTGGCCATGGCGCAGCGCCGATGGCGATGCGGCGCGGCGAGGTCAGTTCCTGCTCTTGTCGACCAGCTTGTTGGCCTTGATCCAGGGCATCATGGCGCGCAGCTTCTCGCCCACCACTTCGATCTGGCTCTCGGCGTTCAGGCGGCGGCGGCTTTGCAGCGTCGGCGCGCCGGCCAGGTTCTCGGCGATGAAGCTCTTGGCGTATTCGCCGGTCTGGATGTCCTTCAGCGCCTGGCGCATGGCCTTTTTCGTCTCCTCGGTGACGATGCGCGGGCCGGTCACGTACTCGCCGTACTCGGCGTTGTTGCTGATCGAGTAGTTCATGTTGGCGATGCCGCCTTCGTAGATCAGGTCGACGATCAGCTTGAGCTCGTGCAGGCACTCGAAGTAGGCCATCTCGGGCGCGTAGCCGGCCTCGACCAGGGTCTCGAAGCCGGCCTTGATCAGCTCGACGGTGCCGCCGCACAGCACGGCCTGCTCGCCGAACAGGTCGGTCTCGGTCTCCTCGCGGAAGTTGGTCTCGATGATGCCGGCCTTGCCGCCGCCGTTGGCCATGGCGTAGCTCAGCGCCAGGTCACGCGCCTTGCCGCTCTTGTCCTGATGCACCGCCACCAGGTGCGGCACGCCGCCGCCCTGCGTGTAGGTGTTGCGCACGGTGTGGCCGGGGGCCTTGGGCGCGACCATCCACACGTCCAGGTCGTCACGCGGCACGACCTGGCCGTAGTGCACGTTGAAGCCGTGCGCGAAGGCCAGCGACGCGCCCTGCTTGATGCTCGGCTCGACGTCCTCGCGATACACCTTGGCGATCTGCTCGTCGGGCAGCAGGATCATCACCACGTCGGCCTGCTTCACCGCCTCGGCCACCTCGGCCACCTTCAGGCCAGCCTTCTCGACCTTGGGCCAGCTGGCGCCGCCCTTGCGCAGGCCGACCACGACCTTGACGCCGCTGTCGTTGAGGTTCTGCGCGTGCGCATGGCCCTGCGAGCCGTAGCCGATGATGGCGACGGTCTTGCCCTTGATCAGGCTCAGGTCGCAGTCCTTGTCATAGAACACTTTCACGGGGTTTCTCCTTTGGGGCGTGATTGCTGTTTGAATGGGAACGACCGCGCGCCTGGCGCGATCGTGTGACTTTCTCAAATCCGGAGCAGCCGCTCGCCGCGCCCGATGCCGCTGGCGCCGGTGCGCACCGTCTCCAGGATCGCCGACTTGTCGATGGCGTTCAGGAAGGCGTCGTGCTTGGCCTGGTCGCCGGTCAGCTCGATGGTGTAGCTCTTGTCGGTGACGTCGATGACGCGGCCGCGGAAGATGTCGGTGGTGCGCTTGATTTCCTCGCGCTCCTTGCCGACGGCGCGCACCTTGACCATCATGTGCTCGCGCTCGATGTAGCTGCCCTCGGTCAGGTCGACCACCTTCACCACCTCGATCAGGCGGTTCAGGTGCTTGGTGATCTGCTCGATGGTATCGTCCGAGCCGCGCGTCTGGATCGTCATGCGCGACAGGCTTTCGTCCTCGGTCGGCGCGACGATCAGCGATTCGATGTTGTAGCCACGGGCCGAGAACAGGCCCACCACGCGCGACAGCGCGCCCGCTTCGTTTTCAATCAGTACGGCAATGATGTGTTTCATGGGATTCCTCTTCTCGCCGCCCTCCCCCGCGGCCGGTAAGCGGCGGGCTTGGCGGACAATAGATTCGTCTTGAGGGGTTGAGCCTTGAGTGTTCGGCGTAGAGCTGGTGTTCGGAAGTTCAGGCTGAACGCTCAACCCCAAACGCCGAACCGATTCAAAGGTCTTCGGCCCCCAGCAGCATCTCGGTCAGGCCCTTGCCGGCCTGCACCATCGGGAACACGTTCTCGGTCGGGTCGGTGCGGAAGTCCATGAACACCGTGCGATCCTTGAGCTTGCGCGCCTCGCGCAGCGCCGGCTCGACGTCCTGCGGCCGCTCGATCAGCATGCCGACGTGGCCATAGGCCTCGGCCAGCTTGACGAAGTTGGGCAGCGCGTCCATGTAGGTGTGGCTGTAGCGGCCGGAGTATTCGATCTCCTGCCACTGGCGCACCATGCCCAGGTAGCGGTTGTTGAGCGAGACGATCTTGATCGGCGTGTTGTACTGCAGGCAGGTCGACAGCTCCTGGATGCACATCTGCACCGAGCCTTCGCCGGTGACGCAGTACACCTCGGCGTCGGGCTTGGCCAGCTTGATGCCCATGGCGTAGGGAATGCCCACGCCCATGGTGCCCAGGCCGCCGGAGTTGATCCAGCGCCGCGGCTCGTTGAACTTGTAGAACTGCGCCGCCCACATCTGGTGCTGGCCGACGTCGGAGGTGACGTAGGTCTCGACGTCCTTGGTCAGGTTCCACAGCGTCTCGATCACCATCTGCGGCTTGATCACGTCCTGGTTGCCGCGGTCGTACTTCAGGCAGTCGCGCGCGCGCCAGGTCTCGATCTGCTGCCACCAGTCGGCCAGTGCGGCCTCGTCGGGCCTGGTGCCGGCCTCGCGGATCATGCCGATCATCTCGGTCAGCACGTCCTTGACGTCACCGACGATCGGTACGTCGACCTTGACGCGCTTGGAGATCGACGACGGATCGATGTCGATGTGGATGATCTTGCGCTCGTTCTGCGCGAAGTGCTTCGGGTTGCCGATCACGCGGTCGTCGAAGCGCGCGCCGACGGCCAGCAGCACGTCGCAGTTCTGCATCGTGCTGTTGGCCTCCAGCGTGCCGTGCATGCCGGGCATACCGAGGAAACGCCGGTCGGTGGCCGGGAACGCGCCCAGGCCCATCAGCGTGTTGGTGACCGGGTAATTCAGCAGCTCAACCAGTTGGCGCAATTCGGCCGTCGCGTTGGCCAGCAGCACGCCACCGCCGGTGTAGATGTACGGGCGCTTGGCCGTCATCAGCAGTTGCAGCGCCTTGCGGATCTGGCCGCCATGGCCCTTGGTCACCGGGTTGTATGAACGCATCTCGACGCGCTCGGGGTAGCCCTTGTAGACCGTCTTGTTGAAGGACACATCCTTCGGGATGTCGACCACCACCGGCCCCGGCCGACCCGAGCGCGCGATGTGGAACGCCTTCTTGACCACGTCCGCCAGCTGACGCACGTCCTTGACTAGGAAGTTGTGCTTGACCACCGGGCGCGTGATGCCCACGGTGTCGCATTCCTGGAAGGCGTCCAGGCCGATCGCCGCGGTCGGCACCTGCCCGGTGATGATCACCATCGGGATCGAGTCCATGTACGCGGTGGCGATGCCGGTCAGCGCGTTGGTGACGCCGGGGCCGGAAGTGACCATGGCCACGCCGACGTCGCCGGTGGCGCGTGCATAGCCGTCTGCGGCGTGCACCGCGGCCTGCTCGTGGCGCACCAGCACGTGCTGGATGGAATCCTGCTTGTAGAAAGCGTCGTAAATGTGCAACACCGCGCCGCCTGGGTAGCCCCAGATGTACTTCACGCCCTCGGCCTGCAAGGCCTTGACGAGAATTTCAGCGCCACGGAGTTCTTCGGAGTCGCTGCGCGAGGACGCGGCAGCGGCCGACTTGATTTCGGCTTTGGAGATTTCCATTTTTGATCAACCTTTCGAGAATTTCTCTAACGAAAAACCTTGGGTGCCCCTTGCCAGCCCTCGTGAGGCCGCTTCAGGACTTGAGGCCACACGCCATGGGCGGAACCCTCCTGCCGCCGGACCGTGACCCGTTTGCCTAGCTTGACTGTAAAGGTGCATTATTGCACCGCAACATGGCCTGTGCACGCCAGAGGCCCAAAAAAACTGTTGCACGAATGCCATAATCCGGGCGCACCGCGCTCGGCACCCCGTTTCCTCAGCTTTTCACCCGGCCGGCACCCCGCGCCTCTTTTCCAGACGTCCTTGGCCACCGAACAAGAGCTTTCCGAGTTCCTCAAGAGCGTCGAGAAGCGGGCGTTCAAGCGCGCCGTCTACCACGTGCGCGACGCGGACGCCGCGCTGGACATCGTGCAGGACAGCATGATGAAGCTGGCGCAGCACTACGGCGACAAGCCGCCGGCCGAGTTGCCGCTGCTGTTCCAGCGCATCCTGTCGAACAGCACGCTGGACTGGTTTCGGCGCCAGAAGACGCGCAATGCCGTATTCTCCAACCTGAGCGACTTCGAGTCGCCCGAGGGAGACGGCGACTTCGACCTGCTCGAGACCTTTGCCGGCGCGGCCGACTCCGAAACCGTCGAAAGCGCCGAGGACGCCACCCGCCGAGCGCAGATCCTGCACGAGATCGAATTGCAGATCCAGGCCTTGCCACCCCGTCAACGAGAGGCATTTTTGATGCGTTACTGGGAAGAAATGGACGTCGCCGAAACCGCGGCCGCCATGGGGTGTTCGGAAGGCAGTGTCAAGACGCACTGTTCGCGCGCAGTCCAGGCGCTGGCGAAGGCTCTGCGAGCCAAGGGAATCACACCATGAACAGCCACCACCAGCAGCGACGCACCGAAATCCTGCAAAGCCGTTTCGGCCTGCGCGTGGGCGCGCGACTGACCAGCGGCGCCGCCAGCCTACCGCATGACATCAGCGAGCGTCTGCGCGTGGCGCGCCAGCAGGCGCTGGTGCAGCGCCTGCAGCCCAGGGCTGTCGCCGACGTGCGCACCGCCACGGCGGCAGGCGCCCGTGGCCCGGTGGCCAGCCTGGGCTTCGGCGACGAAGCGCTTGGTCTGTGGGGCCGGCTGGCTTCGATTGCCCTGGTGCTGGCGCTCGCGATCGGGCTGGTGACAATCAACATCGCGCAGGACGACGATCGCGCCACCGAACTGGCCGATCTGGACAGCGCCCTGCTGACCGACGACCTGCCGCCGGCTGCCTACGCCGACCCCGGTTTTCTGCAGTACCTGAAATCCGGCGCCCAGGACAACACATCCGTACGCTAGGCTCGGCAAGCCACCGCCCTCCGCCCGAGACCGATGCGCCATTCGTTGCCGGCCTTCACCATCGTCCTGGCCACGCTGCTGGCCACGCCGGCGTGGCCGCAACCGACGACAAGCCGCACCGCAGCACCGGCCGCCGGCGCGCTTGCCTGGTCAGAACTGAATGCCGAACAGCGAACCGCGCTGCAGCCACTGGCCGCCCTGTGGCCCGGGCTGCAGCCGGAAGACCAGCGCAAGTGGATCGCGCTGGCGCACAATTTCGAGCGTATGACGCCCAATGAGCAGGCGACGCTGCAAAGCCGCATGACCGACTGGGCGCGGCTGACACCGCAGCAGCGCAACCGCGCGCGCCTGAACTTCGGTGAAGTGCGCACCGTGCCAGCGGACGAAAAACGCAGCAAGTGGGAGGAGTACCAGGCGCTGCCGGCCGAGGAACGCGACCGGCTGGCGCGCGAGCAGCCCAGGCCACCAGCCGGTGCCGCGCCCGCGCTGCGGCCGGCGCCGCCGGGGCGCATCGTGCGCCCACCGGTACCGGTACCGGCGCCGGGCGCAAGCGCCCTGCCCGACACCCGGCGCGTGGTGCCGCTGGATCGCAATACACTGCTGCCCCAGCAACCGGCCGATCGCGCTCAGACGCCGGCACGTTGATCGACCGGGTACCGGCGGCGCGGGCCTGGCATCGGCCCCGGTGCAGCGCTGAAACCGCATGAATCCCTCTTCCAATGGACTGTCCGCGCCGGCGCCGATGTTGCGCCGGGCTCCTTCGCTGCGCCGCCGCATGGCGTGCTGGTTGTATGAGGGCGTGCTGATGTTCGGCGTGGTCACGCTGCCGGGTCTGCTGTTCGGCGTCTTCACGCAGACACGCCACGCGCTGGACAACCGGCATGGGCTGCAGCTGTTCCTGTTCGGCGTGCTGGCGCTGTACTTCGTCTACTTCTGGGTCAAGGGCCAGACGCTGGCGATGAAGACCTGGCACATCCGCGTGGTCGATCGCCACGGGCAGCCGCTCGGCGTCGCGCGCGCCCTGTTGCGCTACCTGCTGGCCTGGCTGTGGTTTCTGCCGCCGCTGGCGCTGATGGCGCCGTTCCGGCTCAGCGGCGGCGAGGTGACCTTGCTGATGACCGGCTGGATTCTGGTCTGGGCACTGCTCTCCCGCTTCCAGCGCGAGCAGCAGTTCTGGCACGACGTCTGGGCCGGCACGCGGCTGATCGACGTGCAGCCGGACGCCGGCAAACGGCGCAGTTGATCCGCGGCGCGGCTGCATCACGATGGCGTGATGCGCGTGACCGACAATAGCCCGCCATGAGCCCACCGCCGACGCCTCCCGGAGCCACGCCACCGCCGCACGACCCGGTCAACCCGCAGAAATTCCGCACCGGGCTGTCGCGCATCTGGCATGCCACCGGTTATTCGATCGAGGGCCTGAAGGCCGGCTGGGGCGAGGCCGCGTTCCGCCAGGAGGCGATGGCCGCCATCGCGCTGCTGCCGGCCTCGTTCTGGCTCGGCCGCAGCTGGGCCGAAACGGCCTTGCTGGCCGGCTCGGTGCTGTTCGTGATGGTCGTCGAGCTGCTCAACACCGGCATCGAGACCGCCATCGACCGCATCGGCCCCGAGTGGCACGATCTGTCCAAGCGCGCCAAGGACATGGGCTCGGCCGCCGTGCTGCTCAGCCTGCTGCTGGCCGGCGGCATCTGGCTGGCGGCGCTCTACACGCACTTCTTCTCCTGATGACGACCGCCGCTTCCCCGAACCACGCCTTCTCCATCTGCGTCTACTGCGGCTCGCGCCCCGGCGTCGACCAGGCCTTCGCCGCCACTGCCGCCCGCGTTGGCCACTGGATCGGCTCGCGCGGCGGCCAGCTGGTCTACGGTGGCGGGCGCAGCGGCCTGATGGGCGTGGTGGCGGATGCCACATTGGCCGCCGGCGGGCGCGTGATCGGCGTGATCCCGACCTCGCTGGTCGAGCGCGAGCATGCGCACCGCGGCTGCACCGAGCTGCTGATCGTCGACACCATGCACGAACGCAAGCGCCTGATGGCCGAGCACGCCGACGCCTTCCTGGCGCTGCCCGGCGGCATCGGCACCTTCGAGGAGTTCTTCGAGGCCTGGACCTGGCGCCAGCTCGGCTACCACGACAAGCCGATCGGCCTGCTGAACCAGAACGGCTATTACGACGCGCTGCTGGAGTTCATCGCGCACAGCATCGCCTGCGGCCTCATGGACGACAACCAGCTGCGACTGATGCAGGCCGGCAACGACTGGCAGGCGCTGCTGGAACAGCTGGTGACCGAAGCCGGCTTTCCCAGCCCGACGCTGCTGCACGCCATTTAGCGCCGCATCAGCCAAAAAAGCCGCGTGGGCCCGAGGCGCACGCGGCTTGGTCAGTGTCAGCCTCTGCACGAGGCTGAATCAGGTCGCTCACCAACGGTAGCTGTTGCGGGTTTCCCACTCCGAAACCTGGCGCTCGGCCTCATCCTTGGCGATGCCATAACGCTCCTGCATCTTGCCGACCATCTGGTCGCGCTTGCCGGCGATGACGTCGAGGTCGTCGTCGGTCAGCTTGCCCCAGGCTTCCTTCACCTTGCCCTTGAACTGCTTCCAGTTGCCGGAAATGGTGTCTTCGTTCATGTTGATTCTCCTGCGGTGGACTTCGCAAGCGCCCTTCACGGTTGTCGTGAAGTCTTAACGCCTTGCGATGCAGTCATCGTATGGAGGCAGCAGCGCGCGCGCAGTAGGTTTTGGCGGCGCCTGCACGTCAGCACAGGCCTACCCGCACGCATGTCTTGCGACATAAGCAGTCAGGCTTGGGGCAGAAACAGCTGCTGCAGGTCACTGAGGAAATCGAAGCCGCGCGCGGTCGGCCGCCAGATGAGCCCATGCTGCTCCAGCCAGCCGCGCTCCCTGCCCTGCTGCAGGGCATCGATGATGGTGTTCGGCGACAGGCCGGTGCTGGCCAGGTAGTGCTGCAGGCTGAAGCCCTCCTTCAGGCGCAGCGCGTTCAGCATGTACTCGATCGGCAGGTCGGCCCGCGCCACCTCGTGCGCCTGCGCCACCGCGTCGCCGGCCAGCGCGCGCGCCATGTACAGCTCGGGCAGGCGATGACGCACCTGGCGCACGATGCGCTGCGGAAAGCTCAGCTTGCCGTGCGCACCGGCGCCGATGCCGAGATAGTCGCCGAACTGCCAGTAGTTCAGGTTGTGCACGCAGCGGTGGCCATCGCGCGCATAGGCCGAGACCTCGTAGCGCTCCAGCCCGGCCGCTGCGGTCAGCTCGGTGACGCGGTCGAGCATGGCCCAGGCGATGTCTTCATGAGGCAGCGCTGGCGGGTGCTTGGCGAACACCGTGTTCGGCTCGATCGTCAGGTGGTAGATCGACAGGTGCGGCGGCTGGAACGACAGCGCCGCGCGCACGTCATCCTCGAGCTGCGCCAGCGTCTGGCCGGGCAGCGCGTACATCAGGTCGAGGTTGAAGGTGTCGAAGGCGCGCGCCGCCTCCTCCAGCGCCGCGCGCGCCTGTGCGCCGTCGTGCACGCGGCCAAGCGCGCGCAGCTGCGCGTCGTTGAAGCTCTGCACTCCGACCGACAGGCGCGTCACGCCGGCGGCGCGAAAGGCGGCGAAGCGCTCGCGCTCGAAGCTGCCGGGGTTGGCTTCCAGCGTGATTTCGCAGCCCGGCTCGAGCGGCAGCAGCGCGCGGATACCGCCGAGCAGCCGGTCGATCGCCTCCGGCGCGAACAGGCTGGGCGTGCCGCCGCCCAGAAACACACTGACGACCGGTCGGCCCCAGACCAGCGCCACGCTGGCCTCCAGGTCGGCCAGCAAGGCATCGACGTAACGCGCCTGCTGCGCCGAAGCGTCGACGCCATCACGCAGCTGGTGCGAATTGAAGTCGCAGTACGGGCACTTCTTCAGGCACCAGGGCAGGTGCACGTACAGCGACAGCGGCGGCAAGGCGCGCAGCTGCAGCGTGCCGGGACGCAGGTAGTGCTGGATGTCCTTCACAGCCAACGCTCGCGCATCAGCGCCACCATGGCGGCAGCGGCGCGGCCGCGGTGGCTGTGCGCGTTCTTCACGTCGGGCGAAAGTTCGGCGAAGGTTTGGCCGAACTCGGGGATGAACATCACCGGATCGAAGCCGAAGCCGCCGCTGCCGCGCCGCTCGCGCGCGATCTCGCCCATCACGCGGCCGACGGCGATCAGCGGCTCGGGGTCGTCGGCGCTGCGCAGCGCGACCAAGGTGCTGACCATCGCCGCGCGGCGGTCATCGATGCCTGCCATCTGCTCCAGCAGCGCGCGCACGTTGTTGTCGTCGCTTTTGGCGTAGCCGAACTGGGTGGCGTAGAAGGCGGTGTCCACGCCCGGCAGGCCGCCGAAGGCATCCACGCACAGGCCGGCGTCGTCGGCCAGCGCCGGCAGGCCACTCTCGCGCGCGGCGTGGCGCGCCTTGGCCAGGGCGTTCTCGACGAAGGTGCGATGGGGCTCTTCGGCCTCGCCGATGCCCAGTTGCGCTTGCGGCAGCAGCTCCATCCCCAGCGGCGCCAGCATGGCCTGCAGCTCGGCCAGCTTGCCGGGGTTGTTGGAGGCCAGGACGATTCTCATGGCATGACCCGCCTGCGGCGCATGATCTCGGCCTGCGCCCTCGATGACAGCGCTGCGCGCCATGACCAAGGAGTGATCATTTCGTCATTGAAGCGCAGCGAAGTCATTTCATCATGGCCAGGCGCTGCAGCTCGATCAACTCGCCAATGCCCTTCTCGGCCAGGCGCAGCAGCTGGTCCATCTCGGCGCGCGAGAAGGCCACGCCCTCGGCCGTGCCCTGCACCTCGACGTAGTGGCCGGCGCCGGTCATCACCACGTTCATGTCGGTGTCGCAGGACGAGTCCTCGGCGTAGTCGAGGTCGAGCACCGGCACGCCGCCGACGATGCCAACCGAGACCGCGGCCACCGGGTTCAAAATCGGCGACTGCGTGATCCTGCCCTGGGCCAGCAGCCAGCTCACCGCGTCCTGCGCGGCGACGAAGGCGCCGGTGATGGCGGCGGTGCGGGTGCCGCCGTCGGCCTGGATCACATCACAGTCGAGCGCGATGCTGCGCTCGCCCAGCCGAGCGAGGTCGAACACCGCGCGCAGGCTGCGGCCGATCAGGCGCTGGATCTCCTGCGTGCGGCCGCTCTGCTTGCCGCGCGCGGCCTCGCGGTCGCCGCGCGTGTGGGTGGCGCGCGGCAGCATGCCGTACTCGGCAGTCACCCAGCCTTCGCCACTGCCACGCTTGTGCGGCGGCACCTTCTCTTCCACCGAGGCGGTGCACAGCACCCGGGTCTGGCCGAATTCGATCAGCACCGAGCCCTCGGCGTAGGCGGTGTAGCGGCGCGTGATGCGCACCGGGCGCAACTGGTCGGGCGCGCGGTCGGCACGGATGGCCGGCGCAGGGGATGAGCTCATGTCTGCTTTCAGGTCAGCCACGGATCCAGCACCGTGGGCGGGGTTCGGGCACGGGCGGCCCTTGGTTCGATTCGAGCCGGCGCAAACGGGTGAGCGCCGGCCACCCGGGATCATAGATGCTCGGCAAATGCCAGAATGCCCACCGACATGAATCCACCCGTTTTCGCGCCGCTCACCCCGTCCTTCATCCTCGACGCCCTGGCCGCACTCGGCCTGGTGCCGGACGGCCGGCTGATGGCGCTGAACTCGTTCGAGAACCGGGTTTACCTGGCGCATCTGGAGCCCGGCACGCCGCTGTTCGACCAGCACCCGGCGCTGGTGCTGAAGTTCTACCGGCCCGGGCGCTGGAGCGCCGAGCAGATCGAGGAGGAGCACGCCTTCGCGCACGAGCTGATGGCGGCCGAGGTGCCGGTGGTGGGGCCATTGCTGATCGGCGGGCGTACGCTGCACCGGCACGAGGGTTTCCTGTTCTTGGTCAGCCCGCGGCGCGGCGGGCGCGCGCCGGAACTGGACGACGAGGAGACGCTGGCCTGGATCGGCCGCTTCCTGGCACGCCTGCACCTGGTCGGCGCGCGCGCGGCGTTCCGGCATCGGCCGGCGGTCGATCTGGCCAGCTACGGCAGCGAGCCGCGCCGCTGGCTGCTGGAGCACGCCGGCCTGCCGCTGGAGGTGGAACGCGAATGGGCCGACATCAGCCAGCAGGCGCTGGACGCGGTCGCGCACGGCGCCGGGGTGCTGGGCAGCGCCGGCCAGAACCGCGACGACGGCATCCGCACGCTGCGCCTGCACGCCGACTGCCACGTCGGCAACATCCTGTGGACACCGACCGAGCTGCCCGGCGGCGGACCGCATTTCGTCGATCTCGACGACTGCCGCAGCGGACCGGCGGTGCAGGATTTGTGGATGCTGCCCAGCGGCACGCGCGCCGAACGCCAGCGCCAGCTCGGTGCGCTGCTGGACGGCTACGAGCAGATGCGCGGGTTCGACCGCCGCGAACTGGCGCTGATCGAGCCGCTGCGCACGCTGCGGCTGATCCACTACAGCGCCTGGATCGCGCGGCGCTGGGACGACCCGGCCTTTCCCACCGCCTTCCCCGGCTTCGGCACGCCGGACTACTGGCGCGGTCAGATCGTGACGCTGCGCGATCAGATCGAGGCCATGGCCGAACCGCCGCTGATGGCCTGAGCCGCCAAGGCGGATCGGCTGCCGATCAGGCGAAGCCGATGTGCATCAGGTTGGTGGTGCCCGAGGTGCCGAAGGGCATGCCGGCGATCGCGACAAAGGGCTCACCCGGCTGGGCGAAGCCCTCGCTGCACACCAGTTTGGCAGCCAGCTTGGCGATCTCGTCCAGGTTGCCGACCTCGCCCACGTGCAGCGAATGCACGCCCCAGGCCAGCGCCAGCTTGCGCGCGGTGGACTGCAGCGGCGTCAGGCTCAGGATCGGCGCGTCGGCGCGCTCGCGCGCCGCGCGCAGGCTGGTGTGGCCGGAATGCGTGGCGCAGACGATGGCGCTCGGCTGCATCAGCGCCACGGCGCGCCGCATGGCGCAGCAGACGGCGTCGGCGACGTCGGTCTGGCCGGGGATGTTGCCGCTGTGCGAGGTGTCGAGGAACTGGCGGTACAGCGGGTCGGCCTCGACGCGCTCGATGATCCGGCTCATGATCTGCACCGCGCCCAGCGGGTGCTTGCCGGCGGCGGATTCGGCCGACAGCATCACGGCGTCGGCGCCGTCGTAGATCGCGGTGGCGACGTCGGACGCTTCGGCGCGCGTCGGCACCGGGCTCTCGATCATGGATTCGAGCATCTGCGTGGCGACGATCACCGGCCGGCCGCGCTGGCGGCACAGGCGCACGATGCGTTTCTGCAGCGGCGGCACGGTCTCGGCCGGCATCTCGACGCCGAGGTCGCCGCGCGCCACCATCACGGCGTCGGTGGCGTCGATCACCTCCTCCAGCCGGTCGATGGCGGCCGGCTTTTCCAGCTTGGCGACCAGGCTGGCGCGGCCGCGCACCAGTCCACGCGCCTCGTGGATGTCCTCGGGGCGCTGCACGAAGCTGAGCGCGATCCAGTCGGCGCCGATCTCCAGCGCCACCTCGAGGTCGCGCCGGTCCTTCTCGGTCAGCGCCGAGATCGGCAGCACCACCCCAGGAACGTTGACGCCCTTGCGGTCGGACAGCCTGCCGCCGACCAGCACCGTGGTGTCGGCGCTGCCGGCGTCACAGCGCTCGACCTTCAGGCGCAGCTTGCCGTCGTCGAGCAGCAGCTCGGCGCCGGGCGCCAGCGCGGCGAAGATTTCCGGGTGCGGCAGCGTCACCGCCTGGGCCGAGCCGGGAGTCGGCTCGAGTAGCAGGCGGAACGGCCGGCCGACCTCGAGTTGCACCGGGCCGCCCTCGAAGGTGCCGACGCGCAGCTTGGGACCTTGCAGGTCGGCCAGGATGGCGATCGGGCGGCCGCGCCGGCGCTCGATGTCGCGCAAGGTGGCGGCGCGCGCTCGGTGGTCGTCGGCGCTGCCGTGGCTGAAGTTGAGCCGGAACACGTCGACACCGGCCAGGAACAGCTGTTCGATCACTTCGGGATCGGTGCTCGCCGGCCCGAGGGTGGCGACGATCTTGGCGTTGCGGGTTCTGCGCATGGAAAACTTCCTATGGAAAAGGGGCGAGCGGGTTTGAAGACAGTTGAACGCAGAGGGCGCAAAGGATTCGCAGAGCACGCAAGAAAACAGCCAAAGAAATGGTTTCTTCCGCATCCTCTGCGTGAGTTCTGCGTCCTCTGCGTCCACCTGCCTTCAAGCCTTGGATTCGATCAACAGCGCGCGAAAGTCGTTGACGTTGGTGCGGGTCGGCCCGGTGATGACCGAGTCGCCCAGCGCCTGGAAGAAGCCGTGGCCGTTGTTGTCCGCCAGCTCGTCCTTGGGTCGCAGGCCAAGCGCCCAGGCACGGCTGAGCGTGTCGGGGCCGATCAGCGCGCCGGCGATCTCCTCGGCGCCGTCGACGCCGTCGGTGTCGCAGCCGATGCCGTGGATGCGCGGGTGGCCATCGAGCGCGATCGCGCTCGACAGCAGGCATTCGACGTTGCGCCCGCCGCGGCCCCGGCCGCGCAGCGTGACCGTGGTTTCACCGCCGGACAGCAGCACGCAGGGTGGCTCGAATGGCTGGCCGCGATTGGCGACCTGCAGCGCGATCGCCGCCAGCACCTTGCCGACGTCGCGCGCCTCGCCCTCGATCGCATCGCCCAGGATGTGCGGCGTCACGCCGGCCTCCCGCGCCACCGCGGCGGCTGCCTCCAGTGCCAGCTGCGGCGCGGCGACGATGTGCGCCTCGGCGCGCGCCAGGCGCGCATCGCCCGGCTTGACCGACTCGCCCGCGCCGCTTTCCAGCAGCCGGCGCGCCGCCGCCGGCAAGTCGATGCCGTAGCGGCGCACGATGGCCAGCGCATCCTCGCAGCGGGTCGGATCGGGCACGGTGGGGCCGGAGGCAATGTCGATCGGGTCATCGCCCGGCACGTCGGAAATCAGCAGGCTGAGCACGCGCGCCGGATGGCAGGCCGCCGCCAGCCGCCCGCCCTTGACCGCCGACAGGTGCCGGCGCAGGCAGTTCATTTCGGAAATGGTGGCGCCGCTGGCCAGCAAGGCCTTGTTGACCGCCTGCTTGTCGGCCAGGCTGAGGTCCTCGCCGGGCAGCGGCAGCAGCGCCGAGCCGCCGCCGGAGATCAGGCACAGCACCAGGTCGTCGGGGTGCAGGCCGACCACCAGCTCGAGCAGGCGCCGCGCCGCGGCTTCGCCGGCCGCGTCGGGCACCGGGTGCGCGGCTTCGACGATCTCGATGCGCTCGCACGGCG
Organism: uncultured Ottowia sp.; assembly: GCA_964534975.1. Classification (GTDB taxonomy): domain Bacteria; phylum Pseudomonadota; class Gammaproteobacteria; order Burkholderiales; family Burkholderiaceae_C; genus Ottowia. Next base: position 50,844 of record CAZHSD010000012.1, on the reverse strand, counting down.
CGGCGTAGCCGTAGCGGGTGACGACCAGGCCTTCGATGCGCTCCAGGCCGCACCCGCGCCAGTGCTCTTCGACCGCCTGCGCCATCGCGGCCGAGGCCTTGCCGGCGCCGACGACGATCACGCGGCCGCGCACCCGATCCAGTTCGGGCAGAAAGCGCGGCACGCACAGCGCCGGCTGCGCCGACGCCACGGCGGCGTCGAACATGCGCCGCAGCAGGGCGGCAGGCGCGGTCGGGATCGCGGTCATGGCCGGACTCCTGTTGGGCCGTGCAGCGCCGTGATCAGGCCGCCTTCTGGCCGATCTCGAAATTCGACAGCTGCTCCAGCGCGCGCACCATGCCCGAGTGGTCCCAGGCGGCGCCGCCGTGCGAGACGCAGGCGCTGAACAGCTGCTGCGCGGTCGAGGTCGCCGGCAGCGCCAGGCCGAGCTGGCGCGCGGCGCCGAGCGCCAGGTTGAGGTCCTTCTGGTGCAGCGCGATGCGAAAGCCCGGATCGAAGGTGCGCTTGATCATGCGCTCGCCCAGGATCTCCAGGATGCGCGAGGTGGCCAGACCACCCAGCAAGGCCTGGCGCACCTTGGCCGGGTCGGCGCCGGCGCGCGAGGCGAACAGCAGGCCTTCGGCGACCGCGTTGATGGTCAGCGCGACCACGATCTGGTTGGCCACCTTGCAGGTCTGGCCGTCGCCGATGCCGCCGACCAGGGTGATGTTCTTGCCCATCAGCTCGAACACCGGCTTGACGCGCTCGAACACCGCCGGCTTGGCGCCGCACATGATCGACAGCGTGGCGTTCCTGGCGCCGACGTCGCCGCCGGACACCGGCGCATCGACGTAGTCGCAGCCCAGCGCTTCGACTCTTTCGGCATACGCCTTGGTCTCGACAGGCGAGATCGACGACATGTCGACCACCACCTTGCCGGCACTCAGTCCTTCGGCCACGCCGCCTTCGCCGAACAGCACCGCACCGACATCGGGTGTGTCGGGCACCATGATGATGATGATGTCGGACGCCTGCGCCACCTCGCGCCCGTTGGCGCAGACCTTGGCGCCGCTGCTGGCGATGGACTCCGGCACGGCGCTGCGCGTATGGACCGCCAGCTGGTGGCCGCCCTGGATCAGGTGGCCGGCCATGGGCGTGCCCATGATGCCCAGGCCGATGAAACCGATGTTGAGGGATGCGTTGCTCATGTGATGTCTCCGAAACAGTTGAAGGGTGCGGATGCGCGCCAGCCGGCGCGGCAGGCCGGCGCGCCGATCGCCGACGGGTCAGGCCGTCAGGCGCTGGCGCCAGTCGAGGCCGCCGCTGGTATCCAACGCCGGCTTGTATTCGCAGCCGATCCAGCCGTCATAACCGATGCGGTCCAGATGCGCGAACAGGAAAGCGTAGTTGATCTCGCCGCTGCCCGGCTCGTGGCGGCCCGGATTGTCGGCCAGCTGGATGTGGGCGATGCGCGCCAGCTGCTGTTGCAGCGTCGCCGCCAGCTCGCCTTCCATGCGCTGCATGTGGTAGATGTCGTACTGCAGGAACAGGTTGTCGGCGCCCACCTCGTCCAGCAGCGCCAACGTCTCGCCGCTGCGGCTCAGGTAGAAGCCGGGGATGTCGTAGGTGTTGATCGGCTCGACCAGCAGCTTCAGGCCGGCGGCCTTGAATTCAGCCGCGGCGTAGCGCAGGTTCTCGACCAGCGTGCGGCGCAGTTGGGCGTCCTCGACGCCATCCGGCGTCTTGCCGGCCAGGCAGTTGAGCTGGCCCACGCCCAGCGCCCGGGCGTACTCGACGCCCCTGGCGACGCCGGCGCGGAACTCGTCCACCCGCCCGGGCAGGATGGCGATGCCCCGCTCGCCCGCGCCCCAGTCGCCGGCCGGCAGGTTGTGCAGCACCAGCTGCAGGCCGTTGTCGTCGAGCCGGCGGCGGATCTCGCCGGCCTCGAAGGCGTAGGGAAACAGGAACTCGACGGCCTTGAAACCGTCCTTGGCGGCGAGCGCGAAGCGGTCCAGGAACGGCGCCTGGTTGTAGAGCATGGTCAGGTTGGCGGCAAATTTCGGCATCTTGTTCTCCTCGTCAGTGGGTTTCGCGAGCTCAGTCCAGCATGGCGGCGGCAATCGCGGTCGGCACGTCGCCCCTGCCCTGCGCCAGCGCCTCGAACTCGGTCACATTGTCGATCTCGGTGCCCATGGCGATGTTGGTCACGCGCTCGAGGATCACCTCGATCAGCACCGGCACCTTGAACTCGGCCATCCAGGCCTCGGCCTGGCGGATCGCCGGTGCGATGTCTTCCTGCTGGTGCACCCGGATCGCCTTGCAGCCCAGGCCCTCGACCACCTTGACGTGGTCGACGCCGTAGCCGCGCGAGGGCTCGTCCGAGGGCGTGTTGATGTTGTCGAAGGACAGCTGCACGCAGTAGTCCATGCTGAAGCCGCGCTGTGCCTGGCGGATCAGGCCGAGATAGCTGTTGTTGACCACGATGTGGATATAGGGGATCTGGAACTGCGCCCCCACCGCCATTTCCTCCAGCATGAACTGGAAGTCGAAGTCGCCCGACAGCGCGACCACCTTGGCCGCCGGGTCGGCCACGGCCACGCCCAGCGCCGCCGGCCCGGTCCAGCCCAGCGGGCCGGCCTGGCCGCAGTTGATCCAGCGGCGCGGCTGGTACACGTGCAGGAACTGCGCGGCCGAGATCTGCGACAGGCCGATCGTCGAGACGTAGGTCACGTCCTTGCCGAAGGCGTTGTTCATGCACTGGTAGACGCGCTGCGGCTTCATCGGCACGTCGTCGTAGTTGGTCTTGCGCAGGTACTGCAGGTCGCCCTTGCGCGCACGGCACTCGGCGACCCAGGCCGAGCGGTCGCGCAGCTTGCCGGCGGCCTGCCATTCCTTGGCGACCTCGATGAAGCGCTCGAGCGCCGCCCTGGCGTCCGACACGATGCCATAGTCGGGCGCGAACACGCGGCCGATCTGGGTCGGCTCGATGTCGACGTGGATGAACTTGCGGCCCTTGCAGTAGACCTCGGGGCTGCCGGTGTGGCGGTTGGCCCAGCGGTTGCCGATGCCGAGCACGAAGTCGCTCGCCAGCAGGGTGGCGTTGCCGTAGCGGTGCGAGGTTTGCAGGCCGACCATGCCGGCCATCAGCGGGTGGTCATCGGGAATGGTGCCCCAGCCCATCAGGGTCGGTATCACCGGGATGCCCGCCAACTCGGCGAACTGCTGCAGCAGATCCGACGCATCGGCGTTGATGACGCCGCCGCCGGAGACGATCAGCGGCTTCTCGGCCTCGTTCAGCATTTCTAGCGCCTTCTCGATCTGCCTGCGCGAGGCGGCCGGCTTGTACACCGGCAGCGGCTCGTAGGTGTCGATGTCGAACTCGATCTCGGCCATCTGCACGTCGAACGGCAGGTCGATCAGCACCGGGCCGGGGCGACCCGAGCGCATCAGGTGGAACGCCTGCTGGAACACGCGCGGCACCTGCGCCGGCTCCAGCACGGTGGTGGCCCACTTGGTCACCGGCTTGGCGATGGCGGCAATGTCCACCGCCTGAAAGTCCTCCTTGTGCAGGCGCGCGCGCGGCGCCTGGCCGGTGATGCACAGGATCGGGATCGAGTCGGCGCTGGCCGAATACAGGCCGGTGATCATGTCGGTGCCGGCCGGCCCGGAGGTACCGATGCAGACGCCGATGTTGCCGGCCTTGGCGCGGGTGTAGCCCTCGGCCATGTGCGAGGCGCCCTCGACGTGGCGTGCCAGCACGTGGGCGATGGTCTGGCGCTCCTGCAATTGCGCGTAAAGCGGGTTGATCGCCGCGCCCGGCACGCCGAAGGCCTGTGTCACGCCTTCCTTTTCCATCACCAACACCGCCGCCATCGCGGCCTTCATCCTTGCCATGTCGCTTGCTCCTGCTGTGCTTGTACTTGGCGGTGATGGTGCCTCCAGGCGCCCTGGAACAGAAGCCATCGGGGCCGAATATGATCTATTCCACCCAGGAATAAAATGACTGGGCCCGTGTACCATCGATGCGTGGACCGCTTTGCCGTCATGCAGATGTTCGTGCGCGTGGTCGAGACCGGCAGCTTCAGCAAGGCCGCGCTCGAACTCGGCACCACCCAGCCGACCGCCTCCAAGGCGGTGGCCGAGGCCGAGCAGCATCTGGGCGCCCGCCTGCTGCACCGCTCCACGCGCGGCGTCACGCCGACCGAGGTCGGCGCGCTCTACTACGAGCGCTGCAAGGCGATCCTGCGCGAGGTCGACGAGACCGAGACCCTGACCGCGCAACTGGGCGGCGCCGGCCTGCTGCGCCTCAACTCCTCGGTCGCCTTCGGGCGCCGCGTGCTGGTGCCGCTGGTGCTGCGCTACATGGCCGAGCACCCGCAGCTGCAGATCGAGCTCGGCTTCGACGACCGCTACGTCAACCTGGTCGAGCAAGGCGTTGATCTGGCGATCCGCCTGGGCCGGCTGGCCGATTCCAGCCTGGGCGCGCGCTATCTGGGCATCAACCCCTGGGTGCTGACGGCCGCGCCCAGCTATCTGGCCGCGCGCGGCCAGCCCCGTGCGCCGGCCGAGCTGTCGGCGCACGCCTGCCTGATCTACAGCAGCGTGCAGGGCGACGCGCGCTGGCTGCTGCACGGCCCCGGCGGCGAGGACGAATCGGTGCCGGTCAGCGGCCCGCTGCGCAGCAACAACCTGTCGGCACTGGCGGCAGCCTGCGAAGCCGGCATGGGCCTGGCCATGCTGCCCTGGTACGTGGCGCGCGAACCGGTCGCGGCCGGCCGGCTGGTGCCGCTGCTGCGCGAGCACGCCCTGCCCTCGCAGGAGATGCACGCGGTGTTCCCGTCGCCCAAGCTGGTGCCGGCCAAGGTGCTGGCCCTGATCGGCTGGCTGCAACAGCAGCTGGTCGGCGACTGGTGGGAGCGCGCGCCGTGAGCAGAGCCGCCGGGCGCGGACCCGTTTCAGCGGCCCAGCAGGCCCACGGCCACGGCGGTGCCGTACAGGCTGCGCGCGAACTGCGCGTAGCCGCGCGCATTGGCGTGGATGGCGTCGGTGCGCAGTTCGGGGTCGGCCAGCACCTCGGCCCAGCCCTCGCGCTGCAGCGGGATCTTCAGGTCGGCGGCGATATCGGCGTACAGCCGGTGGTCGGTCAGCTGGCCGAGCGCGGCCGCCAGCGTGGCGCGCGGCAGCGCCACCAGCAGCACCTGCGCGCCGGCGTCCAGCGACTGCCGGCAGATGGCGTGGATGTGGGCGCGCGTGTCGCCCTCGGGCAGCCGGCGCAGAAAATCGTTGCCGCCGATGCTGACGATGACCAACTGCGGCCGGTGCGCGGCCAGCAGCGCCGGCAACCGCGCCAGCGCCTGTGCGCTGGTGTCGCCCGGCACGCCGGCGTTGACCACGTTCCAGCCGGTCAAGCCGGCCAGCACCGCCGGGTACGCGCTCTCGGGCGTGGCGCCGGTGCCGCGGGTGAGCGAGTCGCCCAGCGCCAGCACCGTGCTGCCGGGTGGCAGCGGATGCGCCGCGGTCCTGCTGCGATCGCAAGCGATCAGGAACGGCACCCATGTCGCCGCCAAACCCAGGGCGGCGGCGCGTGCAAGCCAGTCGCGGCGCCTGGCCGCGGGCAGCGCGATCACGCCGATGCGGTGCTCGCGAGAACGCTGCGCTCGCCCAGGCCCAGGCGTTCGGGCGAGAGGTACTCGCGCCGATAGGTCTCGAACGGCACCTGGTCGCTGGCCTCGATGCGCCTCTGCTCCGCCACCGACTCCAGCGCCAGCGCGTCGAAGCGCGCCTTCAGCGCCGGCGGGTAGGCCAGGGCCAGCAACTGCTCGCGCGCCAGCATCGAACGCTCGTGCACGAAGGCGACAAAGCTGTCCGCGTGCCGCTCGCGCACCGACTGCAGCACGCGCGCCGACGGCAGCAACTCGGGCGCCGCCAGCGCCGCGCGCGTGGCAGCCAGCGCCTCGGCGTAGGCCTGGCCGCCATCCAGCGCGTCCAGCGCGACGGCGATCGGCGCCAGTTCGGCCACGATGTCGGCCGCCCACTCGGCCAGCGGCTGCCGCCGGCCGTTGCGTTCCAGCAGCAGGCCGGGCTCGCGCCCGCGCGCCGCGGTCAGGTGCTGGTTGAGCTTGAGCGCCTCGATCTCGGCCGGCGTGTCGGGCGGGCTGTCGTCCAGCAGGCAGTGCAGCAGGAACAGGTCCAGGAAGCGCGCCGCGCGCGCGCCGATGCCGATCGGCTCGAACGGATCGAGGTCGACCAGCCGCACCTCGACGTACTCGACGCCGCGCTCGCGCAGCGCGTGCAGCGGCCGCTCGCCGGCCTGGATCACGCGCTTGGGCCGGATGGTGCCGTAGAACTCGTTCTCGATCTGCAACAGCGTGGTGTCGAGCTGGTTGTAGTCGCCACCGGGGTTGCGCACGCCGATCGCCTCGTAGGGCGGATACGGCACCGTCAGCGCCTGTTCCAGCGATTCGGCGTAGCGCTCCAGGCTGTTGTAGCTGACCGCCAGCTGCGCCTGCGCGTCGCTCTGGTAGCCCAGCCGGCCCATGCGCAGCGAGGTGGCGTGCGGCAGGTACATGCCATGCTGGCCCAATGGCTGCAGTTCGTGCTCGCGTCCGGCGACGAAGCTGGAACACACGGCGGGCGAGGCGCCGAACAGGTACAGCAGCACCACCGCGTTGCGGCGGAAGTTGCGGATCAGCGCGAAGTACTCATCGCTGCTGACGCCGGGCAGCGACCAGTTGTAGTGGATGCCGGAGATGGTCTGCATGCGCCGGCCGTAGCGGTGACCGAGCCCCATGCGATAGACGCTCTTGGCGCGGCCGACGTTGGAGGTGCCGTAGACGCCGATCGGAATCGTCTCGTCGGTTGGCAGCCCGCAGGGCATGCTCGACACCCACAGCAGCTCGCTGCCCAGCGCCGCCAGCTCGTGGTAGACGACCTGGTGGATCTCGGTCAGCTCGGCCAGCGCGGCGTCCACGCTGGCGTGCGCGCCGGTGACCAGCTCCAGCTGCGACTCGCTGAAGTCGGTGGTGATGTGCGGATGCGCCAGCGGCGAGCCCAGCCGGGCGGGGTGAGGCGTCAGCGCCAGCCGGCCGTCGGGCTCGGCGCGCAGGCTTTCCTTCTCGATGCCGCGCCGGATGCCACGCAGGCGCCGGGGCGTCAGTGCAGCGAGCCGATCCCTCAGCGTGTTCATGGCGTGTCAGATTTTTCTTCGCAAGCAGGAAAGCGACGGTATCACAGGCGCGCCATCCCTTCCCGCGTGGGTATTGCGCAGTTTCCAGCCACTTCCTGACCTCGATCAAGAACGCGCCGCCAGGGCCTGCGTGACCTCGTTCGTGCCCTGCTCCGATCCGCTCATCGGCACCGTCTCGCTGGCGCGGTCGGCGACCTGCGGCAACGCCGCCAGCAGGCGCTCGGGCGTGTCGGGGCTCAGCCCCAGATGGACGCCACGGGTCAGGGTGACGTGCGCCGCCTCGTAGGTGCCGGCGCCGGCGGCGAAGATGGTGCGCGTGGGCGCCTGCTCGCTGACGGCCACCAGCATCGCCGGCACCACCGCCTCGGGCTGGAGCACGGCCAGCACCTCGGGCGGCAGCAGGCCCTCGGTCATGCGCGTGGCAGCCGTCGGCGCCAGGCAGTTGACGCGGATGTCGCTCTTCACCCCTTCGATGCCGAGCGTCTGCATCAGGCCCACCAGCGCCATCTTGGCGGTGCCGTAGTTGGCCTGGCCGAAGTTGCCGTACAGGCCGCTGGAGGAGGTCGTGAGCACGATGCGGCCGTACTGCTGCGCCTGCATGATGGGCCACACCGCCTTGCACAGGTGCACCGCGCCCATCAGGTGCACGTCCATCACCAGGCGAAAGTCGTCCAGCTCCATCTTGCCGAAGCTCTTGTCGCGCAGGATGCCGGCGTTGCTGACCACGATGTCCACCCGGCCCCAGGCGTCGACGGCCTGCTGCACCATGGCCTGCACGGCGCCCCAGTCGGTGACCGAGGCGCCGTTGGCGATCGCCTCGCCGCCCTTGGCCCTGATCTCGTCCACCACCCGCTGCGCCGCACCGGCCGATGCGCCGCTGCCATCGATCGCCCCGCCCAGGTCGTTGACCAGCACCTTGGCGCCGCGCTCGGCCAGCGCCAGCGCGTGCAGGCGCCCCAGGCCGCCGCCGGCGCCGGTGACGATGGCCACGCGGCCGGTGAAATCGATTCGTTCCATGGGTTTGCGCACTCTTTGCAGTCGGTTCAGGGCCCGGACTGTAAAGCAGCCGCGCCGCACGCCGTGTTGCCGAGCGGACAAATGGTCTTCGCGCCTGGCAGCACAATCGGCGTCCATGGAGCTGAATCACGAGATCATCGACACGCCGCCGCGCGACGCCGCCACCGTGGTCATGCTGCGCGACGGCGCGGCGGGACTGGAAGTGCTGCTGCTGCGTCGCCACGCCAAGTCCAACGTGCTGGGCGGCGCCTACGTGTTTCCCGGCGGCAAGGTCGACGCCCAGGATGCCGCGGCCGACATGCTGGCGCAGCTGGATCGCGACCCGGCCGAGTTGCACGCACGACTGGGCGAGCCGGGGCTATCGCCTGCCGCAGCGGCGGCCTTCTACGTCGCGGCGGCGCGCGAGGCCGCCGAGGAATCCGGCGTGCTGTTCCTGCAGGTCGGCGCGGAGGAGATCGCCCTGCACAGCAGCCGCACCTGCACCCGGCTGCGCGCCGGCGAAGCGTTCGCCGCGCTGCTGGCCGAGCACGACGCCAGGCTGGACACCGACGCGCTCGCGCCCTGGTCACGCTGGATCACGCCACGCCGGCCCTCGGTGATGAACGCGCGCTTCGACACCCGTTTCTTCCTGGCCGCCGTGCCGCCGCTGCAAGAGGCACAGCAGGACGACCACGAGGTCACCGAGGCCCGCTGGCTGACCCCGCACGCGGCGCTGACACAGTACCGCGAGCACCGGATCGACATGGCGCCGCCGCAGATCGTCAGCCTGTTGCACCTGCTGCAATACCGCAACGTGGGCGAGGCCATGCGCGATGCACGCGCCCGCACGCCGCCGCTGATCGAACCCGAGACCTTCGAGATCGGCGAGATGCGCGTGCTGTGCTACCCGGGCGACGCCGATCACCCGCTGCGCCTGCGCGCCATGCCCGAGCCGGTGCCGACGCGCGTGGTCTGGCGCAACCAGCGCTTCGAGCCACCGCAGGGCTTTGGCCCCTATCTCGACTGAAACCCGCTTCCGCATACCGAAGGACTGCTCCATGCACCCGATCGTCCGCCGCCAGACGCTGGCCGACCTGCTGCGCCGCACCGCGCTGCGCCTGCCAAACAAGCTGGCGGTGCACTGCGGCACCACGCGCTGGACCTATGCCGAGTTCGACGCCCTGGTCACCCGCCTGGCGGCCGGCCTGGCGCAGCGCGGCGTTGCGCACGGCGACAAGGTGGCCGTGCTGGCGCGCAACTCGCACGGCTTTGCGGCGATCCGCTTTGCGCTGGCGCGGCTGGGCGCGGTGCTGGTGCCGATCAACTTCATGCTCAAAGAGCCCGAGGTGGCCTACATCCTGCGCCACGCCGGCGCCAAGACCCTGGCCACCGACAGCGGCCTGGCCGAACTCGCGCGCGCCGCCGCGGCACTCGACACGCAGGTGCACGACTTCATCTGGCTGCCCAGCGAAGACCCGAGCGAGCCGGCGCAAGGCATGGCGAGCTTCCACGAGCTGGCCGCCTGCACGGCGCCGCTGCCTGATACCCCGCTGCAAAGCACCGACCTGCTGCAGATCGTCTACACCAGCGGCACCGAATCCAGCCCCAAGGGCGCCATGCTGACGCACGACGCCGTGCTGTGGCAGTACGTCAGTTGCTGCATCAACGCCGAGGTGGCTGAGGGCGATGTCGCCCTGCACGCCCTGCCGCTGTACCACTGCGCGCAGCTCGACGTGTTCTTCGGCCCGGCCATCTACATCGGCAGCGAGAACCACATCACCAGCAAACCCACGCCCGACAACCTGCTGGCCATGATGGCGGCGCACGGCATCACCAGCTTCTTCGCCCCGCCCACGGTGTGGATCGCCCTGCTGCGCTCGCCGCTGTTCGACCAGACCGATCTGTCGAAACTCGCCAAGGGCTACTACGGCGCGTCGATCATGCCGGTGGAGGTGATGAAGGAAATCGCCCGCCGCCTGCCCCAGGTGCGCCTGTGGAACCTGTACGGCCAGACCGAGATCGCCCCGCTGGCCACCCTGCTCGGCCCTCAGGATCAGCTGCGCAAGCCCGGCTCCGCCGGCCGCGCGGTGCTGAACGTGGAAACGCGCGTGGTCGACCACGAGATGCGCGACGTCGCCGTGGGCGAAGTCGGCGAGATCGTGCACCGCTCACCGCACCTGATGCAGGGCTACTTCCACGACGATGAACGGACGAAAGCCGCGTTCGAAGGAGACTGGTTCCACTCGGGCGATCTGGGCACCATCGACGACGAGGGCTACATCAGCGTGGTCGACCGCAAGAAGGACATGATCAAGTCCGGCGGCGAAAACGTCGCCAGCCGCGAGGTGGAGGAAATGATCTACCGCATCCCCCAGGTCAGCGAAGTCGCCGTGATCGGCCTGCCCGACCCGAAGTGGGTCGAGGCCGTCACGGCGGTGATCGTCGTCAAGCAGGGGCAGGAGCTGACCGAGCGCGAGGTCATCGACCACTGCAACGCCCACATGGCGCATTTCAAGGGCCCCAAGCGTGTGGTGTTCGTCGAGGCGCTGCCGAAAAATCCGAGTGGGAAGTTGTTGAAGCGGGAGTTGAGGAAGACGATAGGGGTGGATTGAGGCAGACCGGGCGCGTTAGGCCGCCCGTTCGCGGCCCTCTGGCCACCTCTGGTCAATCGTCCGCCACGAGCGCCTCCAGTTCGGCGTGGGTGAGGTAGTGCCTCGCGCCACCGTCGATGTCCACCTGCACGCCGCCGGCATCCGGCTCGATCGTCACGCGCTGCGTGTTGTCCCCCAGTCCTTGAATGACCACGCGCCCTCCCACGGGTGGGTTGCGTGTGGCGCCGGCAGGAGCAGCCATGTAGCGCAACGGCGTTTCAGTGTCGATACGCACGTCGTGGCGTACCGCAGGCTCAGCGCCAGTGCGGCTGTTGAGGCCAAAACGCCCACTGAATGCCCAGGTACAAATCTCGCCTTCGGCAGCCATCTGGCTGGCTGCGTCGCTCAGTTCCATCAGGGTCGCGAAGTCACCCCGGGGACCACCGGAGCCGGAGCTGTCCAGCAAGGCGCGGTTCAGCGTGAGCTGGTGCGTGCAACTGCCACCGCCGCCCCCGATGCGCAGCCTATCCAGCACCAGGCGCAGCGTGCTGCGCTCAGCGCCCAGGGTGCTGTCGTTGCGGGCGTCCATGTTGATTGCCATGCCGCCGGTGTCACGCGATACGTCGCCCCAGCCATCGAACAAGCCACCGTGGCTCAGGCCAGCGCTGTAGCGGCATGCGGCCGCAGTGAAAGTGAAGACATCGCCGGTGTCGGCGGATGTGATGCTGCCTCCAAGCGGACAGGGATCCGTACGCACTGACCAGGCACGTGGGACTTCGCGTATGGGGTGCGCCGATGCCGGCGACAACGGGCGCGGGGCCTCGGCGCCTGCCCGGCCTTCCGCCAAGTCGCGTGCGCCATCCGTCATCATCTCGACACCCATCAATACGCTGTTTGGGAAGGCCTGGGCTGCCGACGCACCAGGCCAGATCAGAGCGCTTCTGAAGGCTTGCAGCAGTTCACTCACCGCGGAGGTTTCCGGCGTCGGCGTTGCACCGGCAGGCGGTGGCGAGGGATCGGTTGGCGACGGCGAAGGCTCATCGCCGTTGCCACCACACCCCGCAATCAGTAGGCACATCGTCAGCGCGACGAAGGGCTTGGCAAGAACGGGCGGCGGACGAACGCAGTCGCGGGGCTGGGTTTGCATGTCTTGATCTCCACAGGTCAAGGTTCCGGGTCGCCACAAGCCTATGGCGCACGGCACGCGCCGTACGCAAAATCGTTTGTGATTTCAGGTTTGCTTGTTAGGATTTCCGCACGCTCCATCGGAAATACCGTCGATGTCTTCCCCCGCGCGCTGGCAACTTGATCCGTGTCGTCGCCATGTCCAGGCACCAGACGAAGGCAGCGATCGGTTGGAGGCAGGATCGGTCCGTATGCACGGGCAGCGCTTGGCATTCGACACGCGCTTTGCGGTGTGCGCCGTCCATGCGGCGTGTCGACGCGAAACGTCTTTTGCCGCCCCGGAACTACGACGTTCTGGGTCGGATGGAGGCTTTTTCCTACAGCTCCTGATCGAGGGTGAGGGCCGCTTCTATGCCGGCGGGGACAGCGCCTGTCTGACGGCGGGGCAAGCCATGCTGCTTCACAGCGCATGCGCTGGTGAGGTGGGTTGGCTCTCCCCTACTGCCCTGCAGGCGATCAGCATCGACGTTCCCGAGCCTACGATGTTCGACTGGCTGGGCGAACGGTCGATGAACCGATTGCGCACCGCACTGCACGGTCATCCCGCACGACTGCAATGCATGCCGCTGCCGGCGGAATCCGGCTGGGCCGCGTTGCGCACCGCGCTGGCGAGTTCCGACGAGGTTGACGAGCCGTTGGCACGGCTGGCTATCGAAGGGGCAGCCATGCATGTGGTCGCACGACTTCTCGGGCAGCCGTGCGACCACATTGACCACCGCCGAGAGCGTGCGGTGCTTCGGGCCCACCAGCGACTGCTGGGGGCAATCGACCATCCGCTCAATCTGGCGGCACTGGCGGCCGAATCAGGGCTACCCGTTCGACGATTCACGGACCTATATCGCCAGCGTTTTGGCTGCAGCCCTTTTCAAACCGTACTTCGTGCCAGGCTGGATCGGGCGTTCGATGAGCTTCGCGCTGGCCAAAAGCCTATCAAAACCGCAGCCTGGCGAGCCGGGTATCGGCACGCCAGCAGTTTTACGCACGCCTTCCGCCAGCGTTTCGGTATGAACCCCGATCAGGTGACACGTGGCGCAAAAGCGAAGTCGGTTTCGGGTTCAAGCACGGGTCGAAGCCCCGCAGACCCCATGGCGGAGGATGATGGAGCTCTGGCTACCCACACCTAGGAAATCGGGGTCATAGGAAATCGGGGTCAGATAATGATTTTGTCCCGAGGTCACCGACCACTGCAACGCCCACATGGCGCATTTCAAAAAAAAGCGTGTGGAGCCCACGCCTGCGGGAAGCAGCTTAACGGCGGCAGCGGGCGGCAGAGAAATCAAGGGGCAGCGATGGCTGTTCTGGGCGAGTTCAATGCGCCGCTGCCTGCTTGCCGCCACCGCCGCGCATCTTCTTGATCACGGTCACCACACCCACCACCACGGCGCCGACCACGATGCCGACGACGGCGTTGGCCAGCGTGCTCACCAGCCAGCCCATGCCGCCGGCCGCCGCGCTCCATTGCTCGATCAGCGCGTACAGCGGCGGGATGCCATGGGCGATGATGCCGCCGCCGACCAGGAACATGGCGGCGGTGCCGGCGATGGAGAGGAACTTCATCAGCCACGGCGCCAGCCACAAAATACCGCGGCCGATGGACTGGGCGGTGCTGCTCGCCTTCTGGCTCAGGTACAGGCCCAGGTCGTCCAGCTTGACGATGCCGGCCACCAGGCCGTAGACGCCGATGGTCATGATGAGGGCGATGCCGACCAGCACCGCCAGTTGGGTCCAGAAGTCCTGCCCCGCCACCGCGCCCAGGGTGATGGCGATGATCTCGGCCGACAGGATGAAGTCGGTGCGGATGGCGCCCTTGACCTTGTCCTTTTCCATCTGCGCCATGTCCACGTTGGGGTCGGCCACGGCGGCGGCCAGTTCAGCCTCGTGGGCATCGGCCTCGTCCTTGTGGAGGAACTTGTGGGCGACTTTCTCGAAGCCTTCGTAGGCCAGGAAGGCCCCGCCCACCATCAGCAGCGGCGTGACCAGCCAGGGCATGAAGGCACTGATGGCCAGCGCGGCCGGCACCAGGATCGCCTTGTTCACCAGCGAGCCCTTGGCCACGGCCCACACCACCGGGATCTCGCGGTTGGCCGACACGCCGGTGACCTGCTGCGCGTTCAGCGCCAGGTCGTCGCCCAGCACGCCGGCCGTCTTCTGCGCCGACACCTTGGTAAGCACGGCGACGTCGTCGGTCATGGCGGCGGCCTTCTTGGCCGAGACCTTGGCCATGACGGCCACGTCGTCGAGCACGGTGGCGATGTCGTCGAGCAGCAGGAGCAGGCTGGAGGCCACGATCGGGAAATCCTTGTGTGAGAATGGGTTGTTGATTCAGAACACGACTGCGCACGACCGCGCCTGGACCTGCGGGCAGCTCAACGCCTGCGCCTGCGACACCCAGGCAGTGATCGCCTCGGGGTCGTTCACCGCGCGCAGCGCATCGAAGGCCTGCTGCGCCTCGGGGTAGGCCACGCGCAGGTAGCTGAGCCATTGCTTCAGCCGTCCGGCGCGGTGGCGTCGCTCGACGCGGCGACACACGTCCCGCCAGAAGTCGGCCAGCAGCGGCACGAGGTGGCGCCATGGTAGAGCGGCGGTGGCGGCATCGCTGTAGGACGCCGTCGGATCGAAGGGGCCGGCAAGCGGCAGGTCCGCGCGCCGGATCGCCAGCGCCAGGCCGGGCCGACGCACCATGCCGCGGCCCAGCATCAGGTCGGTGCAACCGCTGACGGCACGGCAGCGTACCGCGTCCGCCACGCTCCAGATCTCGCCATTGGCGATCACCGGCAGCCGCACCGCCGCGCGCACGCTGGCGACCGACTCCCAATACGCCGGCGGTCGGTAGCCGTGCGCCTTGGTGCGCGCATGCACCGCCAACTCGTCGGCGCCGCCGGCCTCGATGGCCCGCGCCACGTCCAGCAGCCTGGCATCGTCGTCGAAGCCGAGGCGCATCTTGGCCGACACCGGGATCGACGCCGGCACCGCACGGCGCACGGTGGCAACGATGGCGTGGACCAGTTCCGGCTCATCCAGCAGCACGGCGCCGCCGCGATGGCGGTTGACGGTCTTGGCCGGACAGCCGAAGTTGAGGTCGATGCCGGCGGGATTGAGCTGGGCCAGGCGCGCGGCGTTCTCGGCCAGGCACACCGGGTCGGAACCCAGCAGCTGCGGCCGCACCGGCACGCCGGCGGCGGTGCGACTGCCGTGCAGCAGCTCGGGCACCACGCGGGTGAAGCTGCGCGCCGGCAGCAGGCGGTCGGTGATGCGGATGAATTCCGACACGCAGCGGTCGACGCCGCCCACGCGCGTCAGGATGTCGCGCAGGCCGTGGTCGAGCAGGCCTTCCATGGGAGCGAGCACGAGGATCACAGCTTGGCGGGATGGCTTTGGTGGCACGCACCGGATCGGCGCCCGCCATTGTCGCCGCAGCGGGGCAATCGTCCGACAGCCGGGTGGCAAGTATCCGACAAAGGATGCGCCGGCAGCGATGTACGGTACGATTCCTGTGCTGTTGCGCGGGATGCGCCAGCGCCTCCAGGAGCCAGAGTCATGCCCGTTCGACCCATCCATCTGATGCGCGCCGCCGCGTGCGCATGGCTGCTGTGCGGCACGTCGGCGTGGGCGCAGGCGCCCGTTGCCACCGCGCCGGCACCCAGTACCGAAAGCGTCGCCGCGGCACGCGACGGCACCTTCAAGATCGTGCAGGGCGATGTGACGATGGTGCGCGGCAATGTGCGCAGCGCGGCCGTGGTCGGCGCGCCGCTGCGCATCGGCGACCGCGTGCTGACCGGTGAGGCCAGCACCGCCACCGTGACGCTGAAAGACGACACCGTGCTCACGATCGGGCCGGACAGCGCGGTCGTGTTGAGCGAGTTCCGCTTCGACACCACGACCCAGGACGGCAACGTGCTGATCTCGCTGATGCGCGGATCGCTGCGCGTGGTCACCGGCCTGATCGCCAAGCTCAAGCCGGAGCAGGTCAAGGTCACCACGCCGACCACCGTGATCGGCGTGCGCGGCACCGACTTCATTGTGGAACAGCGTCCGTGAAGCCAGCCACCTGGCTGATCGCTGGCGCCATGCTGGCCGCGGGTTGCGCGCCCGCGACGCGCGTGGTGCTGCTGCCGCAACCGGATGCCGCCACCGGTTCGGTGGAGGTGGCGAGCGGTGCCTCCAGCGCCGTGCTGACCCATCCCTACGAGGCGGCGGTGGTCGGCAGGCGCAGCGTGAGCACGGAGCAGCGCGACCAGGCATGGGTCCAGCAGCGCTATGGCCAGCTGCTGGCGGCGCAGCCGCCGGCCGTCCAGCGCTTCCGGCTGTATTTCGAGGTCGGCGGCGCGCAGCTGACGCCCGAATCGACCAACCAGCTGGCCGAAGTGCTCGAGCAGGCCATGGCGCGCCCCGGCGGCGAGATCGTGGTGATCGGCCACACCGACCGTGTCGGCACGCTGCAGGCCAACGACAGCCTGTCCCTGCAGCGCGCCCAGGCCATCCGCGAGTTGCTGATCCAGCGCGGCTTCGACGCGGCGCGCATCGAAGCCGTCGGGCGTGGCGAGCGCGAGCCGCTGATCGATACTGCCGATGAAGTCCTGGAGCCGCGCAACCGCCGGGTCGAGATCGTGGTGCGCTGAGAAGGTCCGAACACACGGCAGCTGCCGACATGCCCGTGCGCCGACCCCGATTGCCGAGCCTGCTGGCGCTGATCTGCGCCGCCCTGGTCGCCTTCGGCGCCAGCGCCGCGCCGGCGTTCGAGGACAGCATCAGCGAGCGCACCAAGGCCTGCACCTTCTGCCACGGCGAGCAGGGCCGCGCCGGCCCCGACGGCTACTACCCGCGGCTGGCGGGCAAGCCGGCCGGCTATCTCTACAACCAGTTGCTCAACTTCCGCGACGGGCGGCGCCACTACGGCCTGATGACGCGCATGGTGGACTTGCTGAGCGACGCCTACCTGCTGGAGATCGCGCAGCATTTCGCCGCCCTGGATGTCCCCTACCCGGCGCCGGCCCGACCGGCGACGCCACCCCCCGCGCCATTGCTGGCGCAGGGGCGCGATCTGGTGCTGCACGGCAACCCGACCACGCGCCTGCCGGCCTGCGTGCAATGCCATGGCGAGCGGCTGACCGGCGCCTTGCCCGACGTGCCGGGCCTGCTCGGCCTGCCGCCCGACTACCTGATCGCGCAGTTGGGAGGCTGGCGCACCGGCCAGCGCCGTGCCCATGAGCCCGACTGCATGGCCAGCGCGGTACAGCGCCTGTCGGACCGCGAGGCCCACGCCATCGTCAGCTGGCTGGCGCTGCAGCCGGTGCCGGCCGACGCCAGTCCGGCCCGGCGCAAACCCGCCGTGCCGCCTGGCGCGCCCACGCTGGAATGCGGCAGCGCCATCGGCGAGGCCGCACGGTGACCGCGCTGCGCGCCTTCCTGGCGCTGACGCTGCTGTCGCTGCTGCTGGCCGCCGGCCTGCTCTGGCACCTGAACTACAACGACGGCGTCGATGTCCTTGACACCAGCGCGCCCGCTGGCGATGCGGCGGCTCTGGCCGAGCGCGGCGCCTACCTGGCGCGCACCGGCAACTGCCTGGCCTGCCACACGGCGCGCGGCGGTGCGCGCGGCGCCGGCGGCCTGGCGCTGGCCACGCCCTACGGCACGCTGCACACCAGCAACCTGACGCCGGATCCGGAAACCGGCATCGGCCGCTGGAGCGCCGCCGCCTTCTGGCGCGCCTTGCACCACGGCCGCTCGGCCGATGGCCGGCTGCTCTACCCCGCGTTTCCCTACACCCACACCACCTTGCTGACGCGCGCCGACTCCGACGCCCTGTTCAGCTACTTCCGCAGCCTGCCGCCGGTGCACCAGGAAGCGCCCGCGCACGAACTGCGCTGGCCGTACCGCACGCAACTGGCGCTGGCGGCCTGGCGCGCGCTGTACTTCAGCCCCGGCAGCTACCAGCCCGATCCGGCGCAGGACACCGACTGGAACCGGGGCGCCTACCTGGTGCGCGCGGTGGCGCATTGTTCGGCCTGCCATGCCAGCCGTGACCGCTGGGGCGGCGCCGACTGGCGGCGGCTGGATGGCGGACTGATGAACCCGCAGGGCTGGTATGCACCCTCGCTGGAATCCGCCGGCGAAGCCGGCCTGGCCGACTGGCCGACGGCCGAAATCGTGCGCCTGCTCCAGACCGGCAGCAGCGCGCACGGCCGCGCCAGCGGGCCAATGGCCGAGGTGGTGCTGCGCGGCACCCAGCATTTCAGCGACGCCGACCTGCAGGCCATGGCGGGCTACCTGAAAGCGCTGCCACAGCAGGCATCGTCCGGCGACGCGGCCACCGCAGCGCCACGCCCCAGCACCAGCCGCCTGGCGCAGGCCGGCCAGCAGCTCTACCAGGACCATTGCGCCAGCTGCCATGGTGACAGCGGCCGGGGCCAGCCAGGGGCCTACCCGCCGCTGGCCGGCAACCGCGCGGTCACGCTGGCGCGTACCGAGAACCTGCTGCAGATGGTGCTGTACGGCGGCTTCGGCGCAGCCACCACGGGCCACCCGCGCCCCTACGGCATGCCGCCCTTCACGCAGTCGCTGAGCGATGCCGAGGTCGCCGCCGTGCTGAGCCACATCCGCACCAGCTGGGGCAACCACGCGCCCGAAGTCTCGCCAGCGGACGTGCACACCATGCGCGCCGCCACCGCGCACGCCCTGCCCTGATCGCCCAGGTGCCCGAAGCGCTGGCCTGCCTGCACGAGGACGCCCACCTGCTGGCGCTGCACAAACCCGCCGGGCTGCTGGCCGTGCCCGGGCGCGGCGCTGACAAGGCCGACTGCCTGATCACCCGCGCCCAGCGGCGCTGGCCGGATGCGCTGGTGGTGCATCGGCTCGACCAGGCCACCAGCGGCCTGATGCTGCTGGCGCGCGGCGCGGCGGTGCAGCGTGCCCTGAGCATCGCCTTCGCCCAGCGGCGCGTGCACAAGCGCTACCTGGCGCTGGTGCACGGGCGGCTGCAGGCACCGGGCCGCGCCGACGGCTGGGGAGAAATCGATTTGCCGCTGATCGTCGACTGGCCGCGGCGCCCGCGCAGCAAGGTCGACCACGCCATCGGCAAGCCCAGCCTGACACGCTGGCGCGCGCTTGGCCACGACGCCGGGGCGGCCATCACGCGCCTGGAACTGGAGCCGGTCACCGGCCGGTCGCACCAGCTGCGGGTGCACCTGCAGGCGATCGGCCACCCGATCGTCGGCGACCGCTTGTACGGCGTCGATGACGGCGCGCCGCGCCTGATGCTGCACGCCTGCGCCCTGCGCCTGGCGCATCCCGCGGACGGCCGCCCGCTCGAGCTGAGTTGCCCGGCGCCGTTCTGACCGACTGGCGTGCCGCCACGTTCGCATCGGCGCCGCTGGGTCGGCGGCGAACCGGAGCCGGCCTTGCTCGCGGCAGGAACTCCACCACCGCGAGCCCAGTCCCACCCGGATGACAAGCGCCATGACGCCCGCCACCACCCGCCGCCGTGCCGCCGCCGCGCTGGTCGCCCTGCCCTGGATCTGGACCGGGGTGCGTGCCCAGCCCGCGACCGCGCTGCAACTCACGCCCTCGCAGACCGAGGGCCCGTTCTATCCGCTTGAGCTGCCTGCCGACAGCGACCACGACCTGCTCAGCAACGGCGGCCGCCGCTACCGGCACGGCACGCCGGCCTGGGTCGAGGGCCGCGTGCTCGACCCGGAGGGACGCGCGGTCAGCGGCGCCCAGGTCGAGATCTGGCAGTGCGATCAGAACGGCGCCTATCACCATCCGCGCGACCGTGGCCAGGCCGACCCGGCGTTCCAGGGTTTCGGCCGCGTCACGGTCGGTGCCGATGGTGGCTGGCGCTTCCGCACCATCCGCCCGGCGCCCTATGCCGGCCGCACGCCGCACATCCACGCCAAGGTACGGCTCGGTCACCATGAGTTGCTGACCACGCAGCTCTACGTCGAAGGCGACCCGGGCAACGCGGGCGACTTCCTGTGGCGCCGGCTCGACGAGCGCGGCCGTGCCGCGCTGACGCAGCCCTTCGACGCCGGCCCGGACGGATTGCACGCGCGCTACACCCTGGTCGTGCTGGCCTGAGCCGCCGCCGCGCCCCGCTCCACCGTTCAGACACCCGATCGGCCAAGCGCTGCACAAGGCGGCAAGTCGCTGTCCTACGCAGCGTCCGTTGGCGCCCGGCTACAGTTTCCCCACACCAATTCGATCCACCCAAACCAGAGGGACACGGTATGAACAAGCTCAATTTCCGCACCATCGGCCTGGCCGTCGCCATCGG
This sequence comes from uncultured Ottowia sp., assembly GCA_964534975.1. Taxonomy (GTDB): domain Bacteria; phylum Pseudomonadota; class Gammaproteobacteria; order Burkholderiales; family Burkholderiaceae_C; genus Ottowia. The sequence continues at coordinate 30,635 of CAZHSD010000012.1, read as the reverse complement.
CCTGGGCAGCGTGGCCATGGTCGGCTGCACCACTACGCCGGCCGGCTCCGAGGCTTCCGGTCCGACCGCGCGCGCCGCCATGGAGCGCGACGTCGACGCCACGCTGGCGCGCCTGTACACCACGGTGCCGGGCACGCGCGAGATGGTGCAGCGCGCGGCCGGCGTGCTGGTATTCCCGGCGGTGGTCGGCGGCAGCTTCGTGATCGGCGCCGACCACGGCAAGGGTGCCCTGCGCGAAGCCGGCCGCACCAGCGGCTACTACAGCACCACCAGCGGCTCGATCGGCTTCCAGGCCGGCGGCCAGTCGAAGGCCGTGGTCTACGTCTTCAACACCCGCGATGCGCTGAACAAGTTCAAGGCCAGCAACGGCTGGACCGCCGGCGCCGACGCCACGGTCGCGGTCGGCAAAGTCGGCGCCAACGGCTCGGTCGACACCCAGACCATCCAGCAGCCGGTGGCCTCCTTCGTGCTGACCAACGTCGGCCTGGAAGCCGGCGCCGCGGTCGGCGCGGCCAAGATCAACCGCATCAGCATCTGATCGAAGGCACTCCGCCCATCCGGCCGGCCCCCACGCGCCGGAGCGGCCGGACCGACCCGAGAAGCGCCGCCATCGCGGCGCTTCTCGGGTCGGCATGCGGTAGATTGCCGTCATGCCAAGCCCACCCACACCCCATTTGTTCATCCTCAGCGGCGCCTCGCGCGGCATGGGACTCGCCATGGCGCAGCAACTGCTGCAGCCCGGGCACGTGCTGCTGACGCTGTCGCGCCGGCCCAACGAAACGCTGGTGCGACAGGCCGGCGCCCGCGGCGCGGAGCTGACCCAATGGCCGGTCGATCTGGCCGAGGCCGGGCCGGTCAGCACCCGGCTGCGCGAGTGGCTGGCGCGCCACGCACCGGCGCGCTTTGCCAGCGCCACGCTGATCAACAACGCCGGCGTCATCCCGGCCATCGTGCCGCTGCGCGACGCCGACACCGACGAACTGGCCAGCGCGCTGCGCGTGGGACTGGAAGCGCCCATGCTGCTGAGCGCCGCCTTCCTGCACGCCACGCGCGACTGGCACGGCGTGCGCAGGGTGCTGAACATCTCCTCCGGCCTGGGGCGCCGCGCCATGGCCTCGCAGGCGGCGTACTGCGCCGCCAAGGCCGGCATGGACCATTTCACGCGCTGCCTGGCACTGGACGAGGCCGGACTGCCGAACGGCGCCCGGGTGTGCGCGCTGGCGCCGGGCGTGATCGACACCGACATGCAGGTGCAGTTGCGCGGCGCCGACGCTGACGCCTTTCCCGACCGCGGCAACTTCGAGCGGCTCAAGACGGCCGGCCAATTGAGCAGCCCCGAAGACGCCGCACGGCGCGTGCTGGCCTACCTGGCGCGACCGGATTACGGCGCCGAGCCGGTGGCCGACGTGCGTCAGGCCTGATTCGAACTTGCCTTGGAAAAATCAGTCCGTTGGCGCCGAGCTTGCCGAAGCGTGGCACGGCGCTTCGACAGGCTCAGCGCCAACGGTCCTGCTGGATTGAACGCGCATCGGCATCGGGGCGCATCAATACACCTGCGGCACGATCATGCTCTGCGGCACCGGATGCCGCATGTAATCCTCATGCCGCACGCGCGGCGGCAGCACGACCTCGGGGCGCTCGACCTCCTCGTAAGGCAGTTGTGACAGCAGGTGCGTGATGCAGTTCAGGCGCGCCTTCTTCTTGTCGTCGGCGGGCACCACCCACCACGGCGCCTCCGGGATGTGGGTGCGTTGCAGCATCTCCTCCTTGGCCCCGGTGTAGTCCTCCCAGCGGCGCCGGCTCTCCAGGTCCATGGGACTGAGCTTCCACTGCTTGAGCGGATCGTGGATGCGGCCGAGAAAGCGCAGGTTCTGCTCCTCGTCGGAAATCGAGAACCAGTACTTGATCAGCACGATCCCTGAGCGCACCAGCATCTTCTCGAACTCGGGCACGGTGCGGAAGAACTCCTCCAGCTCGGCCTTGGTGCAGAAACCCATCACGCGCTCGACGCCGGCGCGGTTGTACCAGCTGCGGTCGAACAGCACCAGCTCGCCCCCGGCCGGCAGGTGCGGCACGTAGCGCTGGAAGTACCACTGCGTCTTCTCGCGGTCGTTGGGCGCCGGCAGCGCCACCACGCGCGCCACGCGCGGGTTCAGGCGCTGGGTGATGCGCTTGATGACGCCGCCCTTGCCGGCCGCGTCGCGCCCCTCGAAGATGATCACCACCTTGCGCCTGGTGGTGGCGACCCAGTCCTGCAGCTTGACCAGCTCGCCCTGCAGCCGGAACAGCTCGCGGAAGTACTGGCGGCGCGCCAGCTGGTACTGGTCCGACTCGGTCAGCGCACCCGCCACGGCGTCGAGCTTGCGCTCCTCCAGTTCCATCTCCAGCTCTTCGTCGTAGCCGTCCAGCAGGTCGCTGCGCAGGCGGGCGATCAACTCTTCTTCACTCACGGTAGGTGCTCCAGGCGATTCTTGGCAGGCTCGCACGATAGTCGTGCGGTGTGACGGTTTGATGACTGTCACACTCGACGCCACGCCGTCAGCAGGGTGACGGCCGATGGCGGCATACTGCGGGGCTGAATCGCTCAACCACCCACCCCAAGCAAGGAGACCCAAGCCATGGCTCGTGAAGTCGTCGTCGTCAGCGGTGTGCGCACCGCCATCGGAACCTTTGGCGGCAGCCTGAAGGACACCCCCACCGTCGATCTGGGCGCCCTGGTCGTCAAGGAAGCGCTGGCGCGCGCCGCCGTGGAAGGCAAGGACGTCGGCCACGTCGTCTTCGGCCACGTCGTCAATACCGAGCCGCGCGACATGTACCTCTCGCGCGTGGCGGCCATCAACGGCGGCTGCCCCAAGGAGACGCCGGCCATGAACGTGAACCGCCTGTGCGGCTCGGGTCTGCAGGCCATCGTCAGCGCCAGCCAGGGCATCCTGCTGGGCGACTACGACGTCGCCATCGGCGGCGGCGCCGAGTGCATGAGCCGCGCACCCTACGCCAGCCTGGCCACGCGCTTCGGCGCCCGCATGGGCGACACCAAGATGGTCGACATGATGGTCGGCGCACTGCACGACCCCTTCCACACCATCCACATGGGCGTCACGGCCGAGAACGTGGCCGCCGAGCACGGCATCACGCGCGAGGACCAGGACGCGCTGGCGCTGGAGAGCCACCGCCGCGCCGAGGCGGCCTGGGCCGAGGGCCGCTTCAATGACCAGGTCGTGCCGGTCATGCTCAAGAGCCGCAAGGGCGACATCGCCTTCGACAAGGACGAGCACTTCCGCACCGGCGCCAAGGCCGAGGACTTCCAGAAGATGAAGCCGGTGTTCGTCAAGGAAAACGGCACCGTCACCGCCGCCAACGCCAGCGGCATCAACGACGCCGCCGCCGCCGTGGTGCTGATGGAAGCCGGCGCCGCCAAGGCACGCGGCGCCGCACCGCTGGCGCGCCTGGTCGGCTACGCGCACGCCGGCGTCGACCCGAAGACCATGGGCATCGGCCCCGTGCCGGCCACGCAGATGCTGCTCAAGAAGCTCGGCATGACGATCGACCAGATGGACGTGATCGAGGCCAACGAGGCCTTCGCTGCGCAAGCCTGCGCCGTCACCAGGGGCCTGGGCGCCGATCCGGCCAAGGTCAACCCCAACGGCTCGGGCATCTCGCTCGGCCACCCGATCGGCGCCACCGGCGCGCTGATCACCGTCAAGGCGCTGTACGAGCTCAAGCGCATCCAGGGCAATTACGCGCTGGTCACCATGTGCATCGGCGGCGGCCAGGGCATCGCGGCGGTGTTCGAGCGCATGTAAGCCGCCCGCGCTTTTGCCAGCAGACCCGCTTCAGTCGACGGCGCCGAAAGGCGCCGTTTTTCTTGCGCAACGCCTCGCGCATGGAAGCCGCAACACCAGCCACACTTCAATATTGCGAATCATTCTCATTCGTGTTAACATGCCTGCATGGTTGGTGGCGCTTGTCAACGTCATCAGCACCGCTTTCATCGTGGGGACATCACAGGAACAGAGGGCCTTGATGTCATTTTGACCAGCCAGCGGTTCATTCCGGTTAGCCAGGTTCTTTTTTCGAGCACGTCACGTCGCTCGTCCACCTGCACTAACGAATGCCGATGGTCATGCTGCTTTTTCGCTACCGCCCTGCCCGCCCACAGGCGATAGCATTCCGAGCGGATTCGCATCCGACTATGGCTCATTGGCCGGGCACTTGTCCGGCCTGGGCTGAGAGCGAAGGCGCGGCACATACCCGCAATCGCACCACGTGCCTGCCGACAGCACACACGCAGCAAGTCGACCACGACGACCACGTCATCCGGCGTTTTTGTCCACCCATCAGCCATATCGCATTGGCAGCGTTGTTGGCCGGTGCCGCTGCGTCGCAGGCGCAATCCGTCACCACCGCCCCGAAGACGGCCGCGCCCGCAACTGATACGCCCACTGATGCCACGGCCCATGCCCTGCCCCAAGTCACGGTAACCGCCACGCGCCACGAGGAAGACGCACGCACGGCGCCAGCATCTGTCACGGTGTTCGACCGCGCCAGCATTCATGACAAGGCCGGCAACGATCTGCTGTCGGTGATCGAGCAATCGCCGGGACTGACGCTGGCACCACGCCAGGTGGGCGGGCGCAAGACCTTCTCCCTCCGGGGCATGGACAGCCGGCACACGCTGACCCTGATTGACGGGCGCCGCATCTCGGCCACCGACGACGTGATCGGACATTCGGACTACCAGTACGGCTGGGTGCCACTGGCGGCCGTGGAGCGGGTCGAGGTGATTCGCGGCCCGCTGTCGGCGCTGTACGGCTCGGAGGCGCTCGGCGGCGTGGTCAACGTGATCACGCGCTGGCCGACCGACCAGTGGGAAGGCTCGGTACGCCTGTCGGGGCAGCGCGTCGCGGACCACGCATGGGGTGGCGGCGGCGGCAAGCTGGGTCTGTACGCGGGCGGTCCGATGGGGCGGGGTCTATCGGTGCGACTGAATGCCGAGGCCGGCGACGTCGATCCCATCGCAAACCGAGATCACCCCGGCCACAGCGAGATCGAAGGTCGCAGGACGGCCAGCGGCGGCATCGCGGCGCGCTACCAGTTGAACGCCCACCACAGCTTTGAAGCCGGCTGGCAGCAAGGCCGTGACGAGCGCTTCTACGACGACGTGGACGTGCGCCGCCGCCAGCCGTTCGAGAGCCGCTACCAGCTCGACCGCCGCCATGGCCACATCCAATGGAGCGGGAAGTTCAGTGGCGTCACCACGCAACTGCGCGCCTACCGCAGCGCCATCGACGTGAGCAACACGCGCACCCATGGCATCCCCTCCACACGCCCGCAGCTCATGAAGGACGTGGTCGGCGACGGTTTTGCGCAATGGCGTATGGGCATGCACCGGCTGACGGCAGGCGGCGAATGGCGACGCGAAAGCCTGGTCAACGCCGGGCTGAAGGGCGGCCAGGACAGTGCCCGTCACCAGGCCGTGTTCGCGCAGGACGAAATCTCGATCGACACCAGCCTGGTGGCGACACTGGGCGCGCGGCTGGACCAGCACGAACTATTCGGCCGCCAACTCAGCCCTCGTGCCTATCTGGTGTGGGAGGCCACGCCACAGCTGGTGCTCAAGGGCGGTTTCGGCAGCGCATTCAAGGCGCCCACGCTGAAGCAGATCTCGCCCAATTACGTCGGTGCCGAGGGGCCGCACACCTTCCTGGGCAACGCCCGGATCAGGCCCGAGAGCTCGCGTTCTTTCGAGTTGGGCGCCGACTGGCAGTCCGGTGCGCTGGCGCTGCGCGGCACGGTATTCCATACCCGCGTCAAGGATCTGATCACCATGCGCCTGGTCGAGCAGCAGGGCGCGCGCCGCATCTACCAATACGACAACGTCAACCGCGCCAGCATGCACGGCGCGGAGTTGGGTTTGACTTGGGATTTTGCTCCCGGTTGGCGGTGGAACAACGACCTGACCTTGCTCCGCACCCGCGACGCCGCCACAGGCAAGGAGTTGCTGGATCGGCCACGACAAATGCTGCGTTCGCAGTTGCAATGGCGCAGCGCCAGCGGCTTCAGCGCCCGCCTGAGCGCGGATTACACCGGACGCCAGCGGATCTACTCGGGCCAGCGCCTGCCGTCCTACACCGTGGTCAATGCCAGCGTGGGCCAGCAGATCAACAAGACTTTCAGCTGGCACGCAGGAGTGGACAACATCGGTGACGTGCGGCTAGCCGACAAGTCGGCCGACTTCGGCTATGCGATCGGGGGGCGCACCTACCACCTCAGCCTGCGAGCCGACTTCTGAAGCCGCGCAGCAGCACGCCACTTTGTCATGCCATTCTCCCATTCATGATCACTGCTCGAATCGTGCTACGCCTGCTGATCCTGCTGGCCTGGGTCGCGCTAGTCTGCACCGGCGCACTCAGCCAGGTGCGCGCCAGCCCCGCCGCTGAAGCCTCCGCATCTACCGACAGCCACACACCACGGCGCGTACTCTTCATCGCCACCGGCAACGTGCCCAAGGGCAAGTTCCGCGAACTGGTCCGCATCGCCGCACCACACGGCCTTTCAATACAGGTTCGCTACCTGTCCAGCATTCCCGCGCAGAGCGGCCCCTCGATCTGGGATGGCCACGACGCGGTGTTCTTCGACTCCTACCTGTACGACCAGATCCAGGACCATCTGGCACCAGCCCTACCCGGCCTGCGGACGCCCCATGCCTGGCTGCATGACGCCAAGCCACGCTGGGGTGGCGGCTTGGCGGACGAGGTGGCGCAAGCTCTCATCGCGTACTACGCCAATGGCGGACAACGCAACTTCGAGGGCTTCTTCAGCCTGCTGGCAGCCACGCTGGCGGAGCAGCCGCCGCCGGCCGGCTTGGCTCCACCAGTGGCCTTTCCCAAGATCGCGGTCTACCACCCGCAGGCACCGCAGCTGGTGTTCGACAGCGTGCCCACCTTCCTGCGCTGGCGCGGCGTGGCCAACGAGCCCGGCACGGCGCGCCCGCCCATCGTGGCGATCGCCGTGCACCAGCAGTACATCGCCTCGATGCAGACCGGCTTCATCGATGACCTGGTGACACGTATCGAAAGCCGGGGCGCCATTGCACTACCCATCTATGGACCCATGATGCCGGCCGGCGCCATCGCCCAGCTGCTGCGGCCCGACCCGCAGTCGCCGCCGCTGGCCGACGTGATCATCAATACCCAGATCATGCTGAACGCCGAAGGTCGGCGTGAGGAATTCGCCGCGCTCGGCCTGCCGGTGCTGCAAGCCACGCCCTACCGGCGCGGCGACGAGGCCGCCTGGGCTACCGATCCGCACGGCGTGGCGCTGATGGACGTGCCGTTCTACCTGGCCCAGCCGGAATATGCAGGCGTGATCGACATCCAGATCGCCGCCGCCACGCGCCAGAGCGATGACGCCATCGTCGCCATCGCGCCGCAGGCGCAATCGGTGGCAAACAAGGCATTGGCGCTTGTTGACTTGCAGCGCAAGCCTGCACAGGACAAGGAGCTGGCACTGATGTTCTGGAACTACCCGGCAGGCGAGAAGAACTTCTCCGCCTCCTTCCTCAACGTGCCGCGCAGCCTGATCCACACCGCCGACGCGCTGCGCAGCGCTGGCTACGACGTGCCGCCGCTGCCGCCCGAGGCCGAGCTGATCGAACGGGTGCAGCGCCTGCTGGCGCCCAGCTACCGCGATGGCCTGCTGCCCGCACTGGTGCGCGACGGCCTGGCCGCGCTGCTGCCGGTGGCGCAATACCGCCGCTGGCTGGACGCGCTCCCCCGGGCCACGCGCACCGCGTTGAAGGCGCGTTGGGGCGAGCCGGAACAATCTGCCAGCGTGATCCGCCAAGACGGCGTGGCCTACTTCGCCATCCCGCGCCTGCAACTGGGCAAGCTGGCGCTGCTCCCCCTGCCCGGACGCACGGACCGCAGCGTGGATGATCGCGGCCAGCGAGAAAAGTCACTGTACCACGCCACCAAGCCCGATGCGCTGCCCCCGCACGCCTATCTCGCGGCCTACCTGTGGGTACGCGAGGGCGCGCACGACGACGCCGCACCCACACCCAAACGCGATGCACTGATCCATTTCGGCACCCATGGCACGCAGGAATGGCTGCCGGGCAAGGAGCGCGGGCTGTCGGTGTTCGATCCCGGCATGCTGGCCGTGGGCGACCTGCCGGTGGTCTACCCCTACATCGTGGACAACGTGGGCGAAGCCACGCAGGCCAAGCGGCGCGGACGCGCGGTCATCGTCAGCCACCAGACGGCGCCACTCAAGCCCGCTGGCCTCTACCCTCGCCTGACCGAGCTGCACCAACTGCTGCACCAGTGGATGGTCCAGGACGAGGGCGCTGTCAAGCAGCAGTACCAAGCGGACATCCTGTCGCGCGCCACGCAAGACCGCCTCCTGGCCGACATGGGCTGGACACCCGGTCAGGCCAGCGACGACTTCATCCACTTCATCGACGCTTTGCATGAGCATCTGCACGAGCTGGCCGAAACGGTGCAGCCGGTCGGCCTGCACACCTTCGGCAAATCGGCCATGCCCGAGCACCGCGCTGCCACCGTACTGATGATGCTGGGCCGGCCGTTCTGGCAGGCTGCCGCGCGCCACGCGGGCCTGCCCGAGGCCGAACTGGACGAGGCGCTGCTGGCCGATCACGACCGGCTGGCGACCACGGCGGCGTACCAGCTGCTTGAAAGGCACGTCTTCGATCCCACACTGCGTGGTCCCGACCAGGACAGTCCCTCAGTCTCGGCCGAAAAGCCGCTCACACCCGAGTTGCAGGACCTGCTCGAGCAGGCCCGCGGCTGGTGGCGCAACCTGGACGCCGGCGGTGAAACCCGCGCGCTGCTGGCCGCGCTGGCGGGTCGCCACGTCCCCACCTCCTACGGCGGCGATCCGGTGAAAAACCCGGATGCGCTGCCCACTGGCCGCAACCTGTACGGGTTCGACCCCTCGCGCATCCCCACGCGCCAGTCCTGGGCGGCGGGCAAGCAGGCCGCCGAGCAGCTCATAGCCACGCACCGCCGGCAGACCGGCAAGACGCCGAGCAAGCTGGCGGTGTCGCTGTGGTCGGTGGAGACCATGCGCCACCTGGGCCTGCTGGAGGCGCAGGCGCTGTGGCTGATGGGCGTGGAGCCCCAATGGGACGAGGGCGGCCGCGTGACCGACGTGCGCCTGGTGCCGCGCGCCGAACTGGGCCGCCCGCGCGTGGACGTGGTGCTGTCGGCCACCGGCCTGTATCGCGACCATTTCCCGAACGCCATGAAGCATCTGGCCCGCGCCGCGCAGCTGGCCGCGCAAGCCGACGGCGAGTCCGACAACCCGGTTGCTGCCCACACCCGGCGCATCGCGCAGCAACTGCGCGCCCAGGGCTGGTCGCAAGCCGACGCGCGGGACGCTGCCGAAACGCGCATCTTCTCCTCCGATTCGGGCCGCTACGGCACCGGCCTGGACGACGCCACGCTGGCCACCGACAGCTGGCAAGGCCAGGCCGAAGGCGATCGCAAGCTGGCCCGGATGTACCTGGCGCGCATGCAGTACGCCTACGGCCCCGACGCAAGTCGCTGGGGCAGCCTGCCACCCGGCGCCGACACCGCGGGTACCGCCAGTGGCCAGGCGCTGAACCTGTACGCCGAACATCTGCGCGGCACCGAGGGCGCGGTGCTCTCACGCTCCTCCAACGTCTACGGCATGCTCACCACCGACGACCCCTTCCAGTACCTCGGCGGCATCGGACTGGCCGTGCGGCATCTGGACGGCCAGGCGCCCGAGCTGTACATCAGCAACCTGCGCGGCGCAGGCAGCGGCAAGGTGGAAGGCGCGGCGCAGTTCCTGGCCCGGGAACTGGCCACGCGCCAGTTCCACCCCGGCTACATCCAGGGCCTGATGGCCGAAGGCTACGCCGGCACGCTTCAAGTCCTCGACGCCACCAACAACTTCTGGGGCTGGACAGCGGTGGCGCGCGAGATCGTGCGCAACGACCAGTGGCAGGAAATGATGGACGTCTACGTGCGCGACAAGCACCGCTTGGGCCTGGCCGACTGGTTCGAGCGGCACAATCCGCACGCGCTGGCGCAGACCATCGAGCGCATGGTCGAGGCCGCACGCCAGGGCTACTGGAAGGCCGACGCCGCCGCACTGACCGAACTGAAAACCCGCTGGCGCGACATCGCCGCTCACCACGACGTGAAGAGCGACAACGCCGTGTTCTCGGTGTTCGTGCAAGACATGGCGACCACACGAGCCGCGGCCCCCGCGCCGGTCGCCGCCACCGCCACACTCGGATTCGGCCTGCGGCAGCCCAGCACCACCACGCCACCGGCCACGGCAGCGGAAACTGCCGCGCATGAGTCTGCCGTCGAAGCGCCTGCAGCGCCGGACGATTCACCACCGAAACAGGCACAGGCGCCAGCACCCGAGCCGCCGCCACCGCCGATCCGCGGTCTGCGCATGGAGCCGCAGACGCCGCCACCACCGGCGGACGCTCCCGCGGTCGACACCCTGATCACCCGCCTCACCGCACTGCTGTTGCTGGCAATCACGGCGCTGGGTGCCGCGACGCAGGCGCGCCGCGGTGCGCCGCACACAGCGCGGCCACCCACCCGCCGCGCCAACGCCGCGCCGGCCCAAGTTTTTTCACATCCTTGACTGGAGTTTCCCGATGTCCTCTCCACTCGAAGGCGCGATGTTCAACATCAGCCAGTTGTTCCTGACCCCCATCTTGCTCGTCGTCGCCCTCATGTTCGCCTACGCTTTCTACGTCCTGGGCGCCTTCGTGTGGCAATGCCTGCAGCGTGCTGGCGCACATCGGCGAGGCGACTGGGCCGGCCACGAATTGCTGCAGGCGCACACGCTGCAACCCGGCCTGACCCAGGATGAACTGGAGGCGCTGGCACTCAAGCGGATGGAGACGGCCCGCATCACCGCCCGCGTGGCCCCCATGCTGGGGCTGGTGGCGACCATGATCCCCATGGGGCCGGCACTGCAGGCGCTGGCCGACGGGCAGCTGGCCGAGATGTCGCGCGGATTGATGGTGGCTTTCTCTGCCGTCATCCTGGCGCTGATCGCCGCCGCCATCACCTACGCCGTGGTCCACGTACGCCGCCGCTGGTACGCACAAGATCTGCTGGCGATCGACCGCCTGCGCCACGACAGTGCATCCGACTCCGTCATCCGGCCTGTTGCCGACTCGACACACCCGACCTCGATGGGCGAGCCGGCATGAGAACGCGCCTACTCGACGACGTGGCGGAAGACGATCCGATCCTCTCGGTCGTCAACCTGATCGACGTGTTCCTGGTTGTCATCGCCGCGCTGCTGCTGGCGGTGGCCAGCAGCCCGGCCAACCCGTTCTCGGCCGACACCATGACCATCATCAAGAACCCCGGTCAGCCGGACATGGAAATGATCGTCAAGGAAGGCCAGAAGCTCGAGCGCTATCAGTCCAGCGGCGCCATCGGCGAAGGCCAGGGCACCAAGGCCGGCGTGGCCTACCGCATGCAGGACGGCAGCATGGTCTACGTGCCCGAGCCGGCATCGAACTCACGGCCGCATTGAGCCCGGAAGCGGCGGTTGACCACTGGCGTTGGTCGCGAAACCTGCATGGATGCTGGCTTTGTCCTGCTTCGATAACGTTAACCTGTTTGCCGTTTCCGGTCCGAGATGAAACCCACCCTCACCTCTTCGTCCGCAGCCCACCCCGGGCCGCATGCGGTGCAAGGACCCGCTGGAAAGACCTGAACCCATGTGCGAGAAATGCAAGGCAGCGGCGCCGCTCGGCCCCGTGGCCAGCCCCGACCCGGCATCACCGCTGCCGCAGGTACCGACCCTGGCGCCGCAACCGTTCCACCCCCCGGCCGCGAACACCCGCCGCCGCAGGAAGCTGTGGGAGCTGTCCTCGCGCTACCACTGCGCGCTGCTCGGCACCTGCCTGCCGCTGCCTGAGATGCGCCGGATCGCCGTGCGGCACGGCCACGAGACCAGCGGCGTTTCCGACTACACCATCCACTGCCTGCTGGTGACCCGATGCCAGTCCCGCACCAGGATCGCCGAGCAGGTGCAGCGCTACCTGGACCAGCGCTACGCGTTGGCCGTGCTGCGCTTCGCCCGCCTCGGCGACGCGGCCGAGGTGCTGGCGCAGTGGCGCGAGGACCTGGCCTGTGGGCAGGACGTGGCCGGCGCGCTGTGGGCTGCGTGGACACACCAGCACATCGACGACGGCTCGGCCGACCTCGTGTTCGGCGAGATCCACATGTTGTCGCACCAGGTCGGCGCCGGCGCGCGCGCCGACCTGCGCCTGCTCGAACGTCTCAGGAAGGAGCATGCGGACCTGCTCAAGGCGAACAAACACACGCAGCAGGAGCTGGTGCGCCTGCGCCGCACGCACGACCGGGAGCGCCACCGCCTGGCACGCGAACTGGAAGCCGCGCAGGCGCAGCTGGCTCGGTACGCCCGCCTGCAGACCGAGTTCGAGCAGGCGCAGCGCCTGCGGCAGGAACATCAGGCACTGGTCGAACACACGCAGTCCCTGGCTGCGCGCATCGATACCCTGACCGGGCGCAACGATGACTTGCAGCGCAGCCATCAAAGCAGCGAACGGCAGCTGTCCGAAGCGCGCGAGCAGCTCAGGGCATCGGAGGACGCACTGGCGCTGCTGTTCGCCGATTCCCCCGTCGCTGCCGACGCCTGTCGCCCACCCGGTCCGGCACAGCCGAGGCTGAGCGGGCGCTGCGTGCTGTGCATCGGTGGCCGGCAAGGCCTGGTCCACGGCTATCGCCGCCTGGTGGAGGCGCTGGAGGGACGGTTTCTGCATCACGACGGCGGGCTGGAACAAAGCCTGCATCGGCTGCATGCCATCGTCGCTGGCGCCGACGCCGTCATCTGCCAGTCGGGCTGCGTCAGCCACGGCGCCTACTGGAAGATCAAGGACGCCTGCAAAAAGCTGGGCAAGCCCTGCGTGTTCGTGCAATCACCGGGCATCGTCAGCTTTGCGCGGACGCTCGAAACCCTCTCGACGCAGGATCAGGCGGCGGCTGCACCCCAGCCGCCGCAGGCGCCGCCATACGCCTGACTCCACACGCGTCGACCAAGCCTGGTGGGTCGCGCCTCAGGGACGTTTCCGTATGCCACGACAGCGGTTGCCAGCCCAAGAAAACACCCTCTGCACCCCCGGAACGGCGGCGGTGAGGGCCGCGGGCGTGTCGTGACGCCGGGCGGGCGCCTGCGTGTCGTGGGGTGGGTGCCTGGCCCCCACGGCAACGGGTTTGCTTGAACGGCTGCTGGCCGCGCCGCGCCCCGGCAGGCACCCGCTTTCCTTGCGGGCGGCTCCACCCGGAAGTTGTCGTTCGGGCGGAGCTCACCGCGGTGCGGCCAATACGCCTCGAACATCTGGTCCAACATCTGGTCCACCGTGGCGCAACAATACCCGTGCGCCCGCCGCGATGCCAACCGCGATCGTGCACCCTTTGATCCGCCTCATGGTCTCGCTGGGTGCCAGCTCCGGCGGCGCCGACCCGGCCGCACCGCCTGGGCGGCCCGCCCGGGCCACCCGGTGCGGCCTACTTGACGATCTGCCGCGACACCGCGAGATAGTCACGGCCATGCCTGAGGACGGCATCGCGATCGAGCCGCTCGGACGCCTGGTGCACCGCCTCGAGCTGGTCGGTCAACGCGGCGAGCTCCTGGTTGATCCTAGCCAGTGCGTTCTCGAGCGTGTAGCTCAGCTCATGGACCTCGTGCATGGCCTCGTCATCGACTTTGCCTTTCAGGACGGCATCGAGCTTGGCGTTGTATTCGGAGAAGTTCCGCACCGCGTCCGGCAGCGTCTTGGCGGCCTTGCCCTTAAAGTGTTCGTAGCGTTCCCCCGCATCGGTTGCGAACGTGCCCGGAGCGAAAGTGAGCATGGTGAGGGCGGCCAGTGCGGCAAGCGATTTTTTCATTGATGACTCCTTTGATGAAAATCGGATTTTAATCACGAATGATTCCCATTCAATTAAATGAATGTCGAGCGTGATCAAGGACGATCGAGGCACGGCGCGAAGGTGGGCGTTCGGCCTGGAAACGGCAGTTGGGCACCTCCAGGCGCCATGCCGGGCGCGCGCCCGGCAACCGGCTTCAGCCCATCTGGCTTTGCAGATAGTTGGGCAGGCCGATGTGCTCGATCAGGCCCAACTGCCGCTCGATCCAGTAGGCGTGGTCCTGTTCGGTGTCGTCGAGTTGAGCCAGCAGCAGATCGCGGCTGACGTAGTCGCACTTTCGCTCGCACAAGGCCATGGCGCTTTTCAGCGCCTCGCGCACCTGCAACTCGACCGCCAGATCCTTTTTCAGCATGTCGGGCACATCGCAGCCGATATCCAGCGGCGCCGGCGTCATGCGCGGTGCGCCGCCCAGTATCAGGATGCGGTTGATGAGCGCGCGCGCGTGCGCGGTTTCCTCCTCCATCTCGTGATGGAAGCGCTCGTGCAGCTTGGCCAAGCCCCAATCCTGGTACATCGCCGCGTGGATGAAGTACTGGTCGCGCGCGGCCAGTTCGCCCGCGAGCAACTGGTTGAGGGTATCGAGAACGTCTGGATCACCTTGCATCACCTGCTCCTTTCATGCCTGAACAATCGGCTCGTCGCGCCGGGCTCCAGCCCCGACGCCAAATCGCCTGCCAGCTTCGCATGCGCACAACCTGGAATCCTTGACCCAGATTAATGATGATGCGAATCATTCTCATTATCTTTTCAAGCACTGGGATGACGCCTCCGCCTACCTTGGCAAGCGGAGCGGTTGCACACACGCGATACCGCGCCATCCCGGCATCGTCCGTGTCCAACCTGAGGAGTTCCAAGCCATGCAAACGTCCACCGCCCGATCCGAATCAACTTTCCACGCCGGTACACGCCGCCGCACGTGGCTGAAATCGGCGGGCGTGTCGCTGACCACGGCCATCGGCGTCACGGCGCTGCAGGCCTGTGGCAGCGCCAACGCGGCCGACGACCGCTCATGCGACCGAGACCGGGGCTTTCCCGCCTTCTTCGACCAGGCGCCGACCCTGACCATGCGCGACCCGTTTGCCCAGTTCCTGGGCGCCGCCAGCGATGGCGTCATTCGCTACGCCTACGCCGACGCCGTGCGCATGGCGGGCCATTCATGCCCGGCGGTCGCCGGCACCTACCTGATGACGCTGCGCGGGCTGCGCGCGCTGTACGGCGCCGAGTTGCCCGAGCGCGGCGGCATCGATGTCGCCATGCGCGATGCCGCCGACAGCGGGGTAACCGGCGTGTACGCATCGGTGTTGCAGTTGCTCACCGGCGCGGCGCCGCAGACCGGCTATCCCGGCATGGGGCCGGGCAAGCGCTTTTCACGCCAGGACCTGCTGACGTACGGAGCCCAGATGGATGGCGTCTTCGCCATGCGCCGCCGCGACAGCGGCCGCACGGTGCAGCTCCGGATCGACCACGACACCGTGCCGGCAACCGAGGAGATGAAGGCACTGATGCCCAAGGCAATCGCCAACACCGCCAGCGCGGCCGAACTACAGCGCTTCGCCCAGCTGTGGCAGGAGCGCGTGCGCGAGATGCTGATCGAGCACGCCGACGACCCAAAGCTGATTCAGCTGATCGAATAGGCATGTCCTGACCGCACCCCAGCACTCCGAGCGGCAAGAAAACCGGGCGGGCACAGATCAGACTACTTGAGGCGCTGCGTCAAAGCAGCTGCCACCGCCCACTGGACCAGCGTCAGCAGACGTTATTCATAGCGCCGGGACAACAATCAGCGAGCAATCCGCCCGGCATATGGCAAACCTTGACGCCAGCCTACTCACGGGAGGCAACACCACCCTGCCCCTGACCCCCGCCCGGCACGCTAACATCGGCGCCTGCCTTTCAAACCCCCTATGGAGACCGCCCCCGATGCTGCGCAAACTCGCTTCCCTGCTCGCCATCGGCCTGATCGCCACCGCGGCGCAGGCCCAGAGCTACCCCGAGAAAACCATCCGCATGGTGATTCCGTTCCCGCCCGGCGGCGGCACCGACATCCTGGGCCGGCTGGTGGCGCAGAAGCTCACCGAGGCCAACAAGTGGACCATCGTGCCCGACAACAAGGCTGGCGCCGGCGGCACGCTGGGGATCACCGAGGCGGCGCGGGGCAAGCCCGATGGCTACGACATGGTGATGGGCCAGAAGGACAACCTGGTGGTCGGCCCCTGGCTGTACAAGAGCCTGCCCTGGAACCCGGTCAAGGACTTCGCGCCGGTGGCCCACGTGGCCTGGTCGCCGGTGATCATCGCCACCAGCACCAGCTCCAAGTACAAGACGCTGGCCGATGTGGTGGCCGCCGCCAAGGCCGCGCCCGACACCATCACCTACGGCTCGCCCGGCAACGGCACCACCATCCACCTGGCGGGCGATCAGTTCGAGAAGGCCGCCGGCATCAAGCTGCGCCACGTGCCCTACAAGGGCTCCAACCCGGCGCTGATGGACGCGCTGGCCGGCAACGTCGACCTGCTGGTGTCGTCGGTGCCCTCGGCCATGGCGCAGGTCAAGGCCGGCAAGCTGCACCCGCTGGCGGTGACCTCGGCCAAGCGCAGCAGCTCGCTGCCCGAGGTGCCAACGGTGGCCGAAAGCGGTTTTGCCGGCTTCGACATGAGCACCTGGTACGGCCTGCTGATGCCGGCCGGCACGCCGGCGCCCATCGTCATCCAGGTGAACGCCGCAGTGAACCAGCTGCTGGCCACGGCCGAGTTGCAGCAGGCGATCCAGGACCAGGGCGCCGAGCCGCAGGCGATGAGCGTCGAGGCCTTCACGCAGCAGTTGCAGCGCGACTTCCAGGGCATGGAGCAGATCGTGCGCGATGCGGGGATAAAGATTGAATGACCCCAGGTTGAGACACCCCCCGAGGCGCTGACGCGCCTTCCCCCTGGAAGGGGGACGACGACGCCAGCGGCCGGTGCCAGCCCGGCCGCGGCATCCTGGACGGGCCTGCTCCGCGGCCAGGGGAAAACGCCCGCGAGGTTTGACCGCCTCGCGGGCGTTTGCGTTGCAGGGGGTGACTTCGTGGGGTGGCACACGGACTGCTGCGCGTGGGCATGAATGCCCGCCCTGCGTTCCCAGGACAGTTCGCAGGTCGGAACCGCCGCAGGCGATTCCGACGCATCGCGGCTTGCCCCAACGGCGGAATCCGCTGCGCGGGTTCCGCCCTACGCGCTGGGCGGCGGCCATGGCACGGCTCCTGCCCCTGCCGCGGGTGCGCCCGACGCACAGGGGTTGGGGTGAAAGCCGTCATGTAGGGTGGGTGCTCGGCACCCACGCCGCCGCCCCGTCCCTCACGCGCGGGCATGAATGCCGCCCTGCCCGCATTTCTGTGGGGGCGGGCTTGCCCGCGATCGGACGTTCATGGCGGGTGATGCGCCGCTATCGCGGACAAGCCCGCTCCCACAAACGCCTGGTCTCCATCACCCGCCCGTCCTTTGCCGTCGACGCCGCGCAGGCGCCGTCATCACCCCTTGACCAGCAATGTTTTTCACCAATCGTGCCGATGCCGATAAGATAGTAATCAATTACTATCTATGACGGTCGAAGCATGAGCGAACTTCCCAAGCACCTGCCCGCCGACGAGCGGCGCGCCGCCACGGTGGAGGCGGTGGTCGACCTGGCGGCCGAGCAGAACCCGAGCGACATCACCACCGCCGCGATCGCGCAGCGCATGGGGTTGACGCAGGGCGCGCTGTTTCGCCACTTCCCGAACAAGGAGGCGATCCTGCAGGCGGTCATGTCCTGGGTGTCGGAGCGTCTGCTGGCGCGCATCGATCAGGCGATCCAGCAGGCGCCCTCGCCGCTGGCCGCGCTGGAGGCGGTGTTCATGACGCACATCGACTTCATCGCCCAGCACCCCGGCGTGCCGCGCATGCTGTTCGGCGAGCTGCAGCGCTCCAGCGAGAGCCTGCCGCGGCGCATGGTGCAGACCCTGCTCGAGCACTACCGCGAGCGCCTGCAGCGCCTGCTCGCCGCCGGCCAGGCGGTGGGCGCGCTGGATGCGGAGCTCGACACCAAGGCGGCCGCCACCCTGTTCGTCGGCACCATCCAGGGCCTGGTGATGCAATCGCTGCTGTCCGGCAGCGTGCGCCACCTGCGGCGCGACGCGGCCGCGGTGTTCGCAATCTACCTGCGCGGCATCCGGAGCGCCCAATGAAGCTGCCACGACTGCCCGGCCGCACGCTGGCGCTGGTCGCCATCATCGTGCCGCTGCTGGCGCTGTTTGCCTATGCCGTGCTGCGCGCCGGTCCGATGGCGCCGGTGGCGGTGACGGTGACCACGGTGCAATCGCAGGCGCTGGCGCCCGCGCTGTCGGGCATCGGCACGGTGCAGGCGCGCTTCACCCATCGGATCGGCCCGACCTTTGCCGGCCGGCTCAAGCAGCTTCACGTCGACGTCGGCGACACCGTCCAGGCGGGCCAGTTGCTGGGCGAGATGGACCCGGTCGACCTCGACGAGCGCCTGCGCGCGCAGCAGGCCGCCACCCGCAGCGCCGAGGCCGCGTTGCGGCAGGCCGAAGCCAGGCGGACCTACGCGCGCACCCAGGCCAGCCGCTACCAGCAGCTGTTCGCGGTGCAGGGCACCAGCGAGGAAATGCTGCTCACCAAGCAGCAGGAGTCGAGCGTCGCCGACGCCGCGCTGGCGGCCGCGCGCGAGGACCTCGGCCGCCTGCGCGCCGAGGCCAAGGCGCTGGGCGCGCAACGCAGCAACCTGGGCCTGCGCACCCCGGTTGGCGGCCTGGTGGCGCTGCGCCACGCCGATCCCGGCACCACGGTGGTGGCCGGCCAGGCGGTGGTCGAGGTGATCGACCCGGCCAGCCTGTGGATCGACACCCGCTTCGACCAGATCAGCGCCGGCGGCCTGGCCGCCGGCCTGCCCGCCGAGGTGCGGATGCGCTCGCGCCAGGGCCAGGCGCTGGCAGCGCAGGTGCTGCGCACCGAGCCGCTGGCCGACGCCGTGACCGAGGAGATGCTGGCCAAGATCGTGTTCGAGCAGGTGCCCGCACCGCTGCCGCCGGTGGGCGAGCTGGCCGAGGTGACGGTGCGGCTGCCGGCACTGCCCGAGGCGCCGACGATCCCCAACGCCGCCATCCGCACGCTCGATGGCCAGCGCGGCGTGTGGAAGCTGGTCGATGGCGAACTCGTCTTCACGCCGGTCCGGATCGGCCGCGCCGACCTCGACGGCAATCTGCAGGTCGCCAGCGGCCTGGGCGCGGGCGACCGGATCATCGTCTACAGCGAGCGCACGCTCGGCGCCCGCAGCCGCATCCAGGTGGTCGAGCGCATCGCCGGGGTAGCGCCATGATCAGCCTGGCCGGGCGCGACATCCTGCACGCCTGGGGCAAGTTCATCTTCACCGGCGTCGGCCTCGGCCTGCTGATCGGCGTCACGCTGACCATGGCCGGCCTGTACCGCGGCATGGTCGAGGACGCCACGGTGCTGCTCGACGGCAGCGGCGCCGAACTGTGGGTGGTGCAGCAGGACACGCTGGGCCCGTACGCCGAATCGTCGAGCGTGCCCGACGACCTGTGGCGCAGCCTGCGCGCGATGCCGGGCGTGGCGGCGGCGGCCAACGTCACCTACCTGACCATGCAGGTCGGCCAGGGCCAGCGCGACGTGCGCGCCATGGTGGTCGGCATCGCCGCCGGCCAGCCCGGCGAGCCCGGCTGGCCGCCGCAGCTGGTGGCCGGCCGCCAGATCACGCGCGGCCACTACGAGGCGGTGGCCGACCTGGCCACTGGCTTCCAGCTCGGCGACGTGCTGCACATCCGCCGCAACCAGTACACCGTGGTCGGGCTGACGCGCCGCATGGTGTCCTCGGGCGGCGACCCGATGGTGTTCATCCCGCTCAAGGACGCGCAGGAGGCGCAGTTCCTCAAGGACAACGACGCCATCTGGATGCAGCGCCGCCGCACCGGCGCCAACCCGGCCTTCAACCGCCCCGGCGTGCCGGGCCTGCTGGACGCGGTGGTCGACTCGCAGACCAGCAACCGCCAGGTCAACGCGGTGCTGGTACGCCTGCAGCCGGGCTTCACCGCGCCCGAGGTGGCCGAGCCGATCCAGCGCTGGAAGCGCATGACGGTCTACGACCGCACGCAGATGGAAGGCATCCTGGTCGGCAAGCTGATCGCCACCTCGGCGCGGCAGATCGGCATGTTCCTGGTGATCCTGGCCGCGGTCAGCGCCGCCATCGTGGCCTTCATCATCTACACCCTGACCATGGACAAGATCCGCGAGATCGCGGTGCTCAAGCTGATCGGCACGCGCAACCGCACCATCGCCTGGATGATCCTGCAGCAGGCGCTGGTGCTGGGCGTGATCGGCTTCGTGGTCGGCAAGATCAGCGCCACCTTCGCGGCGCCGATCTTCCCCAAGTACGTGCTGCTGATGCCGCAGGACACCGCCGCCGGCTTCGTCGCCCTGCTGGCGATCTGCACGCTGGCCAGCCTGGTGGCGATCCGCATGGCGCTGAAGGTCGATCCGGCCGAGGCGATCAGCTGATGGAGGCGCTCTGATGGCCACCGGCATCCGCATCGAGGGGCTGCGCAAGCGCTACGGCAGCGGCGACACCGCGGTCGATGCGCTCAAGCGCGTCGACATGCAGGTCGCGCCGGGCGAGGTGGTGGGCCTGATCGGGCCGTCCGGCTCGGGCAAGAGCACGCTGCTGAAGTGCCTGGGCGCCATCATCGATCCCACTGCCGGGCGCATGGTGCTGGGCGACGAGGTGATTTTCGACGACGGCTGGAAAGTGCGCGACCTGCGCGCGCTGCGGCGCGACCGGATCGGTTTCGTGTTCCAGGCGCCCTACCTGATCCCGTTCCTCGACGTCACCGACAACGTCGCCCTGCTGCCGATGCTGGCCGGCGCGCCCAACGCCGAGGCGCGCTTGCGCGCGTTGGAACTGCTGACCGCGCTCGACGTGCAGCACCGCGCCAAGGCCATGCCGGCGCAGCTCTCGGGCGGCGAGCAGCAGCGCGTGGCGATCGCGCGCGGCCTGGTCAACCGCCCGCCGGTGATCCTGGCCGACGAGCCCACCGCGCCGCTCGATTCCGAGCGCGCCATGGCGGTGATCCGCATCCTCAACGACATGGCCCAGCGCTTCGAGACCGCGATCATCGTCGTCACCCACGACGAGAAGATCATTCCGACCTTCAGGCGCATCTACCACATCCGCGACGGCGTCACGCACGAGGAAGCCGGCGAGGGACGCCAGATTGCCTGACACCGCCCTGCCATGAAGCCGTCACCCGATCCCGCCGAACGCCTGCGCCGCATCTGCGAGTCGCCCGCCTACCGGCTGGCCTACGAGGACATCGAGCTGCTGAACCAGGACGAGCTGCGTCCGCTGCGCCTGCAGCTGGAGTTGCTCAAGCCCGAGCGCGTGCTGGATGAGCAAGGCGTGCAGTCGACCGTGGTGGTGTTCGGCAGCGCCCGCGTCAGCGACGCCGAGACCGCGCAGGCGCGGCTGGCGGCGCTGGAGCAGCGCGCTGGCGGCGCCGCGCCCGGCGCCGGTGCCGGCCTGGCCGCGGAACTGGCGCACGCTCGCTTGCGGCTGCGCCAGGCGCGCCACTACGAACAGGCACGCCGCTTCGCCCAGCTGATCTCGCGGCGCTTCCAGCAGCAGGGACGGCGCGAGTTCGTGGTCGTCACCGGCGGCGGCCCCGGCATCATGGAGGCGGCCAACCGCGGCGCCTTCGAGGCCGGCGCGCGCTCGGTCGGGCTCAACATCACGCTGCCGCGCGAGCAGGGCCCGAACCCCTACATCAGCCCCGAGCTGGCCTTTCGCTTCCACTACTTCGCCATTCGCAAGATGCACTTCCTGCGCCGCGCGCGCGGGCTGGTCGCCTTCCCGGGCGGCTTCGGCACGCTGGACGAGCTGTTCGAGGTGCTGACCCTGATCCAGACCGGCAAGATGCCGGCGATCCCGGTGGTGCTGGTCGGGCGCGCGTTCTGGCGCCGCGCGGTCGACTTCGGCCATCTGGTCGAGGAGGGCTACATCGCGCCGGCCGACCTGGATCTGTTCAGCGTCGTCGACGAGGCCGAGGAAGTGATCGCCGAGCTCGAGCGCTTCCATGCAGCGCGGCTGGCGGCCCAGCTGCCGCCTTGACGGCTGGCGGCGACTTCATGACCCGCACCACACCGCCCCAAGCATCGATGCCAAAGGAATCCGCATGAACAAGACCCGGCTCGCGCTGTCGGCGCTGGTGGTCGCCCTGCTCGCCGCCTGCAGCGCCGGGCCCGACTTCCAGCGCCCGGCCGCCCCCGACCTGCCGAGCCACACCCGCGCCGCGCTGCCGGCGCAAACCGCGTCCGCCGACGGCGCGCTGGGCCAGGCGCAGCGTTTTCATCCCGGCCGCGCAATCGAGCGCGATTGGTGGCGCGCGCTCGGTTCGGCCGAGCTCGACGCCTGGATCGAGCGCGCTCTGGCGGCCAGCCCCAGCCTGACGGCGGCGCAGGCCACCCTGCGCCAGGCGCAGGAACTGCAGTCGGCGCGCGCCGGCGCGACGCTGTATCCGCAGGTCGAGGCCGGCCTGGGCGCGCAGCGCCAGCGCGTCAGCCCCAGCGCCCAGGGCCTGCCGGGCGAGTCGCGCGAGTTCAGCCTCTACAACGCCGGCATCGGCGTCAGCTACCGGCTCGACCTGGCCGGCGGCAACCGGCGCGCGCTGGAAGCGCTGGCCGCGCGCACCGAGCATCGGCAGCACGAACTGAGCGGCGCCCGGCTGAGCCTGGCCACGCGTGTCGCCAGCACCGCCATCACGCGCGCCCGGCTGGCGGGCCAGATCGAATCGATCGAGTCGCTGGTCCGGATGCAGGACGAGCAGCTGGCGCTGACCGGCCAGCGCGTGCGCCTGGGCCAGGGCGCGCCGGCCGAGCTGCTGGCGCTGCAGGCGCAGCTGGAACAGACCCGCGCCGCCCTGCCCTCGCTGCGCCAGCAGCTGGAGCAGAGCGAGCACCTGCTGGCGGTGCTGGCGGGCGAGCCGCCGGGCACTGCGCCCGTGCCTGCCTTCACGCTCGACGGCTTTCGCCTGCCGACCGATCTGCCGCTGGTGCTGCCCTCCGAGCTGGTGCGCCATCGCCCCGACATCCAGGCCGCCGAGGCACTGGTGCACGCCGCCAACGCCGAGTACGGGGTGGCGGTCGCCAGGCTGTACCCGCAGTTCAGCCTGAGCGCCAACCTGGGTTCGCAGGCACTCAGCACGGCGGCGCTGTTCGGCGGCGGCTCGGCGGTGTGGGCGCTGGTCGGCCAGCTGACGCAGCCGCTGTTCAGCCCCGGCCTGCCGGCGGAAAAACGCGCCGCCCTGGCCGCCTTCGACGCCGCCACGGCCAACTACCAGGTGGTGGTGCTGGGCGCCCTGCGGGAGGTCGCCGACACCCTGCGCGCGCTCACCCACGACGCCCAGGCGCTGGCCTCGCTGGCGGCGGCGGACACGGCGTCGCAGGCCTCGCTGGCCTCGGTGCAGCGCCAGCACGCGCTGGGCGCCGCCAGCTACGTCCAGCTGCTCGTCGCCCGGCAGCAGGCCGAGCAAAGCCGCACCGAACTGATCGCCGCGCGGGCACAGCGGCTCGTCGACAGCGTCGGCCTGTACCAGGCCATGGGCGGCGGCCAGCCTGCCGCTGCCGTCCCGGCCGAAGCCGAACCGGGCACCCCGCCGGACGCTCACGTCGAGGTCACGTTCAACGCCCGGCCCGGCCTGGGCTCGGGGCCGCGGTCAAGCACCCGCTGACCCGCCCTCGGTCGGCAGCCAGCTGCCGAACTGCTGCGACAGCTGCGACTCGCCGTGCTCCAGCAGGAAATAGCGAAACGCTTCCGCCGCCGGCGACAGCAGCTTGGACAGCATGTGCACGCAGTTCCAGACCCGCACGATCGGCGTGCCGCGCACGTCCAGCAGACTCATCAGCCCGTGCTGCAATTCCAGCCCCAGCGTGTGCAGCGACAGGAAGCTGATGCCCATGCCGGCCATCACCGCCTGCTTGATGGTCTCGTTGCTGCCCATCTCCATCACCACGTCGAGCGTGACATGCTCGTCGTCGAGAAAGCGCGCCAGCGCCGCGCGCGTGCCGGAGCCGGCCTCGCGGCTGATGAAGGCGTGCTCGGCCAGCTGCGACGGCGTCAGCGTGCCCATGCGCGTCAGCGGGTGCGCCGGTGACGCCACGAAGCCGTGCGGGTGCGCCGCGAAGGGCTCGGCGCGGGTCGCCAGCTCGGTGGGTGGCCGGCCCATGATGGCGACGTCGACCTCGCTCGCCTGCATCATCTTCACCAGTTGCTCGCGGTTGCCCGAGGCCAGGCGGATCTCGACGCCGGGATGCTCGGCGCGAAAGCGCGCCAGCAGCTGCGGCAGGAAGTACTTGGCGGTGCTCACCATGCCGATGGTGAGCCGCCCCGCCTCCAGCTTGCGCAGCCGCGCCACCGCGTCCTCGGCGTCCTTCAGGCCAGCCAGGATGCGGCGCGCGTAGACCAGCACGTATTCCCCCGCCGTGGTCAGCTGCACCTGCCGGCCCTGGCGGTCGAACAGCGGCAGCCCGACTTGCGTCTCCAGTTCCTTGATCTGCATCGACACCGCCGGCGGCGTCAGGTGCAGCACCCGCGCCGCCTCGGCAAAGCTGAGCTGCCGTGCGGCCTCGCTGAAGACGCGCAGCTGGCGGAACGTGACGTTCTTCATTAACTAAAACTGAATCGACAGTGAAAAATAACTGACTTTACTTTAACTCATCGGCTTCATAAAGTGCCTTCCAACGCGCCCATTACCCGACGGAGAAACCCATGAACGCCACCACCCCGCAGGAAACCGAGCAGATCACCGACGCCAGGAAACGCTACAGCGCCGGCGTGCTGAAGTACCGGCAGATGGGCTACTGGATGCCCGACTACCAGCCCAGCGACACCGACACCATCTGCCTGTTCCGCATCACGCCGCAGGAGGGCGTGGAGCCGGAAGAAGCCGCCGCCGCCGTGGCGGGCGAGTCCAGCACCGCCACCTGGACCGTGGTGTGGACCGACCGCCTGACGGCCTGCGACAGCTACCGCGCCAAGGCGTACAAGGTCGAGCCGGTGCCGGGCACGCCGGGGCAGTACTTCGCCTGGGTGGCCTACGACCTGGTGCTGTTCGAGGAAGGCTCGATCGCCAACATGACGGCCAGCCTGATCGGCAACGTGTTCAGCTTCAAGCCGCTCAAGGCCGCGCGTCTGGAGGACATGCGCATCCCGGTGGCCTACGTCAAGACCTTCAAGGGCCCGCCCACGGGGCTGATCGTCGAACGCGAGCGCCTGGACAAGTTCGGCCGTCCGCTGCTGGGCGCGACAACGAAGCCCAAGCTCGGCCTGTCGGGCCGCAACTACGGCCGCGTGATCTACGAAGGCCTGAAGGGCGGGCTGGACTTCATGAAGGACGACGAGAACATCAACTCGCAACCCTTCATGCACTGGCGCGACCGCTTCCTGTACGTGATGGACGGCGTCAACAAGGCCAGCGCCGCCACCGGTGAGGTCAAGGGCAGCTACCTGAACATCACCGCCGCCACCATGGAAGACATGTACGAGCGCGCCGAGTTCGCCAAGGACCTGGGCAGCGTGGTCGTCATGGTCGACCTGGTGATCGGCTGGACGGCGATCCAGAGCATGGCCAACTGGTGCCGCAAGAACGACATGATCATGCACATGCACCGCGCCGGCCATGGCACCTATACGCGGCAGAAGAACCACGGCGTGTCTTTCCGCGTCATCGCCAAGTGGCTGCGCCTGGCCGGCTGCGACCACCTGCACACCGGCACCGCCGTCGGCAAGCTGGAGGGCGACCCGCTCACGGTGCAGGGCTACTACAACGTCTGCCGCGACAGCTACACCAGGACCGACCTGCCGCGCGGGCTGTTCTTCGACATGGACTGGGCCGACACCAAGAAGGTGATGCCAGTCGCCTCGGGCGGCATCCACGCCGGCCAGATGCACCAGCTGCTGGACCTGTTTGGCGACGACGTGATCCTGCAGTTCGGCGGCGGCACCATTGGCCACCCGCAGGGCATCCAGGCCGGCGCCGTGGCCAACCGCGTGGCGCTGGAAGCCATGGTCAAGGCCCGCAACGAGGGCAAGGACATCGCCAACGAAGGCCCGCAGATCCTGAAGGACGCCGCCAGGAGCTGCGGCCCGCTGAAGGCCGCGCTCGACACCTGGGGCGACATCAGCTTCAACTACGCGAGCACCGACAGCAGCGACTACGCGGTGACGCCGGCGGTGGCCTGATCACCCCGATCTTTGAACGCAGAAGACGCAGAAGTTGCGCAGAAAGCGCAGAAAAGACCAATGGTTTCTGCCGGGGTTTCTTCTTGATCTTCTGCGCCTTTTGCGAAACCTTCGCGCCTTCTGCGTTCAAGCGCTTTTCTGACACGCTTACCACCCATCGGAGCCCCACACCATGATGACCAACCCCACCGGCCGCCTGACGCAAGGCCAGTTCAGCTTCCTGCCCGACCTGACCGATGCCGAGATCACGGCGCAGATCGAATACGGCCTGAACAAGGGCTACGCCTGGAGCGTGGAATACACCGACGACCCGCACCCGCGCAACACCTACTGGGAGATGTTCGGCATGCCGATGTTCGACCTCAAGGACGCCGCCGGCGTGCTGGGTGAACTCAAGGACTGCCGCAAGGCCTTCCCCGACCACTACATCCGCCTGATGGCCTTCGATTCCACGCGCGGCGTAGAAAGCATCGCCATGAGCTTCATCGTCAACCGGCCGAAGCAGGAGCCCGGCTTCGGCCTGGTGCGCCAGGAGGTGCAGGGCCGCAGCATGCGCTACACGGTGCACAGCTACGCCACCGACAAGCCGGAAGGCGAGCGCTATTGAGCCCTTTACGCCCTCTCCACCCATAGGGGGAGAGGGCGGGGGTGAGGGGGCGCTCCCGCAGGGAGCGTGACGCGGCGCCAAAGCCGGCGCCCTTGCCCTCACCCCAACCCTCTCCCGCTCGCGGGAGAGGGGGTTGCCAGCACCACGCACCTGATCGACCCGACCATGAACGCACCGCTGTACCGCATCCCCGGCGTGGCCGGCGCTCCGGCCGAGCCCGAGGCGCCTGCGCCCGCGACGCCGAATGCCGCCATCGCGCAGGCGCGCAGCGTGGGCGAGGTGCTGGCGCAGTCGCAGGTCGAGGAGGTGCTGGCCGAGCTGGACCGCGACCTGGTCGGCCTGGCACCGGTGAAGGCGCGCATCCGCGACATCGCTGCCCTGCTGGTGATCGACAAGCTGCGCGCCAACCTGGGCCTCACGTCGCAAGCGCCGCCGCTGCATATGTCGTTCACCGGCAACCCGGGCACCGGCAAGACCACGGTGGCCATGCGCATGGCCACCATCCTGCACCGCCTGGGCTACGTGCGCAAAGGGCACCTGGTGGCCGTCACGCGCGACGACCTGGTGGGCCAGTACATCGGCCACACCGCGCCCAAGACGAAGGAAGTGCTCAAGAAGGCGATGGGCGGCGTGCTGTTCATCGACGAGGCCTACTACCTGTACCGGCCCGAGAACGAGCGCGACTACGGCCAGGAGGCGATCGAGATCCTGCTGCAGGTGATGGAGAACCAGCGCGACGACCTGGTGGTGATCCTGGCGGGCTATCGTGACCGCATGGACACGTTCTTTCAGTCCAACCCCGGCATGAGCAGCCGCATCGCGCACCACCTGGACTTTCCCGACTACGACGCCGGCGAGCTGATGCAGATCGCGCACAAGATGCTGGGCGCGCAGAACTACCGCTTCGGCGCAGGCGCTGAAGAAGCCTTTGCGCGCTACCTGGAGCGGCGCATCGCGCAGCCGCATTTCGCCAACGCCCGCAGCGTGCGCAACGCACTCGACCGCGCACGCCTGCGCCAGGCCAGCCGGCTGTTCGCCGACCGCGAACGCCAGCTGACGGCCGACGACCTGACCACGCTCGACGCGGCCGACATCCTGGCCAGCCGGGTGTTCACGCAAGGAGAACCATCATGATCGCCGCAGCGAAGGGCCGCCCCGAACAAGGCGCGGCCCCCTCGGGGAGCAGCGCAGTCCGCGCAGCGGCAGGCGTGGGGGCACGTTTACAGGCCCTGATCTTCGATGTCGACGGCACGCTGGCCGACACCGAGCGCGCCCACCTGGCGGCCTTCAACCAGGCCTTCGCCCAGGAAGGCATGGACTGGCACTGGGACCTGCCCACCTACACGCGCCTGCTGGAGATCTCCGGCGGCAAGGAGCGCATGCTGCACTACTGGCAGCAGGTGCGCCCGGACATGGTCGACATCGGCCAGGGGGTGAGCGACACCGTCGCCAAGCTGCACGAGCTCAAGACCGCCGCCTACGAGCAATCGGTGCGCGCCGGCGCGGTGCAACTGCGCCCCGGCGTGCTCAAGCTGATCGAGGCCGCGCACGCCGATGGCCTGCAGCTGGCGATCGCCACCACCACCTCGCCGGTCAACATCGCGGCGTTGCTGCGCCAGGCGATCGGGCCCGACTGGCGGCAGTTGTTCGCGGTGGTCGAGGACGCCTCGACCGCGCCGCGCAAGAAGCCCGACCCGATGGTGTACACGCAGACGCTGGCGCGGCTGGGCCTGCCGGCCGCCGCCTGCCTGGCGTTCGAGGATTCGGCCAACGGCCTGACCGCCGCGCGTGCGGCCGGCCTGGCGACCATCGTGACGCCGAACGAATTCACCGCGCACCATGAGTTCACCGGCGCGCTGCGCGTGCTGCCCAACCTGTCGGGCCTGAGCCTGGCGCAGCTGCGCGAATGGCACGCCAGCGCCGAAGGGGTGACGGCATGAGCACGACGCTGCGCCTGGCGCCCTCCATCCTGTCGGCCGACTTCGCCCGCCTGGGCGAGGAAGTGCGCGCCATCGAGGCCGCCGGTGCCGACCTGGTGCACTTCGACGTGATGGACAACCATTACGTGCCCAACCTCACCATCGGCCCGCTGGTGTGCGAGGCGATCCGCCCGCACGTCACGATCCCGATCGACGTGCACCTGATGGTCGAGCCGGTGGACGCGCTGATCCCGCTGTTCGCCAGGGCGGGCGCCAACCTGATCACCTTCCACCCCGAGGCCAGCCGCCACGTCGACCGCACGCTGGCGCTGATCCGCGAGCACGGCTGCAAGGCCGGCATCGTGCTCAACCCGGCCACGCCGCTGGCCTGGATGGACCACGTGATGGACAAGCTCGACCTGGTGCTGCTGATGAGCGTGAACCCCGGCTTCGGCGGTCAGCAGTTCATCGACGCCACCCTGCCCAAGCTGCGCGAGGCGCGCGCCCGCATCGACGCCCATGTCGCCGCCGGCGGCCAGCCGATCTGGCTGGAGGTGGACGGCGGCGTCAAGACCGACAACATCGCCCGCATCGTCGCCGCCGGCGCCGACACCTGCGTGGCCGGCAGCGCCGTGTTCGGCGCGCCCGACGCCGATGGCGGCTACCGCGGCGTCATGCAGGCGCTGCGCCGTGCAGCGCATCCCGATTTCGCTTCGACCACCGCGCCATGAACGCCATGCACGACTTTTCCCCATCCGCCGGCAGCCCACCCGTCCCGACGCGCCGGCGCTTCACGCTGACGCAGTACCTGATCGAGCAGCGGCGGCGCTTTCCCGGCGCCAGCGGCGACTTCAACGCGCTGATCCTGGACGTCGCGCTGGCCTGCAAGGCGATCGCGCGCTCGGTCGCATTCGGCGAGCTCGGCGGCATGCTGGGCAACCCGGCGGCGGAGGTGGCCACCGGCGTCAACGTGCAGGGCGAGGAGCAGAAGAAGCTCGACGTCATCAGCAACGACTACTTCACGCAGATGACCGAATGGGGCGGCCAGCTGGCGGGCATGGCCTCGGAGGAGATGGAGCAGCCCTACCAGATTCCGCCCACGCTGCAGCGCGGCAAGTACCTGCTGGTGTTCGATCCGCTCGACGGCTCCAGCAACATCGACGTCAACGTCACCGTGGGCAGCATCTTCAGCGTGCTGCGCGCGCCGCAAGACGTGATCGACTCGGGCCGCGACGTGACCGAGGCCGACTTCCTGCAGCCAGGCTGCCAGCAGCTCGCCGCCGGCTACGCACTGTACGGCCCGACCACCATGCTGATGCTGAGCGTGGGCAACGGCGTGGCCGGCTTCACGCTGGACCCGAACCTGGGCCAGTTCATGCTCACGCACTCGAACCTCCGCATCCCGGAAGACACGCGCGAGTTCGCCATCAACGCCTCCAACGCACGCTTCTGGGAAGCGCCGGTGAAGCGCTACGTCGACGAGTGCCTGGCCGGCAAGACCGGCCCCCGGGCCAAGGACTTCAACATGCGCTGGATCGCCAGCATGGTGGCCGAGGCGCACCGCATCCTGATGCGCGGCGGCGTCTTCATGTACCCGCGCGACACCAAGGACCCGACCAAGCCCGGCCGCCTGCGCCTGCTGTACGAGGCCAACCCGATCGGCTTCATCATCGAGCAGGCGGGCGGGCGCGTGTCCACCGGGCGCGTGCCGATGCTCGGCGTGCAGCCCGACACGCTGCACCAGCGCATCGGCGTGGTGTTCGGCTCCAAGAACGAGGTCGAGCGCATCGAGCGCTACCACGCCGAGCCGGTCAAGCCGAACGACTCGGTGCATCCGCTGTTCGGCGAGCGCAG